>CAYORM010000025.1:27848-37842 GCA_964406375.1 uncultured Mycobacteriaceae bacterium | reverse complement strand
CCTGCGCCGCCATCCGCGAAGGGGCGCCATGTGCCCGGCGCGCCTTGATCTCGCGGCAGGCCGGCGTCACCTTCGAGGCAGAGTTTCGCCGCAGATCCCGCCGCCGACAGCCGGGCCGACCCCGGGACGGCCATGCGTGACGGTGGAGCGGCGTATCCGGCCGAGGATCGACCATGTTCATTCAGACCGAACAGACCCCCAATCCGGCGACGCTGAAGTTCCTGCCCGGCCGCGCCGTGACCGGCGGCGGCAGCGCCAATTTCGCGACCCGCGACGGCGTGGAGCGCTCGCCGCTGGCGCAGCGGCTCTTCGAGATCGACGGCGTCGACGGCGTCTTCCTGGGCAGCGACTTCGTGACGGTGACCAAGCGCGAAGGCGTCGACTGGTATGTGCTGAAGCCGTCGATCCTCGGCGCGATCATGGAGCATTTCATGGCCGGCCGGCCGGTGCTGCTGGACGACGCGGCGCCCGCCCCGGCATCGGACGAGGATGACGACGAGGTCGTCGCGCAGATCAAGGAGTTGCTCGACACGCGCATCCGTCCGGCGGTGGCGCAGGATGGCGGCGACATCGTGTTTGAGAGCTATGCCGACGGCGTCGTCACTCTGCACATGCAGGGCGCCTGCTCGGGCTGCCCGAGCTCGGTGATGACGCTCAAGGCGGGCATCGAGAACATGCTCCGGCACTACATTCCCGAGGTGACCGAGGTCCGGGCGAGCGGTTAGCGGGGCCGGCGCGATGCTGGACCGCCAGGCGCTCGACGCGCTGTTCCGCGAGGCGCGGACCCATCGCGCCTTCCTCGACGAGCCGGTGCCGGAGGAGACGCTCCGGGCCATCTATGATCTGTGCCGCTGGGGGCCGACCTCGGGCAATGCGGTGCCGATGCGGGTGCTCTTCGTCGTCAGCCCCGAGGCGAAGGCGCGGCTCGCCCCCTGTCTCGACCCCTACAATGTCGAGCAGACGATGAAGGCGCCGGTCACCGCCATCATCGCCCATGATCTCGACTTCCCCGCCTGGTTGCCGCGCCTTTATCGCGAGGAGGATGCGCGCGCCTGGTACGAAGGCAAACCGGAAAAGACGGCGGCCGAGGCGCTGCGCAGCGGCACGCTGCAGGGCGGCTATTTCATCATCGCGGCGCGGGCGCTCGGGCTCGATTGCGGGCCGATGGGCGGGTTCAGCCGCCGCAAGGTCGACCAGACCTTCCTCGAGGGCACGAGCTGGCGGTCGAACTTCCTCGTCAATCTCGGTTATGGCGATCCGTCGAAGCTCCGGCCGCGCAATGCGCGCCCGAGCTTCGAGGAGGCCTGTCGCATCCTGTGAACCGCCCGTCCTCGCGGTGCTATGCCGGGCCCATCATGCCGAGCGGGCCGAGCGCGGTATCGTGCAGCAACGGGTAGCCTTCGGCCGTGGGGAGCTGATAGTGCCACCATTCGAACGGATAGAGCGTCCAGCCGGCCACCGCCATGATCCCCGCCAGCACCTGCCGATTCCGCTGCGCCTCGGCGGAGACCGAGGCGGTCCCGTGATGCGAGGCCGGCACCGCCTCGTCGAAGCCGGTTCCCATGTCGATCAACGTGCCGTCCGGCCGGGCGAGAGTCAGATCGACGGCGACGCCGCGGCCATGCGCCGAGCCCAGCCGGGGATCGGCGACCCAGCGCGCATCCGGCAGTGCCCGCCACAACGCCCATTGTGCCTCGACCGGCCGGAAAGCGTCCCAGACATGCAGGCGCAGCCCGAAGGCGCGGGCACCCTCCGCCGCGCGGGCGAGGGCGCCCGCGGCGTCGGGATGGAGAAGGCAGCGCGGCCGTCGGTAGATCGGGCGGCCGGTCAGATTGTCCGGCGTCGCGTAACGCAGGTCGATCGCGACATCGGCGGTGGCGGTGATCTCGACAAGCGGCATCGGGTCTCCAAGGACAGGCGGCGGGGGCGCCATCCTGCATGATCCTGCTGGCCCTCGATACCGGCGGCGCCGACATCGCGACGGCCGCCCTTGCCTTCGGTGAGGGGGAGCCGGAGGACGGCCGTCTGCTCGTCTGCCGGCGTGAGACGGTCGGCCACGGCCATGCGGCGCGGCTGGTGCCCTTCCTGCTCGAAGCGGCGGAGGCGGCAGGCTTCGCCCTCGGCGCGATCGGGCTGATCGCCATCGCGACCGGGCCGGGCTCGTTCACCGGGCTGCGGGTCGGCCTCGCGACCGCCGGCGGGCTCGCCCTCGCCACCGGGGCCGGGATCGTCGGCATCTCCAGCTTCGAGGCCATGCGTGCGACGGCGCTGGCGGATGGCGGCGCAGACCGCCAGCCATCGGCGCTGCTGGTCGCGGTCGACGGGCGCCGGGCCGAGCCGTTCGTGCAGCTCTTCGCGGCGGACGGGACAGCGGGCGCGCCGGCCAATCCCGATGGCGCGGCGTTGGGCCGGATGCTGGCCGCAGCGCCCCGGCCGGTCGCGCTATGCGGCGACGGCGCGCCGCTGGTCGGTGCCTGTCTCGCCGAGGCGGCGCCGCCCGCTGCCGGGACCGGCCCCGCATCCCTGCCGATCGTCCATCCCGGTCCGATCGATCCGGTGGTGCTCGCCCGGCTCGGCTGGGCGCGGCGCGGGGAAGCTTCATCCGCGCCGCCCGCGCCGCTCTATGTACGGCCACCGGATGCGCGGCCGAACGCACCGCCGTGACGCCGGTGGAGACGGCGCCGCGGATCCTTGAGGCCGGCCCTTTCCATGCGCCGGTCATCGCCGTCCTGCACGCCCGCGCCTTCGGCGAAGTGTGGCCCGAGGCGGACATCGCCCGGCTTCTCGCCTGCCCCGGTGTGATCGCCTTTCTTGCCGCGCATGATGAACCCGTCGGCTTCGTCATCGCCCGCGCGGCCGGGGGTGAGGCCGAGATCCTGTCGATCGGCGTCGTCGCATCCGAGCGCCGGCGCGGTATCGCCGGCCAGCTGCTCGCGGCGGCGCTGGCGGCGCTGGGTCCGGTCCCCGTCTTCCTCGAGGTCGCCGAAGGCAATGCGGCGGCCCATCGCCTCTATCGCGGGGCGGGCTTCGTCACCGTCGGCCGGCGGCGAGGCTATTATGCGCGCCGGGGCGGCCTGCCGGCCGAGGACGCCATCATCATGCAGCGCGACCCCGGCGCCTTCGCCGATCCGCGAACGCCGCCAGCATGATCCGGTCCCACAGCGGCTCGGGCACCAGCCGGCGTGCGATGCGCAGCGCGATGGCATCGGTTCCGACCGACCGCCGGACCGGCATCCGCCGTGCCTCGGCCAGCGTCACGATCAGCCGCGCGACCTCGGCCGGATCACCGCCACGTCGGGCACGGCCCGCGCGGTCCGGCCGGCGCGGGGCGAGGGCGGCCTTAAAGCCTGCACGGTAGGGCGACTCCGCCGGCACGGTGGCGAGGTCGAGGCTCGCATTGAAATCGGTGCCGTAGCGGCCCGGCTCGAGGGTGCAGACCTGCACCCCGTGCGGTGCCAGCTCATAGCGCAGCGCCTCACCGAGGCCGGTCACCGCATGCTTGCTCGCGACATAGGCCGCGAAATGGGGGATCGCCACCTGGCCCAGCACTGAGGAAAGCTGGATGATGCGCCCCTTCGCCCGCCGCAGCTGCGGCAGCAGCGCCCGGATCGTCAGCATGTGCCCGGTCAGATTGGTGTCGATCTGCCGGATGACCTGCGCCTCGGAGAGAAGCTCGAGCGGCCCCAGCGCGCCATGGCCGGCATTGGCGACGAGGCAGTCGAGCCCGGCCGGCGCAATCTCGTCGATCAGCCGCGCCACCGCCTCCCGCTCGGCCGCGACGGTCACATCGAGCGGGGCCACCGTCACCCCGGGCAGCGCCGCCAGCACCGCCGCGCTCGCCCGGCCCTCCGGCCGTCGCATGGTGGCGATGACGCGCCAGCCACGCGCCGCGAACAGGCGTACCGCCTCACGGCCGAAGCCGGAGGAACTGCCGGTGACGAGGACGGTCCGGGTCGGGTTCATCGCGTCTCGCTGCCGGTCGCCGCCGGCGGCCGCACCATGCCGTCCCGGCGACGGGTTTCCAATACCCTCTCCGCCACCGCTGCCAGATGACGCGGTAGCGGGGCCGGAACGACAGCTGCGGTGCCTTCCGCCGGTTCCGCCGCGCCGTTCCGTTTCATCTAGGATCCTCTTGATGCCGGCGAAGGCCGGCATCCATCCGGCCGCCGACGCGAACCGGGAGGTGGACCCCGGCCTTCGCCGGCGGGACACCGGGCTCCAATGCACCCCGCAGCTAACGTTCGGCCTGACGGCGCAGCCCGTGGCGGCGCAGCGCGCCGCGCAGCTGGTCGTAGCTGAGGCCGAGCCGGGTGGCGGCCCGGCCGAGATGCCACCGCTCCGCCTCCAGCGCCCGCTCGATCAACGTCCGCTCATAGGCGGCGAGCGCCGCGGGAAGCGATCCGGACATCACCTCTGCCGATGAGGGGGCGGAGCGTGGAACGGGCTGCGGGCCGTCGGCATCCGAGTCGCCAGCACCCGCGCCACCCGCCGCATCATCGCCGCCAGTCCCGGCGCGGACGGGGCGCCAGGGCGAAGCGAAGGGATCGAGGATGATGGTGTCGACCGGCTCGTCCGGCCGGGCGCGATGGACCGACCGCTCCACCGCATTGCGCAGCTCGCGCACATTGCCGGGCCAGTCATGGGCGGCGAGCGTGGCGGCGGCCCGGTCGGTGAAGCCGGGGAAGGGCGGCCGTCCGAGCGATTGCGCCATCGCCCGCGCGAAATGCTCGGCAAGTACCGGGATGTCGCCCTCGCGCGCGCGCAGCGGCGGCAGCGTCACGACGTCGAAGGCCAGCCGGTCGAGGAGGTCGGCGCGGAACCGGCCGGCCTCGGCCTCGGCCGGCAGGTCGACATTGGTGGCCGCGACGATGCGGACATCGACCGAGACGGTCGTGCTGCCGCCGACCCGTTCGATCTCGCCATATTCGATGGCACGCAGCAGCTTCTCCTGCGTGCGCGGCCCGGCTGCCGCCAGCTCATCGAGAAAGAGCGTGCCGCCCGAGGCGCGTTCGAAGCGACCGAGATGGCGCCGGACGGCACCGGTGAAGGCGCCGGCCTCATGGCCAAAGAGCTCGCTGTCGAGGAGCTCGGGCGAGAGCGCGGCGCAGTTGACCTTGACGAAAGGCCCATCCCAACGCGGCGACAGGAAGTGGAGACGGGCGGCGACGAGCTCCTTGCCGGTTCCCCGCTCGCCGACCACCAGGACCGGGCGGTCGAGCGCAGCGAGCGCCGAGACTCGGTCGAGAAGATCGTTGAAGGCGGGCGAACTGCCGACGAGCGGCGGGAGATCGGTCATGGATCCCATTTATCGGTGATCTCTGCCGATATGTGGTTGCGCGGTCGTCTCGGCAAAGAGCGAGGCCCAGGATTTCTGCGGCCTTCGGCGTTGGCACGGTGCTTGCAACTTCATCCGCGGAAGCGCCGTTTCCGCGGCGCGCAGGATGAGGGAGAGCCGTGAGCTACCGTTACGACCGCTACGACGATCCACCCCGCCGGCCGCACAGCGCCTCCTGGCACGGCACTATGGATCGCATGCTTGACTGGCTGCGCCGGCGGCCCGGCGAGTCCTGGGCGTTCTTCGCTGCGGGCGTGGTGCTCGCGATGCTTCTCGGCTGATCGGAGTCACGACGATGGGTGTGTTCTCGCGCCTCGGCGACATCATCAACTCGAACATCTCGGCGATGCTCGACCGCGCCGAGGATCCCGACAAGATCGTCCGGCTGATCGTCCAGGAGATGGAGGATACGCTGGTCGAGGTGCGGGCGGCCGCCGCCCGCTCGATCGCCGAGAAGAAGGAGCTGACGCGGCGCCTGGACGACACCGAGGCCGCGCAGAGGGAGTGGGAGCGGAAGGCGGAGCTGGCGATCACCCGCGGGCGCGACGATCTCGCCAAGGCGGCGCTCGTCGCGCGGTCGGAGGCGGCGCAGGCGGCCGATCTGCTGCGGCGGGAGATCGCGGCGCTCGACGAGGCGCTGACCAAGACCGGCGAGGATCTCGAGCGGCTGCAGGCTAAGCTGGACGAGGCCAAGGCCAAGCAGAAGGCGATCGGGCTGCGCCAGCGCACGGCGCAGGACCGCATCCGTCTGCGCACGCAGCTTCATGATGGCCGCATCGATGACGCACTCGCGCGGTACGAGCAGCTGCAGCGGCGGATCGATTCGCTGGAGGGTCAGGTCGACGCGTTCGATGTCGGGCGGCGGAAGTCGCTGGCGCAGGAATTCGCCGAGCTCGAGACCGAGGCGGCGGTCGAGGCCGAGCTTCAGGCGCTGAAGGCCCGGCTGGGCCGCGGCGCGTAATCCCGTCCGCTCGACCCTGGCGAGGGTGCCATGAGTTTGTCCTTCCTGGCCGTGCCGGCGATCATCTTCTGCGCGCTGATCGCTCCGCTCTGGCTGCTGCTGCATTATGCGACGCGCTGGCGCGAGTCGCGCCGCATGTCGGCGACGGATGAGCGGCTGCTGGCCGAGCTGTGGGACACGGCACGGCGGATGGAAGAGCGGATCCGCACCCTCGAGACGATCCTCGACGCCGAGGCGCCGGGGTGGCGGGGGCGGCGATGAGGCGGCGGTGCGGCGGATGGCGGCAGCCGGAGGGGGGCGGCGCGCGGCCCGATCCCCGGCGGCTGTGGCGCAACCCCGACGATCGGATCGTCAGCGGGCTGTGTGCCGGCATCGCGGATTATCTCGGGATCCGTCCCTGGGTCGTCCGGGCCGGAACGGTGCTGGCGCTGATCCCGTTCTTCCCGCAGGTCGTGCTGGCCTATCTCGTCGCCTCGGTGCTGATCCGCACCCGCCCGGCGGGGCTTTTCCGCTCGCAGGAGGAGGAGGTGTTCTGGCGTTCCGTCGTCTCCGACGCGCCCTCCACCCTTGCGGCGCTGCGCGACCATTTCGCCGCCCTCGAGGATCGGCTGATCGGGCTGGAGCGTTATGTAACGTCGCCGGAGTTCGAGTTGCGCCGGCGCTTCCGCGACATCGATCCCGGGCAGCCCGGCGGCCCGGATCGCGACCCGGGTCGATGAGACTGCCCTCCGCCCGGTGGCACAGGAACCGACCGATATGACACGCTACGACCGCTACGATCGCTATGACGGCGCCCGCTCGGCCTATGACGTGCCGGCGAGCGGCCGCGACTTCAAGACGGCGGCGCTCGCCGTCTACATCCTCTACGCGATCTCGCTGTTCACCGCGCTGCCGATGGTGATCGGCGTGGTCATCGCCTATCTGTCGCGCGGCGAGGCGCGGGGCACGATCTGGCATGCCCATTTCACCTGGATGATCCGCACCTTCTGGGTGACGCTGATCCTCGGCGTGATCTTCGGTCTGCTGTCGACCCCCTTCACCCTGTGGATCGGCGTGCCGCTGATGGCGGTGCTGTGGATCTGGACTGCCTATCGCGTCATCCGCGGCTGGATGGCGTTGTCCGACCGGCGCGAACCGGTCCGCTACTGACGTCTACTGACGTCTGGTCACACGAAGAGGATGGCGCTGCCGGGCGGGCAGTCGGCGAGAAAGCCGACCAGCCCGCCGACCGGCAGCGCCTCGCGCAGCCGTTCGGGCGTCAGGGTCCGTGTCGCCAGCGCCGCCTCGCAGACGGTGATGCGGGCGCCGAGATCGCGGCAGGCGCGCCACAAGGTCTCGATGTCAGCGACACCGGCGCGGGCCTGGCTTTGGGCAATTCCCTCCGGATCGCGCAGCACCCCCCAGCCGGCCTCGGTGAGTGCCTCGACCGCCGGCCCGGCGATGAGGATCGCGACCGGTCGGTCGAGCGCGAGGGCGGCGGCGGCGAGCGACAGGGCGTAATGCACCCGCTCATGCCCGCCATCGAACAGCACGATGCCGAGCGGCCCGCTCTCAGCCATCGGACGGCACCCGTGGTGGTGCGCCAGCCCGGCCACAGGACGGACAGTCCGGATCGCGGGTTATGGCGATCTCGGTCCAGCGCGCCGCGAGCGCGTCGAAGAGCAGCAGCCGGCCCGACAGGCTCTCGCCGATCCCCAGCACCTCCTTGACCACCTCGATCGCCTGCATCGAGCCGACGGCGCCGGGCAGAGCGCCGAGGACGCCGGCCTCGCCGCAGCTCGGTACGGTGCCGGGCGGCGGCGGATCGCGGAAGACGCAGCGGTAACAGGGATGCGGCGCGCCGAGATGGGCCTTATAGGTCGAGAGCTGGGCATCGAAGCGCAGCATCGCCGCGGCGATGAGCGGGCGCCGCGCCGCGAGGCAGGCATCGTTCAGAAGGTAGCGGGTGGCGAAATTGTCGCTGCCATCGGCAACGATGTCATAGCGCCCGACGAGGGCCACGGCGTTCTCCGCCGTCAGCCGGACGGCATGCCGCTCGACCACGGTGCCCGGATTGACCGCGGCGATGCGCTCGGCCGCGCTGTCGACCTTCAGCCGTCCGGTTGATCCGGTGTCGTGGACGATCTGGCGCTGCAGGTTGGACAGCTCGACGGCATCATCGTCGATGATCCCGAGCGTGCCGATCCCCGCCGCGGCGAGATAGAGGAGGAGCGGCGAGCCGAGCCCACCCGCGCCGACCACCAGCACCCGCGCGCGCAGCAGCGCTTCCTGGCCGATGCCGCCGATCTCCGGCAGCAGGATATGGCGCGCATAGCGCCGGATCTGCTCCTCGGTGAGCGCGGTCACGGAACGTGGCGGGCGCCCGGCGGGCCGGCGGGCGGAGGTGTGGCGGTCACGCCTCCCCCTGCACCCCCTTGGGCGCGCTGGGCATGCCGATCGCGTGATAGCCGGCATCGACATGCAGGATCTCGCCCGTCACCCCGCCCGAATGCGGGCCGAGCAGGAACAGCGCCGCCCCGCCGACATCGTCGAGCGAGACGTTCTTGCGCAGCGGGCTGTAGAGCTGGTTGAAGCGGAAGACGTAGCGCGCATCGGCGATCGCGCTGCCGGCGAGCGTCCGCATCGGGCCGGCGGAGATCGCATTGACCCGCACCCCGTCCGGGCCGAGATCATTGGCGAGATAGCGAACGCTGGCCTCGAGTGCGGCCTTGGCGACACCCATCACATTGTAGTTGGGCATCACCCGCTCGGCACCGAGATAGGTGAGGGTGACGAGGCTGCCCCCCTGCGGCATCAGCGCCGCCGCCCGCCGTGCCACGGCGGTGAAGGAGTAGCAGGAGATCCGCATGGTCCGGCTGAAATTGTCGGCCGTCGTGTCGAGGTAGCGGCCCTTCAGCTCGTCCTTATCGGAATAGGCGATCGCATGGACGACGAAATCGATCGAGTCCCAGGCCTCGCCGACCCGTTCGAAAAGGCTGTCGAGCGAGCCCTCCTCCTCGACGTCGCAGGGCAGCACCAGCGTGCTGCCGATGGAGCTGGCAAGCGGCTCGACGCGACGGCGGAAGCTCTCCCCCTGATAGGTGAAGGCGATCTCCGCACCCTCGCGCGCCAGCATCCGGGCGATGCCCCAGGCGATCGAATGATCGTTGGCCACGCCCATCACGATGCCGCGGCGGCCGGCCATGAGCCCGCCGCCGGCCGTCATGCCGGCCTGCTCCACACCTGCCGCGACCGTCATGCGTCGAGCTTCCTGAAGACCAGCGATGCGTTGGTGCCGCCGAAACCGAAGCTGTTCGACATCGCGCAGACGAGGCCGGCATGGTCGATGCGCTGGCGCACGATCGGCATGCCCTCGGCCTCGGGATCCAGCGTCTCGATATTGGCGCTCTCGGCGATGAAATCGCCCTCCATCATCAGGAGGCAGTAGATCGCCTCATGGACGCCCGCCGCGCCCAGCGAATGGCCGGACAGCGATTTGGTGGAGCTGATCGCCGGGATGGCGTCGCCGAACACCTCGCGGATCGCGTTCAGTTCCACGATGTCACCGGCCGGGGTCGAGGTCCCGTGGGCGTTGATGTAGTCGACCGGGCCGTCCACCGTCGCCAGCGCCTGGCGCATGCAGCGGACCCCGCCCTCACCCGAGGGGGCGACCATGTCGTAGCCGTCCGAGGTCGCGCCGTAGCCGACGACCTCGGCAT
>CAYORM010000025.1:0-27830 GCA_964406375.1 uncultured Mycobacteriaceae bacterium | reverse complement strand
CCCGGGCGTGCTCCAGCTCCTCGAGCACGACGACGCCGCCGCCGCCGGCGATCACGAAGCCGTCGCGGTCGCGGTCATAGGCGCGGCTCGCCCGCCAGGGCGTGTCGTTGTACTTCGAGGAGAACGCGCCCATCGCGTCGAACAGCACCGACAGCGTCCAGTGCAGCTCCTCGCCGCCGCCGGCGAAGACGATGTCCTGCTTACCCCATTGGATGAGCTCGGTGCCATTGCCGATGCAATGCGCGGAGGTCGAGCAGGCCGAGGAGATCGAATAGTTGACCCCCTTGATCTTGAAGGAGGTCGCCAGCGTCGCCGAATTGGTCGAGGACATCGAGCGCGGCACCATATAGGGGCCGACACGACGCGGCCCCTTGGTGCGGGCGATGTCGGCGGCCTCGACGATGCTCATGGTCGAGGGGCCACCCGAGCCCATCACCATCCCCGTCCGCTCGTTCGAGACCTCGGAGGGTTCGAGCCCGGCATCGGAGATCGCCTGCTGCATGGCGACGTAGTTGTAGGCCGCGCCATTGCCCATAAAGCGCCTGAGCTTGCGGTCGATCAGCGCGTCGAGATCGATGTTGACCGCGCCATGGACATGGCAGCGGAAGCCGAGTTCCTTGTATTCGGGCGCGGCGACGATACCCGAGCGCGCGTGCCGCAGGCTCTCGGTCACCGCCTCCTTGTCATTCCCCAGGCTCGACACGATGCCGAGGCCGGTCACGACCACACGTCTCATCGCGGCTACTCCGTTCGCGATCAGAAGCCGTCGGTGGCGGTGAACAGCCCGACGCGCAGATCCTGCGCCTCGTAGATCACCCGGCCGTCGACCGCCACGGTGCCGTCGGCGATGCCGAGCACCAGCTTGCGATTGATCACGCGCTTGATATCGAGATGGTAGGTGACGCGGCCGGCTGTCGGCAGGACTTGGCCGGAGAACTTCACCTCGCCCACGGCGAGGGCGCGACCACGGCCGGGCGCGCCGGTCCAGCCGAGGAAGAAGCCGAGGAGCTGCCACAGCGCGTCGAGGCCGAGACAGCCGGGCATCACCGGGTCACTCTCGAAATGGCAGGCGAAGAACCAGAGGTCCGGGCGGATGTCGAGCTCGGCCGTCAGCTCACCCTTGCCATGCGCGCCGCCCTGATCGGAGATCCATGTGATCCGATCGAGCATCAACATAGGCGGGAGGGGAAGCCGCGCATTGCCCGGCCCGAACAGATCCCCGTGCGCACAGGCGAGGAGATCGTCGTAGGAGTAGCTCGATTTGCCGGTCACGGCAGCAATGGCGCCTTCAGTCCGTCCGTCCAAGAGCGACGCGCGGGACTGTACCGCTTTTTCGGAGGGGCACAAGGTCGATATCCCGCACCATTGCCCGTTTCCACGGCCCCGGCCTTCGCCATCCACCCCTCGCCGCACCGGTCCGGTCCGCCGCGGGAGCGGTCGAAATCGATGTGGGATCGACCGAAGCGAGGAACAAGCGTTGCCCCGATCTCGCCACTGACCTAGCGTTTCCTGTCACGCCAGACGAGACCAGATGTTCAGACGGATCAGCGCATGACGGATCGGCCCCTCGCGACTCCCGTGGCCGGGATCGCCCCGACATCCGCCAACCCGGCCTCCGGCGTGTCGCGCTTCGGCATGCCGGCATGGCGGGGCGGGTCGGTGCGGCGTACCCGTCACCGGCTCAGAAGCCTCGTTCTGCCGCTGCTCGGCACCGTCCTTCTGGGCGCCGGCCCGGTCGCCGCAGCCGAAGACTGGCGTCCCAGCTCGGTCGTGGGCGCCTATCTCGCCGGCGGCCATGCGCAGATGACGCAGGATCTGCCGGCCGCCGCCGCCTTCCTGGGCGAGGTGCTGGCCGCCGATCCGGACAATGTCAGCCTGCTGCGCCGGACCTTCACCATCGGCCTTGCGGCCGGTGCGGACGAGCAGGCGACGGCATGGGCGGCGGCGCTGCTCGAGGCCGATCCTGACGACCCGCTCGCCCGCCTGGCGCTGGTGATGGAGGCGGCGCGCGACGGCGAATGGGCCCTGGCGACCGAGCGGCTGTCGGGGATGCACGCCGAAGGGATCGAGCGCGCGATCGTGCCGCTGATCCGCAGCTGGCTGCTGGTCGGCCAGGGCGATGTCGACGGCGCCGCGGCGGCGCTGCACGAGCTCGCCGGCATCGCCGGTTTCGAGGGGCTCGCCGACATCCACCGGGCACTCCTGGCGGATGTGACGGGTGATCTAGAGACCGCCGAGGCCACCTTCGAGCGCCTCGGCGATCTCGGCCACACCGTCCGGCTGGTCCAGGCCTATGTCTCGGTCGCCCAGCGGCTCGGTCACGCGGGCGAAGCTGCGGTGCTGCTGGCCGATCTGCATGATCGCGGCGTCAGCCACGTGCTGATCAGCGAGATGGCCGAGCGGCTGGCCGCCGGCGAGCCTGTCGAGTCGCCGGTGACCAATGCCGTCGAGGGGCTCGCCGAGGCGATGTTCTACATCGCCTCCATCGCCAATCAGGATGTCGGCGGCGGGTCCGGCGATGTCGCGCTGATCTACGCCCGTTTCGCCCTGCTGCTGCGGCCGGACTTCGCCGCGGCACGGATGCTGGTCGGCGACATCCTCAACGATGCCGGGCAGCCGGCAGGGGCGCTCGCCGCCTATGACGCGGTGACCGATGGCGGCGCGATCGGCTGGCTGGCGCGGCTACGATCCACCAGCGCGCTCGATCGCATGGACCGGTTCGACGAGGCGCTCGACCGGCTGACCGACCTGATCGCCGAGCGACCGGATCGGCCCGAGGCCTATGTCCGGATGGGTGACATCTACCGGGTGCAGGAGATGTTCGGTCCGGCGGTCGTCGCCTATGACGACGCGGCTCGGCGCGATCCGCGGCTGGTTGAGGAGGATTGGACCTTCCTGTTCCGCCGCGCGATCGTGCTCGAACGGTCGGGCGCCTTCGACCGCGCCGAGGGTGACTTCCGCAAGGCGATCGAGCTCCGGCCGAACGAGCCGCATCTGCTCAACTATCTCGGCTACTCGCTGCTCGATCGCGACATGAAGATCGACGAGGCGGAAGCCCTCATCCGCGAAGCCTATGCCATGGCCCCGGATGACGGGGCGATCATCGACAGCCTCGGCTGGGTCTACTACAAGCGCGGCGATCTCGAGGTGGCGGTTTCGACGCTGGAGGATGCGGTCGCGCGGATGCCCGCCGATCCGGTGCTCAACGATCATCTCGGCGACGCCTATTGGCGGGTCGGCCGACAGCGCGAGGCGCGCTTCCAATGGGAGCGGGCGCTGCGCGAGGCCGGCTCGGATGCGGCGCTGGCGGCGGCGATCCGGGCGAAACTGCGCGACGGGTTGATCGAGGATCCCGCACCGGTGCGGGACGGGGCCGGGCGGCTGTCGCAGGATTCGTCGGGCGTGGACCGGACGGGCCGCGAGACGGTGGAGGAAGGCGGGGATCAGTCGAGCCAGGCTCCGGTCGACCCCATCCCCATGCCCCAGGATCCCGTCGCGGATTGACCGCTGCCGGGGTGGCGGGCTGGGCCGGAACGGCGCCCGCCAAGATCAACCTGTTCCTGCACGTCACCGGGCGCCGCGGCGACGGCTATCACGAGCTCGACAGCCTGGTCGCCTTCGCCGATATCGGCGACCGGGTGACGCTGCGCCCGGCCGCGGCGCCTTCCCTCACCGTGACCGGGCCGTTCGCCGGCGACGTGCCGGCCGATGGCGGCAACCTCGCGCTCCGGGCGCTGCTGACGGCGGCCGCGACCTTCGGCCGGCCACCGCAT
Organism: uncultured Mycobacteriaceae bacterium; assembly: GCA_964406375.1. Lineage (GTDB taxonomy): Bacteria > Pseudomonadota > Alphaproteobacteria > DSM-16000 > Inquilinaceae > CAYORM01. The sequence continues at coordinate 24,057 of CAYORM010000025.1, read as the reverse complement.
CTCGCCATCACCCTCGACAAGCGGCTGCCGGTCGCCTCCGGCATCGGCGGCGGATCGGCCGATGCCGCGGCGGTCCTGCGCGGAGCAGCCGCGCTGTGGGGCGTCGGTGACGCCGATCCGCGTCTCGCGGCGGCCGCCATGTCGCTGGGCGCGGACGTGCCGGTGTGTCTCGGCTGCCGCAGCACCACCATGCGCGGCATCGGCGAGATCCTGCGGTCGGGACCACATCTTGCCGGCGTTCCCGTGGTCCTCGCCAATCCGCGCGCCGCGCTGCCGACGCCGCTCGTCTTCGCCCGCTTTCGCGCATCGGGCCGGGCCTTCTCGCCCCCGGTGGAGCCTTTCCGCGGCGATCTGAGTGTGCCCGCCCGCCTCGCGGCACGCCTTTCCGGTCCGGGCAATGATCTCGAGGACGCGGCCACGGCTGCGCTGCCGGTGATCGCGGCGGTGCGGTCGGCACTGGCCACGGCGCCGGGCTGCCTCCTCGCGCGGATGTCCGGCAGCGGCGCCACCTGCTTCGGCCTCTTCGACCGGCCGGAGAGCGCGGCAGCGGCTGCGGCGGCGCTGGCCGGGCGAGGCTGGTGGGCCGAGGCCGGCCGCCTGCTGTGAGCCTCGCTCCTGTGACCCTGGGGCGCAGGGCGGGGCGGGCCGCCGATGCGAAACCGCCTGGAACCGCGGCCGGGCGGCTGCTATCAGGCCCCATCCCCCCGATGCGGGGCGACCCGTGCCCGTCGCCGACCGCCGCCGCCCGGCCCGTGAACCCTCGATCCTGCGCCGATGATCCGCCGATGACGACAGCCGCCACCACCGATCCGCAGCGCGGCCTGTTCGGCCTTGCGCCGCGGACCGTCGTCCTCTGGCTCCTCGTGATCGGCGGAGCGCTGCGGCTCTTCCTCGCCGGGACGATGGGTTATGGCAATGGCGAGGCCTATTACATCGCAACGGCCCGCTTCCTCGCGCTCAGCTATTTCGACCAGCCGCCGCTGTTCCTGTGGCTGACGCATGCGATGCTCGATTGGGGCGGCATCGGACATGTCTGGCTCAGGGCGCCCTATGTCCTGATGTTCGCCGGAACGAGCTGGCTCATGTACCGGCTCGGCGCGCTGCTCTATGGCGAGGCGGCGGGAATGTGGGCGGCGATCCTGCTCAACCTGTCCGCCCTGTTCTTCGTCTCGATCGGTACCTGGATCCAGCCCGACGGGCCGCTCTTCCTGTTCCTGCTCGCGGCGGTGCTGCAGGCGGCGAAGGTCGCGCTGCCCGATCCGTCGACGCTGTCGCGTGGCGCGGCCTGGCGCGGCTGGCTGTTGAGCGGGCTGTTCTTCGGTCTCGCCCTGCTGTCGAAATACCACGCGATCCTGATCATCCTCGGGCTGCTGCTGTTCCTGCTGGTCCGCCGCGACCGGCGCGTCTGGCTTTACCGGCCGCAGCCCTGGGCGGGGGCGCTGCTGGCGGCCGTGATCTTCCTGCCGGCGATCATCTGGAACGCACAGAACGACTGGGTGTCCTTCGCCTTCCAGGGCGGCCGGGGTGCCAGCTACGGGTTCCGGCCCGACTGGCTCGCCACCAACATCGTCGGCCAGGCCGCCTATCTCCTGCCCTGGATCTGGGTGCCGCTGATCTGGGTGTTCGTCGCCGGGCTGCGGCGCGGCGCGCGCGACCCGCGGGCACAGTATCTCTGCCTGCTCGCCGTCATCCCGATCGTGCTGTTCACGGTGATGTCGTCCTGGGCCAAGTTCGACTTCCATTTCCACTGGCAGGCGCCCGGCTACCTCATGCTCTTCCCGCTGCTCGGCGCGGCGGTGGCGCGGCGCATGGCGGCCGGCGAGCGGGTGACCCGGCGCTGGCTGCAGATCATGACGCCGGCGACCGTCGTGCTGCTCGTCGCACTCGGCGCCCAGGCGGCGACCGGCTGGCTGGCCCTCATCCCCGGCTTCCGGCCGGCCTTCGACCCGACCCTCGAAGGGATGGATTGGGCGGATCTCCGCAGCGAGGGCGAGGCCCGCGGCTGGTTCGAGGAGCCGGGATTGTTCGTCGTCGGCACCAAATGGTTCCAGGTCGGCAAGATCGACGTGCCGCTCGGCGACCGGCTGCCGGTGCTGTGCCTGTGCCGTGATCCGCGCAATCTCGCCTTCGGCTGGGACCAGATGGCCTTCGACGGCCACGACGCGATCATCGTGATCAAGAGCGACGACCCGGCCGAGGAGCTGCGCGATGACTGGCGCCGCCATTTCGAGGCGGTGACGATCGAGGAGCCGGTCGTCATCCATCGTGCCGGCAGGCCCGAGCTGACGCTCCACATCCTGCGCGGCCATCGCTTCATGGCGCCCTATCCGATGCCCCTGCCGCCGCCGGGCACCATGCCGGCGGAGGGTTGACGGCGTGCGCACCAAGCTCGCTGTCATCGTCCCCACCCTCAACGAGGCCGGGAATGTCGGGCCACTGGTCGAGCTGCTCGAGGTGGCACTCGCCGGTATCGCCTGGGAGGTGATCTTCGTCGACGACGACAGCCGCGACGGGACGGCCGAGGCGGTCTGGCGGCTGGCGGAGACTAGGCCCTACGTCCGCTGCATCAAGCGGATCGGGCGGCGCGGCCTGTCCTCGGCTGTCGTCGAAGGGATGATGGCGACCGATGCGCCCTTCGTCGCGGCGATGGACGCCGACCTGCAGCATGACGAGCGGCTCCTGCCCGTCATGCTCGAGCGGCTCGAGCGTGACGGGCTCGACATCGTGATCGCGAGCCGCTTCGCTGAAGGCAGCGCGCTCGGCGATTTCTCGGCCAAGCGCGAGCGGTTGTCCGGACTCGGCATCCGGCTCGCGCGCCTCGTCGTGCCGGCGACGCTGACCGATCCTTTGAGCGGCTTTTTCATGATGCGGCGCGACTTGATCGAAGAGGTGGCGCCGCGGCTGAACGGGCAGGGCTTCAAGATCCTGCTCGACATCTTCGCCTCCGCCGACCGGCCGCTGCGCTTCGCCGAGCTGCCCTTCACCTTCCGCACGCGCCATTCCGGCGCCAGCAAGCTCGATCTGGCGGTGAGCCTGGAGTTCCTGATGCTGATCGCCGACAAGCTGCTGGGCGGACGCATCCCCGTCCGCTTCGTGCTCTTCGTGCTGGTCGGCCTGTCGGGCGTGGCGGTGCACATCGCCCTGCTCGGGCTGTTCCACCGGCTGGTCGGCTGGGAGTTCCTGTGGAGCCAGGCGCTGGCGACGCTGACGGCGATGACCAGCAACTTCCTGCTCAACAACCGCATCACCTATCGTGACCGGCGGCTGCACGGCACCGCGCTGCTGCGCGGTCTTCTGTCCTTCTACGCGGCCTGCGCGATCGGCGCCTTCATCAACCTCCAGGTCGCCGAGTTCCTCAACGAGCGCGGCCTGCACTGGGCCCTCGCCGGTTTTTTGGGCGCCGCCCTGTCATCGGTCTGGAATTACGGCGTCACCTCGACCTTCACCTGGTCGAAGCGGCAGGCACGGCGCTGACCACCGGCCCCCGCCTTGGACGGGGCCCGGTGGACACCGTTCACGGTCCGATGCGGGTTACCTGCATCTGGCCGGCGCGGTTGTTGTAGACATGCACGTAGAAGGTGCCGCCGCCCATCATGTTCTCGACGAGATAGCGGGCGCCGGCCGGGTCGTTCGACAGCAGCACCGTCGGCTCGCTGGAATGCAGCGCGCGGTCGAGCCAGGTGCACTGGCCATGGCCGGGCGGCGCGACGCTCGCGCCCTGGCTGGCGGGGGCGAAGTAGAGATAGGTGGTGCCGCCGGCATAGAGCTGGGCCGACATCCCGCCACCGCCGCGGCAGACCATCGGGTAGCTGGTATCGGCCACGGCCGGGGCCGAAAGGCTGACGCCGGCAAGGGTGAAGCCGGCGATGGCGAGGCCGGCGGCCGCTCGGACGATGCTGTTCATCGGATCCCTCCTTTGGTGCCGGGCGGCGCGTCGACGCCCGGTCACGCAAGGAAGGATGGAAGCGCAGCGGGAGGCAGGCCGTGACGCCCGTCATACCGCCGCCGACCCGCGATTCTCCTGCAGCCCTCGAGCGCCGCCGTCAGGCCATGCGGAAGGCGCGGGTGCGGACACGCTCGACGATCACCGTGCGCGGCGCCGCGGGGCGGCGGTCGCGATCGGGGCGGTGCAGTGACAGCCGCGGCCGGTCGATGGTGATCGCCTGCTGATTGGCCATCCTGCGGGCGACTTGGCGGACCTCCTCGATCGGCCGGCCGATCAGCGCGGTGGCGATCTCGATCCGCTCCTCCGGATCGTCGGAGAGACCCGATGCGGCGAAGAGCGCCTCCTCGATCCCCGGCGGCTCATGCTTGGTCCAGACGCCGCCCTTCGCGCCCTGGCGCGCCTGCTTCTTCATGGCTGCCCCCGTTGTTGCACTGCAACAATAAAATCTGGGCGCATTCTTCTCCGAGACGACCTCCCGCCGCCCCGCACATTACGAAGGGCAGCCTTGCGGTGGGCGAAACCCACCCTGAAGCGGGCGGCTCAGCCGCCCTGAAGATCCGGCACCCGGTCGTCCAACGGATCCGCCCAACGGGTATTGGGGACCAGCGGATACCAATCCGGCCGCGCGGGGTCCCGGTCATAGGGATAACCGCCGAGCTCGCGATAGAGTGCCGCATAGGTCTCGAGCTTGCCGCGATCGACCTCGACGCCGAGGCCCGGCGCCTGCGGTACCGCGATCGCCCCGTCGCGGTAGGGCAGCTTGCCGCCGACGATCACGTCGTCGACCAGATGGTGGTAATGCGCATCGCCCGCGAAGGTCAGGTTGGGCAGGACGGCGCCGAGATGCAGCATCGAGGCGAGCTGTACCCCAAGCTCGCCCGAGGAGTGGACGGCGATCGATTGCTGGAAGGTCTCGCAGACCCCCGCCGCCTTCACGCAGGGGCGGATGCCGCCCCAGAAGGTCGTGTCGAGCAGGATGACATCGACCGCCGGGTCGCGGATGTTGGTGGCGAGCTGCTCGAAATTCACCACGACCGTATTGGTCGCGGTCGGGATGCGCACCTGACGGCGCACCTCGCGCATGCCGTTCAGCCCCCAGACCGGATCCTCGTAGTAATCGTTCCTGAGATCCTCGATCGCGCGGCCGAAGCGGATCGCTTCCTCCAGGCTGAAGGCGCCGTTGGGATCGAAGCGGACGCTGTCCTCGGGGAAGGCCTCGGCGAGGGCGCGGAAGCAGGCGAGCTCGTGCGCCGGCGGGAAGACGCCGCTCTTGAGTTTGTGGCTGGTGAAGCCGCAGGCCGCTTTCAGCCGCGCCGCCTCGGCCACGAGCTGGGCCGGTGTGCGCACCTCGCCGGTGCCGTCGGCATCGGTGGGGAAACGGAAGAACAGGTACGAGGCGAAGGGTACCGTGTCCCGCACCGCACCGCCGAGCAGCCGGTAGACCGGCACGCCGAGCGCCTTGCCGACGATGTCGAGACAGGCGAATTCAATCGCGGCGAGCAGCTGGGTACGGTTGTTGTAGAGGCTGGCCGTCGGATTGGCGATCTTCCAGCGCAGCGCCTCGAGATCGAAGGCATCATGGCCGACCAGATAACGCTTGAGGCCGCGGAAGGCGGCCTCGGCGCTCTCGCCGCCGCCGCCCATCTCGCCCCAGCCGGAGATGCCGGCATCGGTCACCACCTCGACGATGGTGCGCACGAAACGGCCCCAATGGGCGCCGTTCGAATGGCGCAGCGGCGCCTCCAGCGGCACCGTCACCGTGGTGGGACGGATATCGATGATGCGCAGGCTCTCTTTCATCGTGCCTCTACCTCCGCCGCCAGGCCCATGAGCGTCTCCTGGATGGCGCGGCTCGCGCCGGCCGGGTCGAGCCGGCCCTCCAGAAGGGCCGCCGCGGCATTGCCCACCGCCTCGCAGGCGCCGATGCCCAACGCGCCGAGCGGGCGCTCCTCGAAGGCGATCTGCCGGTTCGCCCGCACCGCGGCCAGCAGGTCGGGGCGGAAGTGGCGGTCGAAATCGGGTGCGTACAGGACTGCGTCCGAGGCCGTCTCCAGCGCGTTGGAGCGCAGACCGTCCTCGAGCAGCTGCCGGTCGGAGGTGAGGTACGTGGCCAGTTGCCAGGCCTCCTCGGCGACCGGCGAGGCACGCGGGATGGCCCAGGGCGGTGCGTAGAGATTGGCGAAGCGACCGGCCGGTCCGGCCGGCACCAGCGCGACGCCGGCGCGATCGGCCATCGCCGGGTCGTCGGCGAAGAGATGGGCGTATTCCATGCCCACCTCCATGATCATGCCGACCCGACCGGCGCGGAAATCGCGCATCAGCTCGACGAAGCTGATCTGCGGCTGGTCCGGCGGCGCCACCGCGGCGAGCAGGTCGCGATAGGCGGCGAGGCCGTCGCGGACCGCCTCGCTGTCGGCCTGGGGCCTGCCCTCGGCATCGAGCCAGTCGGCGCCCCAGGAGGCGATGAAGGTCGAGACCGACCAGACGGCGTGGCCGCCGCCCGCGGCCCCGCGCGTGGCAAAGCCCCAGAAATCGCGGCCCTCGTCGCGCCGGACGGCGGTCTGCAGCGCTTCCGCCACGCGCCGCAGCTCGTCCCAGTCCTGCGGCACCGGCAGCCCGTAGCGCTCCAGTAGGTCGCGCCGGTAGAGCAGCAGGTTCGAGACGGCGACGCAGGGCAGGCCCATGACGGCGCCGCCGCGCATGGCGGCGCGCCGCGCCCCGGGCATCACCGCATCGAGGGTGACCCCGTCGCGCCGCATCCAGGCATCGAGCGGCATCACCCGGCCTTCATCGGCAAAGCGCCAGAGCATCACCTCGTCGAGGCAGACGAGGTCGAAAGGCGGCTCGGCTTCGGTGAAGGAGCGGGTCATCGCATCGAACATCGCCTCGATCGAGCCGACACCGATCTTGTCCCAGACGAGCTCGGTCGCGATGCCGGTCTCGGCCTCGAAGGCCTTCAGCGCCGCCGGCAGGTTCTGGAAGGGATGCCAATCCTCCTGATAGACGCGTACCGCACGTCGGCCCATCCCCGTTTCCTCCCCCCTTGCCTCGCCGCCGGACCGGCGGCCTCACAGCAGTTCGTGCACAGCCTCGATCGAGGTCTCGCCGATGGGGCGGTCGAGCACGATCTCGCCGCGCGCCATCACCACGATCCGGTCGCAGGACTCGAAGACGTGATGCATGTTGTGGCTGATGAAGATGCCGGTGATCCCCTGCGTCTTCAGCCCTTTCACGAAGCCGATCACCTTCGCCGTCTCCTTCACGGAGAGATGGTTCGTCGGCTCGTCGAGGATCAGCACCTTCGAGCGGAAATGCATGGCCCGCGCGATCGCGACACCCTGCCGCTGGCCGCCGGACAGCTCGCCCACCAGCGCATCGGGCGACCGCAGATGCAGGTCGACATCGGCGATCGCCGCCATCGCCTCGCGCCGCATCCGGGCGCCGTCGAGCCAGCCGATCCCGAACAGCCCGAACTTCAGCGGCTCGCGGCCGATGAAGACGTTGCGGGCGATGCTCATGGTCGGGACCATGGAGTTGTACTGATAGATCGTCTCGATCCCCAGCCGCATCGCGTCCTTGGGCGAGCGTATCGCCACCGGCCGGCCGTCGATATGCACCTCGCCGGCATCGGGCTGGTGCACGCCCGACAGGATCTTGATCAGGGTCGATTTGCCGGCGCCGTTGTCGCCGATCAGGCCGACGACCTCGCCGCGGCGGATGTCGATCGAGACATCCTTCAGCGCATGGACGCCCGAGTACCATTTCTGCAGGCCGCGGCAGCTGATGATGACGTCGCCGGACCGGTCCGGGGGTGTGGCGGGCAGGGCGGAAGCGGCGGTCATCGTCAGGCCTCCACCTTCAGCCGGCGGGCCGTGCGGCGCAGCCAGGCATTGGCGATCACGGCGCCGATCGTCAACGCGCCGATGGCGAATTTGAACCAGTTGGCATCGACCCGCGTCAGCACCAGCCCGTTGTCGATGACCCGGATCAGCACCGCGCCCATCACCGCGCCGAGCACCGTGCCGATGCCGCCGGTCAGCGCCGTGCCGCCGATCACCGCGGCGGCGACCGCCTGCAGCTCGAGCCCCTCGCCGAGCGAGGGCAGCGGCGAGCCCAGCCGCATCACCTGGATCGTGCCGGCGAAACCCGCGAACAGCGCGCAGATGATGAAGCAGGCGATCTTCACGCTGCCGGTTCGGATGCCCATCGAGGCCGCGGCCTCGAGCTGGCCGCCGGTCGCCCGCACCCAATTGCCGAAATTGCTGCGCTCGAGCAGCAGGGCGACGATCAGCGCGAGGCCGACGAACCACAGCACCGACGCCCGGATCGGCCCGATATAGCCGACGAACAGCTCGGCCGGCGCGTCCGACGGGAAGGGCGGCGGGAAACCGCCGGAGAGCACGACCGTCAGGCTGCGCACGATGAACAGCATGCCTAGCGTGGTGATGAAGCTCGGGATCGAGAAGCGGACGGTGACGACGCCATTGACCAGCCCCACCACCGCGCAGGCCAGAAGGCCGATCGCCATCGCCGCGGCGAAGGGTACGCCATCATTGGCGACGAGGCAGACGATCATCGGCATCAGAGCGAAGGTCGAGCCGACGGAGAGATCGAACTCGCCGCAGATCATCAGCAGCCCGACCCCGACCGCGACCAGTGCGACCTCGGGCAGAAGGCCGAGCATGCCGCGCAGATTCTGACCCGACAGGAAGATGCCGCCCGATCTCAGCTCGAACAGGATGACGAGCAGGACGAGCATGACCAGTGCGGCCAGCTCCGGCTTCTCGAGATAAAGCTTCAGGACACGTTTCATCGGCTGCGGGATCCGGCGGGCGGGGAAGAGAAGGGGCGGGGGAGGATCCCCCGCCCCGCTGCGGTCGGCGGATCAGCGCAGCCCCTGTTCGGACAGGGCCCGCACCTCCTCGACATCCTCAGGCGTGATCAGCCCCTGGCCGGTGTCGACGTCCCAGGCCGACAGGCCCAGCGTCTTCATCAGATGGACCTGGATGACCGGCAGATAGCCCTGGAGATAGGGCTGCTGGTCGACCTCGACCTGGATGTAGCCCTGCTCCATCGCATTCAGCACCTCCGGCACGAGGTCGAAGCCGCCGAGCAGCACCTTGCCCGGCTCGACGCCGCGATCCATCAGCACGCGGGCGACGCCCGCATGCCAGTAGCCGGTGTCGAAATAGGCCGTGGTGTCGGGGTTGGCGGTGAGATAGGCCCCGACGCGCTCGGCGGTGACGGCGAGGTCGGTGCCGCTGTCGATCCGCTCCCAGGTGATCTCGCGGTCGGGATGGGCCGCGGCATATTCCTCCATGAAGGCGATCACGCCGCCGCCGCGCTGTTCGGACCAGTTCTGGCCGGGGGCGGAGATGCCGACGAGCACCGAGATCGGCCCCTCCTCGGGGAACAGCTTCGACATCTCGGCGGCGAGGGCGTAGCCGGCCGGGATGAAGCCCTGGCCGATGAAGGCCTGGCGGGCATTGCCGGCGGCGCCCTCGGCGTCGTCGACATTGGAGGCGATGACGATCACGCCCTGGTCGCGGGCTTCCTGGACGATCCGGTCGAGCGCCTGGTTGTCGACGATCGACAGGATCAGCGCGTCAGGCTGACCGGCGAGGCCGGCCTGGATGTTGGCGATCTGCTGTTCGATCGAGCCTTCGGTCTGGGTGAAGACCATCTGGCATTCGGCGCCGATCAGCGCGCAGGCATCCTCGAAGCCGCGCTTGACCGCCTGCCAAAAGACGTTGCTGGCGCTCGAATGGTGGGCAAAGACGATCGAGACCGGCTCCTGTGCCCCGGCGGTCTGCGACCCCGCGACCGCCAGGGCGACGGCGGCTGCGCCGGCAAGACGATGTACGCGCTTCATGTTCTTTCCTCCTCTGTTCGGATGTTGTGCTTGGCTCGTGACGCTCAGAGATCGGAGAGCGTCGTCCGCCGGCGCTCCACCGTGAAACGCCGGTTGAGTTCGGGAGAGAGTTCCAGGCCGAGGCCCGGCCCGTCCGGCACCGTGATCATGCCGCCCTCCACGGGCGGCAGGGCGGTGACGATGTCGCGGTACCAGGTCTTGTAGAAGGCCCGGACCGATTCCTGGACCAGCGCGTTCGGCGCGTTGAGCGAGAGATGGGTGGAGGCGGTCAGCACCACCGGCCCGGTGCAGTCATGCGGGGCGACCGGCAGATGCCACGCCTCCGCCATCGCCGCGATCTTGCGCGCCTCCGACAGGCCGCCGCACCAGGACAGATCGAGCATCACGACGCCGGCGGCCCCGGTCTCCAGAAGGTCGCGGAAGGCCCAACGGCTGCCCAGCGTTTCGGAGGCGCAGATCGGCGCCGGGCTCCGCTCGGCATAGCGCTTCAGCGACGCCAGCGAGTCCATCTTGATCGGGTCCTCGTGCCAGAAGGTCTGGTAAGGCGCGAGCGCCTCGGCGATCCGGATGGCCGGCAGCAGCTGCCACAGCGAGTGGAACTCGACCATGATCTCCATTCGGTCGCCGACCGCGCGCCGGATCTTCTCGAAGGGCTGAAGCGCCGCCTTCAGCGTCGGCAGGTCGATGTACTGGCCGTCGGTCGCCTCGGCGGCGGGATCGAAGGGCCAGATCTTCATCGCCGTGATGCCGGATTCGAGCAGATCGATCGCCAGCTCGTCGGCGCGGGTCAGGAAGGCGTTGAGATCGTCATAGTCCCGTTCGGCGCCCAGCCCCCAATTCTCGACGCGCTGCTGCTTGGTGGTGCGGACGTAATGGGTCCCGGCACAGGTGTTGTAGGTGCGGATGCGCTCGCGCGAGCGGCCACCCAGCATCTGCCAGACCGGCTGGCCCGCCACCTTGCCGAAGATATCCCACAGTGCGATGTCGATGGCCGATGCACCGCGCATCTCGGCGCCGGTGCTGCGGAAGCCAAGATAGCCGATCAGGTCGTGCGACAGCCGGTCGATCGCCAGCGGATCGGCGCCGAGCACCTTCTGGGCGGCGAATTCGTGCAGATAGGCCTCGACGGCGCGCGCGCCGAAGAAGGTCTCCCCCAACCCGGTGATGCCCTCATCGGTCGCGATCTCGACCCACAGCAGGTTCGGGAACTCCGCAACGCGGATGGTCTCGATAGCGGTGATCTTCAAGGATGGCGGCTCCGGTTGCGGGGTCAGTTCACTCCGGCAGCGACGAGCGCCCGGATCGAAAGATCGAAATGATCGGCCATCGCGCGTTCTGCACGGGGCGGATCCTGGTTGCGGATCGCCTCGGCGATCGCGTCGTGCATGTCGTAGACGGCGATGCGCTCGGCCTCGGTCGGGCGGCTGTACCAGCCGATCGGGCAGGTCTTCTCCATCACCACCCGGAAGGAGGAGATGACGATCGCGTACATCGGGTTGCGCGTGGCCCGGGCAATCGTCTGGTGGAAGGCGATGTCGAGCTCGGCCATGCGCGGGAAATCGCCATAGGCCGCGCGCATGCCGCGGGCGAGGGCGGTGAGCTGCTCGGCCTCGGCGGGGCTGCGCCGCATCGCGGCGAGCACCGCGCAGCGCAGCTCGATCGAGCGGCGCAGATCGAGCGTCTGCTGGACCGAGATCTGCTGGGTCTGCACCGCGTGATCGATCATCAGCGCCATGACCGTGTCGTCGATGGCGCTGACCCGCGCGCGGCGGCCGTTGCCGACATCGATCAGCCGCAGCGCCGAGAGCGAGCGGAAGGCCTCGCGCATGATTGTCCGGCTGACGCCGAGCCGGTCGGCGAAGGCGGCCTCCGACGGCAGAACGTCGCCGGCCTTCAGCCCGTGCTCGCGGATGTAGTCGTGGACGGCGCGCATCGCACGCCCGACGAGTCCGTCGGCCGGCATCGCCGGTCCCGCCGCCACCGGCGCGTCTTCCTCCCGAGCTGTACTATAGGTCATGACGAAAGCGATGAGAGGTCATCGCCGTTTCGCTGTCAAGCTGCTCAGACCCGTATGGCAGGCTCGTCGAGGAAGGCGACGACGGTAAGAATCGTGTCGACCCGCATGCCGTCATCGGAGAGGGGGAGCTGGATCTCGCGCACCCCGCCGATGCCGGGCAGGGGGCCGAGATAGACATGATCGCTCGGCAACACCGGTCGACCGGTCAAGGCACAGCGGCTCCGCAGCTCCCAGATCAGGCTGCCCGGCCCCTGATGGGGAATGTCCTCGAGTGACCTGCCGGTGAGATCGTGGGCGACGCGGCGCTGGATCGCGGTGCCGATCAGCCGGTAGCGGAATGACGGCGGATCGAGCGAGACGACATCGGTCAGCACGACATGGGGCAGCAGCGGTACCATGTCGGCCGGGTCGAGCTCGCGACGCGCCGGCATCGCCCGCATGCCGCGCAGCCGGTCCCAATGCTCGAAGGCCATGACGAGGAGCGGGTGCTCTCCGGCTGGCAGCGGCGAGGCATCGGACAGGCGGGGCGGTGTCAGGGCGGTCATGGACCGGATGCCAGCGGGTCGGGTTACTGAAGCCGCGAGCCCCGTCGGCAGGCGACGCGCGCCGTCGCCCAGGCGCCGGCCCGCCACAGGATGACGGCCATAGCACCGGCAGCGAGCAGCAGCCCCACCGTCTTCAGCGCGACGAGCGAGGCGTTGCGGTCGTCCGTTGCGACGGCCGCGACATAGCCCGCCCCCATGAAGAGCGTGTTCCACAGCGCGATGCCGATCGCGCTGCCGGCGAGGAAGGGGCGCGACCGGGCCCGCAGCAGCCCCGCGATCGCCGGCGCGAACAGCCGCACCGTCGGGATGAGCTGCGCGGCGAGCGCGAGCACGCGTTGATGCGCCCGGAAATACTGGATCCAGCGCTCCACCCGCTCGGCCTTCACGCCGCAGGCGCGGCCGACCCGGCGGACGAAGGCGAGCGAGCGCTCCTCGCCCAGCAGGAGGACGGTCGCGTAAAGGAGAAGGCACCCGATCAGGCTGCCCAGCACCGTCCCGGCCAGCGCCGTCGCGATCGACAGATAGCCGTCGCCAACCGCGATGCCGACCGCCACCAGCATGGCGTAGGAGGGCAGGATCGGCACCAGCCGCTCGACGAGCATCACCCCGATCAGGGCGAAGACACCCCAGGTGGCGATCCAGGGCAGTATGTCGCCGAGCGGATCCATGGGTCAGTTCCGAGGCAGAAGAAAGCCGAACCGGTCGAGTGAGGGAGGGAGCCGCACGGCGCCCGCTACCGCTTAGCGGCAAAGCCTGCGCCGGGCAATCGGCAGTTCCGGCCGTCCGAGCGGCGGTGCATGCGGCGGGCGGCGGAACCGGGCGCCGCTTCGCTGGTTAATCCCCCGCACCAACGAGGGCACACCACATGCCGCTTCTTCTCTGGCTGCTCGGCGTACCGGGCTTCATCGTCATCCTCCTCTGGATCACCGGGATCATCGGGTTCTGACCATCATGCGCCCGCCGGGCGCCATCCTCTCGATGACCGCACGCCGGGCCGGCCCACGCCGCGCCCGGCGTGTCGCTGTCGGCACCGCGTCACGGGTCGCGCGGCCGCCCGAGGCCGGGCCGGTCGACCCAGCTTTCACATCCGTGCGAAAGAGGAGGGGTCGAAAAGGGCAGGGTCATGACGCGCATCCCCGTCACCAACCGGATCTCGCTCGATCCTGGCACGATCGAGGAGCGGTTCATCCGCGCCTCGGGGCCCGGTGGTCAGAACGTCAACAAGGTGGCGACGGCGGTGCAGCTGCGCTTCGACGTGCGGCAGTCGCCGGACCTCCCGGCGCCGGTGCGCAACCGGCTTCAGGCACTCGCCGGCCGGCGGCTGACCCAGGATGGCGTGCTGGTGATCGAGGCCGGGCGCCACCGCACCCAGGAGCGCAACCGGGCCGAGGCGCTCGACCGGCTCCTCGCACTGATCCGCGCGGCCGCCGTGCCGCCGAAGACGCGACGGCCCACCGCTCCAACGCGGGCGAGCCGGACCCGGCGGCTGGACGAGAAGGCGCGCCGCGCCGCCGTCAAACGGTTGCGCGGGTCACCCGTCGACTGAGGCGGGTGACCCCTGGGGCTGCCGTCTGGCGCGCCGGTGCCGCCGCCGACCGGAACCGCCCTCGGGTGGGCAGGTTGACCTCGCGGCCGCACCGTGGAGCGCGGCTCAGCCATGGAGTAGCCGAGATGGCCGAGAGCAAGCCGGACACCAAGCCCGTTCAGCGCGGCGGCGCCGGCAATTTCCGAAACGACCCCAAGCGTGCCGCGGAAGCGGGCCGCAAGGGCGGGCGGCAGAGTGGCGGGAACTTCAAGAACGATCCCGCCAGGGCCGCCGCGGCGGGACGGAAGGGCGGCCTGGCCGGGCAGAGCGGCGGCCAGCGCAGCGCCTGAGCGGGAGCGGGGGCGTCGGGTCCGCACGCTTGCGGTCCGACGCCCGTCGCACCTCCTGCCTCCCGTGTCGCCCTCACGCCTGCCCGGCACCGCCCGACGAGGTCCAGCCTGCTTCGGGCCTGCCGCGCCGGCGGAAGATGCCGGTGGTGGCAGGACGCCCCGACTTTCCCCTTCGGGTCCGGCGCGTCCCGCCGCGGAGCCACTCCACCGGTGAACCAGTCACCGGGCTGAGCCGTCAGCCGGCCAGCCTGCGGATCGACGGGCAATCGGCGGCCTCTGCGCCTCCTTATCGAACATCGATGAGCGGAAATGCGCCGGATGCGTGCGTATCCGCACCCCTGCGCGGGAACCGACGTTCGGAGCGCGGCGTTTCGGTTCCTTCGACGGCGGGCCGCGACGGCTTTGTCGCGATTGCAGCGCTGACACAGCCCGTGAAGATTCTGCTCTAGACCATGAAAAAGAAAGGAAACCCCGGCGAGGAGGCGCTGTTCTATCTGTCGAGAGACTGTCGGACCGCACCATGTCGAACATGATGGAGGAGCCGTTCGCCCGGACGCCGTTCGCCCGGACTGCGGCGACCAGTGACGAAACGAGGCAGACGAGCGTGACGCGCATCCATCGCAGCGAGCGTAACCCGCAGCGCTCCTTCGGGGAGCGGCTGCGCCAGAGCTTCGGCGAGGCGGCGGATGGCGCGCCCGACGACCTCATGCGCCTCGCCCGGGAAATTGACGCCAAGCGGGAGCGGCTGTCGCGCCGCAAGGGCTGAGGAGTCGGTCGCCCGATGGCGCGCAAGGCCCAAGACAAGGCCCAGACCACGGCGCCGAGGCCCGCAGACCCTTCAGACACCGCCGGAACACCCTCCAGGACGAAAGCGCGGGCAAAACCGGACACGCTGGCCGAGTATCGCGCCCGGCGCGATTTCAACCGCACCGCCGAGCCGGCCGCGAAGCCGGCCTCTCGGCGCAAAGGTGCCCGCGCCGAAGCGGGAGGCGCGTTCGTCGTGCAGAAGCACGATGCCCGCCGGCTGCACTACGATCTCCGGCTTGAGATCGACGGGGTGCTGAAGAGCTGGGCCGTGACCCGCGGCCCCAGCCTCGTCCCCGGCGAGAAGCGCCTCGCCGTCGAGACCGAGGATCACCCGATGAAGTATCTCGACTTCGAAGGGGTGATCCCGAAGGGCGAGTATGGCGGCGGCACGATGATCGTCTGGGATCACGGCCGGTGGCGGCCGGAGGGCGATCCGCGCAGCGCCTATGAGCGCGGGCGCATCGATTTCACGCTCGATGGCCAACGGCTCAAGGGGCGCTGGCATCTTGTGCGCATGCGTCCCCGCCCGAAGGAGAAGCGGCCGCAATGGCTGCTGCTCAAGGCGGCCGACGCCTTCGCCCGCACGGAAGATGATCCGGACCCGCTCGAGCAGGAGACGCGTTCGGCCCTGTCCGGACGCACCAATGACGAGCTGCTCGCGGCCGATGCGATCCGGCCCGACCACGCGGCGCGGGCAGCCGCCGGCCTCCGGTCCGGGGATCCGTTGCCGCGGGTGAAGGGCGGCCGCAAGGCGCTGCTGCCGGTCTTCGTCGAGCCGAGCCTTGCGACCCTCGTCGAGGAGGCACCGGCCGGCGGCGAATGGCTGCACGAGGTGAAGTATGACGGCTACCGCATCCAGGCCCGGCTCGATGGTGGCGAGGTCCGGCTGCTGACGCGCAACGGGCTGGACTGGACCGACCGTTTCCCCACCATCGCCCGGGCCGTCGCGGCATTGCCCGTCGGTTCGGCCCTCCTCGACGGTGAGATCGTCGTGGAGGACGACAAGGGCGTGTCGCACTTCGCCGCGCTACAGGCGGATCTGAAGTCCGGCCGGCATGATCGCATGCGCTACGTCGTCTTCGACCTTCTCTATCTCGACGGCCGCGACGTTCGTCCCGCCGCCCTGACCGACCGCAAGGCGGCGCTGGCGCGGCTGCTGGACGCGCCGCAGGGGGCGGGAGACGGACCGCTGCGCTATGCCGACCACATCGATCACGACGGGCCGGCGATCTTCGCCCAGGCCTGCCGGCTCGGCCTCGAGGGCATCGTCTCCAAGCGGGGCACCGCGCGTTACGGCTCGGGGCGGGGGCGGGATTGGCTGAAGACGAAATGCATCATGCGGCAGGAATTCCTCATCCTCGGCTATGTGCCCTCGACCACCCGGCGCGGCACGATCGGCTCCTTCGCCCTCGGCTACAGGGGCGATGACGGGGAGATCGTCTATGCCGGCCGGGTCGGGACGGGCCTCTCGGCGGAGACGCGGGCGCTCGCGCCGGAATTCGACCGGCACCGCATCGCCGAGCCAGATTATGCCGCAGCGCTGCCACGCGAGTGGCGGCGCGGTGTGCGCTGGATGAAGCCGGAAATCGTGGCCGAGATCGAGTGCCGCGGCTGGACCGCGGATGGTCTGGTCCGCCAGGCCTCCTTCAAGGGTGTGCGGGAGGACAAGCGGCCCGAGGAGGTGACGCGCGAGCGCGTCGTGGGCGATCCGGCCGCCGGCACGGCGTCCGCGGCGCCGTCGCCCGCCGCTGCGACCGGCGTGCGCCTCACCCATCCCGACCGGGTGATGTGGGCGGAGCAGGGCGTCACCAAGCAGGGGCTCGCCGACTATTACGCCACGATCGCCGACTGGATCCTGCCGCAGGTCGCCGATCGGCCGCTCAGCCTAGTGCGCTGCCCCTCGGGTGCCGGCGAACAGTGCTTCTTTCAGAAACATGCCTGGGCGGGGCTTCACGCCTCGGTCCGCAAGGTGGAGGTGGGCGACGGCCCGCCGATGCTGCTGATCCGCGATGTCGCGGGCCTCGTCGGGCTCGTCCAGGCGGGGGTGCTGGAGATCCATCCCTGGGGCGCATGTGCCGGTGATCTCGAACGGCCCGACCGGATCGTCATCGATCTCGATCCCGGCGAGGGCGTCGACTGGGGGGCGATGATGGCTGCGGCCGCAGAGGTGCGGGAGAGGTTGTCCATGCTCGGCCTCACCAGCTTCCTCAAGACCACCGGTGGCAAGGGCCTGCATGTGGTGCTGCCGGTCATGCCGAAGGCGGGGTGGGAGGAGGTGAAGGCCTTCGCCAAGGGCGTCGCCGAGGCGATGGCCGGCGACGCTCCGGACCGCTTCGTCGCGACGATGAGCAAGCAGCGCCGGCGCGGGCGCATCTTCGTCGATTATCTGCGCAATGGCCGCGGCGCCACGGCGATTGCGCCCTATTCAACCCGGGCGCGGCCCGGCGCGCCGGTGGCGACACCGCTCGCCTGGGAGGAGCTGTCGGAAACGATCCGCTCGGATCACTTCACGGTTGAGACCGTACCCGGGCGCCTCGCTCATCTCGCGGCGGATCCCTGGGAAGAGATGGCGACGCTGCGGCAGACCTTGCCGGGTCCCCGGGCCCGGCGCCGCTCGCGCGCCCGCGCCGCAGGATAGGGCAGACCAGAACGGCGTCGGTACCCGATCGCTCCGCGTGCCGATCAGGATCGCTGCGACCGCGGCTCAGGAGCGCGAGGCGTGCTCGGGCTTCCCCTTGCGCTTGGTCGAGGCCATGTCGTGCAGCTCCTTCTCGCTCATCGACTCGACCATCGATTTCGACGCGCCCTTCAGCTCGCTCTTCTTCTTCTCGCCGCGCTTGGCGGCAAGGGCGGCACCGGCCGCCTTCTGCTGTGCCTTGGATTTCGCGGGCATCGCTGGGCTCCTTCAGGCGGGTGGCGTCCCGCCGCCGTCATCAACCCGGTGTCGCCCGGCAGGTTCCTGCCCGGGCCAGGCACTTGCGCGGCAGCAAGGGACGGGATGTCGGGCGCGCCGGCCGGCCCTATCTATCGTGATCGGGCGGGTCTGCCGGTCATGACCCGCCATCCCGACCCGTCCGCCATCCGGGGAGCACGCCCATGCCAGGATCAAAGCCCATCCGCGTCGGCATCGGCGGCTGGAATTATGCGCCGTGGCGCGGCCGCTTCTACCCCGACGGACTGCCGCAGAAACGCGAGCTGGAGTTCGCCTCGCGCCGGCTGTCCACCATCGAGATCAACGGCACCTATTACGGCTCACAGAAGCCGGAGAGCTTCCGGCGCTGGTACGAGGAGACGCCGGAGGGCTTCGCCTTCGCGGTCAAGGGGCCGCGCTTCACCACCAATCGCCGCGTGCTTGCCGAGGCGGGCGAGTCGGTCGGGCGCTTTCTGGCCAGCGGTGTCCTTGAACTCCAGGAGAAACTGGGGCCGATCAACTGGCAGTTCCCGACCACAAAGGCCTTCGACGCTGACGATTTCGGCCGTTTCCTCGACCTTCTGCCGGCGGAGGCCGATGGACGGCCGCTGCGTCACGCGGTCGAGCTGCGACATGACAGCTTCCGGTGCGAGGAGGCGGTGGCGCTGGCCCGTACCCGCGGCATCGCCATCGTCGTCGCGGCCGATGGCGGGTTTCCCCAGATCGCCGACCCGACGGCACCCTTCGTCTATGCCCGGATCATGGGCACGGTGGAGGGCGAGCCCGAGGGCTATCCGCCCGCCGCCCTCGATGGCTGGGCGGCGCGGGCCCGCCGTTGGGCCGCGGGGGTGGGGCCGGAGGATCTCCAGACCGTGGCGCCGCCCGTCGAGACCCCGCCGCGCGAGGTCTTCCTCTACGTCATCAGCGGCTACAAGGCCGCCAATCCCGCCGCGGCGCTCGGCCTGATCGAGCGGCTCGACGCGTCGCGATGACCGGCGAGGCGACAGCCGATCTCTTCGGCGGCCCGCCGGCGCGCGAGACGCTGGCGGCGGGCGCCGTGCTGCTGCGTGGCTGTGCCCTGTCATCGGCCCCGGCGCTTCTCGCCGGGATCGCCCGCATTGCGGCGGTCGCCCCGTTCCGCCGGATGGTCACGCCCGGCGGCTTCACCATGTCGGTCGAGATGACCAATTGCGGCCGGGCCGGCTGGGTGACGGACCGGCGCGGCTACCGCTACACGGCGGCCGATCCCGAGACCGGCCGCCCCTGGCCGGCCATGCCCGAGGCCTTCGAGGCCTTGGCGGTGGCTGCGGCGGCCGAGGCGGGATATCCCGATTTCCTGCCCGATGCCTGCCTCGTCAACCGCTACGCACCGGGCACGCGGCTGACGCTGCACCAGGACCGCAACGAGCGCGATTTCGGCCAGCCGATCGTCTCGGTCTCGCTCGGCCTGCCGGCGACCTTCCTGTTCGGCGGGCGCGAACGGTCTGACCCGGTGCGGCGGGTGCCGCTGTCCCACGGCGATGTCGTCGTCTGGGGCGGCCCCGCGCGCCTTCACCATCACGGCATCCTGCCGCTGAAGGACGGGGTGCATCCGGCGACCGGCCGGATGCGGCTCAACCTGACGTTCCGCCGCGCGGGCTGAAAGGGGGCCGCGGGGATGCGGCCGCAAGAGACGGAGTGCGGCGCCGTCGCATCGGGCGCAGGGTGGGGCGACCATGACGAGAGATCGAGACATGAACGCCACCGATCCGATCAGGGCGGATGGGATCGCCGCCGCACCCGCCGCCACGATCCTGCCCGTCGAACGCGATCCGCGCTGGCAGGCGGTGCTGGAGCGCGATGCCCGGGCCGTGGGACGGTTCGTCTATTCGGTCCGGACGACCGGCGTCTATTGCCGGCCGGGCTGTCCGGCGCGCCGCCCCGATCCGCGCAACGTCGCCTTCCATGACAGCCCTGAAGCCGCCGAGGCGGCGGGATTTCGCCCCTGCCGGCGTTGTCGGCCCGACATGCCGGGGTCGCGCCACGCCGCCGCGATCGCCGCCGCCTGCCGGATGATCGACACCGCCGAGACGCGACCGAGCCTCGATACGCTGGCCGCCGCGGCCGGGATGAGCCCCTTCCACTTCCACCGCGTCTTCAAGGCACAGAGCGGGCTGACGCCCGCCGCCTATGCCGCCGCGGCACGGGCACGCCGGGTGCGTGCGCACCTCGCCGCGCGGGAGGGCAGCGTGACCGATGCCCTCTACGCCGCCGGTTACGGATCGAGCGGGCGGTTCTATGCCGAGGCCGATGCGGTGCTGGGGATGACGCCCTCGACCTTCCGCGCCGGCGGGGTGGCGACCGAGATCCGTCATGCGACCGGCATCGCCTCGCTCGGCCACGTCCTCGTCGCCGCCAGCGCTCGCGGCGTCTGCGCGATCCTGCTCGGCGACGATGCCGGGGCACTGCGGGCCGAGCTCGCGGCGCTGTTCCCCAAGGCGGTGCTGGTGCCGGGCGGTCCGGACTTCGAGGCGCTCGTCGACCGCGTCGTCGCCTTCGTCGAGCAGCCGGCCAGCGGGCTCGACCTGCCGCTCGACCTGCGTGGCACGCTGTTTCAGGAGCGCGTCTGGCAGGCATTGCGGGCGATCCCGCCGGGCGAGACCGCGAGCTATGCCGAGATCGCCCGGCGGCTCGGCATCCCGCGTGCGGTCCGTGCGGTCGCCAGGGCCTGCGCCACCAATCGGCTCGCCGTCGCCGTGCCCTGCCATCGGGCGGTGCGAAGCGATGGCGGGCTTGCTGGCTATCGCTGGGGCATCGAGCGCAAGCGCGCCCTCCTCGCGCGGGAGGCGGGGCAGGACGATGCAGAGGGCGGTGACACCACGCCGACGCGCTGACGTTTTTCCCCGAGTCGCTCCGCGGTCATCCCGTCCGCCCTTCCGGACCGGCGGCCGCCATCCGGCGTGGGACGACCAGCCGGGCGGTCATCACCTGCACCGTCTCGCCGTGCTGGTCGCGCGTTTCGGCGCGCAGCGTCACCATCCCGCGATCCGGCCGCGAGCGTGACGGGACGACCGCGACGATCTCGCCCTCGACCCGCAGCGTGTCACCCGGCCGGACCGGCCGCGGCCAGGTGACCTCCACCCCGGCACCGATGATCCCGCCGGCGATCGGCGGCCCGTGCTCGACGAGAAGCCGCATGGTCAGCGCCGCGGTGTGCCAGCCGCTCGCCGCCAGCCCGCCGAACAGCGAGGCCGCGGCGGCCTGCGCATCGAGATGGAAGGGCTGCGGGTCGTAGGCGCGGGCGAAGGCGCGGATCTCCGCCTCCTCCACCCGATAGGTGCCGGTCGCAAAGCGCTGGCCGACGGCGAGATCCTCGAGATGCAGCGGTGCGCGCCGCCCGTCCACCGTCTCCATATCGTCGACCATCGCGTCTTCCGTCGCCACGTCCGATCGCACCGTCTTGCCTCCTTCGCCGGCCGGACGCCATCGCGCCGAGAAGCATCTCACGGAGGGGTTGACATACATACCAACCGGACGGTATGTATCGACCCATGCCGAGACCGACCAAACACCAGCCGGAACGGGGCGACGCCCGCACCCGCCTTCTCGAGGCGGCGCAGGACGTGATCCGCGCCCAGGGCTTCGCCGCCACGTCGATCGACCATCTCTGCCGCGCGGCCGGCGTGACCAAGGGCGCGTTCTTCCATCATTTCGAGAGCAAGGAGGCGCTCGCTGTCGCCGCAGCGGCGCATTGGGCCGAGACGACCTCGGCCTTCTTCCGGGACGCGCCCTATCACGCCCATCCCGACCCGCTCGACCGGCTGCTCGGCTATGTCGAATTCCGCAAAGCGATCATCGAGGGCGATCTGGCGGCGTTCACCTGCCTCGTCGGGACGATGACGCAAGAGGTCTACGCCTCCCATCCGGCGATCCGCGACGCCTGCGCCGCCAGCATCTTCGGCCATGCCGCGACGCTGATACCCGATATCGAGGCTGCCATGGCGAGCCGCGGGATCACCGCCGATTGGACCGCCGCCAGCCTCGCCCGCCACACCCAGGCGGTCCTGCAGGGGGCCTTCATCCTGGCCAAGGCCACCGGAGATGCGGCCGTCGCGATCGAGAGCGTCGACCACCTCAAACGCTATCTCACCCTGCTGTTCCGGCAGCCGGGCTCCGAACGAGACGATCAGAACGAGAGGACACGCCGATGACAGAGACCACCCGCCTTGCCGATGCAGTCGCACCCGAAGCGGCTCCCGTTGGCGAGCATGAGCTGGTGCTGACCCGCACCTTCGAGGCGCCCCGCACGGCGTTGTGGCGCTGCTGGACGGAACCCGAACTGCTCAAGCAGTGGTTCTGTCCGCGGCCCTGGTTCGTCTCGGAGGCGCGCATCGATCTGCGCCCCGGTGGCGAATTCTTCTCGGTGATGAATGGGCCGCAGGGCGAGCGGTTCGAGAACACCGGCGTCTTCCTCGAGGTGGTGGAGGGGCGGCACCTCGTCTTCACCGACGCCCTCCGCCCCGGCTGGCGACCGGCGGGCCGGCCCTTCATGGTCGCCGAGGTGGTGCTCGAGGACGACGGGCCGGACCGGACCCGCTACCTCGCCCGCGCGATGCACTGGACCGCCGAGGCCCGCGCCGAGCACGAGGCGATGGGCTTTCACGAAGGCTGGGGCAAGGCGGCCGACCAGCTCGAAGAACTGGCGAGAACGCTCTGACGGGAGGACGGCACCATGGAACCGACCATCTACCTGCTCTTCGACGGCAACTGCCTCGAGGCGATGACTTATTACGCCGACGTGCTCGGCGGCGAGGTGACGGGCGTCTTCCGCAATGCCGATGCGCCCGACCCGGAGAGCCGCATGCCCGGCGGGGATGAGATGGTGATGAACATGGCCGTCCGGCTGGGTTCGGCGATGATGATGGCATCAGACGCGCCGGCGCCGATGTATGCGCGGCCGCAGGGCTTCTCCGTCTCGCTCTCGCCCGCCTCGCGTGGCGAGTTCGATCGCGTCTACGAGGCGCTGGCGCAGGATGCGCGCTCGGTCGGAATGGCGCCCTGCGAGACCTTCTGGGCCGAACGCTTCGCCATGTTCACCGACCGCTTCGGCACGCCCTGGATGCTCAATTATGCCGGTGCGAACGCTCCGGGCGCGGCGGCGGGGCCGTCGCGATGACCGAGCATGCGCCGACCGCGCCGAAGGTCAGGACCTGCCTGTGGTTCGCGCAACGCGGGCTCGATGCCGCGCGTTTCTATGTCGGGCTTCTGCCCGACAGCCGGATCGATGAGGTGCTGGAGCATGGCCGGCCGGACGACCCGATGGTCGTCACCTTCACCCTCGCCGGCGCACCGATGATGATCCTGACGGGTGGCCCGATGTTCGAACCCTCGCCCGCCGCGTCGATCAGCGTGCTGACGCGCGACCAGGCGGAGACGGACCGGCTCTGGTCGGACCTTCTCGCCGATGGCGGCCGGGAGGGGATGTGCGGCTGGCTCACCGACCGGTTCGGGATCTCCTGGCAGATCGTGCCGGAGGCGATGCCGCGGCTCCTCGCCGACCCCGATCCGGCAGCGTCCGGGAGGGTGCGGCAGGCGATGATGCAGATGAGGAAGATCGACATCGCGGCGCTCGAAGCCGCGGCGCGATCGGTGTGACCCCCGACGAAGGAGTGACCGAGATGACCTATGTCGATGGCTTCGTGATCGCGGTGCCGACCGCCCGGAAGGAGGAGTTCATCGCCCATGCGCGCAGCGCCGACGGACTGTTCAAGGAGCTCGGCGCGACCCGCGTGGTCGAATGCTGGGGCGATGCCGTCCCCGACGGCAAGCTCACCGATTTCCGCCGCGCGGTGCAGGCGACGGCGGAGGAGACGGTGGCCTTCTCCTGGGTCGAATGGCCGGACAAGGCGACGCGCGACACCGCCATGGCCCGGATGGACGAGCTGATGAAGACCGATGACCGCTTCAATCCGGAGAAGAACCCGATGCCGTTCGATGGCAAGCGGATGATCTATGGCGGCTTCGTCCCGGTCGTTGATGTGTGAGGGCCGGGAGCGGCGGGGACGAACGGCCCCGCCGCCCTGCCTGCCGCGATACCGACCACCA
>CAYORM010000024.1:0-41415 GCA_964406375.1 uncultured Mycobacteriaceae bacterium | reverse complement strand
GGATCATGGTGTTGATCGCGACCGATTTGCCCGAGCCGGTGGTGCCGGCGACCAGCAGATGCGGCATGCGCGCGAGGTCGGCGATCACCGGGCCACCGCCGATGTCCTTGCCCAGCACGAGGCCCAGCTTGGCGCCGGACCGTTCCATCGCCTCGGAGGCCAGCACCTCGCGCAGCAGCACGATCTCGCGCTTGGCGTTGGGGAGCTCGATGCCGATCACATTGCGGCCGGGCACGACCGCGACACGCACGGAGACCGCGCTCATCGACCGGGCGATGTCGTCGGCGAGGCCGATGACACGGCTCGACTTGGTGCCGGGGGCGGGCTCCAGCTCGTAGAGGGTGACGACCGGCCCGGGGTTGACCTTCACGATCTGGCCGCGCACGCCGAAATCAGCGAGCACGCTCTCCAGCTCGGCCGCATGGCGCTCGAGCGCGGTCGGATCGACGGCGGCCGGGCGCTTGGAGGTGTCGGGAAGGGTCAGCAGGTCGAGCGGCGGCAACTCGTAGGTGTCGGCCGGCCCCAGCACGAGATTCTCCTGCCGGGCCGGGCGTCCACGGCTGACGGGCGGTGCCTCGGGCGCCATCGCGGCCGGCGAGGGCTGGCGGTCGCGCCGCCGCAGCGACAGGCCCCGCGCCGCCCGCCCCAGCACGCTCTCGGCCGAGGGCTCGGGCGCAGGGGGAGCCGCCGGACCGCGCGCCGGCGGCGGATCGTCGGCGGTATCGAAGGCGTCGAGCGCATCATCATCCGCATCCTCCGACGCATTGGCCAGTCCGTCGGGGATGTCGTCGGCGGGATCGGGCACGCCGATGACGATGCGCGGCCGCTCCGCCGCGCCGGCCGGCGCGGTTCGCAGCCGCAGAGCCGGGGTGACGACGCCGCGCTGCCCGGCCGGCTCGGCCGCCGACGCCTCGGCGCTGCGCGGCCGGAACGCCGCAAGCCGCTGTCCGGCGCCGGCGAGGCCGCGCCATGCGGCGGCGAGGAGCAGCGCCGCCCCGCCGCCCAGCCAGGCTAGGACGGCGCCGGCCAGCCGGAAGAGGCCGCGCCACTCGCCGAGGCTGAGGCCGAGGGCACAGAGCAGGAGGAAGGCGCCCACCGTCGCGCCGGCGGTGATCGGCCAGGCAAGCGAGACGAGGCCGAAGCCGATGAAGAGATCGGTAAGATGGACGAGCAGCAGCCGCCCGACCGCGCCGCCGAGCGCCGATCCCTCCGGCCAGCCGTCGAGACCCGGCAGCGGTGCCAGGGCGACCGCGGCGAACAGCACGCCGAAGATCAGCGCCGGGACGCGCCAGGCCGCACCGCCGAACCCTGACCCGCGCATCAGCCGCCAGCCCCAGACCAGCGGTACGATGAGCAGCAGGAAGGCGGCGAGGCCGAGCGTCTGTACGAGCAGGTCGGCGATGTGAGAGCCGAAGACGCCCAGCAGGTTGGCGGCCGGCCCGTCGCCCGCGGTGTTCCAGGATGGGTCGGCGGGGTCGTAGCTGACCAGCGCCGCGAGCAGCGCCGCCGCGGCGATCACCAGTGCGAGACCGCCGAGCAGCGCCGCGCGCCGTCGAAGCAGCGAGGCGAGGGCGGGCGGGACGAGGGATGGGCGGGTTGCGCCGCGGGCGCCAGCGCCCGTGCGGCCACGCCGGGAGGTGCCGGCGATCGTCATGCGGCGTCCTCCATCGGTTCGAGGATCTCGCGGATGCGGCCGGCGGCCCGGCCGACGGTCACGGCGTCGTGGACGGCGGCGACGCGGATCCGGCCGCGTGCCACGGCGGGATCGGCGGCACGCGACAGATAGGCGCCGGGTAGAACCCGCAGCCCCGCCTCGTGCCAGAGGCGGCGCGCGGCTGCCTCGCCGTCGCCGGTCTCGAGCCACAGGAAGAATCCGCCGGCGGGGCGCCGGAAGCCGAGCACACCGGCGAGCGCCGCCTCCGCTGCGTCGAATTTCGCGCGGTAGAGCGCGCGATTCGCCTCGGCATGGGCGTCATCCGCCCAGAGCGCGGCCGAGGCCGCCTGGATCGGTACCGGCATTCCGGCCGCGGCATGGCTGGCGAGCCGACTCAGTGCCGCGATCAGCCGCGGATCGCCGGCGACGAAGCCCGATCGCAACCCCGCCCCGTTCGATCGTTTGGACAGCGAATGGAAGACGAGCACGCCGTCGAGCGCGCCGCCATCCGCAGCCGCCGCTTCGAGCAGCGAGGGCGGCGGCGCGGCATCATAGAGGTCGGCATAGCATTCGTCGGCCGCCAGCACGAAGCCGTGGCGGCGGGCGAGGCGCAGTAGCCGGTCGAGATAGGGCCGGTCGGCGACCGCACCCTGAGGGTTGCTCGGGCTGCACAGGTAGAACAGTGCGAGCCGGTCGAGCAGCGCGCGATCGGCCTCCAGCACGTCGAGGTCAGGCAGGTGCCCCGTCGCCTCGGTCGCCGGCAGCAGGACCGGCTCGGCGCCCGCCATGATCGCCGCCCCTTCATAGGGGGCGTAGAACGGGTCGGGCAGCGCCACGGCGTCGCGGCCCGGTCCGACCGCGATCTGGGCGACGCGGAACAACCCCTCGCGGGTACCGGAGAGTGGCAGCACCGCGCCCCCGGGATCGACGAGGGCAGGCGGCAGGCCAAAGCGCCGGCACAGCCAGCCGGCGGCCGCCTCCCGCAGCGCATCGCTGCCGCCGATCGGCGGATAGCGGTTCCAGGCATCGCCATGGCGCGCCATCACCTCGACCGCGAAGGCGGGCAGCGGATGCTGCGGCTCGCCCACCGACAGGGCGAGCGGCGTCACCCCCAGCGGCGGTTGGATGTCGGCCAACAGGGTGCGCAGCCGCGCGAAAGGGTAGTCCGCCAACCGTTCGAGCGCCGGGTTCACGTCTCCTCCAGAGTTCCGCGGGACGTCTTCCAGGGCGGCCGGAGCCGTACCGAAAGGCGAGACGTTACAACCGGTTTATCCTCCAGGCTGACTCCCCGTGTCAAATCGGGCGGCACCCGGCCGCCGCCGCGGTGTCCGCAACGGCGGACCCCGCGGCGGCGTCGGTCAGCGGTCGGTGGCCGGGATCCAATCGGCCTGTGCCGCGTCGCTGTGCCGGAAGGCCGGGAAGTTGGTCGCCAGCTCCTCCATGGTGGTGATGCCGGCATCCAGCAGATCCTGCTGGGTGATGAGCGTCGGGCTGACGATCACCCGCTCGCCCGGATCCTCACCGGCGAGCAGCAGGGCGAGCACACGCACCGACACCTCGCCGACCACGGCAGGATTGGTGGCCGCGGTCGCAACCCAGGGGCTGCCCGGCTCGATCATCGCCTGGATGTCCGAGGTCGAGACATCGGCGCTGTAGATGCGCACCTGATCGGAGATGCCGGCCTCGTCCGCCGCCAGCTTCACGCCGCGCGCGAACTCGTCATAGGGTGCGAAGACCACCGAGATGTCGGGATTGGCACGGAAGACGGCCGCCGCCTGATCGGCGACGGAAGCTGCCGTCGTGCTGTTGACCACGCCGAACTGCGCCCGCTCCTCGACGCCCGGATGCTCGGCCTTGAAGGCCTGCCAGACGGCATTGCGGCGGTCGAGCGGCGCGAAGCCCGCGACATAGACGTAGCCGGCGGCGAACTCGGTGCCGTTCTCCGCGACGATGTGCTCGATCAGCAGTTCCGCGAGCTCGGCATCGCTCTGCTCGATCTGCGGGATCGCCGGATTGCCGAGCTCGACGTCGAAGGCGACGACGGCGATTCCGGCATCCAATGCCTGCTGCGCCACGTCGGTAAGCGCCTCGGGCAGGCCGTGATCGATGATGATGCCGTCGACGCCGAGATTGATCGCCTGCTGGATCTGCTCGCGCTGCTCATCGGCGTTCTGCCGGCCCTCGAAGATGCGCAGCCGGATGCCGAGGGCCTCGGCCTGGCGCTCCACGCCCGCCTGATAGGCCTGGAAGAAGTCGCCGCTCGACAGGTAGGTGACGAGCGCGACCTCGACGCCACCCTCATCGAAGGGCGGCGGCGCGCCCTCGATCTGGGCAAGGGCGCCGGTCAGCGCGGTCGTCGCGAGAAGCGCGCCGCCGCCCAATGCGGCGAGGAAGCGGATGGACCGGGTGCTCATGTGGCTCCTCCTGGTGTCGGTTCCGAGGGACGGTTGGGGAAGGGTGGAAAGGGGGATGGACGGGCGGTGTCAGCGCCGCTCCCGGCCGAGGCCGAAAGTCACCGCAAGAGCCGCGACCAGCACGGCGCCCTTGACGAAATCCTGCGTGTAATAGGGCGCGTTCAGCATCGTCAGGCCGTTCAGCAGAACGCCGACGAAGATCGCGCCGATGACGGTGCCGAGCACGTTGGGGCGGTTGCGGCCGAGCACCGCGAAGCCGATCAGCGCTGCGGCCACGCTGTCGAGCAGCAGCGAGTTGCCGGCGCTGACATCGCCGCGGCCGACGCGGGCGGCGAGCAGGACGCCCCCGAAGGAGGCCAGCGCGCCCGAGAGGGCATAGGCAGCGAAGCGATAGGTGCGGGTCGGCGCGCCGGCCAGCCGCGCCGCCGTCTCATTGCCGCCGATCGCGTAGAAGACGCGGCCCCAGCGCGTCTTCTCCATGAGGAACCAGAAGACGATGGCGAGGATCGCGAGGAAGACGACCGGCAGCGGCACGACGCCGCCGATGCGCATCCGGCCGAGCGCCAGGAACTCCGCCGGGAAGGCGCCGGGCGCCGTTATGCCGCCATCGAGCATCATGCCCGGCGCGATCGACGCGCCGCCGGTGGGGATGAGCTGCAGCCCGGCCAGCAGGAACAGCGTGCCGAGCGTCGCGAGGAGGTCGGGGATGCCGAGGCGGACGATGAGGAGGGCGTTGAACAGGCCGATGAGAAGGCCGATCGCCAGGCAGGCGATCACCGCCTCGGCCGAACTGCCGGCGAGGACGACGAGGACGTAGCTCGCCGCCATCTGGGAGAAGGCCGCGGCGCTGCCGATCGACAGGTCGAAGCCGCCGATTGCCAGCGTCACCGTCACGCCGATCCCGAGCAGCGCGACGATCGCCACCGACTGCAGGATGCTGAACAGGTTGCCGACGCGCAGGAAGGCCGGCTCCTGGGTCTGGAAGACGACGATCAGCACCGCGAGCAGCAGGAAGATGCCATAGCGTCGGGCAAAGCTCAGCGCCGAACCCCTCCGGGTGGTGCCGGCAGGCGAGGGGGGCGGCGGGGTGTCATCGGATCGGCCGATCTCGGAGGGCATGTGTCAGACCATCGGAAGGGGGGAGCGGCCGGCCTCGCCGCCGGCGAGCAGCATGGCGATGTCGGTATCGGCGCGGGGGCGGTCGGCAATGATCCTGTGGTGATCCATCACGACGATCCGGTCACCGACCTCGAGCGCCTCCTCGGTGTCGCTGACGAAGATGATCGTGGCGCGGTCCGCGGCGTCCCTGCGGATCGCCCGGATGATGTCGTCGCGCGCGCCAATGTCGACGCCGTGGAAAGGCTCGTCGAGCAGGAGAAGCCGCGCCGGCTCGGCACGCCAGCGCGCCAGCACCACCTTCTGCTGGTTGCCGCCGGACAGCGCGTCGAGCGGGTCGTCGGGGCCGCGGCAGCGTATGCCGTAGGCGGCGATCCCGGCCTCGGCGGCGCGGCGTTCCCGTGCCGGCCGGACGACGCCGCCGGGAAACCAGCGGGCGAGGAACGGAAAACTGATCGTGCCGGCGATCGAGGCGAAGGGCACCGCCGCGGGGAAGAGCGAGGTGCGCCAGCGATCCTCTCCGGCCATGAAGACCCCCGCCCGGATCGCCTCGGCCGGCGAGCGCGGCGCCCAGGGTCGGCCATCGAGCACCATCCGACCGCCGGCCGGCGCGCGCGCGCCGAACAGGATGCGGGCGAGGCTCGTCTTACCGGCGCCGACCGGACCGGTCACGGCAATGACCTCGCCCTGCCGGACCGAGAGATCGATGGGCGCCGCGTCGGGCCTGAGCCGCAGCCCCTCGACGGAGAGCCGCACCGGTGCCGACGGATCGGCGGCCTGGCGGCTGCCATCGGCAGCGATGTCGCGGCCGATCATGGTGCGGATCGCGGCGGGGAAGTCGATCGGCCGTTCGAACCGGCCGACGACGCCGCCGTCGCGCAGCACGACCGCCTCATCCGCCAGACGCCGCAGGTCACCGATGCGGTGCGAGATGTAGAGGATCGCGGCGCCGCGATCGCGCAGCCGGTCGATGACCGCAAACAGCCGGTCGGCCTCGCCCGCCGACAGGCTCGCCGTGGGCTCGTCGAAGATCAGCACCGACGGGTCGAGCGCGACGGCGCGGGCGATCGCGACGAGCTGCTGCTCGGCGATCGAGAGCTGGTCGAGCCGTCGGTCGGGATCGATGTCGAGGCCGACCGCATCGGCCACTTGGCGTGCCGCATCGCGGATCGCCCGTCCGCCGACGAGGATGCGGCCGCGCGGGTCGCAGAACCGATCGAGCAGCAGGTTCTCGGCGACGGTCATCGTCGGGATGCCAACATCGCCGACCAGCTGATGCACCGCGATGATGCCGAGCGCCCGCGCCGCCCGGGGCGAGGCGGGCGCGATCGGCCGGCCGTCGAGCAGGATGTTGCCGGCATCGGCCCGGTGGATGCCGCAGAGAATGCGCACCAGCGTGGACTTGCCGGCGCCGTTGGCGCCCATCAGCGCGGTGACCCGCCCCGCCCTGAGCGACAGCGACGCATTGCGCAGAGCCACGGTCGAGCCGAAGGTCTTGGATATGCCGGTCATCACGAGCCGGCCCTGTGAGGGCGACACCGCGCTCGGATCGGAGACCGGGGACGCTACGGACATGGCTGCTCCTTCGCTGCCGCAGCGAGGTAGCAGGCATTGTACACGCGATCAACATAATTTACAAATAACAACTTCAGCACACTGTAATAATCGTCGCCTGGACAGGGGCTTGGTCCGGCACGATCTTCCAGCCATGGACGACGACGCCTCCGCGGCCATGGCCGCCTCCCCTATCCCGCGTACCCGTGTCGCCATCGTTGGCGGCGGGATCGCCGGCATGACCCTCGCCGCGGCCCTCGGCCAGGCAGGGGTCGACACCGTGCTGCTCGACCGCGACGCGGCCGAGACGCGGCTCAGCCCCGATGCCGACGGGCGGACGACCGCGATCTCGCTCGGCACCGCTCGCATCCTGAGCGAGGCGGGGCTGTGGGATCGCATCGAGCCGCATGCTGAGCCGATGTTCGACATCCGCATCACCGATGGCGACGCCCCGGTCTTCCTGCATTTCGACCATCGCGAGATGGAAGGCGAGACGGGCGGCGCACCGTTCGGTTCGGTGGTGGAGAACCGGCTGATCCGCCAGGCCCAGCTCGAGCGGCTGGCCGAATTGCCGGCGGTGCACATGCTGGCGCCGGCCCGGGTGACCGGGCTCGCGGCGAACGATATGGCGGCGGTGCTGACCCTCGCCGATGGGCGGCGGCTCGAGGCCGAGCTGGTGATCGGGGCCGACGGGCGGCGCTCCTTCATCCGCGAGGCCGCCGGCATCCCCGTCCGCCGCCACGATTACGGGCAGACGGCGATTGTCGGTGTCGTCGCGCATGAGCATCCGCATCGCGGCATTGCGCTCGAACATTTCCGCGCACAGGGCCCCTTCGCGCTGGTGCCGATGCCCGACGATGCGGCGGGAACCCACCGCTCCTCTTTCATCTGGGTGGAGACGGGCGAGGATGCGCGGCGGATCGCCGCCCTCGATGCGGCGGCTTTCGACCGTCGGCTCGCGCGTGAGGTGGGTGGCTGGCTGGGCGCGGTGCGCCTTCATGGGAGGCGCTTTCTCTACCCGCTCGATCTCACCGTCGCGGCGCGCGAAACGGCGACGCGGACGGTGCTGGTCGGTGATGCCTCGCATGGCATCCATCCGATCGCGGGGCAGGGGCTCAATCTCTCGATGCGGGACATCGCCGCGCTGGCCCGGTTGATCGTCGAGCGGGCCTCCCTGGGACTCGATGTCGGCGAGGCGACGGCGCTGGCCCGCTATGCGCGCCGCCGGCGGGCTGACAACGCCGCGATGATCGGCATGACGCACGGGCTGAATGCCCTGTTCCGTGCCCGTTTCGCCCCCGTGCGGCTGGCCCGCGCCGCCGGGCTCGGCGCGGTCGGCCGGCTACCCCCGGTCAAGCGGTTCTTCATGCGGCAGGCCATGGGGCTGGGCCGCGGCGCCGGTTGACGGGTCGACGAGCGGGTAGGTGGCGATCGCTTCATAGACCGCGTGCGCGCTGCCCAGCCGGCTCTCGAACAGGTGGAAAGCGCGTATCGGAAGGGGCGATGAGCGGTAGAGGGCGTGCTGGGCGATCCAGCGGCCGACACGCTCGATCGCCGTCTGGCCGAGACGGGCGAGCGTCACATGCGGGGTGAAGCTGCGGTCGTCGGGCGGCATCCCCGCGCCGACGAGGGCGCGATCGACCTTGGCGTGCAGGAAGGTCAGCGCGGGATCGGGCGCGACCCCTGCCCACAGGATCGTCGGGCGGCGCCGGGTGCCGAACTGGCCGACCCCGTCGAGAACGAGCTCGAAGGCCGGCGCGACGACGCGTGTCAGCGCCGCATCGATGTCCGCGGCGCGGCCTTCATCGACCTCGCCGATGAAACGCAATGTCAGATGCAGCGATTCGGTTGGGACCCAGCGCGCCCCGGGCACGCCGCCCTGCAGCATGGCCAGCCGGCCTGCTTCGGCGCGAGGAACGGTCAGTCCGACGAAAAGACGCAACATGCGGCGGTCCGTTAAGCGGGGACAGGGCTGCAACCGCAGCGCGCGGTCCGCGAAGGCGGCATCGCTTGGATCGGCGTGGCGCGGACGGTATCGTCGCTGCGCCCACGCCCGAGGATCATATGAAGACGCTGCCCGAATTTCCCAGGCTGTTCATCATCGACCACCCGCTGATCCAGCACAAGCTGACCCACATGCGGGACAAGGGGCGTTCGACCAACGGGTTCCGGCGGCTGCTGCGCGAGATCTCGCTGCTGATGGGCTATGAGATCACCCGTGACCTGCCGCTGACGACCGAGCATATCGAAACGCCGCTCGAGCCGATGGAGGCGCCGGTCCTGCAGGGCAAGAAGGTGGCGCTGGTGGCCATCCTGCGCGCCGGCCTCGGCATGACCGAAGGGCTGGTCGAGCTGATCCCCTCAGCCCGGCTTGGCCATATCGGCCTTTACCGCGACCACGAGACCAAGATGCCGGTGGAGTATCTCGTGAAGCTGCCGGAACCGCAGGGTCGCGTCTTCATCGTCGTCGATCCGATGCTGGCGACCGGCAATTCAGCGGTCCATGCGGTCGATGTGCTCAATCGCCACGGCGTGCCCGACGAGATGATCCGGTTCATGGCGCTCGTCTCGGCGCCCGAAGGGGTGCGGCGGCTGCACGAGGCGCATCCGGAGGTCGCGATCTACACGGCGGCGCTCGATCGCGAGCTCGACCGGAACGCTTACATCCTGCCGGGACTTGGCGACGCCGGAGACCGGATGTTCGGCACCAAGTGACGGTATGGCGGTCTCCCGCGGTCTGACAGAAGAAGGCGGTGCGTCATGGCGGACAGGCAACTCCTGCACCTGGTCTTCGGTGGCGACGTGAAGGATCCGACGGGGGTCGAGTTCTCCGACCTGTCGAAGCTCGACATCGTCGGCATCTATCCGAATTATGCGGAGGCCTACGCCGCCTGGCGGGGCAAGGCGGCGGCAACGGTCGATGACGCGCATCGCCGGTACTTCGTCGTCCATCTGCACAGGCTGCTTGATCCCGACAGCGACGGGCATCCGCCGGGGCAGGGGGCTGCCGGACGATGATCGTGGTGGACGGCACGAGCCTCACCGGCTGCAGCGCCGCCACTCGCCGGATGTATGACTACTGGAACACGTGCCGCGGCACGCGGGCGATGCCGGCGCGCGCCGAGATCAGCCCGCATGACATCCCCGAGCTGTTGCCCGGCGTCATCATCGTCGACGTCCACTGGCCGGCGCGGCAGGGCGAGATCGTGGCGGATGGATCGGTCATCGCCCCCTGGTTTCTCACCTATCGGCTGATCGGCACCGGCATCACCCGGGCCGTCCGTCGCGACGCGACCGGCCGCGACGTGCGGGACGCCTTCCACGGCCGGTCGCTGGAGACGACCATGGCGAAGTACCGCCTCGTGGTCGATGGGCGGAAGGTGGTCTATGACGAGGAGCGGACGCCGGAGATCCGGCACCCGCTCGCCGAGCACGGCGTCCTGCTGATGCCGCTCTCCAATAACGGCCGGCGGGTCGACAACGTCCTCGGCTACATCGAGATCACCGCCAGTTGAGCCGGGCTTCCCGGCGCCGGCACGGGTCAGCCCGGCTTCGGTCCGCCGACGACCCACTCCTCCTTCCGCACATCCTCGAAGATCACCCAGATCTTGTCGCGATCGACGGTGGCGAGCTCCGACACCGCATCGACCACCCGTTCGGCGATCTTCGCCTTGGTCGCGTCGCTCCGACCCTCGGTCATCTTGATCGTCACCAGAGGCATCCGGCTCTCCTCCCCTTCCTTCTCTCGTTCTCATGTGCGGGCCGCGCGGCCCGTCCCGCATGATCGGGCCGCGCCCAGCCGGTGATCAAGCCCGGTCCCGAAGGTGAAGCCTCCCGGATTATCCCGCATAGCCGGCGAGGCGCGGCAGGAAGAGCACGATGTCGGGGAACAGGGCCATCGCGAACAGCGCCGCCAGCAGCACGCCGATGAACGGCCAGATCTCGCGGATCAGCTCCTGCAAGGGGATCTTCGAGATGCCGCTGACCAGGAAGAGCAGCTCGCCATAGGGCGGCGTGATCAGCCCGATCATCATGTTGACGATGGCAACCACGCCGAAATGCACCGGGTCGATGCCCAGCGCATGCACCGATGGCATCAGGATCGGCACCAGGATCAGCAGCATCAGCAGAGTGTCGAGGAAGCAGCCGAGCACCAGGAACAGCAGCATCACCGCGACCATGTAGGCCTGCGGCCCGAGCTCCTGGCTGGCGATCCACTCACCCACGGCAACCGGCAGGCGCTCGCTCGCCACGACATAGTTGATGAACAGCGCGCCGATGATGGTGATCGCGACCACCCCGGTCGATTTCGAGGCGTTGATCAGCGTGTCGACGAGACCGGAGAGGCCCATCCCGCGATAGACAAAGAGCGCGAGCAGGATGGCGTAGAAGGCGGCGACGGCGGCGGCCTCGGTCGGGGTGACCGCGCCGGTATAGATGCCGCCGAGCAGGATGACGGGCAGCATCAGCGCCGGACCCGCGCCGAGCACCGTCGGGAGCACCGTACCCGGCGCCGGACGAGGCTCGACCGGGAAACCGCGCCGCCGGGCGGTCAGCCACACCAGCCCCGCCATCACCAACGCCATCAGCAGGCCCGGCAGCATGCCGCCGATGAACAGGTAAAGGATCGAGGTGCCCGAGATCATCCCGTAGATGACCATCGGGATCGAGGGCGGGATGATCGGCCCGATCGTCGCGGAAGCGGCGGTGAGCGCCCCGGCGAAGCCGGCGCTGTAGCGGCCGCCGCGCGTCATCATGTCGATCATCAGCTTGCCGGGACCGGCGGCGTCGGCGAGGGCGCTGCCGCTCATCCCGGCGAAGATGATGCTGACCAGGATGTTCACATAGGCGAGCCCCCCACGGACGCGGCCGACGATCAGGATGACGAAGCGCAGCAGCCTTTCGCTGACCGAGCCGATAGTCATGATCTCGGCGGCGAAGATGAACAGCGGCACCGCGAGCAGGACGAAGGATTTGAACAGGCCGTTGATGCCCTGGGCGGCGACCAGCCCGATGTCGCCGCCGATCAGGAAGAGATAGATGAAGCCGGCGCCGATCATCGCATAGCCGATCGGCACGCCGATCGATGCCGCACCGAAGAACAGCGCGAACATCACCGCTGCGGCGAGTGTCATGTCAGGGTTCGCGCTCCCAGCCGGTCGTGGCGAGCCGGCGGAATCGGCGGGCGGCACCGAGCACCGCAAGCACCATGAACACGCCAAAGGCTCCGAAGACGAGATCGAGCGGCAGGCGCAGCGTCATCGAGCGCTGCGAGCCCATGAAGGCCACATAGTCGAGCGTTCCCGGAAGCGCCGCCAGGAAGGTGGCGCCGATGAATCCGGTGCCGAGAAGGGCGAGGCGGCGACGCCAGCGTGGCGTCGCCGTCTTGTAGAGCAGGTCGAAGGTGACGTGCTCGCGCTCCCCGAGGATCGCCGCCGAAGCGAGGCACACCACCCAGACATAGGCGATGGCGCAGATCTCATGCGTCCAGGCGATCGGGTCGCCCAGAACGTAGCGGGTGAAGATCTGCAGGCAGAAGGCGCCGAACATCACCGCGAAGATCGCGGCACAGAGCAGTTCGGCGCCTCGCCGCAGGCGGCGCAGCGCGGTCTCCATCGCCCCTGACCGGCCGGTCGGTCAGACGGCGTTGATCCGCTCGAGCAGGCCGCCGGGCCAGCTCTCGGCATAGTCGCTCTCGAGGAAGGCCTGCTGCACATGGCTGCGGAAGGCCTCGAGATCGGGGTCGGTGATCAACAGGCCCTGCTCCTCGAGGAAGGAGAAGCCCTCACTTTCGGTCTCGAGCGTGCCGGCATCGGCGAAATCCGACTGGGCTTTGACCGCCTCGGCGATCACCGCCTGCTCATCCGCCGACAGCCCGTCCCAGAAACCCTTCGCCATGGTGAAGAACAGCGGCGCCACCATGTGCGCCGTGCGGACGAGCTGCTTGGACACCTCGTAGAATTTCGCGGCGATGATGTCCGGCACCGGGTTTTCGAAGCCGTCGACCGTTCCCTGCTGCAGGGCCAGATAGACCTCGTCGAAGGCGATCGGCGTCGGCGTCGCCCCGAGGGCGCTGCCGAGGAACTGCCAGGTATCGGAGCCGGGGACCCGCAGCTTCACGCCGGCGAGATCGGCCGGCGTCATCACCTCCTTCGGTTCGCGCAGCAGCACGTGGCGGGTGCCGAGATACTGCGAACCCAGCACCACGACGCCGAGCTCCTCGGCGACCCGGGCCTTGAACTCGGCCCCGACATCGCTCTCGTCGAACAAGCGGCGCAGATGCGCCTGATCCCGCAGCAGGTAACCCGCCGTGTAGATCGAGAATTCGGGGATCAGCGTGGCGATGTCCTGCGGCGAGGTCATGCCGACCTCAAGATTGCCGCGCTGCATCGCCGCGATCTCGGTGCCCTGGCCGAACAGCGTCGCGTTGAGGAAGATCTGGACGTCGAAGGCGCCAGGCGCCGCGTTCTCGACCGTCGCCTTGAAATGTTCCAGTGCCTTCGACTGCCATTCGTCGGGCACGGCCGGGGTCGAGATGCGGATCACCTTCGGGTTCTGCGCCCAGGCCCGGCGCAGGATGGCCGGAGCGGCGAGGGTCGCAGCGCCGGCCGCGAGGGCGCGGCGGCGGGATATCCGCCCGAAGCCGGACGTCTGGTGCGTGCTCATCGTGTTCCTCCCCCTTCTTTCCTTCTCGTCATTCGTGTGCCCGCCGCGGCGGGCGTCATGCAGCCGGTGCCGGTTGCCTTTCCGCTGCCGCCATGGCCGCTGCAAGGAAGCGGATCTCGGCCGCGTTGTGATGGCGGGCGAGATCCTCCGCCCGGTCGGCATCGCCCTCGACCACCGCCGAGACCAGGGCCGAATGGTCGGCGATCAGGTCGCGGAAGTCATTGGGCAGGAATCCCGAATGCATCATGCACACCCGCACCTGCTGCAGCAGGATGCGGTGCTGGGATGCGAGCCGGCCATGGCCGGCCATCGCCACGATGTCACGGTGGAGCGCGAAATCGGCATCGGTGGCGTCGGCGAAGCGCCCCTCCCGGACCGCCTGCGCCAGCATCTCGTTGGTCGCTGCGAGGTGGCGCCGTTCCGCCGTCGAGCCACGTCCGGCCGCGAGCCGCGCCGCCAGCCCCTCGAGCGCGCCGCGCAGCGTGTAGAGCTCCCAGGCATCGACGACCGAGATCGGCGACACCTCCCATTTCGTGAAGGCGACCTGCCGGACCAGCCCTTCATGGGCGAGCTGGGCCAGGGCCGCACGGACGGTGCCGCGGCTGACCTCGAGCTGTTCGGCGAGCTGCGTCTCGACCAGCCTCCAGCCCGGCGCCATCCGTCCCGCCAGGATCTCGCGCCGGATGCTGTCGGCGGCCTGTCTGTCGAGCAGCCGCTTCTCGGCCTTCAAGCTGACCAGCGTCGCCATGCCGCCTCCCCTCCTGCCGGTCCGGCGTGACCGGCAACAGAACGCTAATGCAGATTGTTGACAATCGTCAATCGATACCGAAGATGGCGCAGCGGATCACCGGCCCCGTCGGGACGGCGCGAGGAGGGGAGAGATCATGGCTCGCTCGCTCGGCGGCAGGCGCGTGTTCGTGGCCATCGCGACACCGGTCCGACCGAATTTCTCCGTCGATATCGACCGGCTGGTGGCGCGGGCACAGCGCCTCCTGGCCGCGGGATGCGACGGTGTGGCGCCGATGGGAACGACCGGGGAGGGGCCGGGCTTCGCAGCCGCCGAGCGCCGAACGGCGCTGGCCGCGCTGGCCGCGGCCCTGCCGGCCGACCGGCTGGTCGCCGGGGTGTCCGCCGCAGCGATGCGCGATGCGCTCGAGCTCGCCGAGGACGCGGCGGCGCGGGGGGTCGCCGCGATTCTCGCCCATCCGCCTTTCTTCATGCCCGGGGCAGCGCGACCAGAGGGGGTGATCCGGTTCTACGACGCGATGGTCGAGGTGATAGCGGGGCGGGCACCGCTGCTGCTCTATCACATCCCGCAGGTGACGGGCGTGGCGGTGACCCACGATGTCGTGCGCGCTTTGGTGGCGCGGCACGGCGAGCGGATCGGCGGGGTGAAGGATAGTGGCGGCGATCTCGCCTTCACCCTCGCGCTCTGTCGCGATTTTCCGATGATCGACATCCTGCCGGGGACGGAGACCGATCTGCCGGCCGCCCTCGCCGCGGGGGCAGCCGGCACGATCTGCGGCCTGGCCAATCTGGCGCCGGCCCTGATCCGCCGGCTCGTCGAAGCCTCCGGTCGCGAGGCGGAGGAGGCCGTCGCGGCGATCGCGGCCATCGACCGTCTTGTCGAATCCGGTCCTTTCGTGCCGACATTGAAGGCGGCGATGGCCGCCATCACCGGCGATGATGCCTGGGTGCGGCCGTTGCCGCCGCGCGCGCCCGTCGATCCGGCATCGATCGCCGACGCTCTGGCCGCGATCGACGCCCGCCTGCGGCAGCGCTGGGGGGCGGGGCTGGTCTGAGGAGGGGCGGATGGATGACAGGCTGGTACAGGCGCGGGAGACGAACGCCCAGCGCGAGGCGCGGGCCGATCTCGCCGCGGCGCTGCGCTTTGCCGCCCGTGAGAATCTGCATGAGGGGATCTGCAACCATTTCAGCGTGATCCTGCCCGGCCATGATGACCGGTTCCTGATCAACCCTCGCGGCTTCCACTGGTCGGAGGTCTCGGCCGATGACCTCGCAGTGATGGACATCGAAGGCGGTTTCATCGGCGGTCGCTACCCGGTCGAGCCGACCGCTGCCTTCATCCATGCCGCGGTGCACCGCCTGAAGCCCGGGGCGCGTTGCGTGCTGCATACCCATATGCCCTATGCCACGGCGCTCGCCTGCCGCGACGGCGGGCGGCTCGCCATGTGCAGCCAAAACGCGCTGCGGTATTTCGGCCGCATCGCCTATGACGACGCCTATGGCGGCTTGGCGCTCGACGGTGAGGAGGGGGCCCGGATCGCCCAGTCGATGGCCGACGCCGACATCCTGTTCCTGCGCAATCACGGCGTGATCGTCACCGGCGCCTCGGTCGCCTGGGCGCTCGACGATCTCTACTATCTCGAGCGGGCGGCGATGGTGCAGATCCTGGCCGAAGCCGGCGGCGCGCCTCTGGCCGTCGTCCCCGACGAGACGGCGGCGCTCGTCGCGCGCCAGGTCGAGGCCGACCGGACGCAGAGCGATCTGCTGCTCACCGCCTTCAAGCGCAGCCTCGCGCGCGCCGACCCCGCGGCTCTGGGCGGCTGACGCCCGGCGCTCAGACCTGCCCGTCGAGCGTCAGGAGCGGGCGATAGAGGTCGGGCCGGCGATCGCGGAACAGGCCCCAGGCCGCCCGTTGGGCGGCAATTGCGGCGAGATCGAAGCTGGCCGTCAGCACCGCCTCCTCCGCCCGGCCCGCCTGCGCCACGAGCGCCCCTTCCTGGTCGGCGATGAAGGACGAGCCGTAGAAGGTGATCGACTGCCCGTCTGCCCCCGTCTCGCGGCCGATCCGGTTGGAGGCGATGAGCGGTGTCACGTTGGCCGCGGCATGGCCCTGCATCACCCGGGTCCAGTGCGGTTGGGTGTCGGCAGCGGGATCTTGCGGTTCGGAGCCGATCGCGGTCGGGTAGAGCAGGATCTCCGCCCCCATCAGCGCGATCGCGCGGGCGGCTTCGGGGATCCTCTGGTCCCAGCAGATGCCGACACCGATCGTCGCGTAGCGGGTGCGCCAGACCCGGAAGCCGGTATCGCCGGGATTGAAGTAGTACTTCTCCTGATAGCCCGGCCCGTCGGGGATGTGCGATTTGCGATAGGTGCCGAGCACCGAGCCGTCGGCGTCGATGATGACGACGCTGTTGTAATGGGCGCGGTTCGCCCGCTCGAAGACGCTGACCGGCAGGACGATCGCGAGGTCGGCCGCGACCGCGCGGAACCGCTCGACCACCGGATGGCCGTCGATCGAATGTGCCAGGGCGAAGTGCCTGGGATCCTGGTCGATGCAGAAATAGGGCGCGGCGAACAATTCCTGCGGCAGGATGATCTGCGCACCACGGGCGGCGGCCTCGCGCACCAGCGCCTCGATACGGTCGAGCGTCGCGGCGCCGTCCCAGCTGCAGAAGGTCTGTGTCGCGGCGACGGTGACGATGCTCATCGGGGATCCTCGCTCGGCTCCGGGGTCAGAGGGCGCCTGGACGGGCGCGCCGGCGCGGGCGCAGATCGGCGGCGCTGGTGCGGCCGCGGGCGCGACGCCGTTCCTTCAGACGCTCCAGGATCGACAGCCGCTCTGCATTGTCGCCGAGCGCCCAGGCCCGAATCTCCTCGGCGGTGCGCAGGCAGCCCGCGCACAGCCCCGTCTCCCGTTCCAGGCGGCAGACCCCGATGCAGGGCGACGGGATGAAGAGCGGGGCGTCCATCGGCGTCAGGTAGCTTGGCTGGGGCCCCGCTTCAAGCGGCACGCGACGGATGCCCCCGCCGGTGTCGTGCGCCGGCCCTGGCTTGTCGCAACCGGCATGGATCGGCCTCCGCCCGCCTCCTACCGTGCCGGCGACAGACGGTGCTGAGGAGGGCGCCATGGCCGAGGCGAGCGACGGAACGGGCAGCGGCGGGACCGCCGTCGAGGGAACGCGGGGGAGGCGCGGCCGGGGCGGCGCCGAGGCCCGGCGGGCCGCCCGACGCGGCGGGCCGCTGCAGCAGCTGCGCTACATCTCGCGCACGATCCCGCTCTACGAAGTCCTGTCGACCGACGGGCTCGAGC
Source organism: uncultured Mycobacteriaceae bacterium (assembly GCA_964406375.1). GTDB lineage: Bacteria > Pseudomonadota > Alphaproteobacteria > DSM-16000 > Inquilinaceae > CAYORM01. Next base: position 23,954 of record CAYORM010000024.1, on the reverse strand, counting down.
TGATCGAGCACAATGCCGACACCGTTCTCGAGGAGATCGGCATCGAGTTCCGCGACGATCCCGAGACGCTGGCCCTGTGGAAGGATGCCGGCGCCGATGTGCAGGGCAGCCGCGTCCGCTTCCCGCGCGGCCTGTGCCGCGAGATCATCCGCCGCTCGGCACCGTCGCGTTTCGTGCAGCACGCCCGCAACCCCGAGCGCTCGGTCGAGATCGGCGGCGATGCCACGGTGTTCGCGCCGGTCTACGGGCCACCCTTCATCCGCTCCCTCGACGAGGGGCGGCGCTATGCCCGGATCGAGGATTTCCGGAACTTCGTGAAGCTCGCCTACATGACGCCGGCGATGCATCATTCCGGCGGCACGGTGTGCGAGCCGGTCGACCTGCCGGTGAACAAGCGGCACCTCGACATGGTGCACGCACACATCAAGTATTCCGACAAGCCGTTCATGGGTTCGGTCACCGCGCCGGAGAGAGCCGCCGATACGGTCGAAATGGCGAAGATCGTCTTCGGTGCGGATTTCGTCGACCGCAACTGCGTGCTGATCAGCCTGATCAACGCCAACTCGCCGATGGTCTGGGATTCGGTGATGCTCGGCGCGCTCAAGACCTATGCGCGCGCGGGGCAGGCGGTGATCGTCACGCCCTTCATCCTGGCGGGCGCGATGGCGCCGGTGACCGGGGCGGGGGTGCTGACCCAGACACTCGCCGAAAGCCTGACGGGCCTTGCGCTCGCCCAACTCTGCCGGCCCGGCGCGCCGGTGGTCTTCGGCTCCTTCGCCAGCTCGATCTCGATGCAGTCCGGCGCCCCGACCTTCGGCACGCCCGAGCCGGCGCTGGTGCTGTTCGGCGCCGCGGCGCTCGCCCGGCGGCTCGGCGTGCCGTTTCGTTCCGGCGGTGCGCTCTGCGCCTCGAAGGTGCCCGACGCCCAGGCCGCCTATGAGAGCGCGCAGACCCTGCTGCCGACTATGCTGGGCGGGGTGAACTTCGTGCTGCACGCCGCCGGCTGGCTCGAGGGCGGGCTCGTCAGCTCGTACGAGAAATTCGTGATGGATGCCGACCAGCTCGGCATGATGCAGGTGCTGGCGCGCGGGGTGGACCTGTCGGAGAACGGACAGGCCATGGATGCGCTGCGCGAGGTCGGCCCCGGCGCGCATTTCCTCGGCTGCGGCCATACGCAGCGCAATTTCGAATCGGCCTTCTACCGGTCCTCGATCGCCGACAACAATTCCTTCGAGCAGTGGGAGGCGGAAGGGCGGCTCGACGCGGCGCAGCGGGCGAATGCGATCTGGAAGCGCATGCTGGAGGAATACGAGGCGCCGCCGCTCGATCCCGGCACCGAGGAAGCGCTCGACGCGTTCATCAGGCAGCGCAAGGACAGCATGCCTGACGCCTTCGTGTGATCCGTCCCGCGCAGGCGCGCCGACGGCTGCGGCGTGATGTCGCCGGGTCGGGGGCGCAGGTCGGATTCAGAATGGCGCGGCCATGCGTGGAGCCTGCTAAATCCCTGTGCTTTGGGCCGGTTCCTGCCGGCCTCGCCTTCCGGAGCCTGTCGCCGATGGCCGATGATCTCGATCTCCGTTCGCTGAACGACGACGAACTCGTCGAGCAGATGTGGGACGACCTCTATGATGGTCTCGCCGACGAGATCGTCGAGAGCGTCAACATCCTGCTGGAGCGGGGCTGGCAGCCCTATGACATCCTGACCAAGGCGCTGGTCGAAGGGATGCGGATCGTCGGCGTGGATTTCCGCGACGGCATCCTGTTCGTCCCCGAGGTGCTGCTGGCCGCCAATGCGATGAAGGCGGGCATGGCGGTGCTGCGCCCGCTGCTCGCCGAGACGGGGGCGCCCAAGGTCGGCAAGATGGTGATCGGCACCGTCAAGGGCGACATCCACGACATCGGCAAGAATCTCGTCTCGATGATGATGGAGGGCGCCGGCTTCGAGGTCATCGATCTCGGGATCAACAACCCGGTCGAGAAGTATCTGGCGGCGATCGAGGAGCACAAGCCGGACATTGTCGGGATGTCGGCGCTGCTGACCACGACGATGCCCTACATGAAGGTCGTCATCGATACGCTGAAGGAGCAGGGGATCCGCGACGACTATGTCGTGCTGGTCGGCGGTGCCCCGCTGAACGAGGAATTCGCGCGCGAGATCGGCGCGGACGCCTATTGCCGCGACGCAGCGGTGGCAGTCGAGACGGCGAAGGAATTCATGCGCCGCAAGCATAACCAGCCCGCGGGGCGGGCAGCGGGGACGCGCTGAGCACACCCGCCCATGCCGATATCCCCGACCGCACGATCGTCCTCGCCTGCGGGGCGCTCGCGCGTGAGCTGATCGCCGTCCTGCGCGCTGACGGGCTCGACGGCGCGATCCGTATCGCCTGCCTGCCGGCCAGCCTGCACAATCGGCCCGAACGTATTCCCGACCGGCTCCGCCAGCTCATCCGCAAGGCGCGGGCCGAGGGCTACGGGACGATCCGCGTCGCCTATGGCGATTGCGGTACCGGTGGCGGCATCGACCGGGTGCTGGCGGAGGAGGGCGGCGAGCGGCTGCCCGGCGCCCATTGTTACGCCTTCTTCGCCGGCGAGGACGCCTTCGAGGCGATGGTGGAGGAGGAGATCGGGACCTTCTTCCTCACCGATTTCCTGGCGCGGCAGTTCGACGCGCTGGTGGTGCGCGGCCTCGGTCTCGACCGCCATCCGTCGCTGCTCTCGCTTTATTTCGGCCATTACCGTCGGGTCGTTCATCTCGTGCAGATCCCCGACCCGGCGGTCGACGCCGCGGCACAGGCGGCGGCCGAGCGGCTGGGCCTGCCGCTCGAGAGGCGCTACACCGGGCTCGGCGGATTGGCCCCGCTCATTCCCCGCGGGGGGACATCGCCCAGCTGAGGGACCCGATCGTGGCGCAACGTATCCTTGTCTCCTGGCGCGACATCCCGAGCCAGGTCATCGTCAGGGCCGGCCGGCGCGAACAGGCGAAGGTGCTGCTGCCCCAGCGCTTCCAGGACGCGATCGATCGCGCGGCGATGCGCGGCCGGGCGCGAGACGCCGACGCCTATCTCGAGGAATGGCGGAAATCGCCGCCCGAGCCCTGCGGCGATGATCTCGAGGCCGAGGCGAAGGCCTATGCGGCGGCGATCGAGGCGCTGTGGGACGAGGCGCGGCTGCGGGCAGCGGTCGAGGCCGGCGGCTGGGAGGCCGACGCTGCCCGGGACGAGCCGCAGGCCTGACGCGTGGCGCCGGGGGCGCGGCAGCCGAGGGCGCCGCGACGCTACCGCGTGCCGCTTGCGGACGAGGCACGCATCGGGCATCCGCTAGCGTCCCCCGATAGACCTTCTTGAAGAACGCCACGAGGAGCGGCGACGATGACGGATACCTGGGTCAGCTCGGCTACGAAGGAGATCGCGATCGGCTTCGAACGGCCTTTCGTGATCATCGGCGAGCGGATCAATCCGACGGGGCGCAAGCTGCTCGCCGCGGAGATGGCGGCCGGCGATTACAGCCGCGTGCAGGCGGACGCGCTCGCCCAGGTCGAGGCGGGGGCGCAGATGCTCGATGTCAATGCCGGCATCCCGTTGGCCGACGAGCCGAAGATCCTCGCCGAATGCATTCAGCTGGTGCAATCGATCACCGATGTCCCGCTGTCGATCGACAGCTCGATCGTGGCGGCGCTGGAGGCGGGGCTGGCCGTCTACAAGGGCAAGGCCCTCGTCAATTCGGTCACCGGGGAGGAGGAGCGGCTCGAATCCGTTCTGCCGCTGGTCAAGAAGTATGGGGCGGCGGTCGTCGCCATCTCCAATGACGAGACCGGCATCTCCGAGGATCCAGACGTCCGCTTCGCCGTCGCGAAGAAGATCGTCGAGCGCGCCCGTGACCACGGCATCCCCTATTCCGACATCGTCGTCGACCCGCTGGTGATGCCGATCGGCGCGGTCAACCTGGCCGGGGTGCAGGTTTTCCGACTGATCCGCCGGCTGCGCGAGGAGCTGAAGGTCAACACCACCTGCGGCGCGTCCAACATCAGCTTCGGACTGCCCAACCGCCACGGCCTCAATGCCGCCTTCCTCACCATGGCGATCGGCGCCGGCATGACTTCGGCGATCACCAACCCGCTGCACGCCGAGAGCCTGCAGGCGGTGATGGGCGCCGATGTGATGATGGGCCACGATCCGCACTGCGCCCGCTGGATCCGCAAGTATCGCGAGCCGGCGCCCGAAGGCGCGGAGGCGGCCGACGGTGCGCGCGGCCGCGGCGGTCGCGAGGGGCGGCGCCGGCGCGGTGCCGCCTGAGGCGGCTCTCCCATAGCAGCGACATCTCGTGACATGACCGACACGGTCGATACCGCACTCGTCGTCTTCACCCCCTCCGGCCGGCGTGGCCGCTTCGTTCACGGCACGACGGTGCTGCAGGCGGCACGCGCGCTGGGCGTCGACGTCGACAGCGTGTGCGGCGGCCGGTCGATCTGCGGCCGCTGCCAAGTCGAGCTCGGCGAGGGCACCTTCGCCAAGCACGGCATCGAGAGCCGCGCCGATCACGTCTCCCCGGTCGGCGCCGCAGAGCTGCGCTATGCGGAAAAGCGGGGAATGCGCGAGGGGAGGCGCCTGTCCTGCCAGGCGCGCATCCTCGGCGACCTCGTCGTCGACGTCCCGCCCGACAGCCAGGTCCACAAGCAGGTGGTGCGCAAGCGTGCCGAACTGCGCGACATCGAGGTCGACCCGGCGGTCAAGCTCTACTACGTCGAGGTGCGCGAGCCCGACATGCACGACCCCTCGGGCGATCTCCGGCGCTTGGAGGAGGCGCTCGAGGCGCAATGGGGCATCACCGGGCTGGTCTGCGACCTGCGCGTCGTCCAGCAGATCCAGCGCGCCCTGCGCGATGGCGGCTGGGCCGTCACGGTGGCCATTCGCGATCAGCGCCAGAAGCGGCTGCTGGCCATCTGGCCGGGCTTCCGGGACAAGCTCTACGGCCTCGCCTACGACATCGGCTCGACGACGATCGCCTGCCATCTCTGCGACCTCGAGACCGGCGAGGTGGTGGCGGCGGGCGGCGCGATGAACCCGCAGATCCGTTTCGGCGAAGATCTGATGAGCCGGGTCAGCTACATCATGATGAACCCCGGCGGCCATCACGCGCTGACCGGCGCGGTGCGCGGCGCGCTCAACGAGCTGGCGCGCGCGGTCACAGCCGAGGCCGGGTTGACCACCGCCGATGTGCTGGAGGTGACGCTGGTCGGCAATCCGATCATGCACCACCTCGTGCTCGGTATCGATCCGGTCGAGCTGGGCGGCGCGCCCTTCGCGCTCGCCACCGATCAGTCGATCAACATCTGGGCGACGGAGATCGAGCTCGAGGTCCATCCCAACGCCCGTGTCTATGTGCTGCCCTGCATCGCTGGCCATGTCGGTGCCGACACGGCGGCGGTGATCCTCTCCGAGGAGCCCCACCGCTCGGACGAGCTGCGGCTGATCGTCGATGTCGGCACCAATGCCGAGATTGTACTCGGCAACCGCCACCGCCTTCTCGCCTGTTCGAGCCCGACCGGCCCCGCCTTCGAGGGGGCGCAGGTCTCCTCCGGCCAGCGGGCGGCGCCGGGGGCGATCGAGCGGGTGCGGATCAATCCCGCGACGCTCGAGCCGCGCTTCCGCATCATCGGGGTCGATGCCTGGTCGGACGAGCCGGGCTTCCCCGAAGCAGCGGCGTCGACGGGGGTCACCGGCATCTGTGGTTCCGGCATCATCGAGGTGCTGGCCGAGATGTTCCTCGCCGGCATCCTGACGAGCGACGGGGTGATTGATGGCGCGCTCGCGGGGCGAAGCCCGCGCATCGTTCCCGACGGCCGGACCTTCGCCTATGTGCTCCACCGTGACGGCGATCGCGAGATCCGCATCACCCAGACTGATGTCCGGGCCATCCAGCTGGCCAAGGCGGCCCTCTATGCCGGGGTGCGGCTGCTGATGGACCGGCTGGGGGTCGATGCCGTCGACCGGATCACACTCGCCGGTGCCTTCGGCAGCCATATCGATGTGAAATACGCCATGGTCCTCGGGATGATCCCCGATTGTGACTTGACCCGGGTGGCGGCGGGCGGCAATGCCGCCGGCACCGGCGCGCGGATCGCGCTGGTCAACAAGGCGGCCCGTGCGGAGATCGAGGATGTCGTCCGCCGCGTCGAGAAGATCGAGACGGCGGTCGAGCCGCTGTTCCAGCAGCATTTCGTCGCCGCCATGGCGATCCCGCACAAGACGGCGCCCTTCCCCAATCTCGCCCGCGCGGTCACGCTGCCGGAGCCGCGCATCGCCGATCCCGGGGAGGGCGAGGGCAGGCGGCGCCGGCGCCGCGGCTGACAGGGTGCGTTCAGTCCGGCACCAGCAGCACCTTGCCGGGCCGGTCGCGGCTCTGTGCCGCCCGGACCGCCTCGGTGAAACGGCGGAGCGGGTAGCGGGCGGCGACCGGCAGGTCGAGCCCGGCAGCGACGGCGGCTTGCATCAGGCGCGCAAAGGCGTCGTGCCAGGCCTCGTCGCTCGCCGTTCCTACCCAGCGGCGCAGCCAGAATCCGGCCACATCCAGCCCGGCGGCGGTATCGATCCGGGGCGGCGTACCCGACAGGCGGGCGTAGTAGCGGAAGGTCCCGCCCGGCGGCAGGCAGGCGGCCAGGGCGCTGCCCGAGGCGCCGCCGACGGCATCGAGTGCCGCGCGCACCGGCCGCCCGCGCGCGAAGCGGGCGACGGCTTCCGGGACGTGTTCGGCGCTCTCGTCGATGACGAGGGCGGCGCCGCGGGCCAGAAGGTCGTCCCGGAAGACCGGGCTGCGCACCACCGCGACGATCTCCGCCTCCAGCAGGCGGCCGAACGCGCACAGCGCCCGCCCGAAGGCGGAGGCCGCGGCGTTGGCCAGGAGGATGTCGCCGGGCTTCACCGCCAGCGCCTCGGTCAAAAGGAGCCAGACCGTCAAAGGGTTGATCCAGAGCTGCGCTGCCAGATCGTCGCCGATCGCATCCGGCACGCGGATCGCCGTTGCCGCCGGGATCTCGACATGGCCTGCCCAGGTGCCGCCGCCGCGCAGAGCGAGGACGCGGGTGCCGGCCGGCACGCCCGCTCCGGCGACGACCCGGCCCACGCCTTCGAAGCCGGGGACCGCCGGCAGCACCTGGCCTGCATCATAGGCGCCGCGGATGGCCAGGAGGTCGGACGGGTTGATCGGCGCCGCGATCATCTCGATCAGGAGACGGCCGGGCGCGGGCGGGGCGACGGCGCGGCGATGCCATTCCAGCACTGCCTCCGGCGGGCCGCAGCGGCGATGGCGCAGGACCGGGCTGTCGCCGAGCCGATTGACGAGACTCTCGCCGCCCATGCACACCGCCCCTATGATCGCTTTCGAGAAGGTCGGCCACAGCATCGCCGGACGCGCGATCCTGCGCGACATCGATCTCGTGCTGACCGAGCACCGCATCGGCATCGTCGGCAGCAACGGCTCGGGCAAGAGTACGCTGGTGCGCATGATCAACGCGCTGGTGCTGCCGAGCACGGGCACCGTGCGGGTGTTCGGGCGCGACACCCGCACCGCCGCCGCCGAGCTGCGCCGCCGCGTCGGCTTCGTGTTCCAGAATCCCGATCACCAGATCGTTATGCCGCTGGTGCAGGAGGATCTCGCCTTCGGACTGCGCCGCGCGGGCCTGTCGAAGGCCGAAATGGCTACGCGGGTCGAGGCGGCGCTCAGGCGGTTCGGTCTCGAGGACCGGCGCGAGGTGCCGGCACATGATCTCTCCGGCGGCGAGAAGCAACTCCTCGCCGTGGCCGGCGTTCTGGTGACCGGGCCCGAACTCGTCATCTTCGACGAGCCGACGACGCTGCTCGACCTGCGCAACCGGGAGCGGATGCGGGCGCTGATCGCGGGGCTGCCGCAGCCGGCCATCGTCGTCACCCATGATCTCGATCTCGTGGCCGATTTCGATCGCGTGCTGGTCGTGGAGGCCGGGCGCATCGTCTGTGACGACCGGCCCGCGGCGGCGCTCGCCGCCTATCGCACCCTAGCCACCGCATCGTGAGGCGGTGATGGGCTTCGGCCTCTACCAGCCCGGCACCTCGCCACTGCACCGCCTGCCGGCGGGCGCGAAGCTGCTCGGGCTCGCGGCCGGCGCCGCGCTGCTCTCGGCGGTGCGCGACCCGGCCATCCTCGGCGCCGGGCTCGTGGGAACGGCGGCGCTCGTCGCCGTCTCGGGATTGCGGCCGCTCGGCCTTCTCGCGCAGATCCGGCTGCCGCTCGCCCTCGTCTTGCTCGTCGCGGCCGGCCATGCCGTCTTCGGCGATCCGGCGGCCGGCGGTGTCCTGGCGCTGCGCTTCGGAGCGCTGCTGCTGCTCGCCGCCCTCGTCACCGCGACGACACCGCTGTCGGCGATGGCCGACGCCATACTGGTGCCGCTGACGCCGCTCCGCCGGCTCGGCTGGCGGACCGAACGCGTCGGCTTCGCGGTGATGCTGGCGCTGCGGCTGATCCCGGCCGTGGCGGAGGAGGCGGCCCGGATTCGCGAGGCCCAGCGGGCGCGAGGCGGCGCCGGATCCGCCCTGACCCTCGCCATGCCGCTGCTGGTCGCCTGCCTGCGCATGGCGGACCGCCTCGCCGAGGCGATCGACGCGCGCGGCGGCCCGCCCGGCTGAGCCGGCCTGCTGGACAAGCCGGGGTGGCACGACTAAGCGGGGTGGGATCGGACCGGAGACGAAGGCCCATGTCATCCCGCGATCTCGTCCTCATCGCCCTTTTCGCCGCGATCGTCGCCGCGCTCGGGCTCGTGCCGCCGATCATGCTGCCGGTCATCGGCGTGCCGATCACCGCCCAGTCGATGGGGCCGATGCTCGCCGGTGCCATTCTCGGCGCACGGCGCGGCGGGTTGTCGATGCTGCTCTTTTTGCTGCTGGTGGCCGCCGGCCTGCCGCTGCTCTCCGGCGGCCGGGGCGGCTGGGCGATCTTCGTCGGGCCGACGGCCGGCTATCTCGTCGCCTTCCCGATCGCCGCCTGGGCCATCGGCCGGGTCACCGACACATTCGGCGAGCGGCTGGGCTTTGCCGGGTTGTTCTGCACCAATGTCATCTTCGGTCTGGTGCTGGTGCACGCGATCGGCGTGCCGGTGGTCAGCCTCGTTCTCGGCATCTCGCTAATGGAGGCGCTGGTGGCCGATTTCGCGATCATTCCCGGCGACCTCATCAAATCGGTCGTCGCGGCACTCGTCGCGGTCCAGCTCCGCCGCGCCTACCCGGCGGTGTTCGTCCGTTCCTGAGCCCGGCGTGACCGGGGCTGTGGACGAGCCGGGCTTCGTGGGCGCGGCCTTCGCGGCCCGGGCGGACCGGACACCCGACCGGATCGCCGTCGATACCGGCACGGCTCCGCTGGCGGCCGGTGCCCTTCTCTGGGCCTTGGAGGCCGTTGCCGCCGCTATCCGCCCGGGCGAGGTGGTGGCCGTCACGGCGCGCAATGATGGCGCGACCCTCGCGCGCATCCTCGGCATCGCCCGCGCCGGGGGCCTTGCCGCGACGCTCGATCCGAGCTGGCCCGCCACCCAGCGCGATGCCGCCCTCGCTGCGCTCGCCCCCGACAGGGTCCTCGACGGCACGGAGCCTGGAGGGACAGGATCACTGCCGCCGCCGCCCTTGGGCGGGGCACCCTTCTATGCCGGTTTCACCTCGGGCAGCAGCGGTGTGCCCAAGGTGTTCCGCCGCAGCCACCGCTCCTGGGTCGAGACCTTCCGGGTCGGCCGCGACGCCTTCGGCCTCAGCGCGGATGACCGGGTGCTGGTGCCCGGCCCGCTCGCCCATTCGCTCTTCCTCTACGCGGCGCTCGACGCGCTTGACCGCGGCGCTCGGGTCGCTCTCCTGCCACGGTTCGATGCGGCTGCGGTCGCCGCGCGGCTGCGGGCCGGCGCTGATCGGCTGGTCCTCGTGCCGACGATGATTGCTGCGCTCGACGGGAGCGGGCCTTTCCCGGGTGTGCGGACGGTGCTCGTCGGCGGTGCGCGACTCGAGGGGGCGCTGGAGGCGGCGGCCGAGCGCCTGTTCCCGCAGGCCGAGATCGTCGAGTTCTACGGCGCCTCCGAGCTCAGCTTCGTCGCCTGGCGGTCGAACCGCCGTCCGGTCGCGACGGGCGCGACCGGACGGCCCTTTCCGGGCGTCGAGATCGCGATCCGCGACGACACGGGGCGCGACCGGCCGTCCGGAGAGGCCGGAACGGTCTGGGTGCGCAGCCCGATGCTGGCCTTTCCCAGCGCGGATTTCCGCGTCGAGGGTGGCTGGGGGACGGCGGGCGATGTCGGCACCCTTGATCCCGATGGCACGCTGCGCCTTCTCGGCCGGGCCGGCGACATGATCATCAGCGGCGGGCTCAATCTCTACCCCGCTGCGGTCGAGGCGGTGATCGCTGCCGATCCGGCCGTCGCCGCCTGCCTCGTCCTCGGCCGGCCGCATCCCTATTGGGGGGAAGAGGTGACGGCGGTGATCGAGCCGCGACCGGGCGCGGTGCCCCGCCGCGATGTGCTGCGCGAGGCCTGCCGGGCGGCCCTGCCGCGCCACGCGGTGCCGCGCGCCTTCCTGACCGTCACGACGATGCCGCGCACCGGCTCCGGCAAGCCGGCACGGGCCGCGATCCGGGCGGCGGTGCTCGCCGGCGATCCGGCATACCGGCCGCTGCCATGACATCCGTCTACATTATCGCCGCGCGGCGGACGCCGATCCTGAAGGCGTTCGGCCAGGCCGCCAGGCTCCACGTCGAGGATCTCGCGGCGCCGGTACTTGCGGCTGCGCTGAAGGATGCCGGACTTCCGGTCGAGGCGGTGGACGAGGTGGTGCTCGGAAATGCCGCCGGACCCGGCGGCAATCCGGCCCGCCTCGCGCTGCTTGCGGCGGGCTGGCCCGTCTCGGTGCCGGGGCTGACCGTCGATCGCCAGTGCGGCGCCGGGCTCGAGGCGCTGGCCGTCGCCGCCGACCGGATCGCCGCGGGACGGGCGCGGGTGGTGGTGGCCGGCGGGGTGGAGAGCCCGTCGACCGCGCCGTTGCGCTTCGACCCGCCGGCGGCCCCGGGGGCCGCCCCGGTGCCGCGGCCGCGCGCCCGTTTCGCGCCGGAGGTGCTGGGCGATCCCGATATGGGGCCTGCCGCCGATGAACTCGCCCGCCGCAGCGGTATCGGCCGGGCGCGGCAGGACGCCTTCGCGCTAGCCAGCCACCGGCGGGCGTCGGCCCATCGCGACCGCGGCGGTTTCCGCCGCGAGATCGTGCCGCTCGGCTCCCTCGCCGCCGATGACGGGATCCGCGACGACACGAGCCTCGCCGCGCTCGCCCGCCTGCCGCCGGCCTTTGCACCGGACGGCACGGTGACGGCGGGCAATGCCTGCCGCGTCAATGACGGGGCGGCAGCGGCGGTCCTTGTCGCCGAACCGGTCTGGCATGAACTCGGTCGTCCGCCGGCGCTGCTCTGGCGGGACCACGTCGCGGCCGGCGTCGATCCGCGGCTGCCCGGCTTCGGTCCGGTCCCGGCGGTGCGGCGCCTGACGGACCGGATGCCGATCCCGTTCGGTCGGGTGGAGTTCACCGAGGCCTTCGCGGGCCAGGTGCTGGCCTGCCTCGACGCCCTCGGCATCGATCCCGATATCGTCAACCCCGGCGGCGGGGCCATCGCCCTCGGCCATCCCTGGGGCGCCTCCGGGGCGGTGCTCGTGGTGCGGCTCTTCTCCGACCTCTGCCATCCGGTGGCCGGCGGGCCGCCGCCGGTCGAGGCGGCGCTCGCCACGCTTGGCATCGGCGGTGGTCTCGGTCTCGCCGTGCTGCTCGAGCGTCGGGCTTAGGCGCGCCCCGGTTGCACGGCGCGGCGGCGGGCCGTATGACCGGCTCGAGCCGGACGATGTGAGGAAGGGGGAGCCCGTGAAGCCTGAGCTGGTGATGATCTGCCCGCTGATGCCGAAGATCGTGGAGGCGCTGGACGCCGCCTACACCGTGCACCGGCTGTGGGAGGCGGAGGATCCCGACGCCCTTCTCGCCAGCGTCGCCGATCGTGTGCGCGGTGTCGCGACAGACGGGGTGCGCGGCTGTTCGGCCGCACAGATGGATGCGCTGCCCAAGCTCGAGATCATCGCGGTGCAGGGCGTCGGGGTCGATTCGGTCGATCTCGACCATGCCCGGCGCAAGGGCATCATCGTCACCAACACGCCCGACGTGCTGAATGACGACGTCGCCGATCTGGCGATCGGCCTGCTGATCGCGGTTGCCCGCAAGCTGCCGCAGGGTGACCGCTTCGTGCGGGAGGGTCGCTGGCTGCAGGGCGCATTCCCGCTGCAGACGACGGTGAAGGGCAAGAAGGTCGGCATCGTCGGCATGGGCCGGATCGGCCGCGAGATCGCGACGCGCGTCGCGGCGATGAAGGCCGAGATCGGCTATCACACCCGCAGCCGGCGAGACGACGTGCCCTGGGCCCATCACGAGACGCTGCTGGGACTGGCCCGGTGGGCCGACGTGCTGATCGTCATCGTCCCTGGCGGCGCCGAGACCCGCCATCTGATCAGCCGTGAGGTGATCGAGGCGCTGGGCCCGAAGGGCATCCTGATCAATGTCGCGCGCGGCTCGGTGATCGACGAGGCGGCGATGGTCGACGCCCTGGTCACCGGACGGTTGGGCGGCGCCGGGCTCGATGTCTTCGCCGAAGAGCCGAAGGTGCCCGAGGCGCTCTTCGGGCTCGACACGGTCGTCTTGCAGCCGCATGTCGGCAGCGCCACCGTCGAGACCCGCGCGGCGATGGGCCAGCTGGTCATCGACAATCTCGCCGCGCATTTCGCCGGGCTGCCGGCCGTCACCCCCGTGACCTGAGACGGCAAGGGGCGGGGACAGCCCCGCCCCTTGCCGTCTGCTCAGACGCCCGAGAGCATCCCGCCCTCGACATAGATGATCTGCCCGGTCACGAAGTCGGAGGCGCGGGAGGCGAGGAAGATCGCCGCGCCGACCAGCTCCTCGGGCTCGCCCCAGCGGCCGGCCGGCGTTCGTTTCTCGACCCAGGCCGAGAACGCCTCGTCGGCCACCAGCGCGGCATTGAGCTCGGTCTTGAAATAGCCGGGGCCGATGCCGTTCACCTGGATGCCGTGCTTGGCCCATTCCACGGCGAGCCCCTTGGTCAGCATCTTCACCGCGCCCTTGGTCGCCGCATAGGGGGCGATCGTCGGCCGCGCCACCTCGCTCATCAGCGAGCAGATATTGATGATCTTGCCGCGGCGCCGGCCGATCATGTGGCGGCCGACGGCCTGGCTCGCGGTGTAGACCCCGGTCAGATTGGTCGCGAGGATCCGATCCCAGTCGGCGCGGGGGAACGCCTCGAAGGGGGAGCGGATCTGTATCCCGGCATTGTTGACCAGGATGTCGATCGGTCCCGTCTCGGCCTCGATCCGGGCGACACCCGCCTCGACGGCCTCACCATCGGTCACGTCGAAGGGGCAGGTCGCAACCTGCAGCCCGTCGGCGCGCAGCGCGGCGGCGGTGGCCGAGAGCTTCGCCTCGGACCGCCCGTTCAGCACGACCGTCGCACCGGCGGCGGCGAGGCCCCGGGCGATCGCGAGGCCAAGTCCCTGGCCGGAGCCGGTGACGAGGGCGACGCGGCCGGTGAGATCGAACAGCGCGGTGGACATTGTGCTTCCTTTCCTCCCGAATTCCGCCCCGAGCGATAGCCGAGCAACAGGAGGCGGTCGAGCGTGAACACCGAGACGCGGTCATCCCGCTACCGGGGGATCGATACCTGGAAGACGGGGGAGGTGCTCGCCGCCCTCCATGAATCGCAGCTCGCCGCCGCGGCCGCGGTGGGGCCGGCGCTGCCGGCGCTGGGCGCCGCGGCGGAAGCGGCGGCTGCGCGGCTCGCCGGCGGCAGCGGTCGGCTCGTCTATGCGGGCGCTGGCGCCTCGGGGCGGCTCGCCGTGCAGGATGGCTGCGAGCTGTGGCCGACCTTCGGCTTCCCGCTGGAGCGTACCGTCTTCCTGCTCGCCGGCGGTGAGGCGGCGCTGCTGCGGGCCGTCGAGAATGCCGAGGACGATGCGGCGGCGGGCGCGGCGCGCATCACGGCGCTCGACCCCGGCCCCGGCGATGTTCTGGTGGCGGTCGCCGCCTCCGGCAGGACGCCCTTCACCGTGGCCGCGGCACGCGCCGCACGGTCGGCCGGGATGCTGACGATCGCCATTGCCGGCAATGCCGGCACGCCGCTGCTCGCGGCGGCCGACCATCCGGTGCTGCTGGCGACCGGCGCTGAACCGATCGCCGGCTCGACCCGGCTGAAGGCGGGGACGGCGCAGAAGATCGCCCTCAACCTCTTCTCGACGCTGCTGATGATCCGGCTCGGCCATGTCCATGACGGGCTGATGGTCGATGTGCGGCCGACCAATGCCAAGCTCGTCGCCCGTTCGGTCGCGATGGTCGCCACCATCTCCGGCGCCGGCGAGGCGGAGGCACGCGAAGCCCTCTCGGCGGCCGGCGGTGATGTGAAGCGGGCGGTCCTGCTGCTGCGCGGCCTGGCGCCCGAGGAGGCCGAGGAGCGGCTCGCCGCGTCCGGCGGCGTGCTGCGCGAGGCGCTCGCCGGCCTCTGACCGCGCCCGGCTTCAGCGCAGCATCGAGCCGAGCACCCCGTCGCGTCGCACGATGCCGTGGAACAGCGCGGCCGCCACATGCATGGCGACGAGCAGCAGCACCACCATGGCGAGGGTGGCGTGCAGACGCCCGAACAGTGATTTCAGCGACGGGTCGATACCGACCAGCGCCGGCAGCTCGATGAGACCGAATACGGTGAACGGACCAGAATAGGCATTCAACGTCAGCCAGCCGAGGCTCGGCATGGCGATCAGCGCGAGGTAAAGTGCGAGATGCACGGCGCCGGCGGCGAGGCGCTCGATCGCCGGCGTCCCCGCCGGCAGCGGTGGCGGCGGGGAGATGAGGCGATTGGCCGCCCGGAGCAGCGTCAGGACGAGGATCGTCACGCCGACCGAGGCGTGCAGCGCCCACATCCATTCGACCTCAGGGGAGGCGGCCGCGGCGCCTTCGGGGATCGCGGCCATGATCGCGAACTGCGCCGCCACCAGAACGACCGTCACCCAGTGGAACAGCTTCGCCCCGAGGCCGTAGGATGCGCGCCGGCGCGGGTCGGAGGTGACCGCCATCTTGTCCTCCCGGCGCCGCGGGCTGCGGGCCCGTCGGGCGCCCGTCGTTTCGCACATCATAGCATGGTTGCCATGCGGTGTGCGCTCGGCAGGGACTTTGAGCGGCGAGAGGTGCGGCGGTAACGTCCGCGCGCTGTAAATCAGGGGGCGTGACCTATGACTTTCCTCGCCGCGGCGCTCGACCGTATCAAGCCGTCGCCCACCATCGCCGTCTCCACCAAGGCCCAGGAGCTGAAGGCGGCCGGGCGGGACGTCATCGGCCTTGGCGCCGGCGAGCCGGATTTCGACACGCCCGACAACATCAAGCGCGCCGCGATTGCCGCGATCGAGGCGGGGAAGACGAAGTATACCGCCGTCGACGGGACGCCCGAGCTGAAGCGAGCGATCTGCGCGAAGTTCAAGCGCGAGAACGGGCTCGATTACACGCCCGATCAGGTGTCGGTCGGCAGCGGCGGCAAGCACGTCATCTACAACGCGCTGATGGCGACTCTGAACCCCGGCGATGAGGTGATCGTGCCGGCGCCCTATTGGGTCAGCTATCCCGACATCGTCCTTCTGTGCGGTGGCACGCCGGTCTTCGTGACCTGCCCGGCCGAGACCGGCTTCAAGTTGCGCCCGGAGGATCTCGAGGCGGCGATCACGCCCAAGACCAAGTGGCTGATCCTCAACTCGCCGAGCAACCCGACCGGCGCCGCCTATTCCGAAGCGGAAATGCGGGTGCTGACGGATGTGCTGATGCGCCATCCGCATGTGCACATCCTGACCGACGACATGTACGAGCATCTCGTCTACGACGATTTCCGCTTCGTCACGCCGGCGCAGGTCGAGCCGCGGCTCTATGAGCGGACTCTGACCATGAACGGCGTCAGCAAGGCCTATTGCATGACCGGCTGGCGCATCGGCTACGCCGCCGGCCGGCGCGACCTGATCAAGGCGATGGCCAAGCTGCAGAGCCAGTCGACCTCCAACCCCTGCTCGATCAGCCAGGCCGCGGCTGTCGAGGCGCTCAACGGCCCGCAGGATTTCATCCCGGCCAACAACACCGCCTTCAAGCGGCGCCGCGACCTCGTCGTCGACATGCTGAACCAGGCGCCGGGCATCCGCTGCCACCGGCCGGAAGGCGCGTTCTACGTGTTCCCCTCCTGCGAGGGGACGATCGGCAAGCGCACCCCTGACGGCAAGACGATCGAGACGGACGAGGATTTCGTCACCTATCTCCTCGAGGCGGAGGGGGTCGCGGTGGTGCAGGGCTCGGCCTTCGGTCTCGCCCCGTTCTTCCGCATCTCCTACGCGACCTCGGACGAGGCGCTGCGCGAGGCGTGCACCCGCATCGCCCGAGCCTGCACCGCCCTGCGGTGAGCCGGCGCGAGCCGGCCTGCCCGACGCCGCGCGGGTAACCCGCACGGCGTGCGCCGCGAACTCGTCCGCAGATGGTCCGCCCCGCGCGGTGCGGTGCGTCCGAAGGCGGTTCGACGGAGGCAGGCATGCATGTCAGGCGCAAGCGAGGCTGGGAACTTCCGGAGTCGAAGGCGACACCGGAGGGCGTGTATCTCAACCGGCGGCGGCTTCTCGCGGCCGCCGGCATCGGCGGCGGGGCCGCGGTGCTGGCGGGCATCGGCGCGGGGATCGGGACAGGCCCGGCGGCGGCCCAGGCGGACGATCCGACGGCCGATCTCTACCCGGTGCCCCGTAACGCCGCCTATGCGGCCGAGCGGCCGCTGACACCGGAGGAGATCGTCACCTCCTACAACAATTTCTACGAGTACGGGCCCGACAAAGGCATCGCCGGCCGTGCCCAGGCGCTGAGGATCCGCCCCTGGACGGTGACCATCGACGGTCTCGTGGAGCGCGAGCAGGTCCTCGACATCGACACGCTGATCCGCTCGATGCCGCTCGAGGAGCGGCTCTATCGCCATCGCTGTGTCGAGGCTTGGTCGATGGTCGTGCCCTGGTCCGGCTTCCCGCTGAGCGCGCTCGTCGACCGGGCCCGGCCGCTCGGCTCGGCGCGCTACATCCGTTTCGAGACCTTCCAGGACCAGGACGCGCCGGGCTTCTCCAGCTTCTACTATCCCTGGCCCTATATCGAGGGACTCACCATGGCCGAGGCGACGAACGAGCTCGCCTTCATGGTCACCGGGCTTTACGGGCGGCCGGCGCCGCGGCAGAACGGCGCGCCCCTGCGCCTCGCCGTGCCGTGGAAATACGGCTTCAAATCGATCAAGAGCATCGTCCGCATCACCTTCACCGAGGAGCGGCCGGTTTCCTTCTGGGAGGCGCTGCAGGCGTCGGAATACGGCTTCTGGGCGAATGTGAATCCGGAGGTGCCGCATCCCCGCTGGAGCCAGGCCAGCGAGCGCGACATTGGCACCGGTGAGCGCATTCCGACGCAGCTCTACAACGGCTACGGTCCCTACGTCGCCCATCTCTATGCGGGGCTGGAGGGCGAGGCGCTCTACATGTAGCCCGTGTGTCCGCCCCTGTTGCCCCGACCGGTCACGGGGCGCTCGCCCGGCGTCGCGTGATGCGGTAAGACAGGCGCCATGATGGCGAATGGCGCGGCGCCGGCGACCGGGGGCGAAACGGTGGCGGCCGATGGGCAGGAGCCCGCGGCTGTCGGCAGTGAATGGGCCCTCTCCGGCCCGCAACGCGGGGTATTCGAGGTTTGGCGCAGCCGGTGCGGCGACAGGTCGATGCCGGCGCGTGGTGCCTTCGATCCGGCCGCAATCGGGCCCTGGCTCTCCTGGATCATCTGGACCGAGGTCGACGCCGACCCGTTCGACATCCGCTACCGCGTGGTCGGCGATTCGGTCCGCAGCCGTCTCAAACGCAATCCCGTCGGCCAGAGGATGAGCGACCATCCGGCGCAGGGGGCCGGATCGGAGATCTGGCGGCAGTACCGCAGCGTCGCCGAGACGGCCGCGCCACTTTTCGCCCCGCTCGAGTATGTCGGTGACGACATCCTGGTCGAGCGCGTGCACCATTTGCTGCTGCCCTGGGGTGACGACCGCGTCTCCAACATCCTTGCCGTCTGCGCCTTCGTCCCGCGCATCGGTGAGGTCTCCGACCTGGCCGCCGAGGCGATCCTGCGCGCCGCCCGCGCCGCGGGCTGAATCGATCCGGCCGAACCGATCCGGGTGAGCCACCGTCGGGTCGGGCGGCACAAAAAAACGGCCGGTCGCACGGATGCGCCGGCCGAAGTCAAACAGGGAGGCTTCACGTCTGGGAGACGCAAGGAGCCGGCACTGCCGGACCCTTTGTCGTGCTGCATCGCAGCGCGAACCGTTTCAAGATAGCGTTTTGGGCTGTTTCTGCGATCTACAATGGGTGATCGCTATCATGCGAGCGGCGCATAGCTGGCTCAGAAGCGACTTTCTGCCACCTTGCGGATCAGGAAATCGCGGAAGACCGATATGCGCTTCGAGTGCCGCAGCTCCTCGGCATAGACGAAGTAGGCTTCGGTCGTCGGCCCGGTGACGTCGGGCAGCACCTTCACCACATTCAGGTTCGGATCGACCATGAAATCCGGCAGGGCGGCGAGCCCCAGCCCGGAGCGCACCGCGCGGTAGATCGCGTACTGGTTGTTGACGCGCAGCCCGATGCGGCGGCCCTGCGGCGGCGGATTCCCGACGGTGGCGAGCCAGTTGATGTCGGCGATCGGGCCTCGCTGATCCTCGCCGTAGAGTATCAGCGTGTGCTTGTTGAGGTCGTCGAGCGTCTGCGGGATGCCGTTGCGCTTGAGATAGTCCACCGAGCCGTAGATGTGGATCTTCACGGTCATCAGGTGGCGCTGGATGAGATCCGGCTGGCGCGGCGGCGTCATACGGATGGCGACATCCGCCTCGCGCATCCCGAGATCGAGCTCGCTGTCGTCGATGATCATCGTGAGGTCGATGTCAGGATAGGCGGTCAGGAACTCGCGCACCCGCGGTGTCAGCCAGGTCGAGCCGAAGGCGACCGTCGTCGTGACCTTGAGCGGCCCCCGCGCCTGGTCCTTGCTCTCGCTGATCTGAGCCTCCGCCATCGACAGCTTGGCGAAAACCTCGCGTGCCGTGCGGAACAGCAGCTCGCCCTGCTCGGTCAGGATCAGGCCGCGGGCATGGCGGTGGAACAGCGGCACGCGGAGGCTCTCCTCCAGCGCGCTGATCTGGCGGCTGACGGCCGATTGGCTCAGGTTCAACTTCTCGCCCGCATGGGTGAAGCTGCCCGCGTCGGCGACGGCATGGAAAACGCGCAGCTTGTCCCAGTCCATCATCACCGACCGCCTTCACCCTTCGATGTTCCGCCCCGCTCGGCGCGAACAGCGCCATGCGTCCGCCCGCCGCGCGAACGGGGGTAAATACCCGACCTATGCCGTCGAGTATCGGGGCGGACGCGAAGATATGCAAGAGACGCGGGGCAGACTCCCTCTATCCGCGCACACGCGGTCGCGTTCCGCCCGCCCTCAGCGCCCGGCGATACGGGCGCTGGCGTCCCCCTCATGCTCGGCCAGGAACTTCTCGGCCTCCAGCGCCGCCATGCAGCCCATCCCCGCGGCGGTGACCGCCTGCCGGAAGATCCGGTCCTTCACGTCGCCCGCGGCGAAGACGCCCGGGACAGAGGTCGCAGTCGAATCGGGGCGCGTCAGCACATAGCCGTCGCGGTCGAGATCGACCTTGCCCCGGAAGATCGATGTCGCGGGATCATGGCCGATCGCGACGAAGACGCCATCGGTCGCAAGGACGCTCTCCTCGCCGGTCCTGACATTCTTGAGACGGACGCCGGTGACCGCCTCGGGCTCGCCGCCACCCTCGATGTCCTCGACGATGGTGTCCCAGACGACCTGGACCTTGGGATGCGCGAACAGCCGGTCCTGCAGGATGCGCTCGGCGCGCAGCCGGTCACGACGGTGGATCAGCGTCACCGTCTCCGCGTGATGGGTGAGGTAGAGGGCCTCCTCCACCGCCGTATTGCCGCCACCCACCACCACGACGTGCTTGCCGCGGAAGAAGAACCCGTCGCAGGTCGCACAGGCCGAGACGCCACGCCCCTGGAAGCGCTGCTCGCCGGGCAGGCCGAGCCAGCGCGCCTGGGCGCCGGTCGCGATGATGACCGTATCCGCCTTGTAGACGCTGCCGCCATCGGCGGTGCACAGGAAGGGGCGGGCGGTGAAATCGACATCGGTGATCATGTCGAAGACGATGGTCGCGCCGCAGTTGCGCGCCTGTGCCTCCATCGCGGCCATCAGATCCGGCCCCATCACCGGGTCGGCGAAGCCCGGGTAGTTCTCGACATCGGTGGTAATGGTGAGCTGTCCGCCGGGCTGCAGCCCCTGCACGAGGACCGGCGCGAGATTGGCCCGCGCCGCATAGATCGCCGCGGTATAGCCGGCGGGGCCAGATCCGATGATGAGGACCTTGGTGGAGACGATGTCGGTCATGCAGGGGACGCCAGTGCGAAGGGAGAGCCGGGGATATGGTGCCGCCAGACGGGGCCCGCCACGCTACCGGCGCGGCCGCAGCGGTTCAATCGCAACGGCGGCGGCCCGATGCGGGTGCGCTCATCCCGTCGGCTCAAGAGGGTATCGGCCGGCCATTCGGGTGCGGCGCCTCGGGCAGGCCGAGCAGGTCGCGGATCCGGCGGGCGGCGCGACCTGTCTCGTCGAGCGGCGTGTAGCGCCAGTGGCCGATCTCGCCCTCGAATGGTTTCGAGATTCCGGCCGCCTCAAGCGCGTCATGGAAGTGGCGGAAGCGGGTCGAGGGTGGCGTCCAGTGAAGCACATGGACCGGTCGGCCGGTGCTCGCCGCCTCCGAGGTCATGTTGATGCTGTCGCCGGAGACGAGAATGGCGTCGGCATGGGCGAGGAAGCCAAAATACGGGTTCTCGCCCTCGCCGCCGGTCCACAAGAACGCGCCGAGCGGGGCGAGCCTGTCGCGGATCAGGGCGGCATCGGCGGCAGGGGTTCGGCGGCTCGTCGTCACCATCAATCCCCAGCCGGCCCGGGCAAGCGCATCGAGCCGGTCGAGCAGGGTGACGACCGCGCGCCGGCCCGCCGGTCCGTGCGGCGGGGCGCCGAGCAGAACGGCGAGCCGCGGGTGCGGGAGATCGCTGAGGCGTTCCGCCCAGGCTGCGCCCGCCGCGGCGAGCCGCCCGGCCGTCACGCGGGTCATGGCACCGCAGGTCGCGAGCACGTTGGGGCCGGTGAGCCCGTCATGGTCCGGGGCGACGACGAGGTCGATCGCCTCCAGGCCATGGTGCGGCCGAAAGATCTGGACGATTCGGGTGGCGCCGCCGCTTGCGGCACGCAGCCGCAGCAGCGGCGCGGTCGCATCGGTGCCGGCGCCGATCGCGATCGGCGGCCAGGGGGGCCGGAGCCAGTCAGGGATCCGGGCGAGGCCGAGGTGGCGCCGCAGGCGGGAGAGCGGCGTGCGGGGCGGCAGGCGGCGCAGAACCGGCATCAGGCCGGCGCGTTCCGCCAGTCCCAGCGCCTGCCCTTCATGACCGGCGGAACCGTCTGAAACGATCCAACAAATCGGCTGGTGTTCCGGGTCGATCATGCCCATCTACTGGCGCTATGGTGCGCCGCGGAATCGCCTCCGGGCGCCGCGCCGCCATGCCGGCGACCTTGCGTTGCAGGGGCTGGCGCGCAATATCTGTTCGTTAGAGACACACACAGGGCAATAGCACGCACATGCGCCGGGTCAAGCTCGACCGTATCGATCGCCGCATCCTCAGAGACCTGCAGGAGGACGGCCGGATGACCAATGTCGAGCTGGCGCGTCGCGCCGGCATTTCCGCACCGCCCTGCCTGCGGCGGGTGCGGGCGCTCGAGGAGGCCGGCTTCATCCGCGGCTATCATGCCGATCTCAACCCCGAGGCGCTGGGCTTCGGCGTCACCGTCTTCGCGCAGGTCGGGCTGACGAGCCAGGCGGAAGCCGATCTTCGCCGGTTCGAGGAGCAGGTGATGGGCTGGCCGCTGGTCCGGGAATGCCACATGCTCGCCGGCGAGACCGACTTCCTGCTCAAGATCGTCGCCGAGGATTGGGACGCCTACCAGAAGTTCCTGACCCAGCAGCTCACCACCACCCCCAACGTCAATCACGTCAAAACGGCGCTGGCGATCCGCACGGCCAAGCAACGACCGGGCGTGCCGATCGAGATCGACGCGGAGGACGCGGCCGAGGAGGGGGACAGCGCCGCCTGAGGCGCGGCCCCTGCGGCGGCGCTTCCCGCCAGGGCTGGACGATCGCCACCGGCGCCGGCATATTTGGAATGGTTCCAAAGATGAGGGCGCCGGACGGCGCAGGCCGGTATGCGGAAGCGGATCGCGACCCTGCTTGCCGAAATCAGGCGGCATCATGGTCATATCGAATGGCAGGACGGTCGGCTCGCCGTGACGGGGGATCTGCCGCCCGCGCTGCTGATGCGGGTGCACCGGGAGAAGCGCGCGCTTGCCGCGCTGCGGCCTCCCGCCGGTTGAGCGTCGGGTCCGCCGTCAGACGAAGCGGATATCGACGATCTCGTAGCTCTTCGAGCCGCCGGGCGTGGTCACCTCGACCTGGTCGCCCTTCGCCTTGCCGATCAGCGAGCGGGCGAGCGGTGCGGTGATGGACAGGCGTCCTTCCTTGATGTCCGCCTCGTCCTGGCCGACGATTTGGTAGGTGGTCTCCTCATCGGTGTCCTCATCGGCGAGGGTCACCGTGGCACCGAACTTCACCGTGTCACCCGACAGCTTCGAAGTCTCGATGACCTCGGCGCGGCTGATCTTGTCTTCCAGCTCCATCACCCGACCTTCGATGAAGCTCTGACGCTCGCGCGCCGCATGGTACTCGGCGTTCTCGGACAGGTCGCCATGTTCCCGTGCCTCCGCGATCGCCTTGATCACCTCGGGCCGGGCCACGGTCTTGAGATGCTTCAACTCCTCCTGGAGGCGGCTGTACCCCGCCGCAGTCATCGGCACCTTGTCCATCATGCTCCCGTCCAACGAGACGGCGGCCACGCCGAAGCGGGACCGCCAAACAAAAGAAGGCCCCGCCGGGCGGGCACCGCCCGAACGCGACCAAACACTCGACCGGCCGGTTTCTACCGGACTTCGCCGATATAGGATTGCAGAGGCGCGACCAGAAGGGGACCTGCCTTCAGCGCCGCAATCGCTTCGGCCGTGGCACGGGCACCGGCCATGGTAGTCGAATAGGGAATGTTATTGACCAGGGCAGCACGGCGCAAGCCGAAGCTGTCCCGCACCGTCTGGGCGCTCTCCGTCGTGTTGATGACCAGCGCCACCTCGCCGTTGAGGATCGCATCGACGATATGCGGCTGGCCTTCCAGCACCTTGTTGACCCGGCCGACGGTCAGCCCCGCCGCCTGCAGGGCCTGCGCCGTGCCACGGGTGGCGATCAGCGAGAAGCCGAGGCTGGCGAGCTTGCGGGCGACCGTCACGGCCGCCGGCTTGTCGCTGTCGCGCACCGAGATGAACACCGTCCCCTCGAGCGGCAGGCGCTGGCCGGCGCCGAGCTGGCTCTTGGCGAAGGCACGTCCGAAATCGTGGTCGAGCCCCATCACCTCGCCGGTCGACTTCATCTCCGGACCGAGGATCGTGTCGACGCCGGGGAAACGGTTGAACGGGAAGACCGCCTCCTTCACCGCCGTGTAGGGCGGCACCGGGCCCTTGAGCGTGAAGGCCGAGAGCGGCTCGCCCGCCATCACGCGCGCCGCGATCTTGGCGATCGGCGTGCCCGTCGCCTTGGCGACGAAGGGCACGGTGCGGCTCGCGCGCGGATTGACCTCGATGATGTAGACCTCGCCATCCTTGACC
>CAYORM010000023.1:38285-43456 GCA_964406375.1 uncultured Mycobacteriaceae bacterium | reverse complement strand
GACGCCGGTGAGCAGCGTGCCGAACATCTTGCGGTTGGCGACCATGCCGCCGACCGACATGCCGCCGAAGCCGACACCGTGATAGCCGCGCTCGCGGCCGATCAGCCGGAAGCGGGTGCCCTGGCCGATCTGGCGCTGATAGGCGAGCGCGATCTTCAGGGCGGTGTCGACCGCCTCCGACCCGCCACCCGAGGCGAAGAAGACATGATCGAGATCGCCCGGCATCATCGAGGCCAGCCGTGAGGCGAGCTCGAACGCCTTGGGATGGCCCATCTGGAACGAGGGGGCGTAGTCGAGCTCGGCCGCCTGGTCCTGGATCGCCTTGACGATCTTCGGATGGCAGTGCCCGGCATTGACGCACCACAGCCCGGCAGTTCCATCCAGCACCTGCCGGCCGTCGGCGGTCCGGTAATACATGCCTTCGGCGCCGACATACAGGCGCGGGGCCTTCTTGAAATGCCGGTTCGCCGTGAACGGCATCCAGAAGCTCTCGAGATTGTTGGGCGCGACAGTGCGCGGCGCGGCGTCGTCCATGGACCGCTCCCCGGCGGTTGGTGCAGAAAGGTTGGCCGAGCCTAGAAAGGCGGGACGCCGCGGACAAGCACGTTTCGCGCCCCTACCCCGCGACCCTCCGGCGCGGCCGGAAACAAGCCGGGCCGCAGCATCGTTTCGACTTGCGTATGAGGGCCCCGGCATGTAGGGCCCCCTCCACCTCCCTGGAGACGGAAGCGTATGTTCGACTGGCTGACCTGGTCCGAGCTGTCGGCGCTCGGCGGTGTGATCTTCATCGACCTGGTCCTTGCCGGCGACAATGCGGTGGTGGTGGGCATGGCGGCGGCCGGCCTGCCGGCCGATCAGCGCAAGAAGGCGATCCTGATCGGCATCCTCGCCGCGACGCTGATGCGCATCGGCTTCGCGCTGGTCACGACGCAGCTCCTCCAGATCGTCGGCCTGATGCTGGTCGGCGGGCTGCTGCTCATCTGGGTGTCGTGGAAGCTCTGGCGAGAGCTGCGCACGCCCCATACGGAGGAAGCCCATGCGGTCGCGGCGGTCGACGAGGCCGTCGACGAGGTGATGGGGCAGCCGCGCCCGGCCCGCCTCGATGCCCCGCGCCAACCCCGCAAGACCTTCCGCCAGGCGATCATCCAGATCGTCGTCGCCGACATTTCGATGTCGCTCGACAATGTGCTCGCCGTCGCCGGTACCGCACGCGACCACACCTGGGTGCTGATCCTCGGCCTCACGCTGTCGGTCGCGCTGATGGGTGTGGCCGCGAACCTGGTGGCGCAGCTGCTGCAGCGCCATCGCTGGATCGCCTATATCGGCCTTGGGGTAATCCTCGTCGTCGCCGTCAAGATGATCTGGGACGGCTGGATGGAGGTCGAGCCGATCGTCGCCGCGGCGGCCGGCATCGGCTGAGCCCGGCCGCACCGGGGCGGCCGGATCAGCCTTTGAGGGATCAGGCGGCGCGCTGCGGCGCCGGGCCGATATAGCGGCTCTCAGGCCGGATCAGCCGACCGGTCGCCCGCTGTTCGAAGATGTGGCCGATCCACCCGGCCAGCCGGCCGATCGCGAAGACGCCGGTGAATGCGTCGCGCGGCAGCCCGACGCCGTCGAGCAGGAGCGCCGTCCAGAACTCCACGTTTGTCGGCAGCGGCCGGTCCGGCTTGTGGCGGGCGAGCGCGGCAAGCGCCGTCGCCTCGACCGTCTCGGCCAGGCGGATGCGCGGCGTGTCGAGCGTGCCGACCGCGGCGCGGAGCACATCCGCCCGCGGATCGCGCCGGCGATAGATGCGATGCCCGAAGCCCATCAGCCGCCGCCCCGCGGCCAGCTCGGCTGCGATCCACGCCTCCGCCGCCGCCGGCTCGCCGATGGCGTCCAGCATGTCGAGCACCGGCCCGGGCGCTCCACCATGCAGCGGCCCCTCGAGCGCGCACAGCCCGGCGACCGCGGCCGGGACGAGGCCAGCGCCGGTCGACGCCACCACCCGGGCGGCGAAGGTCGAGGCGTTGAGGCCGTGATCGGACACCGTCACGAGATAGGTATCGAGCGCCCGCACCGCCGCCGCCGACGGAACCCGCCCCGTCACCATCCGCAACAGATCGGCAGCGGTGGACAGGTCCGGGTCCGGCGGGATCGGGGCACGGCCCGTACCGGCGCGCAGCCGCGCGGCCAGAAACACCGGGGCGGCGCCCAGGATCGCGGCGGGATCCTCCGGTTCGGGCAGCGCCGCCAGCATCGCCCTCAGGGCCGCCGGAGGCGGCAGGGCGCGGGACGCCGCAAGGCCGCTGCCGACCGCGGCGAAGGCGGCCTGCCGCCCCGCAGACAGCCTTTCGGCGAGCCCGTGGACCGGCACGAAGCCCTCCCAGAGCAGCGCCACCACATCCTCGAAGCGGAACCGCTGCACCGCCTCCTCGACCGGCCAACCGCGCAGCACCAGCACACCCGCTGCGCCGTCAACACGGCTCAGCCGCGTCTCGGCGGCGATCACCCCATCGAGACCGCTTGAAAGGACGCCCCTGCCCGAGTCGCTCTCGGTGGGATATGCGATTGTCATCATGATTGCCCTTCCGGCATGCTTTGCTTGTCCATATCGGCAGGGTCGGCCGCGAGGGTCATGCGGTCCATATTGATTCATACATTCGAGATTCGTTTCGCTGGCGAGGAACGGGGGCAGGCAGATGAGCTCGCGGATGATGACGGCGAAAGAGGCTGCGGCGGAGCTGGGCGTCAGCCTGGCGACGCTCTACGCCTATGTGAGCCGCGGCATGATCCGCTCCGAGCCGACGCCCGGATCGCGCGCCCGGCTCTACGTTGCCGACGACATCCGCCGCCTCAATGCCCGCAAGCAGGGGGGTGAGAAGCCTGCCGCGCCGCTCGATTGGGGCGAGCCGGTTCTCGAGTCGGAGATCACCCTGATCGAGGACGGCACGCTCTATTACCGCGGTCGCGACGCGGTGCGGCTGGCGGAGGCGTCGAGCCTCGAGACGGTTGCGGCCCTGCTCTGGCAGATCGGCGAGACCGATCCCTTCGCCGAGCCGCCGCCGGCTGTCGATGCCGATCTGCGCCGCGCCGTCGGCGGCCTCGCAACCCTCCCGGCGATCGACCGGACCGCCGCCCTGCTGCCGGTGGCCGCCCAGAAGGACCCGCAGGCCCTCGGCCGTACCCCGACCGGTCTGCATCGGACCGGCGCGCGGCTGCTGCGCTGGGTCACCGCGGCGGTGACAGGCATGGCGCCGGGATCAGCGCCGGTGCACGAGCAGATCGGCAGCGCCTGGCGACTCTCGGCCGAAGGGCGTGACCTCGTGCGCCGGGCGCTCGTCCTGTGCGCGGATCACGAGCTCAACGCCTCGTCCTTCGCGGTCCGGGTGGTGGCCTCGACCGGCGCCTCGCCCTATGCCGCGATCGTCGCGGGTCTCGCGGCGATCGGCGGGCCGCTGCATGGCGGGATGACCGAACGCGCCGCCGAATTCCTGTCCCAGGCCCTCGCCGCCGACAGCGCGGAGCGGACGGCTGCCGAACGGCTGCGACGAGGCGAGGATCTGCCCGGCTTCGGGCACCGGCTCTATCCGAGGGGCGATCCGCGCGCCCGGGCCCTGATCAACTGGATGGCCGGCGCGGGTCCGCCCTCGCCAGAGTTTCTGCGCGGCCGGCAGCTCGTCCAGGCGGTGCACGAGATGACGGGCGAGCATCCCACAATCGACTTTGCGCTGGCGCTGCTGGCACGCCATCTCGGCCTCGGGGCCGACGCGCCGCTCGGCCTGTTCGCCGTCGGCCGCACAACCGGCTGGATGGCCCATGCGCTCGAGCAATATGCCTCGGGAAAGCTGATCCGACCGCGCGCCCGCTATACCGGCCGGCAGCCCTGACCGCCATTCCTCGCCCCGAAGGGCTTCCATGGTCAGCCCCTATCTGGCCGTATCGGCCATCATCCTCGGCATCGCCATCATGCAGCTCGCCAATGGCGTGCTGCAGACGATCCTGCCGATCGCCCTCACCCAGGCGGGCTATTCGAGCCAGGCCTTCAGCCTCGTGGCGACCAGCCATTCGGTCAGCTTCCTCGCCGGCTGCCTGCTCGCCCGCCGGGTGATCCGCGCCGTCGGGCACATCCGTGCCTTCTCGATCTACGCGGCGCTGACCGCGGCGACGGCACTCGCCTTCGCCTGGGACATCTCCCCCGCCCCCTGGATGGCGCTGCGCCTCGTCACCGGCTTTTGTGCCGCCGGCTTCTTCACCGTCGCCGAGAGCTGGCTGAACGAGATGACGCCGCCGCGCGAGCGCGGGCGGGTCTTCGCGGTCTACATGATCATTCAGAAGATGACGCTCGTCGCCGGGCAGTCGGTGCTGCTGATCATGCAGGGCCCGGTCACCATCGGCCTGTTCATGCTGGCGAGCGCCTTCTATTCGCTGTCGCTGGTGCCGGTGGCCTTCAACCAGACGCCCGGCCCGGCGATGGGGGCGCTGCCGACCCTGCGGCTGCGCGAGCTCTACCGCCTCGCACCGGCGGCGATGGTCGGCTGCCTGGGCACCGGGCTGATCAATGGCGGCGTCGTCGCGATGGCGCCGATCTGGGGTCTGGGCATCGGCCTGGATGCAGGGCTGGCGGGCGCCATTCCGGCGGCGAGCCAGATCGGCAATCTCGTCACGCAATGGCCGATCGGCTGGATCTCCGACCGGATCGACCGGCGCATCGTCATCATCGCGGGGGCCGGCGTCACTGCGGTGGCGAGCCTCGCCCTCGCCATCTCACCGGCGATCCCCTGGTTGCTCGCCCTCCTGTTCGGCGTGTGGGGCGCAGGGTCGCTGTCGGTCTATGCCGTCTGCGTCGCCCACGCCAATGACTTCGCGCCCAAGGGCACCAGCGTCGCCGTCTCCTCGAGCCTGCTGCTCGCCTGGGGCGTGGGGGCCTGTCTCGGACCGCCCCTCGCCTCGGCCGCGATGGACGGGTTCGGCTCGGCCGGGCTCTTCGCCTATTCAGGCGTGTCGGCGCTCGCCCTTGCCGGGTTCGCCGGGTTCCGCATGACCCGCCGCCGGCCGGTCCCCACCGAGGAGCGCGAGCCTTTCGTCGCCCTCATCGCGACCAGCCCCGAGGTCGCCGAGCTGGCCGCCAAGTCCGACCGGCCAGCCGCCGGCACTCGCTGACCGAGCGCCTTGCGGGTCCATCGGGCGGG
>CAYORM010000023.1:0-38185 GCA_964406375.1 uncultured Mycobacteriaceae bacterium | reverse complement strand
CCATCGGGCGGGTCCGTCGGACGGAAGGTCAGGCGGCGGCCCGGACGGCGTGGCGGGCGGCGAGCCGCGCCGCGGCGATCGCCGGCGGGACCGGCAGCGCGGGAACGGGTGCCGGCACCTCGTCCATCAGCTGCAGCAGCTCGCGCCGGGCGCGGGACAGCCGGCTCTTCACGGTGCCGACCGCACAGCCGCAGATCGCCGCCGCATCCTCGTAGGAAAAGCCGTTCGCGCCGACCAGCAGCAGAACCTCGCGATGCTCGGCCGAAAGCTTCTGCAGCGCGCGGCGCAAATCGGCCAGACGCATTGCATCGTCCTGGCCGGCGGGCAGCCCGATCTCGGGCGCGTCCTCGTCATCGAGTGAGGGGCCGAACAGCCGCCGCCGCCGCATCTGGCTGACCCATTGATTGCGCAGGATCGTGAAGACCCAGGCGCGCAGATGGGTGCCCGGCGTGAACTGTGTCTTCGCCCGGATCGCGCGCAGCAGCGCGTCCTGCACGAGGTCGTCGGCGCGGTCGGCATCACCGGTCAGCGACCGTGCGAAGGCGCGCATGTGGGGCAGCAACATCGTCAGTTCGGCGTGAAAGTCGAAAGGCAAGGCTGCCTCCATTCCTGTTGTTACGCTCGGAGGACAGCGGACGCCGCCTCCCCTCCCAATTTCCCTCCGGTCTCTATTCCACGACGATCAAGAGACTTCCGACAGCCTCCGCGCGAAATGAGACCAAAATGGGACCCGCTACTCCCCCCGCCTACCGCTCGTCTCACACTCATCGCGCCGAGACTTTCCGCTGTCTCGCGCGTAGTCCTGCCAGATCACCGCCACCCATCCATAGGGCAGCGGCTCGAGGAGGATCGGATCGTTGAGACGGCGCAGGGCGTCGTCGATCGCCGGATCGCCGACCGTGGCCGGCGCTTGCGACTGGGTGGCGTCCCCCGGCCTAGCCGAGCGGGTCTCGTTCTCCGTCCCCATGCCTGCTCAATCCGGCTGGAAGCGAAGCGGTTCCCTGCGGCGGAAAAGAAGTGTGGGAAAAGTTGCAGGGGAGAAGCGCTCACCGTCCGCAACAGCGGAACCGGGAAGCGAAAC
Organism: uncultured Mycobacteriaceae bacterium; assembly: GCA_964406375.1. Classification (GTDB taxonomy): domain Bacteria; phylum Pseudomonadota; class Alphaproteobacteria; order DSM-16000; family Inquilinaceae; genus CAYORM01. The sequence goes on along the minus strand of CAYORM010000023.1, from coordinate 37,104 downwards.
GGGCGTTGCCTTGGGGTTCATGCTCCCCAATCAGGAGATCCCGATGACGGACCCCGACAAGAAGACCGCGAGCGCGCTGGTTCTCGCGGTGGTAGCGGCGATGGCGCTCGCCGCCTGCGAAAACACCATTCGCGGCGCCGGAGAGGATATCGAGGCGGCCGGCGACGAGATCGAAGCCGCCACCGAGTGACGATCCGGTTCCGGTCGGAAAGCAAAGGGGCCATGCCGCGCGGCATGGCCCCTTTCTTTTTCGAACGCGTCCGGAAGACGGACCGGCGGGGCGAGACGCCCCGCCGCCCTCACCGTGACCGGCGCTCCGTTCAGGCCGCTGCGGCCTGCGGCGGCTTGCGCACGAGATCGGAATAGGCGTCCATCAGCAGCCGGCTGACCTGTCCCGGCGTGAAACGGTACTCCCCGATCTCGCTCACCGGCGTCACCTCCGCCGCCGTCCCGGTCAGGAAGACCTCGCTGGCCTCTGCGAGCTCCTCCGGCCGGATGTGCCGCTCGATCACCTCGAGGCCATTGCGGCGCGCGAGATCGATGACGGTCTGGCGCGTGATGCCGTCGAGGAAGCAGTCGGGCGTCGGGGTGTGCAGCTTCCCGTCGATCAGCAGGAAGATGTTGGCCCCGGTCGCCTCGGCGACGAAACCGCGCCAGTCATACATCAGCGCGTCCTGATAGCCCTCGGCCTCGGCCGCGTGCTTGGACATGGTGCAGATCATGTAGAGACCGGCCGCCTTGGCGTGCACCGGCGCGGTGTCCGGTGCCGGCCGGCGCCAGGAGGAGATGCCGAGCCGGATCCCCTTCATCTTCGCCTCGGGCGAGAAGTAGCTCGGCCACTCCCAGACGGCGATCGCCACATGGATGGTGTTGGCCTGCGCCGAGACGCCCATCATCTCCGAGCCGCGCCAGGCGATCGGCCGGACATAGCCGTCGCTGAGGCCGGAGGCCTCGACCACCGCGCGGGTGGCCTCGTCGATCTCCGCGACGCTGTAGGGCAGCTTCATCCCCAGCACCGTCGCGGAATACTCCAACCGCGCGCTGTGCTCGGTGAGCTTGAAGACCCGGCCGTTGTAAAACCGTTCCCCCTCGAATACAGAACTTGCGTAGTGCAGCCCATGCGTCAGGACATGCAGGTTGGCGCTGCGCCAGTCGACCAGGCGCCCGTCAAACCAGATGGTGCCGTCACGATCATGGAAGGGGGGCGTTGCCATGGCGTTGCCTTTCCTTAAGACCTCTTGTTTCGCACGGGCGAGACATTTTGTTTCGCGGCTGCGGTGATGATGCGTAACATTCTCCCGGAAATATGTCAATATGGCTGACACAAAATCTCCGGCGAACCCGCTCTTCCTCCGGGAGGAGGAGATCCGCAACGGGATCGAACTTCTCTTCTACGCCTATCGCGCGTTCACTGCCGAGCCCGATGCGATCCTCGCCGAGCTCGGGCTGGGGCGCGCCCATCACCGTGCCATTTATTTCATCGGCCGCAACCCGCAGATGACGGTCAGCGAGCTGCTGGCCATCCTGCGCATCACCAAGCAGAGCCTGGGCCGGGTGCTGTCGGACTTGATCCAGCGCGATTACGTCGTGCAGCGGCCCGGGGAGCGGGACCGCCGTCAGCGCCTCCTGACCCTGACCGAGAGCGGCGAGGCGCTCGAACGGCGGCTGTTCGAATCGCAGCGCCGGTTGGTCGCCGGCGCCTATCGCCGTGCCGGTGCCGAGGCGGTCGACGGTTATGTGAAGGTCCTGCGCGGCCTGATCGACGGCGCCGACCCCGCGGCCGAGGAGACGGCCATCACCCCCGAACCGGCGCCGCCCGCGCGGCGGGCGAGGCGTTGATGGCGGGCGGCTCGAACGCGGCGCATCTGCTGGTCGTCGACGACGACCGTCGGCTGCGCGAGCTGCTCGCCCGCTATCTTTCGGATGCCGGCTTCATGGTGACAACGGCGGTCGACGCCGCCGATGCACGCAGCAAGATCGAGGCGATCGCCTTCGATCTCATCGTCCTCGACGTGATGATGCCGGGCGAGTCGGGGCTGGAGCTGACTCGCGGTTTGCGCCGCGAGTTGGCGACGCCGATCCTGCTCCTGACCGCCATGGGCGAGACCGCTGACCGGATCGCGGGCCTCGAATCCGGCGCCGACGACTACCTCGCCAAGCCCTTCGAGCCGCGCGAGCTGTTGCTCCGCATCAATGGCATCCTGCGCCGCGTCGCTGCACCCAGCCCGGTCCGGGCGGCACCGCTGCGGCTCGGCCCGTTCAGCTTTGATCCCGAGCGTGGCGAGCTGACCCGCCAGGGCGAGCTCGTCCGGCTGACCACGGCAGAGGAGAACCTGATGCGCATCCTCGCCCGGCGCGCCGGCGAGACCGTCTCCCGCGACGAGCTGACCGAACTCGGTCATGTCGAAGGCGGCAGCCGGGCCGTCGACATCCAGGTGACGCGGCTGCGCCGCAAGATCGAGCCCGATCCGCGCATGCCGCGCTATCTGCTGACCGTCCGCGGCGAGGGCTACGTGCTGCGGCCCGACGGCCGCGGATGATGGCCGCCGAGGCCGTGCCGCCGCATCGCCGTCTCTTCCGCTGGCTGAAGCGCGCGCTGCCCTCGACGCTCTTCGCCCGCACGCTGCTGATCTTCATCACGCCGCTGGTGCTGGCGCAGGCGATCGCCGCCTGGATCTTCTTCGACCGGCACTGGGACAATGTCGTCATGCGGCTGGCCCGGGCGGTGGCCGGCGAGATCGCCCAGACGATCGACGAGATCGACGACATCCCCGACCTCACCGAGCGGCAGATGATCTTCGCCCGGGCGCAGCGGCATACCGGGCTGACCTATCACTTCATCCCGGATGGCGAACTCGGCCTGCCGCCGAGCCCCGGGCGCGACCTGCTCGAGCGGCAGATGACGCAGGTGCTGCGCACCCGCATTCCCTACCGCTTCGAGGTCGAGCACGAGACCGAGGCCGACCGCGTCGTCGTTGAGATCGCGATCGAGGGCGGCATGCTGCGGGTCGCGACGCCGCTGTCGCGTCTTTACACCCTGACCGGCAATCTGTTCTTCGCCTGGATGGTCGGCTCGGCCGTCGTGCTCTACGCCGTCGCCATCGTCTTCCTGCGTAACCAGATCCGCGCGATCAAGCGGCTTGCCGTGGCGGCGGACCGGTTCGGTAAGGGCCAGGACGTCCCGCATTTCCGACCCGAGGGGGCACGCGAGGTCCGCCAGGCGGCCCGCGCCTTCATCGAGATGCGCGACCGCATCCAGCGGCAGATCCAGCAGCGCACGGCGATGCTCGCCGGCGTCAGCCACGATCTGCGTACGCCGCTGACGCGGATGAAGCTGCAGCTCGCCATGCTTGGTGACGCCCCCGAGATCGCCGAACTCAAGGCCGACGTCGCCGAGATGCAGCGGATGATCGACGGCTATCTCGCCTTCGCCCGCGGCGAGACCGGCGAGGCACCCGCCCCGACGCGGCTCGACCTGCTGATCGAGGACCTTGCCGCCGCGGCGCGGCGCGAGGGAACGGAGGTCACGGTCGAACCGATGCCGCAGCTTGTCCTGCAGCTCCGGCCGGAGGCGATCCGACGCTGTCTGGCCAATCTCCTCTCCAATGCCGGGCGCCACGCCACGCGCGTCTGGATCTCTGTGATCGAGGATCCGGCGGGGGCCGTCGACGTGGTGGTGGATGACGACGGCCCGGGGATTCCCGACCACCTCCATGAGGAGGCGCTGAAGCCCTTCGTCCGCCTCGACCCGTCCCGCAATCAGGAGACCGGCGGCGCGGGCCTTGGACTGTCGATCGCGCTCGACACCGCCCGCAGCCATGGCGGCGATCTCAGGCTCGGACGCGCGCCCCAGGGCGGGCTGAGGGTGGTGCTGCACCTGCCGATGTGAGCCGCGTTCACGCGGAAGGCCCCGCACCGTGCTGCCAGGCCCTGAGGCTCTGGTAGAGGCTGCGGAAACGGCCCAGCCGTTCGGCGTGGCGGGCGGCCGCTGCCGGATCCGGCTCGATCGCGCGTTCGATTGCCGGCGGGGTGCAGACCGCCTCCGCCGGCTCGCCGGTCGCGGCGAGGCGGCCGAGCCGCGCGGCGCCGAAGGCCGGGCCGAGATCCGCGCCGGCGGGATAGTCGAGCGGACGGTCGAGGGCCTCGGCGAGAATGCGGCCCCAGAAGGTCGAGCGCGCGCCTCCGCCGATCACCGTCAGGCGCTCGATCCGGGTGCCGGCCGCGGCCAGCGCCGCCATCCCGTCGGCGAAGGCATAGGCGACACCTTCGAGCACCGCGACCGTCGCCTCGGCCGCCGAGGTGCCGGCCCTGAGCCCGACGAAGGCGCCGCTCGCCGAAGGGTCGTTGTGCGGCGTCCGCTCGCCCGACAGGTATGGCAGGAAGAAGAGGCCGCCTTCCGCGGTCGTCGCCGTCGCCGCCTCGGCCTCGGCCAGCAGCGTCGCGGCATCGCGACCGAGCAGAGCGGCCAGCCAGGCGAGGCTGCCGCCGGCCGACAGCAGCACCGCCATCTGGTGCCACAGGCCGGGAAGCGCATGGCAGAAGGCGTGAACCGCCTGCGCCGGATTGGGGGCGAAGCGCGCCGTCGGCGTGAAGATGACGCCCGAGGTGCCGATCGACAGGAAGGCGGCGCCGGGACGGGTCACCCCCACCCCGACCGCCCCCGCGGCATTGTCGCCCGCGCCACCGGCGACCGGCACGCCGGCGGGCACGCCCCACTCGGCCGCGACCGCCGGCCGCAGCGCGCCCGATACTGAAGAGCCCTCGACAAGGGCCGGCATATGCTGCCGCCCGAGCCCCGTCGCTGCCAGCATGGCCTCGGACCAGTCGCGGCGGCCGACATCGAGCCACAGCGTGCCGGCAGCGTCCGACATGTCGCTGACGGCCTCGCCGGTCATCATCAGCCGGACATAGTCCTTGGGCAGCAACACCCGCGCCGTGCGGGCGAACACCTCCGGCTCATGCGCCCGCACCCAGAGCAGCTTAGGGGCGGTGAAGCCGGGCATGGCGATATTGCCGGTGATGGCCCGGCTTCTCGGCTCGGCCGCCTCGATCGCCGCGCATTCGGCGGCGCTGCGGCCATCGTTCCACAGGATGGCCGGCCGCAGCGGACGGTCCGCGGCGTCGAGCAGCGTCGCCCCGTGCATCTGGCCGGACAGGCCGATGCCGGCGACGGCGGCGAGCGTGCCGGGCGCCTGCCGGCCGATGGCGCGGACGGCGTCGCCGGTCGCCCGCCACCAATCCGCGGGATCCTGCTCCGACCAGTCCGGTCGCGGACGCGACACGGCCAGCGGGGCCGAGGCCTGGGCACAGATCCGCTCCTCGCCGTCGACCAGCACGGCCTTCACCGCCGAGGTGCCGATATCGATGCCGAGAAACATCCGCCCCTCCCCGTCCCGTCATTGTTTCCGATGAGCCTAGCGACGCCCGCGCCGGCTTGCCAGGAAGCGGGCGCACCGCCCAGAGTGGCAGGAACGACCCGAGGGCGTCACCGGAGGCGCGGGAGAAGAAATGGCGACAGGTTTCGTCTTCAAGGAACGCTATCTGTGGCATGACACGGGCACGGCGCATCAGATGCTGCCGCCCGGCCGCTTTACAGAGCCCGGGCAGCAGGGCGAATCACCGGCGACGAAACGGCGTTTTTTGAACCTGATGCAGGTCTCCGGCCTTCACGACCGGCTGACGCCGCTGACGGTCGAGCCGGTCGACGAGACGGACATCCTGCGTTGCCACACCCGCGATCACCTCGAGCGCCTGCGCGCGGTCGAGCCGATCGCTTGGCGCTATGTCGGCCACGAGGCGCCGATGGGCCCGTTCAGCTATGAGATCATGAAGCTGTCGGCCGGCGGCACCCTCGCGGCGCTGCGCGCGGTGATGGAGGGCCGGGTCCGGAACGCCTATGCCCTCGTCCGGCCACCCGGGCATCATGCCGAGCCCGATGCGGCGATGGGCTTCTGCTTCATCGGCAACATCCCGATCGCGATCCGCCACCTGCAGGCCACCGCCGGCCTCGGCCGCGTCGCGGTGGTCGACTGGGACGTTCATCACGGCAACGGGACCGAGGCGATTTTCCTTGAGGACCCGTCGGTGCTGACGATCTCGCTGCACCAGGACAATCTCTATCCGGTCGGCCGCGGCGCCCTCTCCGAGACCGGACGCGGCGCCGGCGAGGGGTTCAACCTCAACATCCCGCTGCCCGCCGGCAGCGGCAATGGTGCCTATCTCGCGGCAATGGAGCGGGTCGTGGTCCCGGCGCTCGGGGCCTTCCGGCCCGAGATGATCGTCGTCGCCTCCGGGCTCGACGCCTCCGCCTTCGACCCGCTGGCGCGTCAGATGGTTTCCTCCGGCGGCTACCGGCGCATGACCGAGATGCTGATGGCGGCGGCCGATACCCTGTGCGGCGGCCGGATCGCGATGAGCCATGAGGGCGGCTACAGCGAGGGCTATGTGCCGTTCTGCGGCCATGCGATCGTCGAGACGCTCGCCGGCATCCGGACCGAAGTGGAGGATCCGCTGCTCGAGGAGGTCGAGAGCTGGGGCGGACAGGCGCTGCAACCGCATCAGGACGAGGCGATCCGGGCGGCCGAGGCGCTGGTCGACTGGCTGCGCGCCCGCGTCTGAGGGGCTCGGGCGTCAGAGCCTAGCGGGAGGAACGGCCATGACCGGGGCGGCGCCCGCGGTGATCGCCGACAGCAGCGCTCCCGACTCGGGCAGTACGCGCCGCATGTAGAACGCAGCCATCGCGGCGCGGTCGGCGTCCTCGGGGTCCTGCGCCGCGATCCGCGCCCAGGCCCAGCCTGCCGCGACCAGCGCGAACAGGCGCAGATACTCGCTGGCTCCGGCCGCGGCGTCGGTGGGGTCGACAAGGCCCCGCCGCGCCATCCACAGCGTGGCGCTCCGCAGCCGTCCGAACGCCTTGGCGAGGGGTGCCAGCGCCGGGTCCTCCCGCCGGGCCGCCAGGAAGGCATCGAGCGGGTGGAAGAAGCGCCGCAGCAGCCGGCCGGTATCCTGCGTCAGCTTGCGGCCGACCAGATCGAGCGCCTGGATGCCATTGGTGCCCTCGTAGATCTGGGTGATGCGGACGTCGCGGACGAGCTGCTCGACACCGGTCTCGACGATGTAGCCGTGGCCGCCATGGATCTGCAGCGCGGCATTGGCGATCGCCGAGGCCTCGTCGGTGCACCAGGCCTTGAGCACCGGCGTCATCAGCGCCACGCGGTCCTCGGCCGCCTGCCGCGCGGCGGCATCGGCGGCGGTGGCGGCGCGGTCAATGTCGAGCGCGGTCTCATAGGCGAGAAGCCGGGCCGCGCCGAGGAAACCGCGCATCGCCATCAGCTGGCGCCGCACTTCGGGATGGTCGACGATCGGGTCGGCCGCGGCGGCGGGGACGGCCTCGCCGCGCGCCCGCGGGGCACGGCCCTGGTGCCGCTCCAGCGCCCAGTCGCGCGCCGCCTGCCACGCCGCCTCGGCAATGCCGATCCCCTGCATGGCGACCGACAGGCGGGCGGCATTCATCATGGTGAACATCGCCGGCATGCCGCGATGCGGCGCCCCGACGAGCCATGCCTCCGCCCCCTCGAAGGCGAGCGCGCAGGTCGGCGAGCCGTGGATGCCCATCTTGCGCTCGATGCCGGTGCAGCGCACCGCGTTGCGCCGCCCGTCGGGCAGGATCTTCGGGGCGAGGAAGAGCGACAGGCCGCGTGTGCCGGCCGGTGCATCGGGCAGCCGGGCCAGCACCAGATGGAGGATGTTCGCGGTCAGGTCGTGTTCGCCCGCCGATATGAAGATCTTCTGCCCGGTCAGGGCATAGCGGCCGTCGCCCAGCGGCTCCGCCCGGCAGCGCACGAGACCGAGATCGGAGCCGCATTGCGGCTCGGTGAGGCACATCGTACCCGCCCATTCGCCCGAGACGAGACGCGGCAGACAGGCATCCTGCAGTGCCGGATCGCCATGCAGGGCGAGCGCGCGGATCGCGCCCTGCGTCAGACCGGGCACGATCGCGAGCGCCATGTTGGCACCGGACAGCATCTCGTGCATCGCCGCGGTCAGCACGTGTGGCAAGCCCTGCCCGCCCCAGCGCGGCGACACGTCGAGCCCGTTCCACCCGCCTTCGGCATAGGCGCGATAGGCGGCGGCGAAGCCTTCCGGGTTCTCGACCGCACCGTCGGCGAAGCGGCAGCCCTGGCGGTCGCCGACCGCGTTGAGAGGGGCGAAGACCTCGTCCGAGAGCCGGGCGAGTGCCTCGACGATGCCATCGACCAGCGCGCCGGTCACGCCTGCCTCGGGGGCTGCTTCGGCGATCGCGTCGATGCCGATCATCCGGTGCAGGACGAAGCGGATATCGGCGATGGGAGAACGGTAGGGCAAGGGTCAGTTCCGCAGCGGCTTGCCGGTGTCGAGGGTGTGGGCGATGCGGGCGAGCGTGGCCTCGGTGCGGATCAGCGCCATGAAATGCCGCCGCTCGAGCCCATGCATCGCCGCCTCGTCGACGGCGTCGAGCACATCGCAGCCATCGCCGGAGAGCAGCCGCGCCAGCGCCTCGGCGACGACTTCGTCATGCGGGGTGACCCGCCCCTGGCGGCGCAACGCCTCGACGCCGAGACCGATGGCAAGCCGCCCCGCCTCGCCCGGCAGATGCAGGGGGTCGGGGGGTTCGGGTGGCGTCCAGCCGGCCTCGGCCATGGCGAGCGCCCGCGCCTTGGCATCGGCGAGCAGCCGGTCGCGATTCATCGTGATCCCGTCCTCCGGCCGCAGGAAGGAGAGCGTGCGCGCCTCGAAGGCCGACCGCGCCACCTTTGCGAGGGCGATCGTCTCGAAGACCCGCAGCACAGGCGCGACGGGGCCATGGGGCGGATGGAGCCGCGCCCGTTGCAGCATCCGCAAGCAGCCACCCCAGGCGGGCACGAGGCCGACGCCGGCCTCGACCAGACCGCAATAGGTCTCGGCATGGGCCTGGACGGCCGGGGCGTGCAGCAGCATCTCGCAACCGCCGCCGAGCGTCAGGCCAGCGGGGGCGACGACGACCGGGACCGGCGCACGCGCCAGCGCCGCATAGACCCGATGCCCCGCCGCGACCAGCATCTCGATCTCGTCCCAGGCCGCGACATTCGCCGCGAAGAGGGCGAGGCCGAGATTGGCGCCGAGGGTGAAGTCAGGGCCGTCATTGTAGATCACCATGGCGCGGTGCGCGCGGGCGGTCAGCGCCAGGCCGCGCTCGATCATCTCCAGCACGCCCTCGTCGAGGGTGTTGCGCTTGGTGGTGAATTCGAGACAGGTGATGCCGTCGCCGAGATCCCACAAGGCGGCGGATCGGTTGGCCAGCAGCGGCGGCCCGGCCCGTTTGACATCGGCGAGCTCGATGACCCCCTCGGGCCGCGCGACCGGGATCCAGAGCCCGTCGGGGGCGAGTTGTTCGAGGCGGCCCTCCACCACCCGGTAGAACCCGCCCTGCTCGACGGCACGTGCGAGAAGCGGCGGCACGATGCGGCCCCGGCCATTGAGCCAGGCGGCGAGCCAGCCGGGGCCGACGGCGTCGATCAGCTCGAACGGCCCCTTCTCCCATCCATAGCCGAGCCGCATCGCACGATCGACCGAGGCGATGTCCGGGGCGATCTCCGGCACCAGCGCCGCCGCATAGGCCAGCGTCTCGCCCAGCATGGTGGCGGCGAACCGGCCATGCGGACCGGGATCGGCGAGGAGTGCCGGAAGCCCGCCGCTGCGCGCCGCCTCCACTGCCGGGATGCGCGGCCGTTCGGCCGCCGCATAGGTACCGGTCGTCAGATCGATGCGCTGCTTGCTGCGCCCGCCGGACGGATCGCGCGCCAGCCGGTAGAAACCGCCTTTGCCTTTCCGGCCGGTCAGCCCCTCGGCGATCATCCGGTCGAGCAGCGGCACGGGCCGGCGCACCCGGCGATAGGGATCGTCGGCCGGCAGGCTCTCCAGCAGGCTCGCCGCGACCTTGGGCATCAGATCGATGCCAACGAGGTCGAGCAGCCCGAAGACGCCCGTCTTCGGCACGCCCATGGGACGACCGGCTATGGCGTCGGCCTCCTCGACCGTCAGCCCTTCGGCCAGCGCCGCCTGGACCGCGGCCTCCATCCACATCGCGCCGATCCGGTTGGCGATGAAGCCCGGCGTGTCGCGGCAGACGACCACCCCCTTGCCGAGTCGGAGATCGGCGAACCGGGCCACCCGCGCCACGATCTCCGGATCCGTCTCCGGTCCCGCGACCAGTTCGAGCAGCCGCATGTAGCGCGGCGGGTTGAAGAAATGCGTGATCAGGAAGGCCCGGCGGAAATCCGCGCCCCGCCCCTCGGTCAATCGGGCGAGCGGGATCGTCGAGGTGTTGGAGGACACCGCCATGCCCGGCCGCAACACCGTCTCGAGCGCGGCATAGAGATCCCGCTTGACGGCCAGATCCTCGACCACCGCCTCGATGATCCAGTCGCAGCCGGCGAGCGATTCGAGGTCGTCCTCGATATTGCCGGGCCGGATGCGGCGGGCGGCCGCCTTCGTCATGAAGGGCGCGGGGTCGGCCTTGGCCAGAGCCTGCAGCGCGCCCGCCGCGATGGCGTTGCGGTCGGCCGCGCCGGCGGCCACCCGGTCGAGTAACAGCACCTCGGCGCCGGCATTAGCGGCATGGGCGGCGATGCCCCCGCCCATCACACCGGCCCCCACCACCCCGATGCGCGCGATCGACACCGGCCGCCTCACGCCGCTTCGAGGATGGTGGCGATCCCCTGCCCGCCGCCGATGCAGGCGGTGGCGAGCGCGAGACCCCGGCCCTGTCCCCCGCCACGCGCCAGGAGCTGCGCGGCCTTGCCGGTGATCCGCGCGCCCGAGGCGCCGAGCGGATGGCCGAGCGCGATCGCTCCGCCTTCGCGATTGGTACGCTCCCAATCGAGGTCGAGCTCGCGCCCCACGGCGAGCGCCTGCGCCGCGAAGGCCTCATTCAGCTCGATCACGTCGATATCGGCCAGCGTGACGCCGGCACGGGCGAGCGCCTTGCGGCTCGCGCCCACGGGGCCGATCCCCATGATCTCGGGCGCACAGCCGGAGACGGCCCAAGCGCGGATCCGCGCCAGCACCGGCAGCCCCGCGCTGCGCGCGAAGGTCTCCGAGGTGACGAGGACGGCCGAGGCGCCGTCGGTCAGGGGGCTCGACGTGCCGGCCGTGACCGTGCCGTCGCGCTCGAAGGCAGGGGCGAGCGCGGCCAGCGCTTCGGCCGAGCTGTCCGCCCGGATCGTACCGTCGGCGGCCACCGTGCCGTCGCCGGTCGCGATCGGCACGATCTCTTCGGCGAAGCAGCCCTCGGCGGCCGCGGCCGCGGCCCGGCGGTGCGAGCGCAAGGCGAAGGCCTCCTGCTCGTCGCGACCGATGCCGTAGCGACGTGCCAGCGTCTCCGCCGTCACGCCCATCGAATGGTAGGCCTGCGGCATCCGGGCCGCGAGGGTGGGGTTGGGCGCGGGGTTGAAGCCGGGCATCGGCACCCGCGTCATGCTCTCCACACCGCCGCAGATGAAGCATTCGCCGGCACCGGCGGCGATCGCGGCGGCGGCGATGTGGATCGCCTGCATCGAGGAGCCGCACCACCGATTGACCGTCATCCCCGGCACGGTGTCCGGCAGCCCGGCCAGGAGCGCCACCATGCGGCCGAGATTGAAGCCCTGCTCTCCCTCGGGGAAGGCGCAGCCGAGCACGAGATCCTCGACCGCATCCGGCGCCACGCCCGTCGCGGCGAGAAGCTCGGTGATCACGGCCGCCGCCAGATCGTCCGGCCGCACCCGGGCCAGCGCGCCTTTGGTCGCGAAATGATGCGGCGACCGTCGATACCCGGCGATCACCGCCATCCTGCTCGTCATCGCTCGTCCCTGTCGGCGGTCATCCTCACCGGCGCGACCCTAGCACCGGGCGCTGCCGCGTTCAGCCGCCAAGCGCATCCGACGATCCGGAAGCGGCGGCTCCACCCGTCACGCCTGCCTCCGTCACCCCTGCACCCGTCAGCCCTGCCGGCGGCGGGCCTCCTCCTCCGCCAGCACGTCCTTGCGCGACAGCTTGCCGATCATCGTCCGGGGCAGCGTCTCGCGGAACTCGAACTGGCGCGGCATGGCGATCGGCGACAGGCGGTCGCGCAGAAAGTCGCGCAGTTCCTCCTCGGCGACGGTCGAGCCGGCACGCCGGACGACATAGGCCTTCACCGACTGGCCGCGATAGGCGTCGGGGACCCCCGCCACGATGCACTCGGCGATGCCGGGATGCTGGTAGATCTGCTCCTCGACATCGCGCGGATAAACCTTGAAGCCCGAGGCGATGATCACGTCCTTGATGCGGTCGACGACGAAGACATAGCCGTCCTCGTCGATGCGGCCGATGTCACCGGTGTGCAGCCGGCCGTTGCGCAGCACGGCGGCCGTCTCCGCCGGCCGGTTCCAGTAGCCGGCCATGAGCTGCGGCCCGCGCACGCAGATCTCGCCGATCTCGCCGGTTGGCAGCACCGTCACCCCGTCCTCGAGCGAGACGATCTCCACCGTCGTCCCGGGCAACGGCAGGCCGACGGCACCGGTCTTGTTGAGCCCGGCCAGTGGATTGCAGGCGACGACGGGCGAGGCCTCGGTCAGCCCGTAGCCTTCGACCAGGCTGCACCCCGTCACCCGCTCGAAGGTTTCCTTGACCTCGACCGGCAGCGGGGCGCCCCCCGATACGCACATGCGGATCGAGGAGAGATCGTAGCGGTCACGCTCGGGGTGGTTGTTGATCGCCGTGTAGATCGTCGGAACCGCAGGGAAGAAGGTCGGTTTGTGACGATCGATCGCGCGCATGAGCGCGGCGAGCTCGAACCGCGGCAGGATCACCATTTCCGCCGCCACCGCGATCGACAGGTTCATCACCACCGTCATGGCGAAGACGTGGAAGAAGGGCAGCACCGCCATCATGCGTTCACGCCCGGGCGTGGTGCCGGTGAACCACATCCGGCTCTGCTGCGTGTTGGCGTAGAGCGCGCCATGCGTCAGCATTGCCGCCTTCGGAACGCCCGTCGTCCCGCCGGTGTACTGCAGCACCGCGAGATCCGACGGTGCGAGGGGGACCGGTGCGGGGACCGGGCTCTTCAGCAGGTCGGCGAAGCGCAGATGGCGTGCGTCCCGCGGCACACGTGCGATCTCGCGCCGCTTCAGCAGCGGGAAGACCAGCCCTTTGGCGCGGGGGAGCTGCTCGGAGAGGGTCGCCACGATCAGCCGGCGTTCCGGCCCGCTCTCGAGCAGCTTCGAGGCCTTGCCGTAGAGCGCCGCGAGGTCGAGCGTGACGATCGCCGCAGCGCCGCTGTCGGCGACCTGATGGGCGAGTTCCCGGTCGGTGTAGAGCGGGTTCAGGTTCACCACCGCCGCGCCGCTCTTGAGGATCCCGAAGAAGGCGACGATGAACCAGGGGCAGTTGGGCAGCAGCAGCGCAACCCGGTCGCCGGGCCGGATGCCGGCCGCGGCGAGCCCCCCGGCGAAACGGTCGGCGAGCTCACCGATCTGGCGATAGCTGAACCGCCGGCCGAGGAATTCGGCGCAGGGCCGGTCGGGGAAGCGCGCGACCGCCTCGTCGAGCAGCGCCGTCAGCGGCCGCTCTGGTATCGCCGCTCCCCAGTCGATATCCCCCGGGTAGAGGCGGCCCGGCGGCGCGAGGCGTGCGGCGGCCTGATCCATCCCATCCTCCCCGGGGCCATCCGAAGGTCAGTACGATATCCGAGCCGCAGCGCGCCGTCATCCGGCGGCGGACGGGCGGCGGCGGATCGGCGGGGCTGGCACCGCCATCTCGGGCCGAGATTGAAGGCGCGGGCGTTGCGTGGTTTAACCGCGTGGAGTTCCGTCCGGCGCCCGTGGTGCCGGCGGATCCCCGTGTGAACCGGAAAGCGACATTTTCGTGCTGAGGCCACGGCCCGACAAGGGAAAGAAGTCACGCCGCAACGCCACCGTCGGCGAGACCGTCCGCAAGGTGATGTCCGACCGGCAGATGATCGGCCGGATTCTGCGGGAATACGTGAAGCCCTATCGCATGCGGATCATCGCGGCGGTCGGCTGCATGGTGCTGACTGCCGCTGCCACCGGGGCCATGGCCTCGGTGATGCAGCCGATCATCGACCAGGTCTTCGCCGCCCGCGACGGCACGATGCTGGTACCGATCGCGCTCGGCGTCGTGCTGATCTTCCTGGTCAAGGGGCTGGCGACCTATGGCCATCAGGTGCTGATGAACAGCGTCGGCCGGCGCGTCATCGCCGACCTGCAGCAGGCGATGTTCAAGCGGAAGATCTATGACGACCTGCAGAGCTTCCACAACACGGCGTCGAGCCTGCTGGTCACCCGGTTCACAACCAATGTCACGGCGCTCTACGGCGCGGTCTCGAGCGGCATCGTCAGCCTCGGCAAGGACGCGATGTCGCTCGTCTCGCTGGTCGTCGTCATGTTCATGCTCGATTTCGAGCTGGCGGCGGCGACCTTCATCCTCTTCCCCCTCACCATCGTGCCGGTGCTGTGGATCGGCAAGCGGCTGCGCCTCATCAGCCGGGAGAACATGCAGCAGGTGGGGCGGCTCGCGGTCACGCTGGCGCAGATCTTCCAGGCGATCCGCCATGTGAAGGCCTACAATGCCGAGGAGCGGGAGATCCGCCGCGCCGGCCAGGTGATCCGCGAGACCTCGCAGCTCATGCAGCGGGCACAGCGGCTGAGAGCCGCGAGCCAGCCGATCACCGAGCTGCTTTCCGGCCTCGCGATCGCCGCCACCGTGCTGTACGGCGGCAGCGAGGTGATCTCCGGGGGGCGGTCGCCGGGCTCCTTCTTCGCCTTCATCACCGCGCTGCTGCTCGCCTACGAGCCGGTGAAGCGGCTCGCCCAGCTGCAGCAGACGATCCTCAGCGGCCTCGTGGCGGCGGAGAACGTGTTCTCGATCATCGACGAGACCCATGCGATCGTCGATAAGCCCGATGCGCGCGTCATCGGCCCGGTGCAGCGGGGCATCACAATTGAGGACGTGCATTTCGCCTATCCGGGCCGGGTACCGGCGCTGCGTGGCGTCACCATCCACATTCCGGCGGGCAAGACCGTCGCCCTGGTCGGCCCGTCCGGCGCCGGCAAGTCGACCGTGCTCAACCTGATCCCGCGCTTTTACGACGCGCAGTCGGGGGCGGTGCGGTTCGACGGCGTCGATGTCCGCGACGTCACCCAGAAATCGCTGCGGGCGCAGATCGCGCTGGTCAGCCAGGAAGTGACGCTGTTCGACGATACGATCCGCACCAACATCCTCTACGGCCGTCCCGACGCCACCGAGGAGGAGATGATCGCGGCGGCCCGGGCAGCGGCGGCGCATGAGTTCATCGAGGCGCTGCCCGAGGGCTATGACACGGTCATCGGCGAGATGGGGGTGAAGCTGTCCGGCGGGCAGCGCCAGCGCATCTCGATCGCACGGGCGATGCTGAAGAACGCGCCGGTCCTGCTGCTCGACGAGGCGACCTCGGCGCTCGACACGCGCAGCGAACGTGTCGTCCAGCAGGCGCTCGACCGGCTGATGCAGGGGCGGACGACGGTGCTGATCGCCCACCGCCTGTCGACGGTGGTGGACGCCGATCTGATCTACGTCCTCGATCAGGGCCAGGTCGTCGAGCAGGGCACCCACCGCACGCTGATCGCGCGGGACGGGATCTACGCCTCGCTCTGGGCGATGCAGACGGCCGCCTCCGATGAAGCGGAGGAGCGTCTTTCGGCGCAGGAGAGCGCGGCATGACCACCGATACGCCCGCCGATCTCGCCCGGCTCGAGGCCAGGGTGCGCTCCGCCCGTCGGCTGGCGGTCGCGGCGCTTCTCTTCGGGCTCGGCGTCGGCTTTTACGGCGGCTTCGCTTTCGGGGTGGACACCGCGCGGAGCGTCATCCGGTCCGGCGCGGATACGCCGGCAGCCGCACCGGCCGGCGAGTAGCCGGCCGCAGGCCCTTGGGGCGACGACGAGAAAGGGGCGCCGAAGCGCCCCTTTCCCACAGCCCGTTGGTGCGGCTCAGGCCTGCACGGTCTTCTGGGTCTGCTCACCCAGCCCGGCGATGCCAAGGCGCATGGTCTGGCCGGCGACGAGATACTTCGGCGGCTTCTGGCCCATGCCGACGCCCGGCGGCGTGCCGGTCGAGATGATGTCGCCCGGCTGCAGGCTCATGAACTGGCTGAGATAGCTGACCAGGAACGGCACCTTGTAGACCATCGTCGCGGTCGAGCCGTCCTGATAGCGGTGGCCGTCGACCTCGAGCCACATGTGCAGATCGTTGGGATCGGTGATCTCGTCGCGGGTGACGAGCCAGGGGCCGACGGGGCCGAAGGTGTCGCAGCTCTTGCCCTTCGTCCACTGGCCGGCACGCTCGATCTGGAAGCCGCGCTCGGAGACGTCATTGACGACGCAGTAGCCAGCAACGTGATCCATCGCCTCGGCCTCGGAGACGTACTTCGCCGTCTTGCCGATGATGACGCCGAGCTCGACCTCCCAGTCCGTCTTGGTGCTGCCGCGCGGGATCTCGACATCGTCATTCGGCCCGACGATGGCGCTCGTCGCCTTCATGAAGATCACCGGCTCCGGCGGCACCGCGAGCCCGCTCTCGGCGGCGTGATCGGAATAGTTGAGCCCGATGCAGATGAACTTGCCGGTGCCCGCCACGCAGGGGCCGAGGCGCGGATTGCCGCTGACCTCCGGCAGGCTCGCGGGATCGATCCCGCGCAGCTTCTCGATCCCGGCGGGCGAGATCGCCTCGCCGGCGATGTCGGCCACGACCCCCGACAGGTCGCGGATGCGCCCCTCGGCGTCGAGCAGCCCCGGCTTCTCCTGGCCGGCCGGGCCGTAGCGCAGCAGTTTCATCTCGTATCCCTTCGTTCGGTCATGGGCTCGGTTTCGCGGTCGCCGGTCGTCGCGGTCGCGTCAGATGGTGATGCCGCCATCGATGTTGATCGCCTGGCCGGTGACATAGCCGCTCTCGTCGGAAGCGAGGTAGACGGCGAGCGCGGCGATCTCCTCCGGCTGCCCCAGCCGGCCCATCGGCTGACGGGCAATGAAGGCGGCCCGCGCCTTCTCGGCGTCGCCCTGGGCCGCCATCCGGTCGTGCAGGGACGGCGTCTCGACCGTGCCCGGGCAGATCGCGTTGCAGCGGATGTTCTTGCCGACGAAATCAGCCGCGATCGACTTGGTGAGGCCGATCACCGCGGCCTTGGTGGCGCCGTAGACGAAGCGGTTGACGATGCCCTTCACGCTGCCAGCGACGCTCGCGACATTCACGATCGTCCCGCCGCCACGCTCGATCATCGGCGGCAGGAAGGCGCGGCAGATCCGGTACATCGACCGGACGTTGAGATCGAAGGAGAAGTCCCAATCCTTCTCCGTGCAGTCGAGGATCGTGCCGTGATGGACGAAGCCGGCGCAGTTGAACAGCACGTCGACCGCGCCGCGCGCGGCGGCGAAGGCCTCGATCGCCGCGGCGTCGAGAACGTCGAGCCGTGCCGTCCGGATCGAACCGCTGGCGGCCGCGAGCCCGCCGAGGGCTGCCTCGTTCACGTCGGTCGCCCAGACCTCTGCCCCGGCTTCGGCGAAGGCCAGCGCCGTCGCGCGCCCGATGCCCTGCCCTGCCGCCGTCACGACCGCGACCTTGCCTGCCAGCCTGCCTGCCATCATCTGCTCCCGCTCACATTCGTCCTACCGACCCCGGCTCGGGGACATGCGACGGAACGCCGCCGCGCGTCAAGCCGCGCATCGGCCGAAAGATGCCGGGATCGGGCGCCGGCAAGCCCCGCCTGACGCCGTCGGAGGTGCCGCGGCGCCGGGTCGCTGGGGCCGGTGGCAAAGGCCGGTTTGACCGGCCAGGACGGGCGGCATAACCTGCCCCCGTCTGTATGTGACCCAGGGTCTTCAGTGCTCGAAGCATCGGCCTCGCCCGCGGGGGGGACACCACCCCGGGCCGTCATCGTTTGGCTGTTCGTCTGCGCCGTCATGATCTTCGCGATGGCCATCATCGGCGCGATCACGCGGCTGACGGACAGCGGATTGTCGATCGTCGAATGGGCACCGGTGACCGGCATCCTGCCGCCACTCAGCGAAGCCCAATGGGAACTCGCCTTCCGCGACTACCAGAACACACCGGAGTTCATCCTCAAGCACGCCTCGATGACGCTCGAGGGGTTCAAGGAGATCTATTTCTGGGAGTGGCTCCACCGGCTGTGGGGACGGCTGATCGGCGTCGCCTTCGCCATCGGCCTCGTCTGGTTCTCCTGGCGCGGCCGGCTGTCGCCGCGGCTCAGGATCCGGCTGCTCGTGATCCTGGCGCTCGGCGGCCTGCAGGGGCTGGTCGGTTGGCTGATGGTCCAGAGCGGGCTCGTCGACCGACCCTCGGTCAGCCATTACCGGCTGGCCGCCCATCTCGGCCTCGCCGTGCTGCTCTACGCGCTGATCCTGTGGACCATCTATGGGCTGACGATTCGCCGGCGGCCGCGGCCCGGCGCCCTCGGCGGCGGCCTCGCCCTGCATGCCTGGATCGCGATCGCGATGGTCGGGCTGACGATGACCTGGGGCGCCTTCGTCGCCGGGCTCGACGCCGGGCACGCCTACAACACCTTCCCCGCCATGGACGGCCATTTCCTGCCGCCCGAGGCGTGGTCTCTGGTGCCGCCCTGGCTGAACTATTTCGACAACACCGCGATGGTGCAGTTCCTGCACCGCTGGCTCGCGATCGCGACCGGAGTGATCGTCATCCTGCTCGGCCTCAGGGTGCGCCACAGCTCGATCCGCGGCCTGGGCGGTGCGGTCGCCGGCATGGTGATCATCCAGATCGGCCTCGGCATCGACACGCTGCTCAACAGCGTGCCGATTACCCTCGGTGCGCTGCACCAGGGGGGCGCGCTGATCCTCTTGACGCTGCTGCTGGCGGTCGCGGCGCGCGCGGCGCCCACCACCCGTGGGGTGGCCGAGTGGGAGGTCCGCGCGGCCTGACACCCGCGGTTGCGCTTGCCACAGCTTTTCCACCGATCGGTGGTCAGATTTCACCCTCGATTCGCGACGGCACCAGCCGTGGCATGTCGTGATGCGACCGGAACGGATCCGACGCCGCGTGCCGCACCAAGTCGGCGGCCGGACCGTCAATGACAATGAAATGATGAGAGGGAGTGCGATGACCGTCCGTTCTCTGCCCAGGACCCCGCTCCTCGCCACGGCTGCCCTGCTGTCGGGGCTCGCCGCCCAGGAGGCAGCCGCTCAGGCCGACCGCGCCTTCACCGTGATCCCGGCGCAGGCCGCCCGGATCACCGGCAGCATGACGATCGACTTCCACACGCGGAAGGCCTCGTCCTCGATCGGCGTGGACGAGTATACGATCCATTCGCTGACCATCGCCGATCTGATGGCCTATGCCGGCACGATCCAGCGCGAGCCGGAGCGGCAGATGGTCTACAGCATCAAGATCGACGTCTTCAATCCGGCCAATCCGAGCGAGGTGGCGCGCGAGGTTGCCATCATCCGCGGCCGGTTGCCGATCGACAGCGACGGCCGTTACGTGCCCGAGGAGGGCGATCTCCGCCTCGACATCGTCAAGGGCACACAATCCTCCTCGCCCTTCGGCGGGGTGATCCAGGGCCGCGACGTGACCCGCTGGTGGGAGATCAGCGAGCAGCTCCAGGCCGCCGAGGCCGAGGCGCGCAAGCTCTACAGCCGCACCGTCAACGGCCGCACCGTCACCATATCGGTGATCGACCCCGACCCGCTCTCCTTCGTCGGGCTCGAACTGCCCTCGGGCCCCTTCTCCTTCCTGCCGGTCACCACGGTGAACGGCAACCTCGACTATGATTACGAGCTCGGCAACTGGCTGACCGATGCCAACGGGCTGACCTTCAGCTACACGGTCGGCGATCGCAGCGTCACCGACCGCGTCACTGGCTCGATCCGGTTCGCGGAGGAGGAAGGCACCTTCACCGACAGCGCCGGGCAGCGGCACGACTATACCAGCTATTACGAGTACAGCCTGCGTTTCAACGAGCCGGTCGTCGCGCCCGAGGATGCGTTCTTCGACGGCGAGACCAGCGAGCAGGATTTCAACGATTTCTTCTCCGACGTGTCGGATCTGCCGGGCCTTTACGGCCGGATCTACTACAATGACTCGGAGGATGGCTGCCGGATGGAGCGCGACGATGCGGGGGTGCGCGCCTGCGTCGGACCGACCCGGTCGGAGGTCTATTACGAGCTCCGCGCGGTGGACCTCACCTATGCGCAGCTCGGCAACTGGTTCAAGATCGACCCGCTGATCGCCGGACCGATGAACGACGAGTGACGACGAGACCGCCTGGCGGCCGGACGCGTCCCGGCCGCCGCGGTCCGGATGCACCACGGCCCACAAGCGAAGGGGCGCCCCGGTGGGCGCCCCTTTTCCGTCTGCGGTGTGCCGGTCCGGCCTCAGGCCGCCTGCTGGCTCGCCGCCGCCTCGGCCGCAAGGATGTGCTCGATGAAGGCCGCCTTGAAGGCCTCGATATCGACACTGTCGCGCGCCGTGAGCAGATTGCCGTCGATCACCAGCGCCTCATCGACGATGACCGCCTCGGCCTCGCGCAGTGCCTCATGGGCGCTCTCCTCGGCCGTCACCTTGCGGCCCTTGGCGCGCTCGGCGAGGGCGAGCAGCTGCGGCGCGGCGCCCAGCATCGCGATCGGCTTGAAGCCGTCCATGAAGCTGCGGAGCATGCGCCGCGTGTGCGGATTGCCGGCCAGCTTGGCGACGCTGCGCTCGCCACCCGGGATGAGGGCGGCGTCGAAATCGGCGGCAAGCGCCGTCGAGATCTGCTGATCGACCGCGAAATAATGGCCCCAGCCATTGCCGTGCCAGCCATTGACGAGGCCCTGGTCCATCGACACGACCTTGGGGGTCGCACCGGCTGCCAACAGCGCCCGCTGGGTCTCGGTCATCTGGCTTTCTTCGAAGCCGCTGCCGACCAGAATGGCGACGGACTTGCCGGCGAGCGGGCGCTCCATATCCATGTGTGTGCTTCTCCTCGTTTCTGTCGCGGTGTGTTCTGTCGCGTCGTGTTACTCGCGTCGCAGCGGCGTCAGGGGCCATCACCCGCACGGCGGGTTCGGGCGGCGCGACCGGTGGTCCACCGCTCGCATCATCGAAACACCGTCCCTCCCAAGGGGTTTCGGCCAGTCCCGGAAAGCGGGCACAACAAGCCCGCCTGCGACGAATATGCGAGGCTGCAAATGACGCTTCGGCCGCGTGAAGTCAATGGCACAGCCGAGCCTTCATAGGAGCAATGCGAGAGGCGCGGGTGACGCGCGGCAGTCGCCACGCCCGGCAGCATTGACCACCCGGCAGCCATTTTCTATCTGCGGGACCATCATGCCGAAATTGCCGATCCTGATCGCCCCCGACCCGCGGCTGAAGAAGCCGGCGGCACCGGTTACCGAATTCGACGACGGGCTGCGCCGCCTGCTCGACGACATGCTCGAGACGATGTACGCGGCCCCCGGTATCGGGCTGGCGGGTCCACAGGTCGGCGTTTCGCGCCGCGTCGTGGTCATCGACATCGCCGGCCGCGAAGAGCCGCCCGCCCCGATGCGGCTCGTCAATCCGGAGATCATCTGGAAGGGCGCGGAGACACGACTGCACGAGGAAGGCTGCCTGTCGCTGCCCGAGCAGTATGCCGAGGTTCGGCGCCCGGCCGAGATCCGCTTCCGCTACCAGGACGAGACCGGCGCCGAGCACGAAATCCACGCCGACGGGCTCCTCGCGACCTGCGTCCAGCATGAGATCGACCATCTCGACGGCATTCTCTTCGTCGACCATCTCTCGCCGCTCCGGCGCGGGATGATCATGAAGAAGGTCGCCAAGTGGAAGCGGGAGAACGCCGCCCGCGACTGAGTTCAGCCGGTCGGCCGCGTGTCCGGAGCGGTCCGGCACGCCGCGCACAACCCCAGGATCTCGATCGTCCGGCGATCGGCCGCGAAGCCCAGCCGGTTGGTCCAGGCGTCGAGCAGCCGGTCGACCTCGGCGTCGGTGATTTCCTCGACCCGGCCGCAGCGCCGGCAGATCGCGAACTGGCCGGCGTGATCGTGCTCGGGATCATCGCAGGGAACATAGGCGTTGAGCGATTCGATCCGGTGGATCAGCCCGCGATCCTGCAACGCCTTCAGCGCCCGGTAGACCACGGGAGGCGCCGTGATCCCGTCCTCCTTCATCCGGCCGAGGATGGCATAGGCGGTGACCGGCTCCTCGCTTCCCTGAACGAGGTCAAAGACCCGCTGCTGCCAGCGTGACAGGCTCGTGGCCGTCCGGCCGCCCGCAGCGCCGGCCGCCCGTCTCATCCTGTCCTGCCCTTCCGCTCCGGCGGCCACTCGATCCTCCCGCGAACCGATCGCATGGTTAGCACGCGGCCAGCGCCCCGGCCACCGCCACCCGGCTGTCGCCGATTGCCGCGCCAACCGCTTGAAACTGCTTTCTCCATCGACCAAATGTGGTCCGGCGGGATCGCCCGTACGGATCCCGTCGCATGGATGCCGGGCAACCGGGTCCGAATGGCCGCGACAGCGGTGGCTCGCTCGATCGGAGGGGTCGGAAGGTGACGAGGGTTTCGCTGTTCAACAGCCCGCTTCTGCTCGGCTTCGAGCAGTTCGAACGCACCCTGGACCGGATCGGCAAGATGCCGGCCGACGGGTACCCGCCCTACAATATCGAGCAGCTCGGCGAAGACCGCCTGCGCATCACCCTTGCGGTGGCCGGTTTCACCGAGAACGACCTGACGGTCCAGATCGAGGACAACCAACTCGTGATCCGCGGCCGACAGGTGGACGATGTCGAACGTGTCTTCCTGCACCGGGGCATCGCCTCCCGTCAGTTCCAGCGCGCCTTCGTGCTGGCCGATGGGATAGAGGTGACCGGCGCGGTGCTCGACAACGGATTGCTGCATGTCGATCTGCAGCGACCGCGGGCGGCAGCCAAGGTGCGGACGATCGAGATCCGCCGCGGCGAGGCCGCGCTCGACGATCGGACGATCGATATCGCGGGACGCATCGGCCGCCGGTGACGGCGCCGGAGCGGCCAAAGCGGCGCCGGGATCGATCCGGGCCGCGATGAAACCCCAGGAGAGAGTTGGAGGGCGACATGAACCGGCCCGACACTGAGACCAGCAACAGGATCGGACAGCATCAGCTGAGCCCGACGGAGTTCGCGGCGCTCGGCCTTGGCGAGGTTGCCTATGTCAAGGCCGTGGAGAATGACGGCAAGACCGCCTTCGCCATCCATGGCGCCGACGGTACGCCCCTCGCCATCGCGGTGGGACGCGACCTCGCCTTCGCCGTGGTGCGGCAGAACGAGCTCGAGCCGCTCAGCGTCCACTGAGCGGCGCTGCGGGCGGCGGATAGGCCGGGCGGCCGAACAGCGCTTCCGGATCCGCCGCCGCCAGCTCGGTGATGATCCTGGCGAGGGCGGCGCCCGCGCGTTCGACCACCACCCGCCCCGCTTCTGCGGTTGCCGCCGTGGCATCGCCGCAGGCGCCCGCCGGATTAAGATCCTCCGTCATCCAGGCGTAGCCCGCCGGCCCCTGCGGCGACAGCCAGCGATGGGTGCCGGAGAGCCGAGCCGTGATCGACGGGAAGTCGGCGAGCCGCTCGCGCCGCACGAGATCGGGGCGCAGATGCAGCATCATCGCGGTCTCGATCGCTCCACCATGAATGCCGAAGCGCCGTTCCGCCGGACCGAACAGGTCCGACAGGTCCACCGTATCGGCCCAGTGCACATTCGCCGCCAGCATCCGGTGCACACGCCGCAGCGTCATCGCCACAATGTCGGCGATTTGCGGCTGCCCGCCATGGCTGTTGAAGAAGACGAGCTTGCGGAAGCCGGCGCGGGCGACGGCGACACCGATCGCCGTCCAATGGGCGATCAACGTCTCCGGCGGGGCCCAGAGGGTGCCGGCGAAGCCGTCATGCTCCTCCGACCGTCCGACAACCTGTTCGGGCAGGATCAGCAGCGGGACGTCGTCGGGCAGCCGGCGCGCCGCCTCGGCGAGGATGCCCCGATTGATCGTGGCATCCACCGACAGCGGCAGGTGCGGCCCGTGGCTCTCGATGGCCGCGATCGGCAGGAGGACGACGTGACGGTCGCGGGCGTGCAGCCCTGCCATCTCCTCGGTCGTCAGTTCCTCCCACAGGCGCGCCGGCACGGCAGGGCGTCCGCCGTCAGGCCGCGTGCGCTTCGGCCTGGCCCAGCAGGGCGCGGATCGCGTCCGGCGTCGTGCAGCCGCGCAGCTTCTCGCACAGACCCTCGTCGCGCAGCATTCGGCTGATCCGGGCGAGTGCCTTGAGATGGTCGGCGCCGGCCGTGTCGGGCGCCAGCAACAACACGATCAGGTCGACGGGCTGACCGTCGACGCTGTCGAAATCGATCGGCCGCTCACAGCGTGCGAACAGCACCTGGACGCGGTCCAGATTGGGCAGCTTGCCATGCGGTATGGCGATCCCCCGGCCGATGCCGGTCGAGCCGAGCCGCTCGCGCTCCAGCACCACGTCGAAGATCGTCCGCTCATGCAGCCCCGTGATCTCGGCGGCCTTCTTGGCCAGATCCATCAGGGCCTGCTTCTTGCTGCCCGCGCGCAGCCCGGCGATCACGCCGCCGGGTGACAGGTATTCGATCATCGTGCCGATCTCGTCAGCGGGTCACATCCGCGCCCGAGGGGGCGGGGTCGATCCAGCCGATATTGCCGTCGCGTCGACGATAGACCATGTTGAGCTGCCCGTGGGCACCGTTTCGGAACATCAGGGCCGGAAGATCGCCCAGATCCAGCCGCATCACCGCCTGGCCGACACTCATCGTCTCGACCGTCGTCGCGACGTCGGCGATCACGATGGGCTGTGCCGGCTCGTCGCGCTCCTCGTCGATCGGCGTATCCGGCTCGGCCTCGAGCACATAGCTCTGAGCCGGCAGGACCGGTTGCCCGGTGCCGTCGCGATGATGGTCGCGCAGCCGCCGCTTATAGCGCCGCAGGCGTTTCGCCATCTTGTCGGCAGCCTGTTCGAAGGCACCATAGGCGTCGGGTGCCTCGGCATTACTCTGCAACAGGATGTTGCGGCCGGCATGAACGGCGACGTCGGCGCGGATCAGATGAGCCTCGCGCGAGAATACCACCGTCGCCTCGATCGCCTGGGAGAAGTATTTCGCGGTGGTGCTGCCGAGCACGTCGGCGACATGGGTGCGCAGCGCATCGCCCACGTCGATCTGCTTGCCACGAACCGTCAACTGCATGGGCCTGCTCGCTCGGGTGCCCGTTCCGGACGGGAGTCCTGAAACAAGCGGGCGGCCCCTCGGAAGGGGCCGCCGACGGGCCGGACCATAGGTTCGGCCGGACCCGGTGTCAACCAAGGTGGCCCTCCGGCGGCGACGGTGCAAGACCGGCGACCCCCGCCCGGTGATGTAGCGGATCAGCCGCGCGCCGCACGGACCGGGGCGAGCGCCGCCTCGCGGCGCCGCTGGCTAGAGGAGGGAATGCCCATCGCTTCCCGATACTTGGCGACGGTGCGGCGCGCGATCGCCACGCCCTCGGCCGCCAGGATGGCGGCGATCCGGTCGTCGGAGAGGGGGGCCGAACCGCCCTCCGCCTCGATCAGCGCCCGGATGCGCAGCCGCACCGCCTCGGCTGATACGACGACGCCGCCGTCCGGACTGCCACGGGGGCCTGCGGCGAGCCCCTGGGTGAACAGCGCCTTCATCGCGAAGAGGCCGCGCGGCGTCTCGATCGTCTTGCCCGCCACCACCCGGCTGACCGTGCTTTCATGCAGCCCGGTATCGGCGGCGATGTCGCGCAGCACCATCGGCCGGAGATGCGACAGACCGTGCCGCAGGAAGGCGTCCTGGCGACGGGCGATGGCCCCCGAGACGGCGAGCAGCGTCGTCGCCCGGCGATCGAGCGCACGGATGAGCCAGCGAGCCTCCTCAAGGCACCGTCGCAGATAGGGCCGCGCCTCCGCGCCATGGCTGACCGCCATGCGATAGCGCCGGTCGATAAGCAGCCGCGGCAGCACCGCCTCGTTCAGCTCGACGATCCACTCCGCCGGCGGTTCGCCGTGGCGGCGCGCGGCCTCCCCGGGTCGCGGTGGCGGTGCGGCACGGACGATGACATCTGGGATCCGTGTCGGCACCGGATCGTCGCGGAAACGCGCACCGGGCTTGGGATCGAGCGCGCGGATCTCGCCGATCATGTCGACGACATCCTCCGCATCGACGCCGCACAGCCGTGCGAGCATGGCCACCTCCCGCCGGGCGACGAGCGGGAGATTATCAAGCAGCCGCTGCATCGCCGGGTCGAGCCGATTTCGCTCGGCGAGCTGAAGGGCAAGGCAGTCGGCGAGATCGCGCGCGAAGACCCCGGTGGGCTCGAAGCCGCGGCAGATCTCGAGGACTCGTGCCATCCGCTCGGGCTCGAGCCCCAGCTGCCCGGCGATCGCTTCCGGCGCCTCGGTCAGCCAGCCGGCGCCATCGAGCGCGCCGATCAGATGCTCGGCGGCGAGCCGGTCACGCGGATCGCGGAAGGCGAGCGCGGCTTGTTCGGAGAGGTGATCGGCGAGGCTCGGCAGATCTGCGAGGGTCTGGTCGATCCCCGGATAGGCGTCATCATCATATCCCGCAGACGCGCCGCCCCGCCCCCCACCCTCACCCGCATAGAGATTGCCGTAATCGGTATCGAGCGGCCGGTCGGTGCCGGTGAGGCGGGCGTCCGGCCGCGCCAGCAGCGCGTCCGTGCCGATCCCTTCGGTGGATAGTGGCGCGGGCAGGGCCGCCCGCTCGCCACCATCGCCGGCGAGGCGCAGCAGCGGATTGCTCTCGATGGCCTCGCCGAGATAGGCGGCGAGTTCCTGACCGGTGAACTGCAGCAGCCTCACCGCCTGCTGCATGCGCGGGGTCATGGCCAGTGTCGGCGCCTGCCGCTGGGCCAGACCCGGTCGGGCGAGGCCGGGACGAAGCGTCGTCATGCTCGGCCGGATCCTCCCCGATACCGATAATGGAGCGTCCCGCCGCCCGTCATTTTGATGTCGGCCGTCCCGTCGACAGCCGTCCCGTCACACCCGCCATTCCATACGCGATCGGCCGGCGGCGAGGCGGGGCGACGCTGGCAGCGACCGATCTCAGAGGCTGAAGGTCTGCCCGAGATAGACCCGGCGGACCTCCTCATTGCCGACGATGTCCGCCGGCCGCCCTTCCATCAGCACGCGACCGTCATGCAGGATATAGGCGCGGTCGACGATCTCCAGTGTTTCCCGCACATTGTGATCGGTGATCAACACGCCGATCCCGCGATCACGCAGATGCGCCACGAGTTCGCGGATGTCGCCGACGGCGATCGGATCGATGCCGGCCAGCGGCTCGTCGAGCAGGATGAAATGCGGGTGGGTGGCGAGCGCCCGCGCGATCTCGAGCCGCCGCCTTTCACCGCCCGACAGTGCGACCGTCGGGGTGCGGCGCAGATGCGAGATCGAGAACTCCGCCAACAGGTCGTCGAGCATCGATTCCCGCGTGGTGCGGTCCGGCTCGACGATCTCGAGCACGGCGCGGATGTTCTGCTCGACCGTCAGGCCGCGGAAGATCGACGCCTCCTGCGGCAGGTAACCGATACCGAGCCGGGCTCGCCGGTACATCGGCAGATCCGTCAGATCCTGACCGTCGAGCAGGATGGTGCCGTAATCGGGCGCAATCAGCCCGGTGATCATGTAAAAGCAGGTCGTCTTGCCGGCACCGTTCGGCCCCAGGAGGCCGACCGCCTCGCCGCGCTGCACCGACAGCGACACGTCCCGCACCACCGGCCGCTTCTTGTACTGCTTGCCGAGATTACGCGCGACCAGCCCCTCATTCTCGGTGACCAGCACGGGCCCGCGGCCGGGCTGCGCCGGAGGGGCGCCGGAGGGGCGGCCCGCGGCCGTGCCGTCGGTGGCGGCGATGTCGGCAGGCTCGGCTGGACCGGAGGCCCGGCCGGCGCGGCGGCGGAACAGCATCACTCGCCGCCGCCCGCCAAGTTATCGGACTCGTCCGCCGGCACCAGCAAGCCGCTGACCCGACCGCCCTGGGGGCTGCCGGTCAGACGGCTCACACCCGTTTCCATGTTCACCTCGGCATATTCGCCGTTGAGCTGGTTGTCGCCGCGGGTCAGCTTCACCGACCCGCTGAGCGTCGCGATGCTGGTGCGCAGATCGTAGGTGCCGCTGTCGCCGGTGACGATGTCGGTCGGCGTCTCGATGCGGACACCGCCGCTCGCCTCGATGAAGACGATCTCCGGCGCTTCGCCGCCGCTCTCGGCGAAACGCCCGGCGACCCGCTCGGCCCACAGATCCTCGTCTTCACGGCTGACATGGACCCCACCCAACGCCACCGCCAGCAATTCGCGCTCGCGATACTCGAGGCTGCGGGTCGCGGTGATCGTCGTCTCGCCATTGGTCAGGCCGAGATTGCCGCCGGTCATGGTGAAAACGCCGCTGTCGACGTCATAGACCGCGAGCCCGCCGGTGATCCGCTCCTCGCCGCGCTCGATGACCACGCCGCCCTCGGCCGAGAAGCGATAGATCTCGATCTTGCCGGCGGCATCCTCGCGGTAATCAGCGACCATGCGCTGGGCGGAGATGGTGACATCGCCGCGCGTCACGACGGCGTCGCCGATCGCCACGAACTGGTGCTCCTCCTGCCGCCATTCCAGCGCCTCTGCGGCCTGGATCTGCATGGCCTCGCCACCCGGCTGGGTGAAATCGAGCACCTGCTGCGCCATCGCCGCCGACAGCGGCGCCACGGCAAGGACCGCGGCCAACAGCAGCGAGCGTGCCTGCAGCGGGCGGCGCAGCGCGCGTGACATCGTCATGGGACATTCTCCTCGGCTGAGGATTCGAGATCGAGGCGGGACGGCCCCGTCATCACCACCACCCGGCCTTCATCTTCGACGCGGAAGCCACCCGCCGACAATGCTCCAAACGGCCCCTGTCCGGTGACCGGCGCATCGCCGGTCATGACCTGACCCTCAAGATCGACCACCGCGCGCTCCGACTGGAAAGCCGTGCCGTCCGCGCGTTGGACGAAGACCCCTTCCGAAAGCAGCAGCACACCCGCCTCGCGGTCGAGGATGCCGCGTCCCGCGCGGGCCTCTACCAGCGTGCCGTCCGTCAGCGTGATGCGGGCCTCCGGCGCGGTGATGTCGTAGCGCTCACCCGCACCCTCGATCCGTCGGGCGGTCTCGGCCGTGATCTCATAAGGCCGCCCCTGATCGTCGGTGCCGAAATACTGCGGCGCAGTGATCTCGCCACTGCCGCCGGCACGTAGCGCCCGCTCATCGGGCGGCTCCACCGTCTCCAGCCGTTCCGGCATGAAATAGGGCCACAGCACTGCCGTTCCCATCAGCCCGATGGCGACGACCGGCAGCACGATCTTCAGGAACGCGACGACGCGGCTGTAGGACTGGCTGATCCGCCGCTCGCGCCGCGCCGCCGCAAGACGCCGCCGCCGGGCGATCGTCTCGGGATCGACCGGCCGTCGCAGTTGCGGCCCGGCGGGCCGGCCCGAGCGCGGCATGGTCGGCACGGCGCCGCTCAGACGAGGCCCGCCCGCAGACAGTCATGCACCCGGACGAGGCCGACCGGCCGGTCATTCTCGACCACGAACAGACAGGTCACACGGTGGTCGTTCATCATCGCCAGCGCCTCTTCACCCAGCGCGCCCGGCCGGATGGTCAGCGGGTGCGCGGTCATCACGGTAGCGACGTCACGTGTCAGAAGATCGTCGGCCATGTGGCGACGCAGGTCGCCATCGGTCACGATCCCGATCAACGACCCATCCTCTCCGGCGACGCCGACGACACCGAAGCCGACCCGCGTCATCTCCAGGATCGCATCGCTCATCGGGCAGCCCGGCCGCACGAGCGGCAGGTCGCCCGCATGCATGATGTCGGTGACCCGCACCAGCCGTTTGCCGAGGGCACCGCCCGGGTGGAAGATCTTGAAGTCGTCGCTGGTGAAGCCCCGCTGCGTGAGCAGCGCGATGGCGATCGCATCGCCCAGCGCCATCATCAGCGTCGTCGAGGTGGTCGGCGCGAGCCCCATCGGGCAGGCTTCCGGCACCGGCGGCAGCATCAGCACCACATCGGACCGGTCGGCCAGCATCGAGGGCCGGCGCGAGGTCATGCCGATGAGGGGAATGCCGAAGCGGCGGGTATAGGCGACGATGTCGCTCAGTTCTGCCGCGTTTCCCGAATTCGACAGGGCGATCACCGCGTCCGAGCGGCTGATCATGCCGAGATCGCCATGGCTCGCTTCGGCCGGATGCACGAAGAAGGCGGGCGTGCCCGTCGACGCCAGCGTGGCGGCGATCTTGCGCGCGACATGGCCGCTCTTGCCGATGCCGGTGACGACCACCCGCCCCTCGACCGCGGCGAGCGCCTCTACCGCCGCATCGAACGAACCGTCGAGCGCTTCGGCGAGCGCGCCGAGCGCCCGCTCCTCGGTCCGCAGGGCCTCGACAGCGGCGGCCCGAATCCGCGACGGGGCCGCCATCACACCCGGCGCGCCAACCTTCGAGACCTGTGTCATCTTCGCTCCGATCCTCTCGCCGGCGCGCCGCCGGCCCTCCTCTCGCCGCGGCCCCGCCTCAATGGGCGAATATGTCCGGCTCGTCCCACCCGCCGAGATCGAGCTGGGCCCGCGCCGGCAGGAAGGCGAAGCACGCCTCGGCCAGCGCCGTCCGCTCCTCGCGCGCCAGCCTCGCCTCCAGCACCGCCTTCAGCCGGTGCAGATGGAGCACGTCGCTCGCGGCGTAGCGGAGCTGTTCGACGCTCAGCGTCTCCGCCCCCCAATCCGAACTCTGCTGCTGCTTGGACAGCTCGACATCGAGCAGGTCCCGGCACAGATCCTTCAGACCGTGGCGGTCGGTAAAGGTCCGCACCAGCTTCGAGGCGATCTTGGTGCACCAGACCGGCGCGCAGTCGACGCCGAGCCAGACCCGAAGGGCGGCGAGGTCGAATCGGGCGAAGTGGAAGATCTTGAGACAGGCCGGATCGGCGAGCAGCCGCTTCAGGTTGGGCGCGTCGTAGACGCCGCGGCGGAAGCGGACGAGATGGGCTTTGCCGTCGCCTGCGGAGAGCTGGACGAGACAGAGCCGGTCGCGCATCGGGTTGAGGCCCATCGTCTCGGTGTCCACCGCCACCACGGGGCCGAGGTCGAGACCGTCGGGCAGATCGCCTTCATAGAGGATGGGGTCCGATGACACGGCTGGCACGGCGCGCCGGTGCTCCTCGCTGATGCCGTCCGCCCCGGGGCGCGGCCCCGGCGGCCGGCATAAAAAAGGCCCGCCTGTCAGAGCGGGCCGACGATGTCGCGTCTGGCCGGCATCGCACCCGCCCGGCGCCGCCCCGTCCGGGGCGCTGCCGCCGCCGGGCGCCTGCTCCGCGCGCCCGCCCCGGCGGGATCGAATGGTGCCCAGGAGAAGACTCGAACTTCCACGACCTCTCGGCCACAGGTACCTGAAACCTGCGCGTCTACCAATTCCGCCACCTGGGCAGTGGGGACCCCGGTGATACGACCGGTCCCGCACGGCGTCAACAGGTGATTATCGCTCGACGATCGATCGCATGCGGGACGCTGCAGCGGCCCGACCGGCAGGCCGGCGGCGGGGGCCGGACCCGCCCTGTCAGCTGGCGACGACGCGCCGTGTCTCGTCACCACCCTTGAAGGCGGTATAGCCGGAATCGACCGGGAAGATGCCACCGGTGATGTAGCGGGCACGGTCGGAAGCCAGGAACACCGCGAACTCCGCCACGTCGCGCGGCTGCATGATCGGCATGAGATGCAGCGCCTGGATCGCCGCCCGTCCTGCCGGATCATCGAGGAACGCCGCCTGGTGCGGGGTCTCGACGAAACCCGGGCACAATGCGTTGATCCGCACCCCCGCGGGCGAGAGCCCGGCCGCCGCGGAACGCGTCAGCGCGACGACGCCACCCTTGGCCGCGGTGTAGGCGTCGATCCCCGCCTGGCCGATCAGCGCATCGACGGTGGCGGTCAGGATGATAGAGCCGCCCCCCTGCTCAAGCATCACCCGGCCGGCATGCTTAACGCAGTGGAAGGTGCCGGTCAGGACGAGATCGACGATCTGTGACCAGACGGCATCGTCGAGTTCGGTGATGCGTGCGTCGCAGTGGTTGACCAGCGGCACGCTGACCGCGTTGTGGAACAGGGCATCGATGCGCCCGAACGTCGTTCGGGCCGTCGCCACCATCGCCGCAACCCGCGCCGCATCGCGCACATCGACCGGCACCGCGATCGCCTCGCCGCCCGCCCGGCGGATCGACGCTGCGACCGCCTCGCCGCCCGCCTCGTCGATATCGGCGACGGCGACACGGGCACCTTCGGCCGCCATCAGCTCGGCGCCGGCCCGGCCGATGCCGGATGCGCCGCCGGTCACCACCACGCTCTTGCCTTCGAGCAGTCCCATCGTCCCGCCTTTCGCCTATCCGCGATACCGGGTCAGCCACATCGCCAGCAGCGTCGAACCGACCGAGAGCAGGATGATCACCGTACCGATGGCGTTCACGGTCGGCTGCAGCCCGGTGCGCATCATCCCCCAGACGAAGATCGGCAGCGTGTTCCCTTCACCGATCGTGAACAGCGTCACCACGAAATCGTCGAGCGAGAGCGCGACGGCGAAGAGCGCGGCGCCGACCACCGCCGGCTGGACGACGGGCAGCACCACGGTGAAGAAGGCGCGCAGCGGCGAGGCGCCGAGATCGCGCGCGCTGTCGATGATGGCGCGGTCGAAGGTGGCGAGCCGGGCATAGACGACGAGGATGACGAAGGGCTGGGTGAACAGCAGATGCGCCAGGATCACCGTGCCGAGGCTGAGGGTGATGCCGGCGCTGACCACGGCCGTCATCACCGCGACGGCGAGGACGAGCGGCGGCATCATCAAGGGCAGGCTGAGGATCGTCATGCCGATCGCGGCGCCGCGGGCGGACATGCGGGTGAAGCCGAGCGCCGCCAGCGTGCCGATCGCGGCCGAGACCGGCCCGACCACCCCGGCCAGGATGATCGAATTCCAGAACGCCTCGGAGAAGCGGCGATGCGCCGTCATCTCCGCCCACCAGCGCAGCGACAGCCCCTCGATCGGGAAGTTGGCGATCGAGCGGTCGGTGAAGGCGAAGACCACCACCAGGACGAGCGGCGAGACGAGGAAGATGACGAGGAGTGCCGCCAGAAGCCGCCAGGTCAGGGATGTCGTCTCGGTCATCGCGGCCGCCAGAACGACATGCCGAGGCGGAAGACGAGGATGCTCATGAGGCCGGTCGCCAGCACGACATAGGAGAGCGCCGCGCCCAGCGGCCAGTTGAAGCGCTGCCCGAACTGCAGCGCGATCATATTGCCGATCATCGTCATCGTGCCGCCGACGAGTTGCGGGGTGACGTAGTCTCCCGCCGCGAGCAGGAACGAGAACATGAAGGCGGTGACGATGCCGTTGCGCGCGCGCGGCACGACGACATCGGACAGAACGCGCCAGGGGCCCGCGCCGAGATCCCGCGCCGCAGCGAGCTCGGCGTCGGAGATGCCGCGCATCGCCGCGTAGATCGGCAGGATGGCGAAGGGCAGCAGGAAGTTGACGAAGGTCAGCAGCACCGCGAAGGGGCTGTAGAACAGCGCCTCGATTGGCGCGCTGATCACCCCGAGCGAGCCGAGCGCGGTATTCACCAGCCCCTCATTCCCGAGGATGGTCTTCCACGCATAGATCTTCATGAGATAGCCGCCGAACAGCGTCGTCATCGCCGCGAACAGCATCGGCATCGCCCAGCGGCCCGCCTTGAAGCGAACCACGAAGGCATAGACGAAACCGATGGTGACGCTGGCGAGCGCCGCCGTCCCGGCGATCGCGACGGTGCGCAGCAGGATCTCGAGATTGGCGCCCGACAGCGCGTCAGCGTAATTGGCCGGGGTAAAGTCGGGCACGAAGCGGAAGGACTGCTTCCGCCAGAAGCTGATGACGAAGAAATAGATGAAGGGTCCCGCGAACATCGCGAGGAAGACGATCGCCGCCGGGGCGACCATCAGAAGGGTGCTGCCGCGCTTCATCGGATCGTCGGGGGTCCCCTGTCGGAGGGCCAGCGGAACCGCCCGGGCCGCTAATGCAAGGCCCGGCGGTCCTGATCAGCCGTCAGGCGGTCCGGAACCGCTCGTACTCGGTCTGCCAGTCGTCGAAGGTGGCATGCACCCCGTCGCTCTCGAGCGGCGGGAAGGCGAAGAACCGGGCCCGGGCCGAGAACGAGTCCATATCGTCATACGGATAGAGCGAGCGGGCATCCTCGGGCAGCGCCTCGACGCCTTCCGTACTGACGATGCCCTGCAGCATCTCGCTGCCGATCATCAGCTGCGCCTCGCGGCCGATGATCTCGTTGCACAGCGCGTGGGCGGCATCCGGATTGGGCGCATCCGCCACGATGCAATAGGTGTCGAGCCAGGCGTAGGTGCCTTCCTGCGGGTAGGTGTAGGCGATCTCGGCGCCGAGATCGGCGGCGAACTTCCGGATCGTCTCCCAGCCTGAGAAGGTGATGATGACGTCGTTGCGGGCCAGCGAATCGGCGAGATCGCCCCAGCTCACCGCGACGGTGCGCGCGATGCTCTTCACACGGATCAGGAAGTCGATCGCCGCCGTGAGCTGCTCGGGCGTCAGCATCGTCGCGACATCGGCATCGGTCGCCAGGATCGCCGCCAGCATGATGTTGCCCAGCGGGTCATCCATCATGCCGACCTTGCCGGCATATTCCGGCTTGAACAGGTCCATCCAGGATTGCGGCGCCTCGGGGATCGCCGCCGGGTTGTACATCATCGGCGCCGAGCCCCAGGTGAAGGGCACACCCCAGAGCTGGCCGTCGAGATTGACGTTCGGATCGCTGCGGAACGGCTCCATCATATGAGCCATGTTCGGCACCTTGGCGGTGTCGATCGGCTGGATCAGCCCGGCCGAGGCCAGCAGCGGCACATAGCCCATATAGGGCGTCACGAGGTCGATCGAGCCGACACCGCCCGAAGCGAGCCGCGTGACGATCTCGTCATTGTTGCCGATATAGGTGGTCTGCAGCTCGATGCCGTTCTGCTGCATGAAATCGCTGGCGAACAGCCCCTCGTCATAACCCTGCCAGCCCAGGAAGGTAACTGAGGTCTGGGCGCTGGCACGGCCGAAGGGCAGCGCGGCCATCGCCGCCAGCGAGCCGGCCGCGAGGCCGAAGCCGCGGCGTCCCATCGGCATGAAATTGCGCACCCGGATCAGCGATGCGCGGGTCTTGTCGGTGTCCATCTCGTTCCTCCTCTCCCTGAACGATGGCGGCACCGGCCTCAGGCGGCCGGCCGTTCGAAACGGCTGCCGTAGACCGGGTATTCTCCCAGCCGCAGATAGGCGTCGTGGTATCGGGCGACCTTCTCCTCATCGACCTCGACACCCAATCCCGGGCCGGTGATGAGGCCCCAGCGCGGTCCCTCGGCGATCGGCACGGGCGCGGTGAGGATGTCATCCTCCATCACCTGCGCGGTCTGCTGGTTGCCGTCGCACACTGCCGGCATCGCCAGCATCAGATGCTGGCCCAGCGCCGCCGCGAGGCCGAACTCGCCATGGGTGTGCTTGCAGATGCGCCAGCCCCGGAAGGCGGCCGCCTCGCAGATCACCTGGAAGCGGGCGACCGTGCCGACCCAGTAGGTGCTGAAGCAGAGATAGTCGCCGCAGCGTGACTCGACCGCCCGCATCGCGTCGGGAACCGTCCACAGCCCCTCATTGACGCAGAGGGCGACGCCGCTGCGCGCCTTGACCTCGGCCATCAGCGCCTCGGGATGGATCGGCACCGGCGCCTCGGCAAAATCGATTCCGAAGGCGGCGTCCCACCGGCGTAGCCAGTGCACCGCATCGGGCACCGCCCAGGCCTGGTTGGCATCGATGCGGATCTTCGCCGCGGGCGCGGTCGCGCGCACCGCCTCGAGCATCCGCTCCTCCGCCGCCCCGTCGACCCCGACCTTGAGATAGAAGACGCCATAGCCGCGCGCCAACCCGTCGCGGACCTGTTCGGCGATCGCGTCCGGAGTGCCGCGGTTGAGGTAATAGAAATAGTCGACCGACTGGCGCAGCGGCCCGCCGAGCAGGTTGACGATCGGCTGCCCCGCCGCCTTGCCGCACAGATCCCACAGCGCCATGTCGATGCCGGCGAAGGCGAAGTTCCCGGTCATCGGCTGGAACTGCCAGCCGCCGGCGACATAGATGTCCTGCGTGATCGCCGCCCGCTCCCAGGGGCTGCGGCCCAGAACGATCGGCGTCATCGCCCGCACCGCGTCGGCGATGCCGGCGGCGTCGGCGGCGCGGGTGCATTCCCCCCAGCCGACCAGACCGTCATCGGTCGTCACCTTGACGACGACGTCGGTCACGCCGGCACGGTCGACCAGCGCACTCACCTCCGGGTGACGATAGGGGATGCGCAGCGGCCAGCACTCGACGCGGGCGATCTTCATGATGCTTCCCTCTGACCTTCGAAGACGACCTGGTCGGCCTGCTGCCAGCCGAGGATCGTTGCGGCTCCCGCCGGCATCGCCGGACGCTCGGTGACGTCGCCGAGATCGACCCGCATGCGGGTGCCGCCCGGCAATTCGAAGAGGTGACGGCGGACGGTGCCGAGGAAGACCGTCTCGAGCACCCTCGCCTCCACCCGCACCTCGCTCGCAGCCGCGGCCTCGCCGGTGCGGATGCGTTCGGGGCGGATGGCGACCGCGGCTGGCCCGTCCGGCCCTGGCGCAGGAATGACGGCCGAGCCGCCGGCCAAGCGCAGGACGCCGCCGCGCCGCTCGCCTTCGAGGATGTTGGTCTCGCCGATGAAGCCGGCGACGAAGAGGCTGCGCGGCCGCAGATAGATGTCCTCCGCCGGACCCTCCTGCTCAATCCGGCCGGCCTGCATCACGGCGATGTGCGAGGACAGCGCCAGCGCCTCGCCCTGGTCGTGGGTGACAAAGACGAAGGTGCCGCCGCTCTCGCGATGGATGCGACGCAGCTCCTCCTGCATCGCCTGGCGCAGCTTGAGGTCGAGGGCGGCGAGCGGCT
>CAYORM010000022.1:11629-44775 GCA_964406375.1 uncultured Mycobacteriaceae bacterium | reverse complement strand
ACCTGGACGTCGCGGTGCTGCTGAATGTCAGCGCCGACCATCTGGACCGGCACGGCTCGATGGAAGGCTATGTCGCGGTGAAGCGGCGGGTCTTCGCCCGGCAGCAGGCCGGCGACCATGCCGTGATCGGGCTGGACGACCGCTGGTCCGCCTCGATCTTCGAGGAGCTGGAGCGCGAGGGCCATGCCGGCCTGGTGCCGATCGCCGTCGGCCGCCACCTGATGCGCGGCATCTCGGTGATCGACGGCATCCTGCACGAGGGCCCGGTGCCGGTCTGCGACCTGCGCCAGGCGCGTGCCCTGCCGGGCAGCCACAACTGGCAGAACGCCGCCGCCGCCTTCGCGGTGGCGCGGGCCCTGGGGCTGGGGCGCGAGACCGCGATCGCCGGCCTGACGAGCTTTCCCGGCCTGCCGCACCGGCAGGAACAGGTGGGCGAGATCGCCGGCATCCGCTTCGTCAACGACAGCAAGGCGACCAACGGCGATGCCGCCGCGCGGGCGCTGAGCTCCTACGACCGGATCTACTGGATCGCCGGCGGCCGGCCGAAATCCGACGGGCTGCAGGCGGTGATGCCGCATCTCGGCGCGGTCCGCGGCGCCTTCCTGATCGGCGAGGCGGCGCCGGCCTTCGCCGCCGACCTGGCAGGCGCCGGCATCGCCGCCACCCAGTGCGGCACCCTGGAGCGGGCGCTGGAGGCGGCCTTCGCCGCCGCTCGCGAGGAAGGCGGGGAGGGGGCGGTGGTGCTGTTCTCGCCGGCCTGCGCCTCGTTCGACCAGTTCCGCGACTACGAGGCGCGCGGCGACCGCTTCCGCGCACTGTTGGCCGGCTTGGCGGGGGCGGCGGCCGGCCGGATCGGGGGGGCTGCGGCATGAGCATGACCTTCCCGCGCACCGACACCTCGCTGCTGGGCCGCTGGTGGTGGACCGTGGACCGCTGGAGCCTGGCGGCGCTGCTGCTGCTGGCCGCCATCGGCTCGGCGCTGATCATGGCCGCTTCGCCGGCAGTGGCGCACCGCATCGGGCTGGACAGCTTCCACTTCGTCAGCCGGCAGTTCATGTTCATGGTGCCGGCGCTGCTGCTGGTGATCGCCGTCTCGATGCTGTCGCCGGTGATGGTGCGCCGGGTCGGCGCCATCGGCTTCGTCGGGGCGCTGCTGCTGACGGCCGCCACCCTGTTCCTGTCGCCGGAGGTGAAGGGTGCGACCCGCTGGCTCTATCTCGGGCCGCTGTCGCTGCAGCCCTCGGAATTCCTGAAGCCGACATTTGCGGTGGTCACCGCCTGGATGTTCGCCATCCAGCGCCAGGGCAGCCATCTCCGCCCGGGGCCCGAGGTCCAGGGCGGTCGCTTCCCCGGCGATGCCGCCGCCGTCCTGCTGCTGGCGCTGGTGCTGGCCGTGCTGCTGCTGCAGCCGGACTTCGGCATGGCGCTGGTGGTCGCCGCGGTCTGGTGCGCGCAGTATTTCGTCGCCGGCATGGCGCTCTGGCTGATCGCGGCCGCTGGCATCATCGCCATCGG
This sequence comes from uncultured Mycobacteriaceae bacterium, assembly GCA_964406375.1. GTDB lineage: Bacteria > Pseudomonadota > Alphaproteobacteria > DSM-16000 > Inquilinaceae > CAYORM01. The sequence goes on along the minus strand of CAYORM010000022.1, from coordinate 43,260 downwards.
CGGCTTCCTGGCGGCCTATACCCTGCTGCCGCATGTCGCCAGCCGCATCGACCGCTTCCTGGACCCGGCCGGTCACGAGAACTACCAGATCGAGCGGGCGATGGACGCCTTCGCCTCCGGCGGCTTCTTCGGCCGCGGGCCCGGCGAGGGCGAGGTGAAGCATGTCCTGCCCGACGCCCATACCGACTTCGTCTTCGCCGTCGCGGGCGAGGAGTTCGGCCTGCTGCTCTGCCTCGCCCTGGTGGGCGTGTTCGGCTTCATCGTGCTGCGCGGCTACGCCCGCCTGATGCGCGAGGAGAACCTGTTCGTCGTGCTGGCGGCCACCGGCCTGTTCACCCAGTTCGGCCTGCAGGCGGTGATCAATATCGGCGTGAACCTGCGGCTGCTGCCGACCAAGGGCATGACCCTGCCGTTCATCTCCTATGGCGGTTCGTCGCTTCTGGCACTGGCGCTGGCGATGGGCATGGCGCTTGCCCTGACCCGCGAGCGTCCCGGCCTGGGAGGTGCGGCATGAGCGGAGCCGAGAACGCGAAGCAGGCGGTGCAGCGGCGGATCGTGCTGGCGGCGGGCGGCACCGGCGGTCATCTCTTCCCGGCGCAGAGCGTGGCGGCCCGGCTGGCCGCCCGCGGCGCCTCCGTGCGCCTGCTGACCGATGCCCGCGGCGCCGCCTGGGGCAACCGCTTCGCCCCGGCGCAGGTCGATGTCGTGCCCTCGGCCAGCCCGGCGGGCGGCGGCCTGCTGCGCAAGGCGGTGGCGGCGGCACGGATCGCGCAGGGGGTGCGGGTCGCGCGCCGCATCCTGCGCGGCAGCCGGCCCGACATCGTCGTGGGCTTCGGCGGCTATCCCTCCCTGCCGCCGATGCTGGCGGCCAGCTGGCTGGGCCTGCCCACCCTGATCCACGAGCAGAATGCCGTGCTGGGCCGCGCCAACCGGGTGCTGGCGCCGCGGGTCGGCACCATCGCCGCCTCGTTCCCGCAGACCGAGCGGCTGCGCGCGGCGGACCTCGCCCGCACGGTGCAGACCGGCAACCCCGTGCGCGAGGCGATCATCGCGCTGCGCGGCCTGCCCTATGTCCCGCCCAATGGCAGCGGCCCGGTGCGCCTGCTGGTGCTGGGCGGCAGCCAGGGCGCGCGGGTGATGTCCGACGTGGTGCCGGCGGCGCTGGCCCGGCTGAGCCCGCGGCTGCGCAGCCGCCTGCGGGTGACGCAGCAGTGCCGGCCGGAGGATCTGGAGCGGGTGACCGAGGCCTATCGCGAGGCCGGCATCCCGGCGGAACTGGCGAGCTTCATCGAGGATGTGCCGCAGCAGCTCGGCGCCGCGCACCTGGTGATCTGCCGCTCCGGCGCCTCCACCGTCTCGGAGCTGCTGGTCGCCGGGCGGCCGGCGATCCTGGTTCCCTATCCGCATGCCGCCGACAACCACCAGGCTGCCAATGCCCGCGCCATGGTCGCCGCCGGCGGTGCCTGGCTGATGGAGGAGACGCGCTTCACCCCGCAGGCGCTGGCGGAGGGGATCTGCGCCCTGACCGGCGACCCGCAGGCCCTGGCCGACATGGCTGCCGCCGCCCGCCAGGCCGGCCATCCCGACGCCGCCGACCGCCTGGCCGAGCTGATCCTGGAGCGCGCCGGCGCGGCCGTCGCCGCCGGCCATGCCCGCACCATGCTGCAGGTGGCGGCATGAGGGCGCTTCCCCTGGATATCGGCACGATCCACTTCGTGGGGATCGGCGGCATCGGCATGAGCGGCATCGCCGAGGTGATGCACAATCTGGGCTACCGCGTGCAGGGCTCGGACCTGGCGGTCAGCCCCAACGTGCAGCGGCTGCGCGACCTGGGCATCCCGGTGTTCGAGGGCCATGACGCCACCCACGTCGCCGCGGCGGACGTGATCGTCGTCTCCAGCGCGGTGAAGGACGACAATCCGGAGGTGCGCAGCGCGCGGGAGCGGCTGCTGCCGGTGGTCCGCCGGGCCGAGATGCTGGGCGAGCTGATGCGCCTGAAATGGGCCGTGGCCATCGCCGGCACACACGGCAAGACCACCACCACCTCGCTGGTGGCGGCGCTGTTCGATGCCGCCGGCTTCGACCCGACTGTGATCAACGGCGGCATCATCAACGCCTATGGCACCAATGCCCGGCTCGGCGCCGGCGAGTGGATGGTTGTCGAGGCCGACGAGAGCGATGGCACCTTCCTGAAGCTGCCGGCGACGATTGCCGTGGTCACCAATATTGACCCCGAGCATCTCGACCATTACGGCAGCTTTGACAAGGTGCGCGACGGCTTCAAGCAGTTCGTCGAGAACATCCCCTTCTACGGCTTCGCCACGCTCTGCATCGACCATCCGGAAGTGCAGACGCTGATCGGCCGCATCACCGACCGGCGCATCGTCACCTACGGCTTCTCGCCGCAGGCCGACGTACGCGCCGTCAATGTCCGCTTCGACAATCGCGGCGCCCATTACGACATCCACATCACCGACCGGGTCCGCGACGAGTCCGAGACCATCACCGGCGTGCATCTGCCGATGTTCGGCCACCATAATGTCCAGAATTCCCTCGTGGTGGCGGCCATCGCCCGCGAGATGGGCTTCGATGCCGACGTGGTGCGCCGGGCACTCGGCGGCTTCAAGGGCGTCAAGCGCCGCTTCACCATCACCGGCGAGACCAACGGCATCACCGTGGTGGACGATTACGGCCATCACCCGGTCGAGATCTCCGCCGTTCTGGGCGCCGCGCGGCTGGCGGTGGGCGACAATCCCGAGGCCCGGGTGATCGCCGTGGTGCAGCCGCATCGCTACACGCGTCTGCGCGACCTGTTCGAGGATTTCTGCACCTGCTTCAACGACGCCGACAAGGTGATCGTCGCCGATGTCTATGCCGCGGGGGAGGCGCCGATCGAAGGCGTGGATCGCGACGCCCTGGTCCAGGGTCTGCGCGAGCGCGGCCATCGCCATGTCCTGCCGCTGACGGGACCGGAGCGTCTGGCGGCGATGATCAAGGCCGAAGCCGCGCCGGGCGACCTCGTGGTCTGCCTCGGCGCCGGCAGCATCACGACCTGGGCCAACGCGCTGCCCGGTGAATTGCAGGCGCTGTTCTCCAGGGGGGCGGCATGATGGCAGCCACGCAGCTTCCGCAGCAGCAGGGCCTGATCGCGCGGCTTCCCGCCGTGCGCGGCCGGCTGACTGCCGATGCCGGGCTGGCCGATATCACCTGGTTCCGCGTCGGCGGTCCGGCGGAAGTGATGTTCCGCCCGGCAGACCGCGAGGACCTGATTGCCTTTCTGCGCGGCAAGCCCGCGGATGTGCCGGTGACCGTTCTCGGTGTCGGTTCCAATACGCTGGTGCGCGATGGCGGCGTGCCGGGTGTGGTGATCCGCCTCGGCCGCGGCTTTGTCGAGATCGAGGCCGAGGGCGACGAGGTGGAAGCGGGCGCCGGTGCACTGGATGTCAACGTGGCGCAGACCGCGCAGATGCACGGCATTGCCGGGCTGGAATTCCTGCGCGGCATTCCTGGCACCATCGGCGGCGGCCTGCGCATGAATGCCGGTGCTTACGGCACCGAATTCAAGGATGTTCTGGTCTGGGCCGAGGCGCTGGACGAACAGGGCAATCTGCATCGCCTGTCGCCGGTCGAGATGAAGTTCGGCTATCGCCATTGCGGCGTGCCGGAAACCTGGATCTTCCTCCGGGCGCGGCTGAAGGGACAGGCCGGCGACCCGGCGGCGATCAAGGCGCGGATGGACGCGATCCAGGCAGCCCGCGAAGGCAGCCAGCCGATCCGCGCCCGCACCGGCGGCTCCACCTTCGCCAATCCGGACGGCCACAAGGCCTGGCAGCTGGTCGATGCGGCGGGCTGCCGCGGCCTCGTGGTGGGCGATGCGCAGGTATCCGAGCAGCACTGCAATTTCCTGATCAACCGCGGCAATGCAACCGCCGCCGATCTCGAGACGCTGGGCGAAACCGTGCGCGAGAAGGTGAAGGCACAGAGCGGCATCGAGCTGCGCTGGGAGATCCGGCGCATCGGCAGGCCGAAGGATGGCAGCCATGGCTAAGCCGCATGTCGCCGTCCTGATGGGTGGGTGGTCGTCGGAGCGCGAGGTTTCGCTCACCTCGGGCCGCGCGGTGGCCAAGGCCCTGCGCGAGGATGGCTTCAGGGTCAGCGAGATCGACGTTGCCCGCGATCTGGCCCAGAAGCTCGACGCCACCAAGCCTGATGTCGCCTTCAACGCGCTGCATGGTCCCTATGGCGAGGACGGCACGGTGCAGGGGCTGCTGGAGATTCTCGGCATTCCCTACACGCATTCCGGTGTGCTCGCCTCGGCACTGGCGATGAACAAGCCGATGGCGAAGGACGTCTGGCGCAACCACGGCCTGCCGATGGCGGAGGGCAGGGTGGTGCACCGTTCGGCCTTCTCCGGCGGACCGGTGATGCCGCATCCCTACGTGATCAAGCCGCTGAACGAGGGTTCCTCGGTGGGCGTGCATATCGTCTTCGAAGGCGACAACTACCAGCCGCAGGACGACGCCAGCTGGCATTTCGGCGAGCACGTGCTGGTCGAGCGCTACATTCCCGGGCGCGAGATCCAGGTGGCGGTGATGGGCGACCGCGTGCTCGGCGCCATCGAGATCCGGGCACACGGCAAGTTCTATGACTACGAGGCCAAATATACCGACGGCAAGGCGACCCATCTGATGCCGGCGCCGCTGGCGAAGCCGGTCTATGACGAGATCTGCGCGCTGGCGCTGAAGGCCCATCTCACGCTGGGCTGCCGCGGGGTGACGCGCTCCGACTGGCGCTATGACGACACCGCCGGCGAGCCGGGCCGTTTCTACCTGCTCGAGATCAACACCCAGCCGGGCATGACCCCGCTGTCTCTGGTGCCCGAGATCGCCGCCCATAGCGGCATCTCGTTTGCCGAGCTGGTGCGCTGGATGGTGGAGGATGCGTCATGCGGCCGTTAGTCGTGCTGCCGGAAGATCGCCCCTGCGCGCCCTGCGCCCCCGCGCTGCCGCCAGCGCGGCCGAAGGGTTATTGCCGGCCGCTGCCACCGGCGCGGCGCCGGCCGCCCTCCGTGCTGTGGCGGCGGATCCGGCTGGCCCTGCTGTTCATCGCCGTAGCGCTTGTCGGCAGCAGCGGCGCCTATGTCTGGTTCCGCACCGACTGGCCGGCGCAGGCGCAGATCGCGGCGCAGGAATTCCTCGGCGAGGCGGGCGCCAGCGTCGAGCTCCGGCTCGCGGAAGTGAATCTGCGCGGGCGCGTGCATACGCCGCTGGAGATGCTGGCCGAGGCGGTGGCCGTGGAACGCGGCGATCCGATCCTGTCGCTCGATCTGGATACCCTGCGCCGCCGGGTCGAGGCGATCGGCTGGGTGAAGCAGGCGACCGTCTGGCGCCAGCTGCCAGACACGCTGCATATCGAGATCGTCGAGCGCGAGCCCTTCGCCCGCTGGCAGATCGACGGCCACATTTACCTGATCGACGAGACCGGCCGGGTGCTCGAGGACGGTGACCGCCCGGATTTCGCCGACCGTCTGCTGCTGGTCGGCGCCGGCGCGTCCGACAAGGCGCAGGACCTGCTCGACATGCTGCAGATCGATCCGGTGCTGGCCGCACGCGTCGTGCATGCCACCCGCGTGCGCGGACGGCGCTGGGACATCGCTTTCGACAACGGCGTGATCGTCCGCCTGCCGGAGGAGAATCCCGAGCAGGCCTGGGTCCGGCTGATCGCGCTCGAGCAGAGTCACGGCCTGCTGCGCCGCGATCTGGAGATGGTGGATCTGCGCCAGGACGACCGATTGATCGTACGGCTCAGCCCGGAGGCGGAGCCGCCGCCGCCGGTGGTTACCCCGGCAAAGAAGACGGGGAAGCGGACATGACAAGAGACGGCCGGAAGATGGGTCAGAAAAGGCAGGGGAAGTAAGGCCATGGCGGTATCGCGCAATGGATTGATTGCCACTCTGGACGTGGGTTCCTCCAAGGTGTGCTGCTTTATCGCGCGGGCCGATGGCGGCACGCTGCGGGTCATCGGCATCGGGCATCAGCTGTCGCGTGGCCTGCGCAACGGCAATGTCGTCGACATGGATGCCGCGGAGCAGTCGATCCGCGCCGCCGTCGAGACGGCCGAGCGGATGTGCGGCGAAACCATCCGCGACGTCTTCATCAGCATCAATGCCGGTAATCCGCAGTCCCACACCGTGGGTGTCGAGGTTGCCATCGACGGCCATGAGGTCACCGACCACGATGTCGCCCTGGTCCTCGATCATGGCCGTCGCCACCAGACGCCCAGCGACCGCGAGATCATTCACTCCATCCCGGTCGGCTACACGATCGACGGCTCGCGCGGGATCAAGGACCCCCGCGGCATGGCCTGCGAGCGGCTCGGCGTGAACATGCACGTCATCACCGCGGGCTCGGGCCCGCTGCGCAACCTTGCCACCTGCGTCGCGCGCGGCCATCTGCGCATCGCCGGCCGGGTGGTGGCGCCGTTCGCCTCGGGCCTCGCCTGTCTGGTCGAGGACGAGATGGATCTCGGCGTTACGCTGATCGACATGGGGGGCGGCACCACCAGCATGGCCGTTTTCTACGACGGCCAGCTGGTGCATGCCGATGTGGTACCGCTCGGCGGTGGGCATGTCACCAACGATATCGCGCGCGGGTTGTCGACCCCGCTGGCCCATGCCGAGCGGCTGAAGACGCTCTATGGCACGGTGCTGCCGAGTCCGTCGGACGACAACGAGACGATCGACGTGCCCCAGGTGGGTGAGACCGACGATCATGCCCATAACCAGGTGCCGCGCTCGATTCTCACCGGCATCATCAAGCCCCGACTCGAGGAGACGCTGGAACAGGTGCGCGAGCGTCTCACGCAGTCGGGACTCGAGAAGCTGGCCGGACGCCGGGTCGTGCTCACCGGCGGTGCGAGTCAGCTGCAGGGGGTGCGCGAACTGGCGGCGCGCATTCTCGACAAGCAGGTCCGTCTGGGCCGCCCCATCCGTGTGGGTGGTCTGGCCGAGGCAACCGGCGGGCCGGCCTTCTCGGCCTGCGCCGGTCTTCTCTCCTATGCGCAACAGCAGGCGGCCGAGCGAATCATCCGTCTGCCCGAACCCGACCCTGCACCAAGCGGCGCCTTCTCACGAATCGGCCGCTGGCTGCGCACCAATTTCTGATCGCATGGCAAGGACGATGATCAAAACAAGCAGCATCCATGCGGTCTCACGAATGTCGCTTGCAACGCAGCGCGACTTTGTTCATTGCATCAGTTAACCCTGGAGGAGAACATGGGTATCAATCTCAGCATGCCGACCACGCGGGAACTGAAGCCCCGCATCGTCGTCTTCGGCGTCGGCGGCGCCGGCGGAAACGCGGTCAACAACATGATCAACGCCCAGCTCGAAGGCGTTGACTTCGTCGCCGCCAATACCGACGCGCAGGCCATCAACATGTCGCTGACCGAGCGGCGCATCCAGCTCGGCGTCACCCTGACCCAGGGGCTGGGCTGCGGCGCCAAGCCCGATGTGGGCCGGGCGGCGGCGGAAGAATCGCTCGACCAGATCGTCGAACACCTGCAGGGCTGCCATATGGCCTTCGTCGCTGCCGGCATGGGCGGCGGCACCGGCACCGGCGCCGCCCCGGTGATCGCCCGGGCGGCGAAGGAGATGGGCATCCTCACCGTCGGCGTGGTGACCAAACCGTTCTCCTTTGAAGGCACGCAGCGCATGCGCCTGGCCGAGAACGGCATCCGCGAGCTGCAGCAGTATGTCGACACGCTGATCATCATCCCGAACCAGAACCTGTTCCGGGTGGCGAACGAGAAGACCACCTTCGCCGACGCCTTCAAGATGGCCGACAACGTCCTGCAGTCGGGCGTGCGCGGCATCACCGACCTGATGGTCATGCCCGGCCTGATCAACCTCGACTTCGCCGACGTCCGTTCGGTGATGAGCGAGATGGGCAAGGCCATGATGGGCACCGGCGAGGCCGACGGCGACCATCGCGCCATCGAAGCCGCCGAGCGGGCGATCGCCAATCCGCTGCTCGACGATATCTCGATGAAGGGCGCCCGCGGCGTGCTGATCAACATCACCGGCGGTCCGGACCTCACCCTGTTCGAGGTCGACGAAGCCGCCAACCGCATCCGCGAGGAGGTCGATCCGGAAGCCAACATCATCGTCGGTTCGACGCTGGATCCGAACATGGAAGGCCGCATGCGGGTATCGGTGGTTGCCACCGGTATCGATGCCGCCGCTCAGTCCGAGCCGAAGCCGCAGGCCTCGCCGGGCCTCCGCCTGGTGACCCCGCCGCAGGCCAAGCCGATCAGCTTCGGCGCTGCCCGTCCTGCCCAGCAGCCGGCCGTCGCGATGCAGCCGGCCATCTCGGCCCAGGTCACGCAGCAGCCGATCAGCGCCGGTGCGAATGCGCTGGCGATGGAGCCGGTCGCGATGGAGATGCCGGCCGAGGCAGCCGTGGCCGAGCCGGCCCCGGCGGTTGCGGAAGCCGAAGCCGCGCCGGCCATGGCCGAGCCCCAGCCGCAGGTCCGTCCGTTTGCCGCTGCGGTCGCCGAAGCGTCCGCTCAGGCCGAGCATTTCATGCCGGCGCCGGCCCAGCTGCCGCCGCGGGTCGCCGCCGAGGCCGCCATGCGCCAGCCGGATCCCTTCGCTGAGGCCGACATGGTCAACAAGCCGGCCGAGCCGAAGAAGAAGGCGAGCCTGTTCGACCGCATCACCGGCGTGGCCCGGGGCCGCCTGGGTGACAGCGAGCCGTCGACGGCCTTCCGCCACGCCGAACCGCAGTTCTCGCGGCCGGCCGCCCCGGCCGAACCGCAGCCCGCACCCCGGCAGGCTGATCTGGGCCTGTCGCCGGCCACGGAGCGGCCGGTTCTGAGCCGCCCGCAGGACGATCTGCTGGACATTCCGGCCTTCCTGCGCCGGCAGGCGAACTGAGGAAAAGACGAGCGGATGTAACGGGTTAGGCGGAGCCTTTAGCGTTACATCTCGTAACACAGAGTGATTTGTTGTTGCCGGGGGTGGTTGTTACAACCATCCCCGGTTTCGTTTTTCCGCGGGTCCTCGATTCGCGACCCGCACAGGAGTTCTGACAGTCATGGCCGGCAAGATCGCTCAGAGGACGCTGAAGAACCGTATCAAGTGTTCCGGCATCGGCCTGCACAGCGGCGCCAAGGTCCAGATGGTTCTGAATCCCGCCGCGCCGGATACCGGCGTGGTGTTCCGTCGCGTCGACCTGCCGGGCAAGCCGCTGGTGCGCGCCCGCCATGACCAGGTGACCGATCTGCGCATGTGCACCACCGTCGCCGCCGGCGAAGGCGTTTCCATCGGCACCGTCGAGCATCTGCTGGCCGCGCTGGCCGGCATGGGCGTCGACAACGTGCTGGTCGATATCGACGGTCCGGAAGTGCCGGTGATGGACGGTTCCTCGGCCCCGTTCGTGTTCCTGATCGAATGCGCCGATGTGATCGAGCAGGTGGCGCCGCGCAAGTATCTCAAGGTGCTGAAGCCGGTCCATGTGCGCGACGGCGCCGCTGCCGCGTCGCTGCTGCCGGGCGAAGGCTTCGTCATCGATTTCGAGATCGAATTCGCCAATAAGATCATCGGCCGCCAGACCGCGGAATTCCAGCTCGAGCCGGGCCGCTTCAAGGCCGATATCGCCCGCGCCCGCACCTTCGGCTTCGTGCAGGAGGTCGAGCAGCTGCGCGCCATGGGTCTGGCCCGCGGCGGGTCGCTGGAGAATGCCGTCGTGCTCGGCCATGACCGCATCCTCAACGATGACGGGCTGCGCTACGAAGACGAGTTTGTCCGGCACAAGATCCTCGATGCCCTGGGCGATCTGTATCTTGCTGGTGCGCCGATCATCGGCCGCTACCATGGCGTCCGCTCGGGCCATGCCCTGAACAACAGGCTGCTCAAGGCGCTGTTCGCCGACGAGACGGCCTATGCCTGGACCACCCATGCCAAGCGGGATCTGCAGCGTCCGCTGGCGGCGGCCGATCTCGGGCCGCGGCTGCATCCCGCGGTCGCCGAAGCGGCGCTGTAAGCCCTCACATTCTGCCGGAACGAAAAAGCCCCGCGGAAGCGGGGCTTTTTTTATGCTCGGCCCGCCGATGCCGCCGGGCGCGGGCCCGGCGGCACTGCGGTGAGGCGGAGAGGGCTCAGCCGCACTTCTCCTGCCATTCCTGCGCCTTCTTGACCAGGTCGCCATGCTTGCCCATCACGTCGGCCAGGCGATTGACCACCTTGTCCTTCAGCTGCTTCTTCTTCTCTTCCTTCATGTCGGAGACATCGGCCAGGTAGCCGAACGGCGCCGGCACGGTCACGGTCGGCAGGCTGACGCTCTTGCTGTCGCCCTTGTACTTGAACTTCGAGTAGGTCTTGATCGTGAGCGCATCCTTGTTGCTGTTCATCGACACATCCTTGATGCACAGGTTCACGCTCACGCTGCTGGTGGCCTTGAATACCGGCACGCAGACGTCGTTCTTGCCGGTGTCGCTGATCAGGTACTGATACAGGTTGAGCTTCTCCCAGTTGTTGTCGCTCCACTTGTACCAGGTGTTGTAGGACAGCCGGATGCCCTCGATCTTGCCCAGCAGGAACTGCTGGTCCTTCGGATCGCTGCCGTCATGGGCTTTCACGCCATCCGGGTAGATCGGGTACATGCGCAGATCGAGCTTGAACTGGATGGTGCGCGTGTACTGGCCGTCGAAAGTTTTCTTGTCCTTGGCATGCAGGAAGAACAGCGGATAGCCGTTTGTGCGGATCTCATCCAGCTTCTGCTTCTTGTCCTGCAGGTCGGCCGCCACATGCACGATCTTGCACGCGGTTTTCTTCGCCTTCTTGAACTTGTCGACCGTGGCGCTGTCCATCTGCCCCAGGGCGGCGCCAAGCGCGGCGTCCTCGGTGTTCTGGCTGCAGCGGAGCTGGGCGATGTCGAGCTTGGTCTTGCTCTCGTCCGCGGCCGCCTGCGCCAGCTGCTGCGCGTTGCTCATGGTCAGCGTGACCTTGGGCGGCAGCTTGGTCTGCTGCTTGCCTTCGGCGAGCGGCGAGGTGTAGCCGGCCAGATTGTAGGAGGTGTTGACCAGCGCGGTGGCGTCCTTGGCCGCCTGGTTCAGCTGGTTGAAGGTGTCGAAGAACTTCTTGGCGTAATCGCTGCTGGTCGCGGACTTGAAGTCGTTCTCGACGTTGTCCTCGGCCTTGTCCACGTCGGTGCTCAGGCTGCTGATGCGGGACTTGATGTCGTCCAGCTTGATCGGGCAGCTGTCATCGGCCGCGATACCCGCGCTCGGAGCAAGGCTCACCGTCAGTAAAGCTATCGGCAATGTCTTGCGAATCAGGTTGCGTTTCTTATCTCGCATCTGCCTCTCCAGTTTCATGCGATTACCCCTAGGGGTGGCGGGACTGGGAGGGACCCTATCAGGGCAGGATATGTCGCCAAACACCATGAATATGGTAGGGGGCGCGGAAACCCGCGATTCGCCGCGCCAATCCGCAGGCCGTTGCTGGAAAAAGAAAAGCCCCGCCGGAGCGGGGCTTTCCGAATGCTTGCCGGTTCAGGCGGCGGTCAGTCGCCGGAGGTGACGACTTCGCCTTCCTTGTAGCGGCCGGCGATGCTCTTGATCAGGCCGGCCACCGCCGACCGGATGCTGGTGTCCTCGATATCGCTGAAGTTGCGCACCAGCTCAATGGTGGAGCGGTTCTTGCCGCCATGCTCCAGCGGCTTGCTCTCCAGCTTGGTCTCCAGACCCTCGAAGAAATAGGCCATGTCGACCTGGAGGCGCTGGGCGACCTCGAACAGCCGGCCGGCGCTGACGCGGTTGGCGCCGGTCTCGTATTTCTGCACCTGCTGGTAGGAAATCTTCAGCGAATTGGCGAGTTCCTCCTGGGTCAGGCCCAGCTCGGTCCGGCGGGCGCGGATACGCTCACCTACATATTCGTCAACGCGGGTAGCGATTTTCCCCATGGATGGCACCTCTTGGCGTAAACAGTCGATTTCATTGCCCGTTGATTACTTGGGGCAGGTCCGGCGGCCTGACAAGGCACCCGCTCGGCGGGATTAACCAAATGCCGGAACCGTCCAAACCCGGGTATCACTACCTCTAATAGGCGAATTCCTCCGGGGAGAAAATCGTTCAGAAGTATAGGTTCTCCGATCGGGGAAAAAGCCGAACAATTATACGGACATAACCGGAGCTGCGCGCCATCTCCGGGAAAAAGGCTCGCGGTTACCGGGAGTTATGGCAGGGGAATCGCCGGCCCAGCTTGATTTTGCCCAAGCCCCATGCGAGACACTTTCCATGCCGATGTTCTGTCTGGATTCGCCGCGCATCGACCGGAACGCCCGTCGGGCCATTGCCGGTCTGGGACTGATTCTCCTGCTGGCTGCCTGTAGCGGCACCAGCGAACCCCCGTATGTGGAGCGGCCGGTCGAGGACCTTTACAACAACGCCATGGATGCCGTGGCGGCCGGAGAGTGGGAAGCCGCGGCCTACGGCTTCGATGAGGTCGAACGCCAGCATCCCTATTCGGTCTGGGCCACCAAGGCCCAGCTGATGGCGGCCTACGCCTATTACCAGAACAACAAGTATGTCGAGGCGATCTCGGCCTGCGAACGCTTCCTGCAGCTGCATCCGGGCAACAAGGATGCAGCCTACGCCTATTATCTCATCGCGGTCAGCTATTACGAGCAGATCACCGATGTCGGTCGCGACCAGAAGATCACGCAGCAGGCGCTGAATGCGCTCGAGGAAGTGGTTCGGCGCTATCCGACCAGCGAATACGCGCGCGACGCGCGGCTCAAGATCGATCTCACCCGCAATCACCTTGCCGGGAAGGAAATGACGATTGGCCGCTACTATCTGCGGCAGGGCCAGTACATCGCCGCAATCAACCGCTTCAAGACGGTGATCGAGAAGTTCCAGACCACGATGCATGTACCGGAAGCGCTGCATCGCCTTGCGGAAGCCTATATGTCGCTCGGCGTGATCGACGAGGCGCAGAACGTCGCTGCCGTGCTCGGATACAACTATCCGGGCAGCGAGTGGTATGTGGACACCTATACGCTCGTCACCGGCCAGGAAGTGCCGACGGCATCGAAACCGGCAGAGAAAAAGTCCTGGCTTGGCCGGGCCTGGAATTCCATCTTCTGAGCGCATGCCGCGCCGGGCGGGCAGACCATGCTGACATCGCTGGGCGTTCGCGACATTGTCCTGATCGAACGCCTCGATCTTGACTGCGGCCCCGGTCTCGGCGTGCTGACCGGCGAAACCGGTGCCGGCAAATCCATCCTGCTCGATGCTCTGGGACTTGCGCTCGGCCGCCGCGCCGATGCCAGCCTCGTGCGCATGGGCGCCAGCCAGGGCTCGGTGACCGCGAGCTTCGATCTGCCGCAGAAGCATCCGGTCCATGCCATCCTGGAAGAGCAGGGGCTCGAGGCCGGCGACGAACTGGTGCTGCGCCGGGTGCTGAGCCAGGACGGCAAAAGCCGCGCCTTCATCAACGACCAGGCGGTCAGTGTTGCGCTGCTGCGCCGGGTCGGCGACATGCTGGTGGAGATCCACGGCCAGAACGACGAGCAGGGCCTGACCGATGCCACCGTGCATCGGGCGCTGCTGGATGAATATGCCGGGTTGGAGAAAGAAGTCGCCGGGCTGCGCGCCTCCTATCAGGCGATGCGCGATGCGGAGGCCGCCCTGGCACAGGCCGCGCAGACTGCCGAGCAGGCGAAGCGCGAGGAGGACTTCCTACGCCATGTCGTGGCCGAGCTGGAAGACCTGAAGCCGCGCGAGGGCGAGGAGCAGGAACTGGCCGCACAGCGCAGCATGCTGCAGGCCGGCGAGAAACTCGCAACGGCCATGCAGGAAGCGCAGAGTGCGCTGGAGCAGGGCGGCGGCGTCGATGCGCGGCTGCGGGCCTGCCTGCGTGCGCTGGAACGCGTCGCCGACAAGGCGGCCGGCAAGCTCGATCCGGTCGTGCAGCTGGCCGATCAGCTGCTGGTGCAGGCGGGCGAGCTGGCTTCCCTGCTGGAGAGCACGGCCCGCGATCTCGATCTCGATCCGCAGAAGCTGGAGAAGGTGGAAGAGCGCCTCTTCGCGCTGCGTGCCGCGTCCCGCAAGCACAACGTGCCGGTCGACGGGCTGGCGAGACTCGCCGAGGAATATGCCGAGCGCCTCGCGCTGATCGACAACCAGTCCGCCTCGCTCGGCCGGCTGCAGAAGCAGGCGACGGAGGCGAAGGCCGCCTATCAGGCGAAGGCCGAGGCCATCTCGGCCGCCCGCCGCAAGGCAGCCGCGAAACTCGACAAGGCCGTGATGGCCGAACTGGGCCCGCTGAAACTCGGCGCGGCGAAATTCACCACCTCGGTAGAGGCCTTGCCGCCGGAACAGTGGAGCGCCGAGGGCGCCGACCGCGTGCAGTTCCTTGCCGCGACCAACCCGGGTACTGCGCCCGGCTCGCTGGCGAAGATCGCCTCCGGCGGCGAACTGAGCCGCTTCATGCTGGCGTTGCGCGTCGTGCTGGCCGGCCGCGGCACGGCCGGTACCCTGATCTTCGACGAGGTTGATCGCGGTGTGGGCGGTGCGACGGCGGCTGCCGTGGGCGAACGTCTGGCGCGCCTTGCCGAGAAGGTCCAGGTCCTCGTCGTCACCCATTCGCCGCAGGTGGCGGCCAGAGGCGGCCAGCATTGGCGCATCGCCAAGCGCGAAGCAGGTTCGGCGAAGAGCCGCACGACGCTGACCGAGGTTGCGCCCCTCGCCGAGAAGGAACGCCGCGAGGAGATCGCCCGCATGCTGGCCGGCGCGACCGTCACCGACGCGGCGCGTGCCGCCGCCGACAGCCTGCTGGCCGGTCAGGAAGCATGAGCCGGCAGCGCGCCAAGCCGGTCTCGGAACTCAGCCCCCGGCAGGCCAAGCTGGAGCATGCGCGGCTGGAAGAAGAAATCGCGGCGCATGACAAGCGCTACCACCAGGAGGATGCGCCCAGCATCTCGGATGCCGAATACGATGCGCTGAAGCGACGGCTGCTGGAGATCGAGGCGCGGTTTCCGGATCTCGCCAGCCTGGCCGGCGCATCCAGCCGCGTCGGTGCCGCTCCCGCGCCGGGCTTCGCCAAGGTGCGGCATTCCAAGCCGATGCTTTCGCTCGACAACGCCTTCACCGAAGGCGATGTCGCCGATTTCCTCGATCGCATCCGCCGCTTCCTGAATCTGAAAGCATCCGACGAGCTGGTGCTGATCGCCGAGCCGAAGATCGACGGCCTCTCGGCGGCCCTGCGCTATGAGAAGGGCATTCTGGTCCGCGCCGCCACCCGTGGCGATGGTCAGGAAGGCGAGGACGTTACCGCCAATATCAGAACCCTGCGCGAAGGCGTGCCGCACCAGCTGAAAGGCAGGGGCTGGCCCGACGTGCTGGAGGTGCGCGGCGAGGTCTACATGACCCGCGCGGACTTTCTCGATTTCCGGGACCAGCAGGAGAAGCTGGCGAAGGAGCGTGAGGCGAAGGGCCTGTCTGCGGCTGCGATCCGCGTGCCGGTCAACCCGCGCAACGCCGCGGCAGGCTCGCTGCGGCAGCTCGATCCGGCGGTGACCGCGAAACGTCCGCTGCGCTTCTTCGGTTACAGCTGGGGCGAAACCTCGGAGCCTCTCGGCGCAACGCTTTCGGAGGTGCGCGAGAAGCTCGCAAGCTGGGGCTTCACGCTCAATCCGCATGTGAAGGCCTGCCGCAGCCTCGACGAGCTGCTCGCCTATTACAGCGATATTTCGTCCAGGCGCGCCACCCTGGCCTTCGACATCGACGGCGTCGTCTACAAGGTGGACCGCCTCGACTGGCAGGATCGCCTCGGCTTCGTCAGCCGCTCGCCGCGCTGGGCGATTGCGCACAAATTTCCCGCCGAGCAGGCGCAGACATTGCTGGAGAATATCGACATCCAGGTCGGCCGCACCGGCACGCTCACCCCCGTGGCCAAGCTCCGGCCCGTGAATGTCGGCGGCGTGCTGGTTTCGAACGCCACCCTGCATAACGAGGACGAGATCGCGCGCAAGGATGTCCGCATCGGCGACACGGTGGTGATCCAGCGCGCCGGCGACGTGATTCCGCAGGTTGTCTCGGTGGTGCTGGAAAAGCGGCCGAAGGATGCGAAGCCCTACGAGTTTCCGACCAGATGCCCCGTCTGCGGCGCGCCGGCCGAACGCGAGACCGAAGGCGGCGCAGCGGAGGCGCGGCGGCGCTGCACCGGCAGCGTCAGCTGTCCGGCCCAGGCGATGGAGAGCCTGCGCCATTTCGTGTCGCGCAGCGCCTTCGACATTGAGGGCATCGGCGAGAAGCAGATTGCCGCCTTCTACGAATGGGGCTGGCTGAAGGAGCCGGCCGACATCTTCCGCCTGCCGCGCCATGCCGACGAATTGCGCAGGAAGGAAGGCTATGGCGAGACTTCGGTGAACAACCTGCTGCGGGCGATCGAGCAGCGGCGCGTGATCGGCTTCGACCGTTTCCTCCATGCGCTGGGCATCCGCCATGTCGGGCAGGAGCGCGCGCGTCTGGTCGCCCTGCATTACGAAACGCCGCGCAAATGGCTCGATGCCATGGATGCGGCGAAGGACCGGACCGGCGAGGCCTGGGAGGATCTCAACAGCATCGACAAGATGGGCGACGTGGTGGCGGATGCCATCGTCACCTTCGCCACCGGTAGCCACAGCCGCGAGGTGATCGAGAATCTGCTGCGCGAGCTGAAGGAGGTCGTGCCGCCGGAGAAACCGTCTGCCGACTCACCCGTGGCCGGCAAGACCGTGGTCTTCACCGGCAGCCTGGAGAAGTTCACCCGCGACGAGGCCAAGGCGCGCGCGCTGAGCCTCGGCGCCAAGGTCTCAGGCTCGGTGTCGAAGAAGACCGATTACGTCGTGGCCGGCCCGGGCGCCGGCTCCAAGCTGGCCGAGGCGCAGAAGCATGGCGTGACGGTGCTCAGCGAAGACGAGTGGCTGAAGCTGATCGGCGGTTGATGACATGCTGGTCGAACGTGCAATCCCACCGCTTGATGCCGTGGCCGGAGCCACCGCCATTGCCCTGGATTTCGAGACCGCCAGCGGCTCACCAGGCAGCATCTGCGCCATCGGCCTGGCCTGGATCGGCGAGGGACGGGTGCTGCAGACCGCGCATCGCCTGGTCCGGCCGCATGACATGCGGTTTCATCCCGGCTTCATCGCCATCCATGGCATCCAGCCCCATGATGTCGAATACGAGCCGGAGTTTCCTGCCGTCTGGGATGAACTCCTGCCGCACCTGGAAGCCGTGCCGCTGCTGCTGGCGCATAACGCGCCCTTCGATATCGGCGTGCTGCGCGCGGCGCTGACGCATTACGGCCAGCCCTGGCCGACGCTGTCCTTCTTCTGCACCGTGAAGCTCGCGCGTGCCGTCTGGCCGGATCTGGAGAACCACAGGCTTTCCACCGTCGCGCAGCATATCGGCTTCGCCCTGCGGCACCATCTGGCCGACAGCGACGCCGCGGCCGCCGCGCATATCCTGCTGCAGGCCATGGCAGAGGCGGGGCTCTCGGATGTCGATGCGCTGCTGGCAAGGCACGGCATCCGCCCGGGCCGGCTGGCGCCGGGATACCACGAGGCCTGCTCGACGATGGCCGATCGCGCCGGACAGCGCCGGCGCAACCGGCTGCCGGCCTGGCTGCGGAACTGATCTACGACTTCTTCTTTTCCGCCTCGTAGCGCGCCTTGGTCTCGGCATTGGGCGGATAGAGGCCGGGCAGCGGCACGCCCTTGTCCACCTCGCCCATGATCCAGCTTTCCAGCGTCTCCTGCTCGGTCGCCAGCGCGGTGACCTCCGCGACCAGCGCCTGCGGAATCAGCACGGCGCCATCGCCGTCCAGCACGATCACGTCGCCCGGAAACACCGCGACGCCGCCACAGCCGATCGGCTCCTGCCAGTTCACGAAGGTCAGGCCGGCCACGCTGGGCGGGGCGGCGATGCCGCTGCACCAGACCGGCAGACCGGTGGCGATCACGCCGGCGCCGTCGCGTACGACGCCATCGGTGACGAGGGCGGCGACACCGCGTTTCCGCATGCGGGCGCAGAGGATGTCGCCGAAGATGCCGGCATCCTTCACGCCGACGGCATCGACCACGGCGATGCAGCCCTCCGGCATGGCTTCGATGGCGCCGCGGGTCGATTTCGGCGACGCCCAGCTTTCCGGAGTGGCGAGATCCTCGCGTGCCGGTACGAAGCGCAGGGTGAAGGCTTCGCCGACGATGCGTTTTGCCTGCGGCGTCAGCGGCCTGGCGCCGCGCAGCCAGACATTGCGCAGACCTTTTTTCAGCAGCACCGTGGTGAGCGTGGCCGTGGTGATCCGTTCCAGCGCCGAGCGGGTGGCATTGTCGAGCATGGGTGTTTCCCTTACGCGCCGAGCGGCGCTGTTGCCTGTTTCAGCCAGTCCCGGGTGTCGTCGTCCACCAGCGGCGCGATATCGTGCCAGACCAGCGCGTGATAGGCGTCCAGCCAGGCGACTTCCCGGGCGGTGAGGAGATTGAGGTCGATCAGGCGGCGGTCGATCGGCGCGCGCGTCAGCGTCTCGAAGCCGAGCCAGCGCTTGCCGTTTTCGGCTTTTTCCATCTCGACCCGCACGGCGACGAGATTCTCGATGCGGATGCCGTAGGCGCCGGTCTTGTAGTAGCCCGGCTCGTTGGACACGATCATGCCCGGCTTCAGCGCCGCATGGCCCGCGGGCGAGATGCGCTGCGGCCCCTCATGGACGCCGAGATAGCTTCCGACCCCGTGGCCCGTGCCATGGTCATAATTGAGCCCCGCCTGCCAGAGGGGCATGCGGGCGAGCGCATCGAGCTGCGCCCCCGTGGTGCCTTCGGGGAAGCGGGCGGTGGCGATGGCGATATGGCCCTTGAGGACGCGGGTGAAGCGGTCCCGCTCCTCGTCGCCCGCCTTGCCGATGGCGATGGTGCGGGTGACGTCGGTCGTGCCGTCGTCATATTGCGCGCCGCTGTCGAGGAGGAACAGCATGCCGGGCTCGATCCGGCGGTTGGTTTCGGGCGTCACCCGGTAATGGACGATGGCGCCATTGGGCCCCGCGCCCGAGATGGTATCGAAGCTGAGATCGCGGAGACACCCCGTTTCGCGCCGGAAATCGTGAAGGCGCTCGGCCGCGGCGATCTCGTCGAGCGCACCCTTCGGCGCCTCCGCGGCAAGCCAGGCGAGGAAGCGGGTGAGCGCCGCGCCGTCCCGCAGATGGGCCGCCCGCGCGCCTTCAAGCTCCACGGCATTCTTGCAGGCCCGGGGGAGTTCGCAGGGATCCGCCCCGCGCACCACCTCGGCCCCGGCATCCAGCAGGATCCGGATCACCGCCTGGGGGGTCCCCGCCTTGTCCACCAGCACGCGCTTTCCGGCGAGCGCCCGAAGCCCTTCCGCGAACGCGGTCTTGGGACGGAGGCTCACCTCATTGCCGAGATGCCGCAGCAAATCGTCCCCCGCCTTGGCGGGATCCATGAACAGATCCACCCGGCCGTCCTGGTGGAGGATGGCGAAGGCAAGGGCCACCGGCATATGGGTGATGTCGCCGCCGCGCATGTTGAGGAGCCAGGCGACGGAATCGAGGGCGGTGATGACCGCCGCATCCGCCTCCATCTCTGCCCCGATGCGGCGGCGCTTCGCGGCCGCTTCCTCGCCCGCATACTGGACCGGGTGGGGCACGGCGGGGGATGCCGGCGGTGCCGGCTGGTCCGCCCAGACGCGATCGATGGGGTTATGCGTCACCGGCACCAGCTCGATCCCGGCCTTCTGGAGCGCATCCGCGGTGTCGTTCACCCAGGCTTCGCCATGAAGCCAGGGGTCATATCCGATGCGCGCGCCGGCCTTGGCGTTGGCCGCGATCCAGCGCGCCTCTTCCCCGCGCTTCAGGCTGCAATATTCGTAGAGGTCGGAATCCACCTGCGCCCGCACCTGCAGGGTATAGCGGCCGTCGACGTAGATCGACGCCTTGTCGAGCAGCACCACCGCAAGCCCCGCCGAGCCGTCGAAGCCCGTAAGCCAGGCAAGGCGCTGGGCGTAGGCCGGGGTATATTCGCTGTTATGCTCGTCCGCATGGGCGACCACATAGCCGTCGAGCCCCTGGGCGCGGAGTTCGTCGCGCAGGTCCTGCAGCCTTTGCCGATGGATCGTCATTCCCATTCCTGAACCTTTCCCGCCGGGCTTTCCCGCCAGTCTTCCTGTTCCAATATCGCGCAGATGCCGGAGGTCAGGGCATCGAGGTCATCCGCCCCGATGGTGAGCGCCGGCGCGAGATAGATAATGTTCCCGAAGGGGCGAAGCCACAAGCCGCGCTTGACGGCCCCCTGCCGGAGCGCGACGAGATCGGGCCGCCCGGCAAGCTCCACCACGCCGACGGCGCCCCTGACCCGCACGTCCACGACGCCCGGAATTCCGCGGCAGGGCGCAAGCCCCGCTATCATCCGCGCCTCGATCATTTTCACCTGCGCAAGCCGCGGCTCCCGCTCGAACAGGTCGAGGGAGGCGTTGGCGGCGGCGCAGGCCAGGGGATTGCCCATGAAGGTCGGCCCGTGCATGAGGGCGCGGCCCGCATCGTCGCTCAGAAACGCCTCGAACACATGGCGGCGCGCGACGGTCGCGGCAAGGGTCAGCGCGCCCCCGGTCAGGGCCTTGCCGAGGCAGATGATGTCCGGCGTGACCTCGGCCGCCGCGCAGGCGAACATGGTGCCCGTGCGGGCGAAGCCGGTGAAGATCTCGTCGAGGATGAGGAGGACCCCGTGACGGCGGGCGGAGGCGGCGATGGCCGCAAGATCCGCCGGGTCATGGAACTTCATGCCGCCCGCGCCCTGAATGAGCGGCTCCATGATGACGGCGGCGACTTCGCCCGCACGTCTTGCGAGGAAGGCATCGAACTGGGCGTGAGCCTCCGGCCCGCGGGGAAGGTCGGTGACGATCTGCCGCGCCACATGGTCGCGGAACAGGCGGTGCATGCCCTCATCGGGATCGCAGACCGACATGGCCCCCGCCGTATCCCCGTGATAGCCGTGGCGGAAGCAGACGAAGCGCGTGCGGCCCGCGTCGCCCCTGTTGAGCCAGTATTGAAGCGCCATCTTCATGGCGACCTCGACCGCGACCGAGCCCGAGTCCGAGAAGAACACATGATCGAGGTCGCCGGGCAGGAGCGCCGCCAGACGTTCGGCAAGGCGCGCCGCCGGTTCGTGGATGAAGCCGCCGAACATGATATGCGGCATGCGCGCCGCCTGTTCGGTGACGGCGGCGGTGATATGGGGATGGTTGTAGCCGTGGCAGGCCGTCCACCACGAGGCGATGCCGTCGATGAGCTCCCGCCCGTCCCGCAGCCTTATGCGCACGCCCGCGGTGCTTTCCGCCACCAGCGGCGCGGGCGCCGTCTTCATCTGGGTATAGGGCAGCCAGAGATGGCGGCCGAAGCCGCCTCCATGGGCGTCTGTCATGGAACGCGTCTCCTGTCCCGGATCATCCGGGATCGGGCGATTCCTGGCTCAGGCCGCCGAGATGCCGAGACGGGCGAAAAGCTTCGCGTCGTCGCTGTCCTTCGGGTTGGGCGTCGTGAGCAGTTTCTCGCCATAGAAGATCGAATTGGCGCCGGCGAGGAAGCACAGGGCCTGGGCCTCGTCGCTCATGGCCTCGCGACCGGCGGAAAGCCGCACGTAGGACGCCGGCATCATGATGCGCGCGACCGCGATGGTGCGGACGAATTCAAGGACGTCCAGCTGTTCCTGGCCGAAGAAGGGGGTGCCTTCCACCTGAACCAGCATGTTGATGGGCACGCTTTCCGGATGCTTCGGCATGTTGGCAAGGGTCACCAGCATGCCGGCGCGGTCCTGCCGTCCCTCGCCCATGCCGACGATGCCGCCGCAGCACACCTTGATGCCCGCCGCGCGCACGTTCTCCAGCGTGCGCAGCCGGTCCTCGAAGGTGCGGGTGGTGATGATGTCGCCGTAATGTTCGGGGGCGGTATCGATATTGTGGTTGTAATAATCGAGGCCCGCGGACTTGAGCCGCTCCGCCTGGGTCTCCTCCAGCATGCCGAGGGTGACGCAGGTCTCGAGCCCGAGCGCCTTCACCCCTTCCACCATGGCGCAGACCTTGTCGAGGTCGCGATCCTTGGGCGAGCGCCAGGCGGCGCCCATACAGAAGCGGGTGGCGCCCGCTTCCTTGGCGGCCTTCGCCGCCTCGATCACCGCTTCGATCTCCATGAGCTTCTCGGCCTTGACGCCGGTGTCATAGCGCGCCGACTGGGGGCAGTACTTGCAGTCCTCGGGGCAGCCGCCGGTCTTGATGCTGAGAAGCTGGCTCAGCTGCACCTTGTTGGCGTCGAAATGACGGCGATGCACCGTCTGGGCCTGGAACAGGAGATCGCTGAAGGGGAGCGCGAACAGGGCCTCCACCTCTTCCCTTGTCCAGTCATGCCGGAACTCGTCGGACGAGGCAGAAAGCGTTGGGGTTACGGCGTTCATGGCGCGGCTCCGCTGGTGCGTCTATGTGCAAGATACGACTTCGGCGCACAGTTCCCGAGACGATCGGCGAAGTCAAGACTTAACGGGCGGCCCTGAAGGGGAACAGAGCGCACCCCCGCCCGTTCTTGGGGTAAGAATGGAGGCCGTCATGGGCGCGCGATCGGCGGAAGATATCATCAGGGCCTGGCCCGAGGAATCGCGGGAGGCGGCGCAGCTCGTCCTCGACCGTCACGGCCCGCCGGACGAAGCGACGGAAAGCCTGCTCATCTGGCACGACCGCGGCCGATGGAAGCGCATCATCGCATCCCGCGCCTTCTACCGGCACGACTTCCCGACGACCCACCATGATTCCGTCGAGACCGTCATCGACTACCGGGTGCCCTGCGACAAGTTCACGGATATCGCCCGCTTCGACGGCTCGGTCATCGTGGAGCGCACGGTGGGGGAGGTTTCCGCCCGCTGCCATGACGAGGAAGCGAACGCCCTCGCCCTCAATCTCATGCACGACATCGTGACGGGAGCCAAGTCCGTTGAGGAGGCGCGGGATTACTACGCCCGGGAATTCCTCGACTACCGCCGGAAGGAGCCGACGCCCTACATGGAAGGCCTCCGCTTCCCGGCCGCGCGCGGCGATACGGCGGATCCCGACGTCGCCGTGCTGTCGGACGCCGACCTCGAGCGGGCGAAGGCCGAGGGCGTGGCGAAGGACGGGCGCAAGCCCTCGTGACCATTTCGCCCGGCGATTGACTCGGCGACAGCCCGTCTCCATGATGCGCGCGGTCCAATGCTGAAGAACGCGCCCATGTCCCCTCCCCTGCCTTCGATCGACAGCTTCGCGGCGGCAAAGCTCGCCGAAATCAGGGCGCGGGGTCTCTATCGCACCATCCGGCCCACCGTTCGGCATGCGGACGGCACGGTGACGCGGGAGGGACGGAGGCTCATCTCCTTTTCTTGCAACGATTACCTGAACCTCGCCCATCATCCGGAAGTGAAGGCCCGCGCCAGGGCGGCGATCGACACATACGGCGCGGGCGCCGGGGCGTCGCGGCTCATCACGGGGAACCATCCCCTGCTCGACGCGCTGGAATCCCGCCTCGCCGCGCTCAAGGGGACCGAGGCGGCGGCGGTCTTCGGCAGCGGCTATCTTGCCAATCTCGGCATCATTCCCTGTTTCGCGGGGCCGGGCGATCTCATCCTGATGGATGAATATTGCCATGCCTGCCTGTTCGCGGGCGCGCGGATCAGCGGCGCGGAGGTCATGACCTTCCGCCATAACGACATGGATCATCTCGCCGCCCTGCTGGCGGAGCACCGGCAGTCCTTCCGCCATGCGCTGATCCTCACCGACGGCGTCTTCAGCATGGACGGGGATCTCGCTCCGCTCGACGAGATGGCGCCGCTTGCCCGCCGCTTCGACGCCTGGCTCATGACCGATGACGCCCACGGCGTCGGCGTCCTCGGCCGTGACGGTCGGGGGTCGAGCTTCATGGGCCCGGACAAGGCCGACGTGCCGTTGCAGATGGGGACCCTGTCCAAGGCCATGGGGTCCTACGGCGGCTATCTCTGCGCGTCGCGCACGGTGATCGATTACGTGAAGAACCGGGCGCGGAGCCTCATCTTCACCACGGGCCTTCCGCCCGCGAGCGTCGCCGCGAGCATCGCCGCCCTCGACGTGATCGCGAACGATCCCGCATTGCGCGGGGAGCCGTTGCGCAAGGCGCGGCTTTTCGCCGACGCCCTCGGCCTGGCCCAGCCGCAAAGCCCCATCGTGCCGGTGATCGTCGGCGCGCCGGACGCCGCCCTGCAAGCGGCGGCGGCGCTCGAGGAGCGGGGGTTCCTCGTCGTCGCCATCCGTCCGCCCACGGTGCCGGAGGGGACGGCGCGGCTTCGCGTCACCTTCACCGCGGCGCACCAGGATCAGGACGTGCTGCGCCTTGCGGAGGCCGTCCGCGCCCTCGGCCTGCCCCGACCCGCCCCATGACCCGGCTTTTCGTCACCGCGACCGGCACCGGGATCGGCAAGACCTTCGTCACCGCCGCGCTCGCATTCCAGGCCCGGGCGGCGGGACGGCGGGTCGCCGCCCTGAAGCCGATTTTGAGCGGCTTCGATCCCGATGATGGGGCGAGCGACGCCCATCTCCTGCTCCGCGCCCAGGGCCTTGCGCTGACAGCGGACAATCTCGACCGCATCAGCCCGTGGCGCTTCGCCGCACCCCTCTCCCCCCACATGGCGGCGGCTCGGGAGGGCAGGCGGCTCGATTTCGACGCGCTCGTCGATCATGGCCGCCGCGCGATGGCGGATCCCGTGGACGTTCTCCTGATCGAGGGCGTGGGCGGCGCCTTCGTGCCGGTGACCGACGACCATCTGGTGGCGGACTGGATCGCGGCCCTGGGGCTTCCGGCCCTCGTCGTCGCGGGCAGCTATCTCGGCACCATCAGCCATACCATCGCGACCGTCGAGGCCCTCAGCGGCCGGGGCATCGTGATCCACGGGATCGTCGTCAGCGAATCGGAAGAGACGGCGGGAAGCCCTGATGAGCTTGTCGCGACCCTGCGCCGCCATCTTGGATCGCTTCCCGTCCTGTTCTGCCCGCGGGTCGCCAACGCTGGCGACGCGCCCTGGCGGGCGGCGCCGCCCCTCCTGCAGATTTTGCCCGCCTGATCCCGCGACCCGGCGGCAGGAAATGCCGCCGGCCGAAGGAAAAACCCGCGGAATTCTGCGGAGTTTCAGCTGGCAAGGCTATTGCATGGGGGAAGACCGGTACAGTCTTCCGAGGTAGCCCATGTCCAACGACCATTCCGCCCCGCAGCATCATTCCCAAGGCTCCGACGCCATGACCGCCCTTGCGGCCCTGCGCGCCGAAGGGATCGATCCCGCGCCCTATTTCTCGATCGTCGCCGACAATCTGCTCGCCCGCCACGGCTCGGCGGCCCTGCGGCTCGCCGACGAGGCCATCGAACGGCTCAACCTGAAGGGCGACCGCGAGGGCGAGGAATTGTGGCGCGAGGTGGCGAAGAAACTGGTGGTCAAGGCCGCGAGCCTTCCGCCCGCAAGCCCCAGCATCCACTGAGCGTCGCCGTCAGGCGGAGAAGCGCCGGGACACGGCCCCCGCGATCAGGCCCGCGCCCACCGCCATCATGATGGCGACGAGGCCGTAGGCCGCCGGCGCCTCGTGGGCGAATTCGTGGATCGCCCGCTCCAGCCCGATCTTGTCCACGGTGAGAAGCGCCGTCTGGCGGCTCACCACCACGCCGTTCCGCACCAGGAACACCTCCGCCTGGTAGCGGCCGATGGGCACGTGGGACGGGAAATAGATCTCGGTGCGGAACAGGGTCTCGCCCATGACCTGGAGCGACCGCGGCCGTTCGGAATAAAGCCCCGCGCGGGTGAATTCGCGCAGCACCGCCGCGCGGTATTCCGCCTCCCGCCCCGGCGGCGGCGGGCTTGACCAGGTGATGGGGATGCGGTCGAGACCGAGAGGATGCAGTTCCAGCTCCTCGGGCAGCAGGATTTCCGCGGGCGGGCGGGTCGCCGCCAGGGCATAGAAGCTCGGGATGCGGTCGAGCACCGCCTGCTCGCGATTGACCCAGACGCCGCCGATCTCCCCCTTTTCGCGCACCACATAGGGAAGGGCCGGGCCGCGCACCACCACGATGATGTCATGGTCGCGGAAGGTGAAGGCCGGGCTCCCCCCGCCGCGCGGCCGCTCATCCTCGGGCAGCCGGCCCCAGTCCACGGCGCCGAACAGCAGAAGGCTTGTGCCCGTGAAGCGCGAGCTGATCTCGATCTGATGGCGGGAGATGTCGGCGACCAGTCCTTGCGCACCCGCGCCGCGGGGCGCGAGCGCCGCGATCATGGCGAAGAGAACCAGTCCCCACAGGCGACACATGATCCCCATCGCCTATTCCGTCACCAGGGAAATGGAGAACAGCTCGGCCGGCTGCACGAAGAGGTCGTAGGCCATGCGGCTGCAGACGGCGAGGACGAGGATGGCGAGGAGCACGCGCAGCTGCTCCCCCTTGAGGCGGGTGCCCGCGCGCGCCCCGAACTGCGCGCCGATCACCGCGCCCGTGAGCAGGATGAGCGCCAGCACGATGTCCACGGTCTGGGTATTGACCGCATGGAAGAAGGTGACGCTGGCGGTGACCACGGTGATCTGGAAGAGCGACGTCCCCACCACCACATTGGTCGGCATGTTGAGGAGGTAGATCATGGCCGGGACCATGATGAAGCCGCCGCCGACCCCCATGACCGCGACCAGCACGCCGACGAAGGCGCCGATGACGAGGGGGAGGAAGACGCTCAAATATTGCCGGGACTTGCGGAAGCGGATCTTGAGCGGCAGGGCGTCGAACCAGCTCCGGTGGCGGCGCCGGGGCGGCGGCGGCAGGCCGCGCCGCTGGTGCAGCAGCGCGCGCACGCTCTCGAGGAACATGAGCAGCCCCACCGCGCCGAGGAAGATCACGTAGGCGACGCCGATCAGAAGCTCCACCTGGCCGATGGCGCGCAGGATCTTGAACAGCCAGGCGCCGAAATAGGACCCCATGACGCCGCCGATGATGAGGACGATCCCCATCTTCACGTCCACCCCGCCGCGCCGCCAGTGGGCCTGCGCGCCCGAGATGGAGGCGGCGGTGATCTCGTTGGCGCCGGACGCCACGGCGACCGCCGGGGGCACGCCCGCGAAGATCAGGAGGGGGGTCATGAGGAAGCCGCCGCCGACGCCGAACAGGCCCGAGAGATACCCGATCAGCCCGCCCATGCCGAGGAGTAGAAAGATGTTGAGCGATACTTCAGCAATGGGCAGATAGATCTGCATGGGGCGGACATTTCGACCTGGAATGGGGCGGACGGCCCGACATAGCCTTTAATGGCTATACGCCAGTAAACAGGGGAATACCAGTGATTAGACCGCCGGGGGAGCGGCGGCCCGCGCCAGGAGCCGTCCGGCGGTCGCGATTGAAAGATGGATCGCGCGTTCCACGATTCAAGGGAGCTCAGGCGGCGCGGCCGGTCCGCCGCTCCGCCGCTTGAAGCGCGGCGTCGATTTCTCCCCTGAGCCAGAGATAGACCATGCGATAGTCGCTAACGAGGGACCACAAGGGATAGCGGAAGGTCGCGGGCCGGTTGCGCTCGAACACGAAATGGCCGATCCAGGCCGGGCCGTAGCCGAAGAGGAGCGCGAGAACGAGCAGCAACGGCCTGCCCGTGACGATCGCGGCGATGACGAGGGCGCTTGCGGCCATGGTGCCGAGATAATGCAGCGCGCGCGAGCGGGGCGAGCGATGTTCCATCAGATAGAAATCAAAGAAATCGGCGTAGTTGACGATGCGCGCGGGCGACGCATCGGGTGATCTGCCTTCCTGCCGCTCCTCCACAGCCATGGGCCGCCTCCTTGACGTTTACGTAAACGTAAACTAGCATGGTCCCGAAGAGTTCAGGACCCTGCACATGTGCGAGAGAAACTATAGCATATCCGACCTTGCGCAGGAATTCGGCGTCACCGCGCGCACCATCCGGTTCTACGAGGACCAGAACCTGATCCGGCCGCGCCGCATCGGCCAGATGCGGGTCTATTCCGCCGCCGATCGCGCCCGGCTCGCCTGGATTTTGCGCGGCAAGCGGGTGGGTCTGTCGCTGGCCGACATCGGCGAACTGCTCGACATGTACGATCTCGGCGACAACCGGGTGACCCAACGCCGCGCGACGCTCGTCAAATGCCGGGAGCGGATCGAGGTTCTGGAGCGCCAGCGGCGCGACATTGAATCCACCATCGCCGAGTTGCGGGAATTCTGCGGCCATCTCGAAGGCCTCCTCGCCGCCGGCGAGAAGGACGAAGGCGCCTGCGGCGGACCGGCGGCGAGATCCAGGTTCCGCACAGGAACCGCAGGGGAATGAACACGCTGTTCCTGTAACCCCTTCCCGCCGGTTGCGGGATCAGATTGACGCAAAGTTCAAGGAGCTGTCCATGCCCATCTACAAAGCCCCCCTCCGCGACATGAAATTCGTGCTGCACGAGCTCATCGGCATGGACCGCCAGAACGATCTTCCGAACTTCGCGGAAGCGACGCCGGAGCTCGTCGACGCCGTGCTCGAGGAAGGTGCGAAATTCGCCGAGGAGGTGCTGCAGCCCCTCAACCGCTCGGGCGACGAGGAAGGCTGCCATTTCGAAAACGGGGTGGTGCGCACGCCCAAGGGCTTCAAGGAAGCCTATGACCTTTACGTCCAGGGCGGCTGGCAGGGCCTGACCGCAAGCCCCGAATATGGCGGCCAGGGCCTGCCGCAGGTCGTCGGCCTTGCCATCAACGAGATGATGATCGCCGCCAACTGGGGCTTCTCCATGTATCCGGGCCTCACCAAGGGCGCCATCGAGGCGATCACCGCCCATGCCTCGGACGAGCTCAAGGCCAGATACCTCCCCAAGATGGTGAGCGGCGAATGGACCGGCACCATGAACCTCACCGAGCCCCATTGCGGCACCGATCTCGGCCTTCTGCGCACGAAGGCGGAGCCCCAGGGCGACGGCACTTACCGGATCAACGGCACCAAGATCTTCATCTCCGCGGGCGAGCATGACCTTGCCGAGAACATCATCCATATGGTGCTCGCCCGCCTGCCCGATGCGCCCGCAGGCACCCGGGGCATCAGCCTGTTCCTCGTGCCCAAGTTCCTCGTCAATGACGACGGCTCCATCGGCGCGCGCAACGGCGTTCGCTGCGGCCGCATCGAGGAGAAGATGGGGATCCATTCCAACGCCACCTGCGAACTCATCTACGAGAACGCCGTCGGCTGGCTGGTGGGCGAGGAGAACAAGGGCATGCGCGCCATGTTCACCATGATGAACGAGGCGCGGCTCGGCGTCGGCCTGCAGGGTCTTGCGATCGGCGAGGTCGCCTACCAGAACGCCGTCGCCTATGCCCGCGACCGGCTGCAGGGCCGGGCGCTCACGGGACCTGCCGAGCCCGACAAGGCGGCGGACCCCATCATCGTACATCCCGACGTGCGGCGCATGCTCATGACCGCCCGCGCCTTCGCCGAGGGCGGCCGGGCGCTTGCCTACTGGGCCGGGCTGCAGGCGGACATCGTGCGCGGCCATCCGGATGACAAGACGCGCGAACAGGCGCTCGATCTCCTGGGGTTGCTGACACCCGTGGTCAAGAGCTACCTCACCGATCAGGGCATGGAGGCGGCAAGCCTTTCCATGCAATGCTTCGGCGGCCACGGCTATATCCGCGAATGGGGCATGGAGCAGTTCCTGAGGGACGCCCGCATCGCCACCATCTATGAAGGCACCAACGGCGTCCAGGCCATGGACCTCGTGGGCCGCAAGCTGCCGGCGGACGGCGGCCGCGCCATCCGCGCCTTCTTCGCCCTCGTCCAGAAATATGTGGACGAGCACAAGAACGACGAATCCTCGCGGCAATTCGTTGAGCCCCTGGGCAAGGCGCTCCAGCAGCTGCAGCAAGCGACCATGTGGCTCATGCAGCACGGCATGAAGAACCCGAACCATGCCGGGGCCGCGGCCCACGACTATCTCAATCTCATGGCCCTCGTCTGCCTTGCCCTGATGTGGGCGAAGATGGCCCGCATCGCCGCCGACAGGCTTTCGGCCGGGGATGCCGACAAGGACTTCTACAAGAACAAGCTGGTCACGGCGCGCTTCTTCGTGGAGCGCATCCTGCCCGCCGCCACCGCCCATCTCGCCCGCATCGAGGCGGGGGCGGACACGGTGATGGGCCTTGCCGCCGACCATTTCTGAACACACGAGGCACAAGGACCGGAACGCCATGGCCGACGCATACATCTACGACCATCTCCGCACCCCGCGCGGGCGCGGCAAGAGCAGCGGCAGCCTGCACGAGATCACGCCCATCTCGCTCCTCACGCAGGTGCTGATAACGTTGCGGGACCGTAACGAGCTTGACCCGGCGCTGGTTGACGACGTCATCAGCGGCGTCGTCTCCCCCGTCGGCGAGCAGGGCGGCGTGATCGCCCGCGCGGCGGCCCTGAACGCCGATTTCCCCGACGAGGTGCCGGGCGTGCAGGTGGACCGCTTCTGCGCCTCGGGGCTCGTCGCCGTCAACATGGCGGCGGCCAAGGTGATGTCCGGCCAGGCCGACCTCGTCATCGGCGGGGGGGTTGAGTCCATGTCCCGCATCCCCATGGGCAGCGACGGCGGCGCCTGGTTCACGGATCCCACCATCAACAAGCGCGTGGGCTTCGTGCCTCAGGGCATCTCGGCGGACCTCATCGCCACCAAATACGGCTTCTCCCGCGAGGACGTGGATTCCTACGCCGTCGAAAGCCAGAAGCGGGCGAAGCGCGCCTGGGACGAGGGGCGGTTCGCGAAATCCGTGATGCCGGTCAAGGACATCCTCGGCATCACCGTGCTCGACCACGACGAGCATATCCGGCCCGAGACCACCATGCAGTCCCTGGCCGCCCTCAATCCGTCCTTCGCCGACCAGGGCGAGACCTACGGCTTCGATGCGGTGGCGCTTCTCCGCTACCCCGAGATCGAGCGCATCAACCATGTGCATCACGCCGGCAATTCCAGCGGCATCGTGGACGGCGCGGCGGCCGTGCTGGTGGGCTCGAAGGAGATGGGCGACCGCCTGGGATTGAAGCCCCGCGCCCGCATTCGCGCCTTCGCCGACGTGGGATCCGAGCCCGTCATCATGCTCACCGGCCCCGAACGCGCGGCCGAGAAGGCCTTGAAGCGCGCGGGCATGGACAAAAGGGACATCGACCTCTGGGAAGTGAACGAGGCCTGCGCCGCCGTCGTCCTCCGCTTCATGCCGGCGCTCGACCTTGATCACGATGTGGTCAACGTCAATGGCGGCGCGATCGCCATGGGGCATCCCCTGGGGGCGACGGGCGCCATGCTGCTCGGCACGGCGCTCGACGAGCTCGAGCGCACTGGCAAGGGCACGGCGCTTGTGACGCTCTGCATCGGCGGCGGCATGGGCACCGCCACCATCATCGAACGGGTTTGAGGAGAGCGACCATGACCAGCACCATCCGGTTCGAGACCGACAACGACGTTGCGGTCCTGACCCTCGACCTTCCCGGCCGCTCCATGAATCTCATCACCATGGAGATGATCCGCGAGCTTGACGCGCTCGTGGACCGCGT
>CAYORM010000022.1:0-11619 GCA_964406375.1 uncultured Mycobacteriaceae bacterium | reverse complement strand
GTCGCCGGGGACGAAAAGATCAAGGGCGCCGTCATCACCTCCGCCAAGCCCGCCTTCATGGCAGGGGCGGACCTTGCCATGCTCGCAGGCCTTGCCGCCAAGGCGCACAGCGTCTCGCGGGAGGAGCTGCTGGCCGCCGTCTTCGAGTTCAACCGCGTCTTCCGCAAGCTCGAGACCTGCGGCAAGCCGTTCGCCGCCGCCATCAACGGCCTCGCCATGGGCGGCGGGCTCGAACTCTGCCTTGCCTGCCACTATCGCGTGGTGGCGGACGACAAGAAGATCCAGCTCGGCCTGCCCGAGGTGAAGGTGGGGCTGCTGCCCGGCGCGGGCGGCACCCAGCGCCTCGTGCGCCTCATGGGCGTGCAGGCCGCCCTTCCCTATCTCCTGCAGGGCCGCAGCTTCCGCCCGCAGGAGGCTTTGGGCTTCGGCATCGTGCACAAGGTGGTGCCCGCCGCCGGGCTGATGGACGAGGCCAAGCGCTGGATCCGCGAGCAGGGCGATGCGGTCCAGCCCTGGGACAAGAAGGGCTTCAAGGTTCCGGGCGGCGAGGGCTCCATGAACGTCAAGGTGGTGCAGACCTTCATGGCCGGCACCGCCATGACCCGCAAGGAGACCCGGGACAACTATCCGGCGGCCCAGGCCATTCTGGCCGCGGTCTATGAGGGCCATCAGCTGCCCATCGACACGGCGATCAAGGTCGAGAGCCGCTATTTCGCGTCCCTCCTTCTCGGGCCGGAGCCCGTCAACATGATCCGCACCCTCTTCGTCAACAAGGGCGAGGCGGACAAGCTGGTGCGCCGCCCGGCGGACGTGCCGAAGAGCAAGGTCACGAAGCTCGGCGTCCTCGGCGCCGGCATGATGGGGGCCGGGATC
The DNA here is from genome assembly GCA_964406375.1 of uncultured Mycobacteriaceae bacterium. Classification (GTDB taxonomy): domain Bacteria; phylum Pseudomonadota; class Alphaproteobacteria; order DSM-16000; family Inquilinaceae; genus CAYORM01. The sequence goes on along the minus strand of CAYORM010000022.1, from coordinate 10,746 downwards.
GCCCATGTGTCGGCCCTCGCCGGCATGGAGGTGGTGCTCCTCGACATGAAGATCGAGGCCGCCGAGAAGGGAAAGAGCCACGCCGCGCAAAGCCTCGAGAAGGAAGTCCGCCGCGGCAGGCGCAGCAAGGAGGATATGGAGGCGATCCTCAATCGCATCCATGCCACCACCGATTTCGCCGACTTGGCGGGCTGCGACCTCGTGATCGAGGCGGTGTTCGAGGACATGAAGATCAAGGCCGATGTGACTCAAAAGACGGAAGCCGTCCTGCTAGAGACCGCCATCTTCGCATCCAACACCTCCACCCTGCCGATCACGGGGCTCGCCAAGGCGTCGAAGCGCCCCAACCAGTTCATCGGCATCCATTTCTTCTCGCCGGTCGAGAAGATGCCGCTCGTCGAGATCATCATGGGCAAGGAAACGAGCAAGGAAACGCTCGCCCGCGCCCTCGATTACGTGCAGCAGATCCGCAAGACCCCGATCGTCGTCAACGACAGCCGCGGCTTCTATACGAGCCGCTGCTTCGGCACCTACCCCACGGAAGCCATCGCCATGCTGAAGGAAGGGGTGAACCCCGCGCTCATCGAGAATGGCGGGGTGCAGGCGGGGATGGCGGTCGGCCCCTTCGCGGTCGCCGACGAGGTCTCGATCGAGCTCATGTACAAGGTGCAGCAGGCCACAAAGGCTGCGCTCGGTGACGCCTACCAGCCCCATCCGGCGGACGAGGTCGCGGAGCTGTTCGTCACCCGGCTCGGCCGCCTCGGCAAGAAGGTGGGCAAGGGCTTCTACGACTATCCGGAAGGCGGCAAGAAGCATCTCTGGCCCGGCCTTGCCGAGCATTTCCCGCCGCGCGCCGATCAGCCCGGCGTCGCCGAGGTGAAGAAGCGCCTGCTTTACCGCCAGGCCGTCGAGGTTGTGCGCTGCCTTGAGGAAAACGTGGTGACGGATCCGGCGGACGCCGATGTGGGCGCGATCTTCGGCTGGGGCTTCGCGCCGCATACGGGCGGGCCGCTCTCCATGATCGACACCATCGGCGTCGCGCGCTTCGTCGCGGAATGCGAGGAACTGGCCGCCCGCCACGGCGAGCGCTTCGCGCCGCCGAAGCTCCTCCGCGACATGGCGCGGGAGGGGCGGACCTTCTATCCTGCCCCGGCGCAGGCCGCAGCCTGACGGAGTGAACATGGAAAAGGCCGCCTTCGGGCGGCCTTCGCCGTATCAGAGCCTGGCTTCGATGGCGTCCCAGATGAGGGCGGCGAGGTTGCCGCCGCCGAAGCGCTCGACTTCCTGAATGCCCGTGGGCGAGGTGACGTTGATCTCGGTGAGCCAGTCGCCGATCACGTCGATGCCGACGAAGATCAGGCCCATCTTCTTCAGGGTGGGGCCGATGGCCTCGCAGATCTCGTGCTCCCGCGCCGTCAGGGTCGTGGGCTCGGCCCGGCCGCCCACATGCATGTTGGAACGGGCCTCGCCCTCCGCCGGAACGCGGTTGATGGCGCCCACCGCCTTGCCGTCGACCAGGATGATGCGCTTGTCGCCCTTGCGCACTTCGGGGAGATACCGCTGCGCCATCACCGGCACCTTGTAGTGGCGGGTGAAGAGCTCGAGGAGGGAGTTGAAGTTCTCGTCGTCGGGCTTCAAGCGGACGACCCCTTCCCCGCCATTGCCGTAGAGGGGTTTCAGGATGATGTCGCCGAAGTCCTTGCGGAAATCGGCGAGCGCATCGCGGCGGCTGGTGATGAGCGTCGGCGGCATGAGGCCCGGGAACAGGGTGGTGAACAGCTTTTCGGGCGCGTTGCGCACGCTTGTGGGGTCGTTCACCACCAGGGTTTCGGGATGCACATGGTCGAGAATGTGGGTCCCCGTGATGTAGTTCATGTCGAAGGGCGGATCCTGGCGCATGAGCACCACGTCCACCGCGCCGAGATCGACCTCCTCCCGCGCGCCGAGGGTGAAGTGATTGCCTTCCTCCCGCCGCACGGTGAGCGGCTCCGCCACCGTCGTCACCTTGCCGTCGCGGAGCGCGAGGTCATTGACGTTGTAGTGCCAGAGCCTGTGGCCGCGCGCCTGCGCCTCCAGCGCGAGGCGGAAGGTGCTGTCCCCGTGGATGTTCACGGTGCTGATATGGTCCATCTGGATGGCGACGCGAAGGCTCATGGCGTGTTCGACCCTTGTTCTGAACTATGGGTGATAAGTCTCTGTCCGGACCCTTCCTGTCAAGGCGGGAAGCATCGGTCAGGCGGTCCAGGCGTTCTCCATGTGAAGCGGCAGCCGCCACGGCCGCACGGCGACGACGTCGAAACGCTGGACAAGATCCGGGTCCCTGAGCCGCGCCCCGTACCATTCCGCAGCGCGGATGATGCGCCGCCGGGCGGTGTCGGATACGGCCCCGAGCGCCGTCGCCGCGTCCGGTCGGTGCTTCACCTCCACATAGGCGACGACCCGCCCGCGCCGGGCGATGATGTCGATCTCCCCCACCGGCGTGCGAAAGCGCCGGGCGAGGATGCGGTAGCCCTTGCAGATGAGGAAAAGCGCCGCGACGCGCTCCGCCATATGGCCGGATTCCCAGGCGCGGCGGCCGCGCCGGGGCCGTGCGGGGTCCTGAGCCCGCGCCTTCACGCGCCCTCCTTGAGGGCGAGCGCCCGGGCATAGACCGCGCGCTTCGGCGCCCCCGTCGCCGCCGCCACCGCCGCCGCGGCCTCCTTGAGCGACAAGCGCGACATGGCGTCCCGCAACAGGGCGTCGATGTCCGCCTCTTCCGCGGGGGCCGGATCGCCTGGCGGGCCGACGATCAGCACGATCTCGCCCTTCACGCTTTCTTCCTCCCCATAGATCCGGGCGAGCGCGCCGAGCGTCCCCCGCCGCACCTCCTCGAACTTCTTGGTGAGTTCCCGGCAGATGGCGGCAGGCCGGTCGCCGAGCGTTTCCGCCGCATCCTTGAGCGACGGCTGCAGCCGGTGGGGGGATTCATAGAAGATGAGGGTCGCGGAAGTCGCCCGGAACTCCTCGAAGAAGCGCCGCCTCGCCGCCGACTTCTGGGGCGGGAAGCCCGCGAACAGGAAGCGGTCGGTGGGAAGACCCGCGACCGAAAGGGCGGCAAGCGCCGCGCTCGGCCCCGGAAGCGCCGTCACCATCAGCCCCCGCTCCACCGCCGCGCGGACGAGGCGATATCCAGGATCGGACACAAGGGGCGTTCCGGCATCACTCACGAGCGCCACGGTCTCGCCCGCCGCCAGATGCTCCATCACCCGGGGCAGCATGCGTTCGGCATTGTGCTCGTGATAGCTCGTGGTCGGCCGCGATATGCCATAATGCTGCAGGAGTTTGGCCGTCACCCGCGTGTCCTCGCACAGGATGCGATCGGCGACGGACAGCAGATCGAGGGCGCGAAGGGTGATGTCCCGCAGATTGCCGATGGGCGTTGCGACGAGATAGAGCCCCGGCGCGAATTGCTGCGGCGTCCCCGCATCGCGCCAGCGGCTTGCTTCGGCAGGCGCTGTTGAGTGGCTCGAAGGCTTCAGTATACTTCTCCTCTGCCGGTGATCCCGGGGGCCCGGACCATCGCGACAGGCCGCGGGATGGCGTTCCGGCGTCGCGTGAGTCATATTTGGGCCGCGATTCAGATGTAGCACTTCACCGCGCTTGCCTGAAAGGGGGCGCAGATCACAAGGGATACGGCCCAACGCCATGACCAACCTCATGATCGACCGGACCGGGCAATGGCGCGCGCTTGTCTCGCGCCCCTTCACATGGCTTGCGATCGCCTGCCTCGCGCTGTTGTCCGCCTGCGCCACCGGGCCCGAGCGGCCGCAAGCGCCCGAGCCGGTGCGCGAAGCGCCCCGCCCGATCGAGCCCGAGGCGAAGGCCCCGCCCCTGGCCGAGGACGTGAAGATCGGCGTGCTCCTGCCGTTGTCCGGCCAGTATGCGGATGTGGGCGAGGCGCTGCTCAACGCCGCGAGCCTTGCGGTCTTCGACACCGGCGACCGCCGTCTGGTGCTCGTCCCCCGCGATACCCAGGGCACGGCGCTCGGCGCGGAGCATGCGGCGCAGCAGCTGGTGGCCGACGGCGTCAGGGTCATCATCGGCCCGCTTCTTGCGGCCGAAGTGCGGAGCGTCGCCCCCGTCGCCGAGGAACAGGGGATCAATGTGATCGCCTTTTCGACCGACCGCAGCGTCGCGGGCCGGGGCGTCCATCTTCTGAGCTTCGCGCCCGAGGAGGAGGTGCGGCGGGTCGTGCGCTATGCCGCATCCCGCGGCCACAAGAGCTTCGCAGCCCTCGTGCCCCAGACGCCCTATGGCGCGACCGTGGCCCGGGCGTTCGCCCGCGCCGTCGAGGAAGCCGGGGCGGAGGTCGCCGACATCGTCCATTATCCGCCGGATACCACCCAGCTCTTCGATCCCGTGCGCCAGATCACCCGCTATGACGAGCGCAAGCGCGCCCTGGAGCAGGAGCGCGCCTTCCTGCGCTCGCTCGGGGAGGACGATCTCGCGGAAGAGCTGCTCGACCGCCTGAAGTCGCTGGAGGCCCTGGGCAGCGTGCCTTATGACGCCATCATGATCGCCGAGGGGGCGTCGCTCCTCCGCGTTCTCGCCCCGCTTCTCCCCTATTACGAGGTGGATCCCAAGGAGGTGCAGTTCCTCGGCACCGGTCTGTGGAACGATCCCTCGATCGTGCGCGAGCCGCAATTGATCGGCGGCTGGTTCGCGGCGCCGCCCCAGGACCGGGCGACGGCCTTTGCCGAGCGCTATCGCAGTCTCTACGGCCGGGAAGCGCCGCGAATCGCGACCCTGGGCTATGACGCCGTGGCGCTCGTCGCAAGCCTCATCCGCTCCGGCGAGATGCCGCCCTTCGCGCCCGACGTGCTGACCGATCCCAACGGCTTCGAGGGGATCGACGGCATCTTCCGCTTCCGCGAGAACGGCGAGACCGAGCGCGGCCTCGTGGTGATGGGGGTGACCCGGCGCGGCTTCAGCACCCTGAGCCCCGCGCCCAGATCCTTCATCGACGAGCCCTCAGACGAGGAGCTTCCCCAATAGGTGATTGAGGACGGGCATGCCTTGTCGCGTCACCCGCAGGCGCCCCCCGTCCTCCGCCAGATAGCCGTCGGCCACAAGCGCCTGCCGCAAGTCGGGCGCGACGAAGGCTTCGAGATCCCGCCCGATGCGGCGGGCGAAGCGGCGACGATCCACGCCTTCCCTGAGGCGTAGCCCCATCATCAGCATTTCCGCCGCCCGGTCGGCGGGATCGATGGGCTCCCGGCTTTCGCTGCCGTGACCGTCGCGCTCGACGGCGCCGAGCCACAGTTCGGGCTTGCGGAGCTGGGCCGTCGCCACCGCCTTTTCGCCACAAGTGATGCGACCGTGGGCGCCGGGGCCGATCCCGAGATAATCGTCATAGCGCCAGTAGACGAGATTGTGGCGGCATTCCTCGCCCGGCGCCGCGTGGTTCGACACCTCGTAGGCCGGAAGCCCCGCGGCCTCGCAGACCTCCTGCGTTGCGTCATAGAGCGCCGCCGCCGTCTCCTCGTCGGGAAGCCGGAACCCGCCGCGGCGGTAGATGTTGTGGAAGGCCGTCCCCTCCTCGATCGTGAGCTGGTAGAGGGAAAGATGTCCCACGGTGAGCGCGATCGCCTCCCCAAGCTCCGCCCGCCAGTCTGCGACGGTCTGGTTGGGCCGGGCATAGATCAGATCGAAATTGACCCGCCTGAAATGACGGTGAGCGAGCCGGATCGCCGCCTTCGCTTCCGCCGCCGAATGGCCGCGGCCGAGGAACCTGAGCTCCGCGTCATTGAGCGACTGGACGCCGAGGGACAGGCGGTTGACGCCCGCGGCCCGGAAACCTTCGAACCGGCCCGCCTCGACGCTCGTGGGATTGGCTTCAAGGGTGACCTCGAGGTCCGGTGAAAGGGGCCAGCGGGCGGCGATGCGGTCGAGGATCGCGGCGGTGATCGCGGGCGGCATCAGGGACGGCGTGCCGCCGCCGAAGAAGACGCTCACCACCTCCCGCGGCTGATCGCGAAGTTCCGCCGCGAAATGATCGAGCTCGGCCAGCAGCGCCCGCTGCCACCGCCCCTCGTCGATGCTGCTCCGCACATGGCTGTTGAAGTCGCAATAGGGGCATTTGGACAGGCAGAACGGCCAATGGACATAAATGCCCAGCGGCTGCCGCTCCGGTATTGCGGCCTCAGCTGGCGTCGAAGCAGGCATGGAGCAACTGCCGGAAGGCGTCAGCGCGGTGGCTGATCCGGTGCTTGGCGTCCGGCAGCATCTCTCCGAAGGTTTGCGTATGGCCATCGGGCACAAAGATGGGGTCGTAGCCGAAGCCGTGCAAGCCGCGCGGCGGGAAGGTCAATGCGCCCTGCACCTTGCCGATGAAGGTCTCCACATGGCCGTCCGGCCAGGCGAGGGAGAGGGCGCAGATGAAGGCCGCGCTGCGGTCGGCGGCGCCGCGCTCGGCCAGGGCCTGCTCCACCCGCTTCATGGCGTGGGCGAAGTCGCGGCCCCCGGGCGTTTCCGCCCAGCGCGCCGAATAGATCCCGGGCGCGCCGTCGAGCGCCGCAACACTCAGCCCCGAATCGTCGCTGAGCGCCGGGATCTGCGCCGCGCGGGCGGCGGCGAGCGCCTTTAGCTCCGCATTCTCGGCGAAGCTCGTGCCCGTCTCCTCGGGCTCGGGAAGGCCGAGTTCGGCGGCGGACACCGCCGCGATCCCGAGCGGGCGGAGGAGATCGCCGATCTCCCGCACCTTTCCCGCATTGTGGCTTGCAACCAGAAGCCGGTCGCCGGTGAACTTGCGCGCCGCCATCCTCCTCTCCCCCGGCCTCAGCGGAGACCCAGCGCTTCCCGCTGCAGGCGGAAAAGCTCGCGGGTGCCGATCTGGGCGAGGCGCAGGAGACGGAGGAACTGCTCCTCCGTGAAGGGCGCCGCTTCCGCCGTGCCCTGGATCTCGCAGATGCGGCCGTCGCCGGCGATGACGAAATTGGCGTCCACCTCCGCCGTGCTGTCCTCGTCATAGTCGAGGTCGAGGACCGGCATGCCGTTGACGATGCCGCAGGATACGGCGGCGACCTCGGTCTTGAGCGGCATTTCGTCGATGAAGCCCTTTTCCATCATCCAGCGAAAGCATTGGTGGAGGGCGATATAGGATCCCGTGATCGCCGCCGTGCGGGTGCCGCCGTCGGCCTGGATCACGTCGCAATCGATGCGGATCTGGCGCTCGCCGATGAGCTCGAGATCAGTGACGGCGCGGAGCGAGCGGCCGATCAGGCGCTGGATCTCCTGGGTGCGGCCCGACTGCTTGCCGCGCGCCGCCTCGCGGTCGGTGCGGCTGTGGGTCGCGCGGGGCAGCATGCCGTATTCGGCGGTGATCCAGCCCTTGCGCTGGTCGCGGAGCCATGCCGGCACGCGGTCGTCGAGGCTTGCGGTGCAGATCACGTGGGTATCGCCGAACTTGACGAGGCAGGAGCCTTCCGCATGGCGTATGACGCCGAGCTCGAAACTGATGGGCCTGAGCTGATCGGTGGTCCGCCCCGATGGACGCATGGTGCCGTTCCTTTCCTGATGTCCTGTCTTGCGCCCTATCTACCCTGCCCCGCGGGCGGCGTCCACATGAAGGCGCGGGGCGCGCCGCCCGCCCCGTCCTTCATTGACGGTCGATACCGCCATTACTACATTGCAGGCAGTAAACCTGTGCATGCGAGACGGAGGGCCATGCGGCTTGAAGAACTGAGTACGCGGTCCCGGGATATCTTTCGGCAGATCGTCGAAACCTATCTCGAGACGGGCGACCCGGTGGGTTCGCGCACTGTTTCCCGGTTGCCGAACGTCGGGCTGTCGCCGGCCAGCGTTCGCAACGTGATGGCGGATCTCGAGGAAGCGGGCCTGTTGTCCGCGCCTCATACCTCGGCGGGCCGCGTGCCGACCGCGCTCGGCCTGCGCATGTTCGTGGACGGCCTGCTGGAGGTGGGCGATCTCAGCGCCGCGGAGCGCCAGAACATCGAGGCGCAGTGCCGCGCCGCCGGCCGCCGCATGGAGGACGTGCTGGGCGAGGCGACCAAGGCCCTGTCGGGCCTGTCCCACTGCGCCGGGCTCGTCTCCGTCCAGAAGGCAAGCCACGCGCCCCTGCGCCACATCGAGTTCGTGCATCTGAGCCCGGGGCGCGCCCTTGTCGTCCTCGTCAATTCGGATGGCGTCGTCGAGAACCGGCTGATGGACGTGCCCCTGGGGCTTCCGCCCTCGGCGCTGATCCAGGCCGCCAACTACCTGAACGCCCGGATCAACGGCCGGACGCTGGACGAGGCCCGGGAAGTGATCGAGCGGGAGCTTGAGGAGAAGAAGGCCGCCCTCGACGACCTGACGAGCGAGGTGGTGGCGGCGGGGCTTGCCACCTGGACCGGCGGCCAGGAGGGCGAAACCGGCCTCATCATCCGCGGCTGGGGCAATCTTCTCGAGGACGTGCAGGCGCAGGAGGATCTCGAACGGGTGCGGCGCCTGTTCGACGAACTGGAAACAAAGCGGGATTTCCTGCGTCTTCTTGATCTCGCCAAGCAGGCCGACGGCGTGAAGATCTTCATCGGCGCGGAGAACAACCTGTTCAGCCTGTCGGGCTCGGCGGTGATCGTCTCCCCCTATACGGACGCGCAGGAGAAGATCATCGGCGTCATCGGGGTGATCGGGCCCACGCGGTTGAACTATGCCCGCATCATCCCCATGGTGGACTATACCGCCAAGATCATCGGCCGCTTCTTGTAATCAGAGAGCATCATCAAAGGCTATTCAATGAATCAAGACGAAAACCAGCAGAACAAGACCGACAATCCCGAGGGCGCGAAGCCGGAGGAGGCCGCGGCGGAAGGCCGCACCGCGGCTCCGGCCGAAGGCGACCAGGCCGCCGCCCAGCCCGCGGACCAGTCGGCGGAAATCGCCGCGCTCAAGGACCGGCTGCTGCGCACGCTGGCCGAGATGGAAAATCTCCGCAAGCGCGCCGAGCGGGAGCGCGAGGATGCGGCGAAATACGCGATTTCGTCCTTCGCCCGGGATCTTCTCGGCGTGGCCGACAATCTGCGCCGCGCCCTTGAAAGCCTGCCGGATGCCGCGCGCAACGACGAGAACGTCAAGGTTTTCGTCGACGGCATGGAGCTGATCGAGCGCGAGCTTCTGAAGGCCTTCGAGAAGGCGGGCATCCGCCGCATCGATCCCCTTGGCGAGAAGTTCGACCACAATCTTCACGAGGCCCTGTTCGAAGTGCCGTCGGCCGACCAGCCGTCGGGGGTGGTCATTCAGGTGATCCAGCCGGGCTACGTCATCAACGACCGGCTGCTGCGCGCGGCGCGCGTGGGGGTCACCCGCGCCATCCAGCCCGAAAGCGAGAACCGGGTCGACACCAGCGCCTGACGGGCGTTACCGGAATCCCCATGAAGGAAGGGCCGGATCCTGACGGGTCCGGCCCTTGTTCTTTTGCGTCACGCTACTGGTGATCGTGCGCCGGTTCCGCTCTCAGGCTGTAGACCGGGGCCATGACGGCGATCTCCCCCGCCTGCTCGAAGACGAGGGTGAGTTCCACTTCCGCACCCGCCTTGAGCGACGGCGCGGGATCGAACAGCATGATATGGTCGCCGCGGGGTTCAAGCACCGCCTTCGCCTCCGCCGGCACCTCGAGGGCGGGTTGGCGGCGCATCTTCATGACGCCGTTTTCCTCCACATGGCTATGGATCTCGACCCGTCCCGCGGCTTCGGTCCGCACTTCCAGAAGGCGGTCCGCCGCGCCGCCGTTCTCGATCACGAAATAGGCCGCAGCGGGACGGCCGGGAAGCAGGGGCGCGCGGATCCAGGGCTCGCTCACCGTGATCGCTCCCGTCCTCGCCCCATCGGCTGATTCTTCCGCCGCCGCAGGCACGGCGGCGCAGCCGAGGATGAACATGAGCGCGGCCATGAAGCGCGCGAACGGGCCGAGGCGGGAGGGAAGACGAGCGGGCATGTGGCGAACTCCCTTACAAGAGCGCGAAGACCGGGCGGTTTGCGGGCACGAACCCCGGGGCTCGCCACGCGCATCCGGACCGGAGCTTTTTTGTGTTTCCACCGGGCGAGCGGCTTGCGGCCCCAGAAACCGCCCCCTATATAACCCGTGAGCGCGGGACTTTACCAGCGTGTGAGATATTAATGAAAATATGATCCCGGGGATTCGCGCGGGTGCGTATGATGCGGCCTGACGGATCTGCTGAAGACAATGAGGACATCATGGCAAAAGTGATCGGTATCGACCTCGGCACGACGAACTCCTGCGTCGCCGTCATGGAAGGATCCCAACCCAAGGTCGTCGAAAATGCGGAGGGCGCGCGAACGACCCCTTCGATGGTCGCTTTCACCAATGACGGGGAGCGTCTTGTCGGCCAGGCGGCGAAGCGGCAGGCGATCACCAACCCCAAGAATACCCTTTTCGCGATCAAGCGCCTGATCGGCCGCACCTTTGACGATCCGATGACTCAGAAGGACATCAAGATGGTGCCCTATGAGATCACCAAGGCGAAGAACGGCGACGCCTGGGTCCGCGCCCAGGGCAACGATTACAGCCCGAGCCAGATCAGCGCCTTCATCCTGCAGAAGATGAAGGAAACGGCCGAGAACTATCTGGGCGAGCCGGTGACGCAGGCGGTCATCACGGTGCCGGCCTATTTCAACGACGCCCAGCGCCAGGCGACGAAGGACGCGGGCAAGATCGCGGGCCTCGAGGTGCTGCGCATCATCAACGAGCCG
>CAYORM010000021.1:0-45079 GCA_964406375.1 uncultured Mycobacteriaceae bacterium | reverse complement strand
AATGAGGGCGTGCTGCAGCAGATCGCCTCGCCGGAAGAGGTCTATCACCGCCCGGCCAACCTGTTCGTCGCCCAGTTCGTCGGCAGCCCGGTGATGAACGTCTTCGACGCCCGCATCGAGTCCGAGGGCGGGACAGCGCTGTTCGCGATCGACGGCGCGAGGCTGCCGACCCATGCCGCGCTGCCCGCGATGCTGGACGCGGCCGGCTACGATGCCGATGCCGTCACCGTCGGGATCCGCCCGGAGGGTGTGCTCGTCAGCCGGTCGGCGGATGACGGCCATGTCCCGGTGGAGGCACACATCGTCGAGCCGCTCGGCGCCTATGACATCGTCGATCTGCGCGTCGGCGACCGCACGATCCGCGCGCGCACGCCCAGCGATTTCGCGGCCCGCCAGGGCGAGACACTGTGGATGCGGCTCGACCCGGCACAGACCCACATCTTCGATCCGCGCAGCGGTGCGGCCCTGAACGTCAGGCTGGATGGTCACGATGGCGCAGCTTAGCCTCGGCAACGTCACCAAGCGCTACGGCAGCCATGTGGCGCTGCGCGAGCTGTCGCTCGACATCGCCGATGGCGAGTTCTTCGTCCTGCTCGGCCCGACCGGTGCCGGCAAGACGACAACGCTGCGGCTGATCGCGGGGCTGGAACGGGCGGACAGCGGCACGATCGCGATCGATGGCGAGGATGTCCGGGGCTGGAACGCCGCGCAGCGCGACATCGCGCTCGTCTTCCAGCACTACTCGCTCTATCCGCGCTACACGGTGCGGCAGAACCTCGAGTTCCCACTGCGTTCGAAGGTACGCCGCTACGACCAGGCGGATATCGACCGTCGCGTCGCCCGGGCGGCGAAGACGCTTCGGATCGATCATCTCCTCGACCGCAAGACCGACCGGCTTTCGGGCGGAGAGATGCAGCGGGTGGCGATCGGCCGCGCCATCGTCCGCGACCCGCGCGCCTTCCTGATGGACGAGCCGCTGTCCAATCTTGACGCCAAGCTGCGCGAGGCGCTGCGGGCCGAGCTGAAGGACCTGCAGATGGAGCTGCGGGCGACCTTCCTCTTCGTCACCCACGATCAGGTCGAAGCGATGTCGATGGGCGACCGCGTCGGCGTACTGAATGCCGGCCGGATCGTGCAGATCGGCACGCCGCACGAGATCTACAACCGGCCGCAGGACGTCTTCGTCGCCAGCTTCGTCGGCTCGCCGGCGATGAACCTGCTGCCCGGAGAGGCGCGCGGCGGCGCCGTCTCGGTGTTCGGCGACCGCCTGCTCCTCCATACCGAGGACGGGACCGCCGCGAGCGGGGCTGTCACCGTCGGCGTCCGGCCGGAGGATGTGAGGATCGGCCCCGGCGAGCCGGTGGAAGCGCGGGTGCACGACGTCGAGAATCACGGTGTCGAGAAGATCGTCACGCTGCGGATCGATGACCAGCTCATCCGTGCCAGCACCCCAGCCTCCCTCGATGCGCCGGTCGACGGCACGCTGCGCTTCGGCTTCAACCCGCGGAAGCTGCATCTCTTCGACCCGGTGACCGGGCGTAATCTCAGGCATGAAGCAGGCGCCTGACGGCGCCCACTTCATCGCTGCGGCCTTGCCCGCCGGTCCGATCGGCCACACCATGCCGTTCGTAGAAGAGCGCCGCGCGACGGAGGGCGCCGTGAGTCACAGGGCGGGCGGAACCGAGGGAAACGTCATGACTGTCACCAAGCGTCTGGACGAGAAGCTGGCGCGCATCCGGTCCGGCCGGTCCACTCGGCGCGACTTCATCATCGCCGATGCCAAGGATGGCGATATGGGGCCGAGCCTCCCCTCCACGGGGCCGCTGCGCGATGCCTCCGGTGCCTGGACGCGCTACCGCAGCCGCGCCGAGTTTCTTGACCAGATCCGGGCGATCGTCGAGCAGGACATCGTCGATGTGATGCTCGTCTCGGCCTCCAATCTCGAGCGGCTGACCGAGGCCGGAGTCTTCCGCGACAGCGCCGTCAAGCCGGCGATCCGGGCCAATGACGCGACGGATATCTGGGCGGTGCGCGGCGGCAGCTACACCGCGCGCCCCTCCCGGCCCTTCCGCACGGTGACACTGTCGCAGATGATGGTCGGGTCACCGACACCGACCGTCTCCGGCTCGATCATCGGGACCGATCTCGGGCTCTATTCGATCACCTTCAACAACGATCTCGACGCCGACCTCGCCTCGCTCGAGGCCTTCGCGGCCTTCCGTGCCGACGCCGCGGCCAACGGCTTCTCCTACTTCCTCGAGGTGTTCAATCCGAACGTGCCGACGGGGATCGCGCCGGAGGTGCTGCCGCATTACGTCAATGACTGCATCGTGCGCTGCCTTGCCGGGCTGACCCGGGCAGAGCGGCCGCGCTTCCTCAAGATCGTCTATAACGGCCCGAAGGCGCTGGAGGAGCTGGCGAGCTGGGATCCCGATCTCGTCGTCGGCGTTCTCGGCGGTGGCGCCGGCACGACGCGCGACACCTTCGAGCTGCTGGCCCAGGCGCAGCGCTACGGCGCGCAGGTGGCGCTGTTCGGCCGCAAGATCAACCTCGCCGAGGCTCCGCTCGCGATCGTCGCGCTGATGCGCGAGGTGGCCGACGGCACCGTCGGGCCGGTGGAGGCGGTGCGCGCCTATCACGGCACCCTGCAGCGGGAGGGGATCACGCCGCTACGCCCGCTCGACGAGGATCTCCGGATCACCGAGGCCGTGCTGGAGCAGGCGGCCGGCTGAAATGGCGGCATTGGGTTCGGCCGACCGTCGCGGCATCCTGACCGGCGGCACCTGGTGCGTCGACCGCAACAAGATCATCGACCGCTGGCCGGCCGAGGACGCGGCGGTGGAGATCCTGGGCGAGGCGATGCGGGGCGGCGGATCCGGCTGCAACCTCGCCGTCGACATCCGCCGGCTGGATCCATCGATGCCGGTCGAGACGATCGGCCTGGTCGGCGATGACCCCGATGGCCGCTTCCTTATCGCCGAGGCGGAGGCCAACGGGATCGGGCGCGCCGGGCTGCACGTCACCGACGCGGCGCCCACCCATTATACCGATGCCTATGCCTCACGGCTGTCGGGACGGCGCACCCATCTCTATAATCCCGGCACGGCCGCGCTGCTGACGCCGGACCATTTCGACTTCTCCGACACCCGCTGCCGTTTCCTCCATCTCGGCCTGCCAGGTGTCCATCGGCTGATGGACGAGCCCTGGGGAACCGATGCCAATGGCTGGGTCACCGTCCTGGCGAAGGCCCGGGCGGCCGGCCTCGCCACCAATCTCGAACTCGTCAGCATCGCCCCCGAGCGGATCGCTGCGCTGGCCCGGCCCTGCCTGCCCCATCTCGACATGTTGGTCGTCAACGATGTCGAAATCGGTGCGCTCGCCGGGCTCGACACCGTCGCGGACGGGTGGACCGACTGGGCGCGCTGCCGTGAGGCCGCGCGGGCCGCCCTCGCCCTCGGCGCAATGGCCGTGGTGGTCGTGCATTTCCCGGCCGGCGCGATCGGCGTCACGCGGGACGGGACGGTCGTCGAGCGGCCGTCAGTCGCGGTCCCGCGCGAGGCGGTCGCGGGCGCCAATGGCGCCGGCGACGCCTTCGCCGCGGGCATCCTTTACGGGCTGCATGAGGGCTGGACGCTGGAGGACGCGGTTGCCCTCGCCCATGCCACCGCCGCCGCCTCGCTGCGCAGCACCACGACGACCGACGCCGTCATGCCCTGGCGCGATTGTCTGGCGCTCGCCGAGGCCTGGGGCTGGCGCCCCGCCCCGGCGGGCTAACCCCTACTACCGCCCCAGAAGGTTCGGCACGAACATCACGAAGTCCGCCCAATAGGTGATGATGATCAGCGCCCCGACCAGCGGGATGTAGAACGGCATCATCGCCCGGACCATCTGCGCGAAGCTGATCTTCGCGATGTCCATCATGATGAACAGGATCACGCCGAAGGGCGGGGTCGTCGCACCGATCAGCAGGTTGAGGACGACGATCACGCCGAAATGGGTGAGATCCAGCCCCAGCGCATGCGCGAGCGGCAGCAGTGCCGGTACCGCGATCAGCAGGATCGCCGTCGTCTCCATCACCAGCCCGGCGAGGAGCAGAATGACGTTGATGATGGCGAGCAGGATGTAAGGATCGTCGGTCCAGGAGAGCAGCGTCGAAGCGAGCTGCGCCGGCAGGTTGTTGATCGAGACGACCCAGCCGAAGGGGATGGCGGCCGCGATGATGAAGACGAGGACGCCGGCGGTGACGGCGGTCTCAATTACCGAACGATGCAGGCTGCGCAGCGTCAGCTCGCCCTGGGTGAAGCCGACAAGCGCCGCATAGACGACGGTGATCGCACCGAGTTCGGTCGGCGTCGCCGCACCCGACAGCAGCCCGGCGACCAGGATGACCGGGGCAAGCAGCGAGGGCAGCGCCGCGAGGAAGCTGCGCCGGATCTCATCGAAGCTCGCCCGCGGGCGGACCGGCGCGCGCACCCTGCCCGTGACCGCCATGATCCAGATCATCAGCATCAGGAGGAGCCCCATCAGGAGCCCTGGCAGGATGCCGGCGAGGAAGAGGTCGCCGACCGAGACCTGCGCGATCACGGCATAGATCACCATGATCACGCTGGGCGGAATGATCGGCCCGATGATCGAGGAGGCGGCGGTGACCGCAGCCGAGAAGCCGACATCGAAGCCTGCCTTGCGCATCGCCCGGATCTCGACCGTGCCGAGCCCCGCGGCATCCGCCTGCGCCACCCCGGACATGCCGGCGAAGACGATGCTGGCGCCGACATTCACATGGGCAAGACTGCCGCGGATGTGGCCGAGGATCGACAGGGCGAAGGCGAAGATCCGGGCAGCGAGGCCCGCCCGGTTCATGATGTTGCCGGCCAGGATGAAGAGGGGGATGGCGAGCAGCGGGAAACTGTCGAGCCCCGAGACCATCCGCTGCACCACGATGTTCAGTGGCAGCTGCGCCTCGACCAGGAGATAGCCGACTGCGGCGATCGCCAGCGCGAAGGCGATCGGCATCTCGATCGCGACGAAGGCCGCGAAGAAGATGAAGAGCATCGCGATGGTCATCGGGCTTCTCCGGCGAGAACGCGCTCGGCTTCGAGATCCTCTTCGACCTCGTTGATGTCACCGGTGATCGGCGGTTGCGGCGGCGCGCCGGCAAGGACCGTGAGATCGGCGGTGATGCGGTAGAGAAGCGTGAAGCCCATCGAGGCGAGCCCCACCATCAGCGGCACCGAGAAGAACCAGCCAACCGGCACCGGGATCGGCAGGGCGATCGACCGGCGCTGCATCTCGAGCGCCATGTTGACCCAGGCCTTGGGCAGCAGCCACACGATGAACGCCAAGATCAGCAGCGCGACGACAAGGCGCATCGCCGCGGCACCACGCGGCGGCAGCCGGCGGACGAAGGTCTCGATCTTCACATGGCGGTCGTATTTCATCCCCACCGAGGCGCCGATGAAGGTCGCCCAGATGAAGGAATAAGTCGCGACCTCCTCGACCCAGATCAGCGGCGTGCCGAACAGGTAGCGGGAGATCACCTGCGCGGTGATGTTCACGACGATGTTGGCGATCAGCAGCACGAGTACGAGCCGCTCAAGCCGGGCGATCAGAGCGAGCAGTGCTCGCCAAGCGTCCAGGAACGGGATCAAGGACCTTCCCCGAGGATAAGACGGCCCCCGTGAAACGGCCGGCCGTCTGCTGCCAATCTTCCGCCGCGACAACCGCGGCATGGGAGAGGGGCGGCCGGTCCTCGCCGCGCCGCCCCGAACGTCACGAGCCGGTCGTCACCGGCCTGTCAGAGGTTGCGGATGCGCTCCCACAGCCCCTCGCTCCAGACGCCGTCGGCCTCGAGTTCCTCGGCACCGGTCTGCGCCTTGGCCGCGAAGGGCTCGCGATCGACGACGATGATCGTCGCCCCCTCCTCCTCCATCTGGCGGATGACCTGTTCGGTCTCCGCCTCCGCCTGCATGCGCGCCCATTGCGTCGCCTCCTGGGCGGCGGTCAGCAGGATCTCCTGGAGATCCGGCTCGAGGGCCGAGAAGGCGGCTTCATTCATGGTGATGTGATGCGTCGAGACCAGATGGTCGGTGCGGATCACATAGGGCGCGACCTCGTGCAGCTTGGCCGCATAGACCGAGGAGACCGGGCCTTCCGCCGCCTCCACCGTGCCGGTGCTGAGACCGAGAAAGATCTCGGCCCAGGCGAGACGGCTCGGCTGGGTGCCGAGGGTCTGCCAGAGCAGGAGATAGGTGCGGATCTCCGGCACCCGCATCTTCAGGTCGATCAGGTCGTCCGGCGTCTCGACCGGCCGGTCGGCCATCAGGATGCGCGGTTGGGTGGGTGCCGCAGCGAGGATCCGGATCCCCTGCTCTTCCCTCAGCCTCTCGGCGAGAGCGGCGTAGATCTCGCTCTCGAGGAAGGTCTGCATGTGGTCGTTGTCGCGGAAGCTGAAGCCCCAGGCCAGAATGTTGAAGTCCGGGACCCAGTTCGCATACCAGTCGAGCACGTCGCCATAGAGGTCGACCGATCCCTGCATCATCTGCTGGATCACGTCGATGTCGTTGCCGAGCTGCTCGCCCTGGATGAAGTTCACCTGCAGCCGGCCCTCGGCCCGCTCGTTGACCAGCTCGCTGAACTTCTGGTTGGCCTGATCGATCAGCGATCCGATCGCGTCGGACCCGCCGAAGGTCAGCACCTGCTGCGCCGCGGCGGGCGTGGCGAGCAGCGCTACGGCGAGGCCGGTCGCGGCGGCGAGTTCCCCAATTCTTCTCATTCTCGGAGCCTCCTCCCGGGTTGCGTCGTGTCGACGGCGGCTATGGCGCCTCTTTCGGGCGCCCGTCCGCGGCGGCGCGCGCCGGGCGCGTCCGCCGCAGCCGTCAGGCGGCAAAGGCGCTCTTCGCCCCACCAGTCTTCTGGGTCTTGAAGATCGAGCTTGCATCCGGCGCCGGCGGCAGCGGCAGGCGGACGGGGACCGGCTCGACCCGCGGCACGACCGTCGGCCGGCCGCACAGGGTGCGCTCGTGCAGATCGTCCCAGATCGCCTGCTGGCCCTGCCGGTGGATGTAGGTGCCGGCCCCGAGCAGCGGCCACGCATCGGCGGCGTGGCACTCGTAGAACAGGATCATCCGCGTCCGGTCGCTGAGGTTCGGCGCCGAGCCGTGCAGCGTGCGGACATGGTGGATCGTCATACTGCCGGCCTTGCCGGTCAGCGTCACCACGCGGTCGCGGTCGAACAGCGGATCGTCGGGGTTGATGGCGCCGCAGAACACGCCGCCATTGTGGTGGTCGAGAACCGGCCCCTTATGCGAGCCCGGCAACACCATCAGCGGGCCGTTCTCCAGCGTCACATCGTCGAGCATCAGCCCGCAGGCCAGCATCGAATCATTCGTGTGCGGGTAGAAGGCCCAATCCTGGTGCCATTCGACCGCCGCGCCGCCGCCCGGCGCCTTGGTGTTGAGCTTGCTCGTCTGCAGCAGCACATCCGGGCCGAGCAGCGCGCGCAGGATGGAGAGCATCCGCTCGCCACGCAGGACGTCACGATAGATCGGGTGCCGGTGATGCGGCAGCTTGATCCGGGTCAGCCGCGGGGTATTGGGCCCGTGGCCTTCATCGAGATCATAGATCTCGTCACTCTCGGTCAGCGTGCGCGACCGCTCGATGAAATCGTGCGTCACGCGGCGCAGCTCGGCGAGCTCCTCGGGCGTGACGACGTCCTCAACGAGCAGATAGCCGTTGCGCTCATAGAAATCGACTTGTTCGCGGGATAGCATCGCGATCCCTCCCTAGCTTGCTGCCAACAGGATGTTGGCGCTAACATCGGACTGTCAATCGGAAATCACATGCAACGCGCCGCCGCCCCGCCGCGGGCCCGCCCGCAGCTCGCCGCTCAGGCCCGCCCGCACCCGCATCGCGGATGGGTGACGATGGAGGATGTGGCGCGCGCCGCCGGCGTCTCGGCGATGACGGTGTCGCGCGTGCTGAAGACACCGGACAAGGTGGCGGAGAGCACGCGCGCCCGGGTCCGCGCCGCGATCGACGCGCTCGGCTATGTCCCCGACAGCGTCGCCGGCGCCCTCGCCTCACGCGAAAGCCGGCTCGTCGCGGCGCTGGTTTCAACGATGGGCGGCTCGATCTTCACCTCCACGATCGACGGGCTGAACGCCGCACTGGCCGAGGCTGACCACCAGCTCCTGCTCGGCACGACCGAATACTCCGCCAGGAGCGAGGAGGCGCTGCTCGTCACACTGCTCGGCCGCCGGCCCGACGGCCTCGTCCTGACGAGCACCGAACACACCGCGACGGCCCGGCGCATGCTGGCCGCGGCGCAGATCCCGGTCGTCGAGATCTGGGACCTGCCCAAGACGCCGATCGACACCGCTGTCGGCTTCTGCAACCGCAGCGCCGGCGAAGCGATGGCGCGCCTGCTGGTCGAGCTCGGCTATCGCCGCATCGGCTTCCTCGCCGGCTCGGTCGGATCCGACCGGCGCGGCAGGCTGCGCCGCAAGGGCTATGAGGCGGTGATCACCGCGGCCGGCCTCGGTCCGCCGCGGTCGCTCGCCGCGCCGCCCAAGGCCAGCCTGGTCGATGCCGGTGCAGCGGCGCTGGGCCCCTTCCTGGAGCGCTGGCCGGATACGGACGCGATCTTCTGCGCGAGCGATGCCTTGGCGCTCGGCGTCTACTGCGAGGCGCGGCGCCGCGGCCTTGCGGTGCCCGGCCGGCTCGCGGTCGCCGGCTTCGGTGATTTCGAGTTCGCCGGCGATGCCGGTCTCGGCTTCACCACCGTCAGCATTCCCGGTCGCCGCATCGGGACCGAGGCCGGGCGGCTCCTTCTGGCGCGCAAGAGCGGCGCCCCGGGCCTGCCGCACAAGGTCGATGTCGGCTTCACCGTGATCCGGCGGCTGAGCGCCTGAGGGCCGGCGCACCGGCGACTGCGGCGCCGGCGCCTTGACGCCCCGGCGCTCCCTCCGCATCGTCGGCCGAAAGGCGGGACAGCCGCCGCGAACGGGAGGATGGGGGAACGCTATGCAGGACGGTCAGCTCATGCAGGTCGCCTATCTGGTGCGCGACATCGAGGCCGCGATGCGCCGCCATTGGGAGGTCTGCGGCCTCGGGCCCTGGAGCATCTACACCTTCGAGGCGCCGAAGGTCCGTGACTACCTCTATCGCGGGCGGCCGGCGACGCATTCCTGCCTGCTCGCGGTCACCTGGAACGGGCCGATCCAGCTCGAACTGCTGCAGCCGGTCAGCGGCCGCTCGATCTATGACGAGTTCCTCGAGAGCCGCGGCGAGGGCCTCCATCACGTGAAGCTCTATTATCGGGATGTCCGCAAGGCGGTTGAGAATTACGAGCGTCGCGGCTACCCGGTCATCCAGAGTGGCATCTTCGACGAGGATGAGCATTACTACCTCGACACCGAGAAGGACTTCGGCTACATTATCGAGCTTGGCAATAACGGCCGGATCCGAGAGGCGGAGCGTCGCTATCCGGCGTGAGCCGCGGCCGGATCGGGCCGCTTCCATCGCATCGCTGGCATGACCGGCACGCGCTGTCGGGCGGGGCTTCACTTGGCCGACAATCACGGCCGCCGGCTATACTGACCGGAAGGGGGGCGGCTCCCGCCGCGTCCAACCCCCGTGAGGATCCGCCCAGGAGCGCCAGCGTGAGTCAAGCCATGGCGGCGGCCGACCGGCCGGCCGCGGACAAGACTGCCTTCGCCGTCATCGCGGCCATCAGCGTCTGCCATCTGCTCAATGACCTGATGCAGTCGCTGCTCGCGGCGCTGTATCCGATGCTGAAGGACAATTACAGCCTCGACTTCACGCAGATCGGGCTGCTGACGCTCACCTTCCAGGTCACCGCCTCGCTG
The DNA here is from genome assembly GCA_964406375.1 of uncultured Mycobacteriaceae bacterium. Lineage (GTDB taxonomy): Bacteria > Pseudomonadota > Alphaproteobacteria > DSM-16000 > Inquilinaceae > CAYORM01. The sequence continues at coordinate 35,213 of CAYORM010000021.1, read as the reverse complement.
CTCCAGCCCCTGGTCGGCCTTTACACCGACCGGCGGCCACAGCCCTACTCGCTGCCGATCGGGATGGGCTTCACCCTGGTCGGCCTCATCCTCCTGGCGGGGGCGGAACATTACTGGCTGCTGCTGATGGCCGCCGCGATGGTCGGGCTCGGCTCCTCCGTCTTCCACCCCGAGAGCTCGCGGGTGGCGCGCATGGCGTCGGGCGGGCGGCACGGGCTCGCGCAGTCGCTCTTCCAGGTCGGCGGCAATTTCGGCTCGGCCATCGGTCCGCTGCTGGCCGCCTTCGTCGTTCTGCCGCGCGGCCAGGGCAGCGTCGCCTGGTTCTCGCTCGCCGCGCTCACCGCGATGATCATCCTGTGGCGGGTCGGCGGCTGGTATGCCCGCAATCGCACGAACCGCACCCGCAGCGGCGCGGCGGGCATCGCGGGACTGCCGCGCGCCCGCGTCGCCCTGGCGCTCGCGGTGCTCGCCATCCTCGTCTTCTCGAAGAACGTCTACATGGCGAGCCTGTCGAGCTACTACACCTTCTACGTCATCGAGAAGTTCGGCGTCTCGGTGCAGGGCTCGCAGATCCTGCTCTTCGTTTTCCTGGGCGCGGCGGCCGCCGGCACCGTCATCGGCGGCCCGATCGGCGACCGATTCGGGCGGAAATTCGTCATCTGGGCCTCGGTGCTGGGCGTGCTGCCCTTCACCCTCGCCCTGCCCTATGCCGATTTCTTCTGGACCGTCGTGCTGACGATCGTGATCGGGCTAATCCTCGCCTCGGCCTTCCCGGCCATTGTCGTCTTCGCGCAGGAGCTGGTACCTGGCCGTGTCGGCATGATCTCCGGCCTGTTCTTCGGCTTCGCCTTCGGCATGGGCGGCATCGGCGCCGCCGTCCTGGGCACGATCGCCGACGCCGAAGGGATCGACTTCGTCTACAGGGCCTGCTCCTACCTGCCGGCATTCGGTCTCCTGACGATCTTCCTGCCCAGCTTGCGGCGACGGTAGACCCCGGCATGGTGCCGGATCGGGGGTGGGGCCATTGTGCCGGCGTCCGCGATCCGCCAGACTGCGAGCTATTCTCGATTTCGGGTGCGATCCGGAGGTGGTGGTCCGGTGGTGACAGGAAGGATGCCGCGTTGAGCTACCTTGCCCCTGTCGATCCGGCCGCGACGACCGCCGGGACGCTGCGCAGCGCGACCCGGCCGGCGCATGAACGGCTTGAACGCGCGGTCGACGCTGTCGAGCGGCTGGCCGATCCCTGCCGTCGCCCCGCCCTTCTCCGTGGCTATGCCGCGTTCTATCTGCCGGCTGAAGCGGCGCTCTCGCCGCTACTGGCCGGGCTGCCGAACCTGTCCTTCGACGGGCAACGCCGTGCCGCGCTGCTCGGCCGCCATCTCGAGCCGCATCCGCCGGCCTTCCCCCTGCCGGGCAGCCGGGCCGAGGCGCTCGGCCTGCTCTATGTGCTGGAAGGGTCGAGCCTCGGCGGGCGCGTATTGCTGCGGGCGCTCGTCGCGCGAGGAGTGGACGTATCCGAGCTCGGCTTCCTCGACCCCTATGGTGCGGAGACCGGCCCGCTCTGGCGCGGCTTTCTCGCGGTGCTGGAGCGCGAGACCGGGGACGAGACGCGCCGGGCCGAGGCCGTCCGCGGCGCGCTGCGCGGCTTCGACCACGCCGCCCGCCTGCTGTGCGAGGCCCGGCCGTGAGTCCCGACGGGCCGGACGGCCCCGATCCCCGGCTCGACCTTTGTGACCGCGAGCCGATCCACATCCCTGGCTCCATCCAGCCGCACGGCGTCCTGCTCGTCATCGATCCCGACACGATGCGCGTCACCCATGGCGCCGGTGATGTCGCCGGCTGGCTGGGACGGGCCGACTGGATCGGTGCCGACTGCGCCGGACTGCTCGGCCCGGATGCGGCGGACGCACTCGCCAGCGGTGTACCCGGAACGCTGCGCGGCGTCGTGCCCCCCGGCAGCGACACCGTCTTCGAACTCAGCCATCACCGGGCCGGCAACCATCTGGTCGCGGAGCTCGAGCCGTCCCTCGGCGGCACCTCGGCCACGACGCTTCTCACCCAGCTCGAAGCAGCCGCCGGCGCTTTTGAGCGGGCCGCCGACCTGCGGCAGCTCTGCGCCGCCGCCGCTGTCGAGTTCCGGCGCCTCACCGGTTACGACCGGGTGATGATCTACCGCTTCCGCGAGGATGATGCGGGGGTCGTCATCGCCGAGGATCTCGCGCCGGGGCAGCACAGCTTCCTCAATCACCACTTCCCCGCCTCGGACATCCCGCGCCAGGCCCGGGCGCTCTATGTCCGCAACCTCATCCGGGTGATCCCCGATGCCCGCTACGTCCCGGCGCCGCTCATGCCCGCCTGGGAGGAGGCCGAGCCGCTCGACATGAGCGACTGCCATCTGCGCAGCGTGTCGCCGGTTCATCTGCGCTATCTCGCGAATATGGGCGTCGTGGCTTCGGCCTCGGTGTCGATCGTGAAGGACGGGGCGCTGTGGGGGCTGGTCGCCTGTCACAATGCGACGCCGCGCCCGGTCGGCGCCGATATCCGCGCCGGCTGCCGGGCGCTCGCCGGTGCCCTGGCCCGCCAGATCAAGGCGCGCGAGGAGACCGACGCCTATCGCGAACGCGTCCGCCTGCGCACCTTCGAGGACGGTATCGTCGAGCTGCTGCTGCGGGAGGGTTCGCTCGATCTCGCGATCTCCAACCATCTCGACGAGATCATGCGGATGCTGGACGGCGACGGCGTCGCCGTCCTGCGCGGCGTCGAAGTGGTGCGCGGCGGCCGCGCCCCGGCCGGGGATACGATCCGCCGGCTCGCCGAGTGGATCGCCGGGCGCGCCGGCCAGCCCGTCTTCACCACCAGCGCGCTCGGCGATCAGGTCGATATGCCCGCGGCGGAGCGTCCGCTCGCGGCCGGTCTGCTCGCCATGACGCTGTCCGCCAGCGAGCCGTGGATGGTCATGTGGTTCCGGGCGGAGGAGACCGAGGTCGTCAACTGGGCGGGCAATCCGCACAAGCCGGTCAGCACCGGCGAGGGCGGGATCCTCAATCCGCGCGCCAGTTTCGAGGCCTGGACCGAGACGGTGCGCGGCAGGGCACGGCGTTGGACGATCCCGGAGATCGAGGCCGCCGGACGCCTGCGCATCGCCGTCACGAATGTCTGGCAGACGCGCCGGATCCGTGAGCTCAACCGCCAGCTCCTCAGCACGATCGAGCAGAAGGAGACGCTGATTCAGCAGAAGGAGTTCCTGCTGGGCGAAATCAACCACCGCGTCCAGAACAGCCTCCAGCTCGTCTCGAGCTTCTTGTGGCTGCAGGCGCGGGATTCCGAGGATGACGGCCTCAAGGCGGCGGTGGAGGAGGCGCGTCGGCGCATCCGGGCAGTCTCGCTCGTCCATCGCCGTCTCTACAGCTCCGACCAGCTCGAGACCGTCGATGCCGCGCGTTATGTCGACGAGTTGCTCGACGAGCTCGTCCAGTCGCTGGGCGAGGAGTGGGCGACCCATCTCTCGCGGGACCTGCAGCCGCTGATGCTGCCGACGGATCGGGCGGTGGGGCTCGGTCTCGTGCTGACGGAGCTCGTGATCAACGCCAACAAATATGCCTATGACGGCGCACCGGGCCCGCTGCGGGTGACGCTGGCGGAGGACCGCGACCTGCTGCGCCTGATCGTCGCCGATTCGGGCGGCGGGCGCGGCTCGGCGCGACGCGGCTTCGGAAGCCGTCTCATCGAATCGCTGGTCAAACAGCTCGCCGGCACGATCGAATACGAGGACAACCACCCCGGCACCCGCGCGACGCTCAGCGCGCCGATCCAGCCCCAGTCGCGGTAGCGGCGGGCCGGCATGCGGGCGGCGGTGCGGTGCCATGCCGTCCCGCCCCCGACCGCGGTTCCGATGTGATCACACGCTCCTGCCCCGTGGCCGCCCAGCGCGCGCCCGCGCGGCCGGAGGCATGAAGGCTGAGAGACGGCCGGGCAGAGGTGAAGGAGGATATCGAGATGGGTCGGCTGCGCATCCTGGCCGGGGTCTATGCGATCGGCGGTGCCACCGGCTGGCTCTGCGCCCTCCTCGGCGTGCCGCTGCCCTGGATCGTCGGCGCGCTGTTCAGCACGGGCCTCCTCTCCGCCCGTTTCGGGGCACCGCCGGTCTCGGCCGTGCATCGCTGGGCGGGCCAGCTCGTCATCGCCGGAGCCGTCGGCCTCAACCTGACGCCGGAGGCGCTGTCGGCGATCATCGCCAATATCGGCCCCATGCTGATCTCGGCCTTCGCGACGATCGGTTTTGCCATAGGATCGGCGTCTCTCCTGATCCGCACGCGCCGCATCGATCGGGCGACGGCGCTGTTCGCCAGCCTGCCCGGTGGCCCGATCGAGATGGCCGGCCTCGCCAACCAGTATGGTGGCAATGGCGGCATCGTCGCCTTCACCCAGACGGTGCGGATCGCCGCGATCGTCGTGCTGATCCCGCCGCTGCTCCTCGCCCTCGGCATCGAGGCCGTCGATCTGGGGCGGCGCCCCGTCCCCTTCGAGCCGCTCGGCGTTCTGCTGGTGCTCGCCACCGGGCTTCTCTGCGGGCTGGTCTGCCTCAAATTCCGCATCGCCAACCCCTTCTTCATCGGGCCGCTGCTCGGCGTCGGGGCGCTCGCGATGCTCGAGGCCCCGGTCGCCCAGTTCCCCGGCCCGGTGCTGGCCGCGGCGCAGGTGGCGATCGGCGTCACGCTCGGCGCGATGTTCAACCGCATGACGATCATCGCCGCGGGACGCTTCGTCAGCTACGCACTCATCATCGGCGCGGCCCTGCTGGCACTCGCCTTTGGACTCGGTGCGCTGCAGTCCATTGCGCTCGATGCCAGCTTCCCGATGCTGGTGCTGGCGAATGCGCCCGGCGGCACGCCCGAGATGGCGATCACCGCCAGCTCAATGCATCTCGACGCGGCACTCGTCACTGCCTTCCACATCGTGCGGATCCTGGTGATCATCCCGGCCGCGGCGCTGATCTTCCGGCTCTACGCCCGGCTCGACCGGCTGACGACCGCGCTCAGGCGCTGATCCCGACCCTAGCCGTCGTGCCGATGGTCCTGCGGCACGCCCGCGAAATGGCCGTGCGGCAACGGTGCCTGATGGGTATGCACGTGCAGGGTACCGGGATGGCTCTCGCCATCGCGGATCAGGATGGCGCGGCGCGCCAGCCGCGCGACGAAGCGCGCATCATGCGCCACGATGATCATCGCCTGGTCGAGCCCGTCGAGGATGGCACAGAGCCGGTCATAGGCGGCCTCGTCCAGCCCCGCCGTCGGCTCGTCGAGCAGCAGCACCTCCGGTCGCATCGCCAGAACGCAGGCGATCGAGACGAGCCGCTTCTCGCCGCCCGACAGCCGGTGCGTGACCCGGTCGGCGAGCGCCTCGAGCCCCAGCGCCCGCAGCGTCTCCCATGCCGTCGCCCGCGCCTCGGCCGGCGACTGGCCGAGATTGAGCGGACCGAAGGCGACATCCTCCAGCACCGTCGGGCAGAAGAGCTGGTCGTCGGGATCCTGGAATACCAGCCCTGCACGGGCGCGCACCGGGCGGAAGTCGCGTTCTGTACGGCAGATCCGGCCGAAGGCCTCGATCGTCCCGCCATCCGCCGGCACGAGGCCGACGATGACGTGGAGCAGCGTGCTCTTGCCGGCGCCATTGGCGCCGAGCAGCGCCAGCCGCTCACCAGGGCCGAGGGTGAGATCGACCCGCCGCAGCACCGGACGGCCGGGATAGCCGGCGGAAACGCCGGTGAGACGGATGAGCGGCGCCGTGCTCACGCCAGGATCTCGAGGCCGAGCAGCGCCAGAATCGCCACCGCCGTGAGGAGGGCGAAGCCGCGGTCGCCGCGCCCGGGCGTCACCCGCTCGGGTGTCGGGTAGCGCCCGGCGAAGCCGCGGCACTTCATCGCCCAGACGACCCGTTCGGCGCGTTCGACGGAGCGCAGGAGCAGCATGCCGAGCAGTGTCCCGAGCGTCCGCCAGCCATGCGGTGTGGCGCGGGCCCGAAAGCCGCGGGCACGCATCGCCCGCCGCAGCCGGCCATACTCGGCACGGAACAGCGCCACATAGCGCAGCGTGAGCTGCAGCATCAGCACAAGCCGGGGCGGGACGCCGAGCCCCGCCATGGCCTGTGCCAGACCCGCGCCGCCGAGGGTCGACAACAGCGCGGCCACGAGCAGCAGCCCGGCATTCACCCGGATGACGATCTCGCCCGCCCGCCGCACGCCGTCCAAAGAGGCCGCCATGCCGAAGAGGGTGAACAGCGGCGTCCCGTCAACCGTGAAAGGCAGCGTTGCCAGGAGGACGAGCAGGAAGGCTTCGACGGCAGCGAGTCGCCGCAGCGTCACGACGAGCGGCAGCCGCGCCAGCAGGGCGGTACCGATTGCCAGCGCCAAAGCCGCAGCGAGCGCGGACGGCGACCGCAGCAGTGACAGCGCGAGGAGGAAGCCCAGGGCAGCCGCAAGGCGCAGCCGCGGATCGATCGCGGCGAGCGCGCCACGGTCGCGGTGCTCCACGAAGAGCACGCCGGCGTCGGCGAGGCTCATGCTCCGCCTCCGCCGCGGCGGCGGCCGCGCCACAGTGCCCACAGGCCGAAGACGCCGATCACATAGCCGATGCCGCCCAGAAGGTCGCGCAGCCGGACCGCCGTCTCCATCGCGTCGAGCCGTTCGAGGATCGGCGCCAGTTGACGCGCAACCGCCGCCGCGACGACGCGTTCGACCGCTGCATCCATCGCCTCGCCACCCGCGGACAGACCCGCCATCGCGGTGGACGGGGTTTCCGCTACCATCTCTCCATCTCCCGGCCCGGCCGGCAGGCCGACAGGAAGACGCGCGGCGGCGAGGGTGAAGCGGTCGACATGCCCGTCCCCGGCATCGGCGGTGACGGTGAAATCGGCCCGGTAAGGCACGGGGAGCGTGAAGCGCCCCTCCTCGCTATCGGTCTCAGTCGTGCCGACAACGGTTCCCGCAGCGTCGGACAGTGTGACCGGCACACCGCGCGCCGGCCCGCCGCCGACGAAATATACGCGGCCCTCGATCGCGTCCCCGACCGCCGCCGCGAATACTTTCAACCGATGCGCCTGGGCCGGCCCGGTGGTGAGCACCAGCAGCAGGAATAGGGTGCCGGCGAGAAGCGCCGCGAGCGGACGCTCAGGCATGCCGCGGCGCCGGCTGCAGCGGCCGCAGCACATCCGGCCGGACCCGCGCCAGAAAGGCGGTGGCAAAGCCGGTGACCACCGCCTCGGCGAAGCCGAGGGGCAGATAGGTCGCGAGCACCAGCGGGGCCGAGGCGAGATAGGCGGGATCACTCGCTGCGAGCACTAGCATGACCCCGACGGCAGTGGTCGCGACCGAGAGCAGCGCGACGGCGCCACCGATCAGCGCAAGCGATGATGGGCGCCGCGCCCGCCGCAGCACCGGCGCGAGCAGCGCCGCCCAGATGACGCCCGGCAGGGCGATGTTGACGGTGTTCACACCGAGAGCGGCGACACCGCCGACCCCGAAGAAGACCGACTGCAGGATCAGCGCCACCATCACCGCCGGCACCGCCGCCCAGCCCAGGACCAATCCCATCAGCCCGGAGAGCAGCAGATGAACGCTCGTCGGGCCGACCGGGATGGTGACGAGGCTGGCAACGAAGAACATCGCCGAGATGACCGCCGTCCTGGGCAGCGCCTCGTCGTCGAGCCGGCGCAGCGCCAGGCCGAGCGCCCCTGCGGCCAGGGCGGCGCCGCCGGCGAGGACCGGCAGCGACAGGACGCCGTCGGGGATATGGGCCATCCGCGGCTCCCGTCAGTCCATGTCGACGGCGCGTACCCAGACAAGCCCGCCCAGCTCGACAGGCCGCGCGGCGCCTTCGGGGTCGGGCAGGGTGTAATCCGCGTCGATCAGCGCGGCGAAGCCCCACCACCCCGCGCGCGGCATCGCGTAGTGGAAGATGCCCGCCGCATCGGCCTTGATCACCTGCGTCACGAAGGCATCGCCCGGCGGCTGGATGGAACCGTCATTCACCCACTCCACCTCGACCTCGGCGAAGGGCACGGGCGCACCCTCGCGCAGCACGACGCCGCTGAACAGATTGCCGGTCCACAAGCCATAGGGCCGGACGAGCGGCTCGATCTCCACCGGCAGGCCGAGCACGGTGTCCCAGTCATCGCCCCAGCCATAGGCGTCCACTACCACCTTCGCATAATGGATGATCGATTTGCCTTCGGCCGACTCCCAATAGGGCTGTGGCTCGACGAAGAAGACATAGCCACCCGGTCCGGGCGGCTCCCATTGCGCGGTCCAGGCTGTTGCGCCGTCCCGTGGCGTCTCCGACAGCGCGGCGGTCAGATCGGTGATCCCCTGCCCGTCATGGACGCCGAAGCGCATCGGCCGCGGCATGTCCATCACCGGCCCGCCATCCATCGGATGGGTAAAGACCAGCTCTATCTCGAGGGGTCCGTCACCCTCATACCGGTCGGTCGAGGGCAGGATCTCCTGGAAATGCCCGGCGGCGGCGGCCGGCAGCATCGCCAGCCCGGCCATGACCCCGACCAATCTCCCTGCGCGCGCGCAGCGTCGCATGCCCTCGCCTCCGACGGTCCCGATTTCGGCAGGCTGGCACAGGGCAGGCGTATGAGGAACACTCAAAATCCTCATATCGCGGTGACCACCGATGCGGGGCCGGTCAGTGCCCCGTCTCCGAAGCCGGGCCCTCGCCTGCCGGCGGGAGGCCAGGGGCGTGAAGCCCGCCCTCACCGGGCAGGATGTGCAGCTGGCCGTGGCGGACACCGCGCTGCGACAGGACGCTGTCGGCCATCGCCCGGACGTCGTCGATCCGCCCGCGCAGCACCACGACCTCGAGGCAGTCCTCATGGCTCACATGGACATGCAGGGTCGCGACAGACAGATCGTGGCGGTCGTGCTGGCGGTCGGTCAGACGGCGGGCGAGATCGCGTGTCGCATGCTCATAGACATAGGCGAGGGTCGCGAAGCATTCGGCCTCGCCATCGCCCTCGGCGCGGTCCTGCAGCGCGGCGGCACGGACGAGATCGCGCACCGCTTCGGACCGGCTGGCATAGCCGCGGCGCTCGCACAGGGCGTCCAGCGTCGCCAGCAGCTCGTCGTCGATGGTGATGGTGATGCGCTCCACGGGGATCCTCCCTCGTCGCCCCGCAGATGAGGCATGACGCCAGGCGGCTGCAAGCCGGCACGTCGGTGGCGGCGAGGTCCGCGGGAGGCATCGCCCGCGGACCGCCCGTCAGCGCCTGCCGATCTCCGCCAGATCGTAGGGCGTCGTCTGGTAGAGCTGGTTGATCCAGTTGCCGAACAGCAGATGGGCGTGGCTGCGCCAGCGGTTGCGCGGCGTGCGGCTCGGATCGTCGTCCGGGAAATAGTGATGCGGGATCGAGATCGGCTTCTGCGCCGCGAGGTCGCGGGCATACTCCTCGGCCAGCGAGAAGGTGTCGTACTCGACGTGGTTGAACATGTGCAGCGAGCGCCGCCCGGGATCGTCGAGCAGGCAGAGCCCGGCCTCCTCCGAATCCATCAGCACCCGGATGCCGCTGTCGGCCGGGATGTCCTCGCGCCGCACCTCCGTCCAGCGCGAGACGGGGATCGGCAGATCGTCGGAGAAGCCGCGCAGATAGGGTGAGGCCGGCTCGAGGACGCGGTGCCGGTAGATGCCGAACTTCTTCGCCGGCAACAGGTGCTTGGGAATGCCGTGGAAATGGTAGACGGCCGCCTGCGCGCCCCAGCAGATATTGAAGGAGGCATGCACATTGGTCTGCGTCCAGTCGAAGATCCGGCGCAGCTCGTCCCAGTAGGTCACCTGCTCGAAGGGCAGCGTCTCCACCGGCGCGCCGGTGACGATGAAGCCGTCGAAGGTCTCGTGCCGGATGTCCTCCCAGTCGCGGTAGAAGGACAGGATGTGATCCGGCGAGGTGTTGCGGGGGACATGCCCGGTGATCTTCACCAGGGTCAGTTCGACCTGCAGCGGCGAGGAGCCGAGCAGACGCGCGAACTGGGTCTCGGTGTTCACCTTGTTGGGCATCAGGTTCAGCAGGCCGATGCGCATCGGGCGGATGTCCTGCCGCACGGCATCGGTCTCGAGCATCACCATGACCCCCTCCGCCTCGAGCACCGAACGGGCGGGCAGGTTGTCCGGGATCTTAATCGGCATAGATGATCGTCCGTCCACGCAGCGCGGCGGCACCGACCGTGGCGGACCCGTTTGGTTGCCGGTTCGGCCACATCCTCCCTCGCGGGAGCGCCACCTTGCTCGGGGAAGCAGGTTGGCGTCGGGCACAGCCCAACTCTTGATGTCGGACAAGACCTAAGCGGTCCTGCGGCCGTTGACAACATGGCGACGTGCCCGGAGCGCATGTCGCCGCCGCATAACCGAAGCGCAGGCGGCGCGGAGGCCGGCGCGAACCCCCGGCCATCGCCCCGCGTTCCCGTGATGCCCGACAGTTCGGCCGGAGGGCAGGCCCTCGGAGGTGACGGGATGAACGATACCGCCGCATCGGCCTTTCACGCCCCCCGGCCCGACGGGTCGCCGGGAGCTGGGACGGGCGCGCGGCGCCCGCGCGTCGTGATCGTCGGTGGCGGCTTCGGCGGCCTCGAAGCGGTACGGCGACTGGCCCGCGCCCCGGTCGACATCGTGCTGGTCGACCGGCAGAACCATCACTGCTTCCAGCCGCTGCTCTACCAAGTCGCGACCGCGACATTGTCGCCGGCGGACATCGCCTGGCCGATCCGGGGCATCATCGGCGCCCGGTCGAACGTCACCGTGCTGATGGCGGAAGTGACGGGAGTCGATACCGCCCGCCGCTGCGTCCTCACCACGGCGCAGGCCCTGCCCTATGACATGCTGGTCCTCGCCAGCGGCGCCACCCATTCCTATTTCGGCCATGACGAATGGGCACCCCTCGCCCCGGGACTGAAGCGCATCGAGGATGCGACCGGCATCCGCCGCCGCGTGCTGCTCGCCTTTGAGCGGGCGGAGCTGGCGGAGGATGAGGCCGAGCGCCGGCGCCTCACGACCTTCGTGCTGGTCGGCGGAGGGCCGACCGGGGTGGAACTGGCCGGCGCGACGGCCGAGCTGGCGCGGCAGGCCCTGCCGCTCGATTTCCGGCGGGTCGACCCGCGGCGGGCGCGCGTCATCCTCGTCGAGGCGGGGCCGCGCATCCTGCCGGCCTTCCCGCCTCACCTCTCCGCCTATGCCGCCCGCGCCCTGGAGCGAATCGGCGTCGAGGTCCTGACGGGAGCGCCGGTCACCGGCATCGACGCCGCCGGCGTGACGCTGGGCGACACTCGGATCGAGGCGGCGACGGTGATCTGGGCGGCAGGGGTCGTCGCCTCGCCCGCTGCACGCTGGGTCGGGGCGGAGAGCGACCGCGCCGGGCGCATCCGTGTCGCGCCCGACCTCTCGGTGCCGGGGCTGGAGGGGGTGTTTGCCATCGGCGACACCGCCGCGGTCACGATGCCGGACGGCCGGCCGGTGCCGGGCATTGCCGCCGCCGCCAAGCAGATGGGTCGCTATGTCGCCGATCTCATCGCCCGTCGGGTCGCCGGCGGCCCACCCCCGCCACCCTTCGCCTATCGGCATCAGGGCGACCTCGCCACGATCGGGCGCAAGGCGGCGGTGGTGAAGCTGCGCCGGCTGGAGCTGACCGGCTTTCTCGGCTGGGCCTTCTGGAGCCTTGCCCATGTCTATTTCCTGATCGGCACCCGCAACCGCCTGACCGTGGCGCTGACCTGGGCTTGGAACTACGTGACCTTTCAGCGTGCGGCGCGGCTGATCACCGAGCCGGATGCGCCGCCTGCGGCAGGGAGGGTTCATGGTTCATCCCTGCATACTGATGCTTGACACATCAATCTAAACAGCCCATATCGCTATCGTGATATGCTGAATGGGTCTATTTCATGATGACCTCCGCCCAGCTGCGGGCTGCCCGCGCGCTTCTCGGCATCGACCAGAAGGCGCTGGCCGATCTCGCCGGGGTTTCGGTGCCGACGATCCAGCGCATGGAGGCGAGCCAGGGCAATGTCCGTGGCGTCGTCGACAGCTTGACCAAGGTCGTCGAGGCGCTGAACCGCGCCGGTATCGAGCTGATCGGCGAAGGGGCTGCCAGCCCGGGGGGCGGACGCGGTGTCCGCCTGAAGGAGCCGGCGCGCAAGCCGCAGGACGGGCCGCCGGACCGCACTCAGGACTGACCGTCACCCATCGTTTCCCGCGACGACGACCGCCGACACCCGAAGCCGACGATCCCGCCGCCCGATCGAAGGCCGCAGGAGCCATGACCGCCCACACCCTTGCCACGCCGCCCCGGCCCAGCTTCGCTGAGCTGTTCACGCCGAAGCTCGTCACCATTCTGCGCGAGGGCTACGGCCTGCCGCAGTTCCGGGCCGATGTGGTCGCTGGGCTGACGGTGGCGATCGTCGCCCTACCGCTATCGATGGCGATCGCGATCGCCTCCGGCGCTACGCCGGCCCAGGGTCTCTACACCGCGATCATCGGCGGTTTCCTCGTGTCGGCGCTTGGCGGCAGCCGCTTTCAGATCGGCGGGCCTGCCGGCGCCTTCATCGTCGTCGTCGCCGGGACGATCCAGGTCCATGGGATGGACGGGCTGATCCTCGCCACGATCCTGTCGGGGCTGATGCTCGCGGCCATCGGCTTTCTACGCCTCGGCACTTATGTGAAGTTCATCCCCTATCCGGTCACCGTGGGCTTCACTGCGGGCATCGCCGTCATCATCTTTGCCAGCCAGATCAAGGATTTGCTCGGCCTGACCCTGGCCGAGGCGGAGCCGGGACCGTTCCTCGACAAGCTCGCTGTGCTGTGGCCGAGCCTGTCGACCGCCGAACCGGCGGCGATCGCCGTGGCCCTCGGTACGATCGCGATCATCGTCGCATTGAAGCGCCTGCGCCCGCACTGGCCCGGCATGCTGGTGGCCGCGGCGGCCGCCGCGACGCTGACCGCGCTCGTCGACCTGCCGGTGGCGACGATCGGCTCGCAGTTCGGCGGCATCCCGAGCTCGCTGCCGATGCCGACCCTGCCTGAGATCACCCTCGGCAAGATCGAGGCGGTGCTGCCGAACGCCATCGCCTTTGCCCTGCTCGGCTCGATCGAATCGTTGCTCTCGGCCGTGGTCGCCGACGGGATGACAGGCCGCCGCCATCGCTCGAACTGCGAGCTGGTCGCCCAGGGCGTGGCCAATGTGGCCTCGGGGCTGTTCGGCGGCATCTGCGTCACCGGCACGATCGCCCGTACCGCGACCAATGTCCGCGCCGGCGCGCACGGCCCGGTGTCGGGGATGCTGCACGCGGCCTTCCTGCTCGCCTTCGTGCTGATCGCGGCGCCGCTCGCCGGCTACATCCCGCTCGCGAGCCTCGCCGGCATTCTCGCGGTCGTGGCCTGGAACATGATCGAGAAGCACGCCTTCGCGACGCTGGTTCGGACCTCGCGGGGCGATGCCGCCGTCTTGCTGACGACGCTCGGGCTGACGATCTTCCGCGACCTGACCGAGGCGATCGTCGTCGGCTTCGCGCTCGGTGCGCTGCTGTTCATCTACCGCATGTCGAAGGCGACGGCGATCGAGGCGCATGCGCCGCTGGTGGTTGAGGACCGGGCCGACACGACCGGTCAGCGGACACCCTATGACCGCGCCTCGGCCAGCGATCCGGATGTCGTCGTCTACCGGATAACCGGCGCCTTCTTCTTCGGGGCGACGGCGCTGATCGGTTCGGTGCTCGATCGCATCGCCGATTCGCGTCGGGCGCTGGTGCTCGATCTCTCCGCCGTGCCCTTCCTCGACTCGACGGCGGCCAACGCGATCGGCGGGCTCGCCCACAAGACCGCGCGCCGCGGCAACGCGCTCTATCTGACCGGCACCAATCACGAGCAGCGCCGGGCGCTCTTTGCCCATGGCGTCAAGCCGCCGCTCGCCCGCTATGAACGCCGGATCGAGGACGCCGTCGCCGCAGCCAGGGCCGGACACTGAAGCGGGCGACGGCCCGCTTCGGTCGGGGCTTGCGTGGCGCGACCGAAACGACCACATCGAGACGATGAACCCGGCCATCCACCGCCCGTATCGATCCGCCGCGCGGCGCTACCCCATCGCGGGATACTGACCCCCGAGGACCGGCCCGTCGCGCCCTCCCCTCGGGGGGAGGGCCACCCGCCCCGCCGGGAGGCCCATGGGCGCGCCGATCATGATCGCTCCAACGTGACTTGTGAAACCGCCGGCGCATGGGCGACCGCGCGGTTCGACCGTTCCAGGGAGGATGTTCACCGTGTCCTTGTCCCAGCGCCGCCAGGCCAAGCCGCAGATCGTCGTCTGCGAGGAGGATTATCGCCGGCTCGTCGATCTCGCCCAGGCGCTCGAGGAGCGCGACCCCGCCGTTGCCGAGGTGCTGCTCTCCGAGATGGATCGCGCCAAGGTCGTCGAGGCAGGCGCACTGCCGGCAGCCGTGGTGCGCATGGGGTCGACCGTCACCTATTCCACCAGCGATGGCGGCCGCCGCACCGTGACGCTGGTCTTCCCGCAGGAGGCCGACATCGCCGCCGGTCGCGTCTCGATCCTGACGCCCGTCGGTACCGCGCTGATCGGGCTCTCGGTCGGCCAGTCGATCGCCTGGGAAGGGCGCGATGGCCGGCGGCAGGAGCTGAAGATCGAGGCGGTCGAAGGCTAGGATGGCGGGCGCGGCCCCGGCCGCGCAGCACGCCGGGCGTGCAGCAGCCCCGTCGCCGACAGCTCAGCCGCGCAGCACGGTGCGGCCGGCGAAGCGGGCCCGGCCTCCCAGCGTCTCCTCGATGCGCAGCGCCTCGTTCCATTTCGCCATGCGCTCGGAGCGGGCGAAGGAGCCGACCTTGAGCTGCCCCACCCCCCAGCCGACGGCGAGATGGACGATGGTGACATCCTCGCTCTCGCCGGAGCGCGCGGAGACGATGCCGCCGAACCCCGCCGCCTGCGCGGCCCGCCAGGCCTCCAGTGTCTCGGTCAGCGTGCCGCGTTGGTTGGGTTTCAGGAGCACGGTGTTGGCCGCACCGCTGGCCGCCGCCTCGCGGATACGGGCGGCGTCGGTGACAAGAAAATCGTCGCCGACGATCTGGCAGCGATCGCCGATCGCCTCAGTGATCGCACGGAAGCCGGCCGCATCATCCTCGGCGACCGGATCCTCGACCGAAACGATCGGCCAACACCGCGTCCAGCCGATCACCGTATCGACCATCGTGCCGGTGTCGATTTCCCGCCCCTCGAATCGGTAGCGGCCACCACGCCCGAATTCCGAGGCCGCGACGTCAAGGGCGATGGCCACCTCCTCGCCGGCGCGCCGCCCGGCGCGCTCGATCGCCAGCGCCAGCGTGTCGAGCGCAGCCGCAGCATCGTCGAAAGCCGGCCAGAAGCCCCCCTCATCGGCGACACCCTGCAGCGTGCCGCGTTCCGCCATCAGAAGACCGGCCGCGCGGTAGATCTCGGCCGTCCAGTCAAGCGCTTCAGCGAAGCTGCCGGCCCCCGGGCAGACGATGAGGAAATCCTGCACGTCGAGACGGCGTCCGGCATGGGCGCCGCCGCCGAAGATCTGGATCTCGGGCAGCGGCAGCAGCGATGCCGTCTCGCCACCGAGCAGCGCCCACAGGGGCTTGCCGGACGCGGACGCGGACGCCTGCGCCACCGCCATCGAGACGGCGATGGTGGCATTGCCGCCCAGCCGCGTCTTGTCCGGCGTGCCGTCGAGGGCCACGAGCACCCCGTCGACCGCCCCCTGATCGGCCGCGTCGAGGCCGCGGAGCGCAGAGGCGATCTCGCCATTGACCGCCGCCACGGCACCGCTCACGTCATAGCCGCCGAAAGCACTGCCGCCATCGCGCCGGTCGCGCGCCTCACCCGAACCGGTCGAGGCGCCGGCAGGAGCGATCGCCCGGCCGACGGCGCCGGAGGTGAGGCGGATCTCGGCTTCGACCGTGGGTCGGCCGCGGCTGTCCCAGACGCGCCTGCCGCGTACGCTCTCGATGCTCGTTGCCGTCACGATTGCTCTCTTCGGATCCAGAAAGGTCAGGCCAGCGCCGCCGCCCAGGCGTCACGCACCGCGGACAGGCGGGAGGGCGGATCGAGAAGCAGCGGCTTCGCCACCCGCCGGACCTGCTCCCGCTCGGCGTCGCGCGTCAGGTATTCCACCGGCGATTTGCCGTCGACGCGCGCCAGCATCAGCCCGGGCAGGAGCTGTGCCGCGCGCGTCTCGAAGCCGACACGGCCCTCCCAGCGGACATGACGCATATAGGCGGTGGCGAGCGCATCGAAGCCGATCAGATAGGCCGTCGAGAAAACGGGCCGCCACAGGCATTTGAGCAGAAGGTGGTTGAGGCAGAAGGCGAGGTCGAAGGCCGGATCGCCCCACCAGGCGCATTCCGCGTCCAGGAAGACCGGCCCCTTCGGGCCGGCCAGAATGTTCTTCGGGCTGACGTCGCCATGGACGAGGGCGCGGCGCGTTCTGGCCGTCACCGCCGCCAGCGCCTCGAGCGGCCGCGCCACCTCCGGATCGGCACGGGCACTCGCCAGCAGATAGGGGTCGAGCCTGAGCGCGTGGAACAGCGCATCGGTCGGGAAGAGCTGCGCCGTCGCCACGGCGTCGGCGGCGGTTGCCGCATGCAGGCGGCCGAGCGCGTCGCCGACCGCGGCCGCGATCGCCGGCGGCGCCGTGCCGTCGCGCAGCAGAGTCTTCCACACCGGGTGGTCGGACGGGTCGAGCCATTCCATCGCCAGCGCGCCCGCGGCCTCGTCCTGGCCGAGCAGCGCCGGCACCGCCTCCGGCACCACCGCGGCGGCCCGTGCCATCCACCGCGCCTCGTAGAGATTGCGTTCGACGGGCGCGCGCCAGTCAGCCGACACTTTCAGCTTGGGCAGCGCCCGCTTGACGCAGACGGGCCCGCGCGCGAGCGCGACCCGCCAGATGTCCGACGACACGCCGCCCGAGAGCGGGGTGAACACCGGGGCCTCCCCCGGCGTCATCAGCCCCATGCGCTCGAGCGCCGCCGCGAGCCCGGCGGCGCCCTCGGGCACGGCGCTCCCGCTCGCGGCAGCGGACATCGCCGTTCCCACGCCGGCCACCGCCCCGACCGCTGCCGTCAATAGGTCGTCCGACCGCCGGAAAGGTCGAAGGTCGCGGCGGTGGTGAAGGTGTTCTCGGAGGAGCACAGCCAGCAGATCATCGCCGCCGCCTCCTCCACCTTCAGGAACCGGCCGCGCGGGATGCGCGACAGCATGTATTCGATATGCGCCTCGCTGACCTGCTCGAGGATGCGGGTCTTGGCGGTCGCCGGCGTCACGCAGTTGACGGCGATGTCGTACTGGGCCAGCTCCTTGCCCAGCGACTTCGTCAGCGCGATCACCCCCGCCTTGGCCGCCGAATAGGGCGAGGCGGTCGGGTTGCCCTCCTTACCGGCGACCGAGGAGATGTTGACGATGCGACCGTAATTGCGCTCGATCATGCCGGGCACCACGGCGCGCAGAACGTAGAACATCGCGTTCAGGTCGATCTCGACCACCTGCCGCCAGGCGTCGATCGGGTACTCCCAGAGCTTGTGGCTCGGGCCGGCGATCCCGGCATTGTTGATCAGGATGTCGATCGCGCCCGCCTCGGCGGCGGCAGCCACCACCGCGTCCGGATCGGTGATGTCGAGGGCGCGCGCCGTGGCGCCGATCTCCTGCGCCGTCACCGCTGCCAGATCACCGTCGCGGTCCCAGATGGTGACCCGCGCGCCATTGGCGATCAGCCTTTCCGATACGGCGCGCCCGATGCCCTGCGCCCCACCGGTGACGACCGCATGGCGGCCATCGAGATCGATACGGTCCATTCCTCGCTGTCTCCTTATCGGCCCCTTGCCTGGCCCCTGCCTCGCCCCACCGCCAACCGCCGCTGCGGCGGGGCGTCAGAGCGCCCGCACCGTTACCGCGCGGGCCGGGGCGCGCGCCAGAGTGTTGCGCAGCGGACGGCCGAAGACCTCGGCCTCGATCTCGAACCGGTCGCCCGGCTCCGCCTTCACCCCGTCGGTGAAGCTGAGCGTGGCGGTGCCGAAGAAGTGCAGATGCACGTCCCCGGGCCGGCGGAACAAATCGTACTTGAAGTGATGATGCTCGAGATTGGCGATCCAGTGGCTCATATTGGCCTCGCCCGACAGGAAAGGCTTCTCCCACAGGACCGCATTGCCACGAACGATGCGGCTTGTGCCGCGGATGTCCTCCGGCAGCGTGCCGAGCCGCAGCTCCGGGCCGACGGAGCAGGCGCGCAGCTTGGAATGGGCGAGCAGCAGATAGTTCTGCCGTTCCGTCACATGGTCGGAGAACTCGTTGCCGAGCGCGAAGCCGATACGCCATGGCGTGCCGTCCGGCGCGACGACGTAGCAGCCGCAGATCTCCGGCTCTTCGCCGCCGTCGAGCGCGAAATCCGGCATGACGAGCGGCGCCTCGCCGCCGACGACGATCGAGCCGTCGCCCTTGTAGAACCATTCCGGCTGCACGCCCGGCTCACCGCCCGCCGGCTTGCCGCCCGCCAGACCGTCGCGGAACATCCGCATGCTGTCGGTCAGCTTGTCGGCATCCTCCAGCGATTTGTGCATCCGGTCACGCGCCTCGGCGCCGCCGAGATGGGTGAGGCCGGTGCCGGTGACCAGGCAGTGCGCCGGGTCCTCATGGTCGAGCGGCGGCAGCAGCCGGGCCTCGGCGATCACCGCCGCGTAGCTCTCGAAGCCGGAGGCAGGCAGGCTCTCGACGAAACTCGCGAGATCCGAGCCGGCGGCGATCGCCGCCAATGCGAGATCGCGGACCGAGCGGACATTGTCGAGCACGCGCAGCGTGTCGCCCTCGCCGACGATTGCGACACCGCGACCGCCCGCCTCGGTGCGGAACTGAACAAGATTCATGGGTTCGTATCCTTCTTGCCGGGCGGGCTTCTAGAGGCCCGTCGCCCAGCCGCCATCGACGACGAAGCTCTGGCCGCTGATCATCGCGCTGTCGGCCGCGGCGAGGAACAGCGTCATCCGGGCGAGGTCGGGCGGCAGCACGCGACCCGGCAGCACCTGGCCGCGCTCGAGTTCGGCGATGCCCTCCGGCGTCACCCACAGATCGAGCTGGCGCTGGGTCATCACCCAGCCGGGGAGGATGCTGTTGACCCGGATACGGTGCGGGCCCCAGTCGCGCGCGAGGCCCCGGGTCAACCCTTCCACCGCCGCCTTGGCGGCCGTGTAGGCCGGCATGCCGCCCATCTTCAGCCGCCAGGAGATCGAGCCGTAATTGATGATCGAGCCGCCGCCGGCCTCGCGCATCATCGGCATCACCGCCTGGGCGGCGAAGAACTGGTGGCGCAGATTGGTCGCGAAGCGCTCGTCCCAATAATCGGGCTCGACCGTCTCCGGCGCGTGGCGCTGGTCGTTGGCGGCGTTGTTGACGAGCACGGTGAACGGCCCGACTGCCGCCGCCGCATCGGCGATCACCTGCCGCAGCGCCGCGATGTCGCGGACATCGCAATGGGCGTAATGCGGCGCCGCCAGCCCCTCACCGGCGAGCCGATCGACCAGCGCATGCGCGCTGTCATCAGCGATGTCGATGAAGGCGACGCGGGCACCCTGACGGGCGAAATGCTCGACGAGGCTCTCGCCGATGCCCTGCGCGCCACCGGTGATGAACACCGAGCGGTCGCGCAGCGACGGGTAGGTCGCGAATTCGGTCATCTCAGATCCCGGTTGGCTTCACGGCAGGCGGTACGAGACGGGTAGGGTCTCAATGGCTTTCCCGCTTCACCGTGTGGCCACGCATCCCGACCAGGAAGTCGAGATCGGCGCCCTTGTTCGCCTGCATCACATGCTCGACATAAAGCGACTGCCAGCCGCCCTTCATCTCGTGGACGGGCGGCGCCCAGCTCTTGCGCCGCTCGGCGAGCTCCTCATCCGAGACCTCGATACGCAGCACGCGGTTGGGGACGTCGAGCGTGATCATGTCGCCATTGCGCACCAGCGCCAGCGGCCCGCCGGCCGCCGCTTCCGGCGCCACGTGCAGCACCACCGTCCCGTAGGCGGTGCCGCTCATCCGTGCGTCCGAGATGCGGACCATGTCGCGCACGCCCTTGGCCAGCACCTTCGGCGGCAGCGCCATGTTGCCGACCTCGGCCATGCCCGGATAACCCTTCGGGCCGCAATTCTTCAGCACCATGACGCAGGTCTCGTCGATGTCGAGATCCGGGTCGTTGATCTTGGCCTTGTAATCCTCGATCGATTCGAAGACCACGGCGCGGCCGCGATGGGTCATCAGCTCGGGCGTGGCGGCCGAGGGCTTCAGCACCGCACCATCGGGCGCGAGATTGCCCTTCAGGACGGCGATGCCGCCCTGGCGGACCAGCGGGTTGTCCCAGTCGCGGATGACCTCGCGGTTCCAGTTCGGCGCGTCCTTGTTGTTCTCCCAGATCGACTGGCCGGACACGGTGGGTGCATCGCGGAACAGGAGGTCGTGCTCACCCAGTTCCCGGATCACCGCCGGAACGCCGCCGGCGTAGTAGAAGTCCTCCATCAGGAAGCGGCCCGAGGGCTGCAGGTCGACGAGCGTCGGCACGTCCTGCCCGAAGCGGTCCCAGTCATCGAGCGTGAAGTCGATGCCGAGACGGCCGGCGATCGCCAGCAGGTGGATGACGGCGTTGGTCGAGCCGCCGATGGCGCCGTTCACCCGGACCGCGTTGCAGAAATTCTCGCGCGTCAGGATCTTCGAGATGCGCAGATCCTCATGCACCATCTCGACGATGCGGCGGCCCGACATATGGGCGAGGACGTAGCGGCGCGAATCCACCGCTGGGATCGCGGCGTTGCCAGTGAGCGTCAGACCCAGCGCCTCGGCCATCGAGGCCATCGTGGATGCGGTGCCCATCGTCATGCAGTGGCCGGCGGAGCGCGACATCGCCGCCTCGGCCGCCATGAATTCCTGCAGGCTGATCACGCCGCCCTTCACATCGGCGTCGAGCTTCCAGACGCCGGTGCCCGAGCCGAGCAGTTCGCCCTTGTAGCGGCCGTTGAGCATCGGCCCGCCGGAGACGACGATCGCCGGGATGTCACAGCTCGCGGCGCCCATGACGAGGGCCGGGGTGGTCTTGTCACAGCCGGTCAGCAGCACGACGCCGTCGATCGGATTGCCGCGGATCGCCTCCTCGACATCCATCGCCGCGAGGTTGCGGAACAGCATGGCGGTCGGCCGCAGATTCGACTCGCCCGTGGAGAAGACCGGGAATTCGACCGGATAGCCGCCAGCTTCCCAGATGCCGCGCTTCACATACTCCGCGATCTGGCGGAAATGCGCGTTGCACGGCGTCAGCTCCGAGAAGGTGTTGCAGATGCCGATCACCGGCCGCCCGTCGAAGACGTGGTCGGGCAGGCCCTGGTTGCGCATCCAGCTCCGGTGCAGAAAGCCGTCCTTGTCCGCCTTTCCGAACCAGCTCGCCGAACGGAAGGTCTTCTTCTTGGGGGTATCGGTCATCGGGGATGTCCTCGGGTCCGGCGGCTCTTGTTACGCGGCCGGGACGACGGGCGCCGTGCCGCCGTCTCCGGTCTCTTCCGCCCCCTGTCCCTCCACGGAGGCGGCGACGACCCTTTGCAGATCGAGAATCGAGTCGTCGAGTAGCTTTTTCATCGCACGCCGCGCCCGCTGCGGGTCGCGCGCGAGGATGGCCTCGAGCACCGCGGCATGGCGCGGCAGCGAGTTGAAGGTTGCGCCCGGAGCCGAGTTCGTCAGCCGGAAGCTCGATTCCAGCGCCGTTTCGATCAGGGCGCCCAGCGGGCGCAGCAGCTCGTTGCCCGTCGCCTCCAGGATCGACAGGTGAAAGCGCAGATCGGGCTCGATTGCTGCCTCGTAATCGGGCGCGAGCCGCTCCATGTCGGCATAGGCGCAGCGGATGCGCTCGATTGCGGCAGGCTCGCCCCGACGGGCGGCCAGCGCCGCCGCCGCCGGCTCGATGATCTCGCGGATCTCGAACAGGTCGGCGGCGAGCTGCGCGACCGGACGGCTCTTCATCTGCCAGCCGAGCAGGTCGGGATCGAGCATGTTCCACTGCTCGCGCGGGCGCACCCGCGTTCCGGTCTTGGGGCGGGATTCCACCATCCCCTTGGCGGCGAGCAGCTTGATCGCCTCGCGCAGCGCCGTCCGGCTGACCGAGAACTGCGCCGAATACTCGGTCTCGTTCGGCAGGGCCGAGCCGGGCTTCAGCTCGCCGCGCATGATGCGCGTGCCGATCTCGTGCGCCACCCGGGCATGCAGGCGCCGGCGCGCGGGATCATGGCTGCGAGGTTTGGACCCTGTCATTCACCTGCCCTTCGGCGCACCGGTCCACCCGCCGGACGGGCGCTGGCCGGACGGGATGCCCCGTCCGGCCGCTCCTGCTGCGCCCCCGCCGCTCAGCGGATGCCCTGCTCGATCAGCGGCAGCAACGATTCGACATTGTCCGGGTTCAGCGTCCCGGCCGCCGTGTTGGTCGTCATGCCGCCCATCTGATACTTCACGCTCAATACGCACTGTAGCACCGGCAGGAAACCCTGCAGGTAGAGCTGCTGGTCGAGCGTCGCGGTGATGTAGCCGTCGACGACCGCCTGGACGGTCTTCGGGTCGGTGTCGATGCCGCCGACGATGATCTCGCCGGGGGCCGTGCCGGCCTGCTCGATCACCGCCGGCAGCTGCGCAGTGACGCCGCCATGCTGGGTCGCGATCGCCCGGACTTCTGGGTGCTCCTGCAGATAGCCAACCAGGATCGGGATGGCCGCCGGCGGGTTGGCATTGACCTCGGCCGACATCTCGATGCGGTCGACATGCAGCCCCGCGGCTTCGAGCGTGTCGGCGAGACCGGTGTCGGACAGGCCGCGATCGCCCTGGCTGAACAGCCCGTAGACCATGGCGTGGTCGCCCGGCTGCAGGCCGGCGGCCAGCATGCCGCGCGCGGTGATGGCGCCGCCCTCGTAGAGATCGACACCGGCATAGCCGAAGCCCTGCGGCTGGTAGAGCGGCTGCAGCTCAGTCAGCGGCGAATTGCCGGAGGTGACGACGATGCCCTGGGCGAAGGCATCCGCCACGAGATCGGCGAAAGCGTCGTTGCCGGGATGGCCCATGATGACGATGCAGTCCGGCTGCGCCGCGACCGCCTCGCGGAACTGCGCCAGCATCGTCTCCGGCTGCCAGCTCGAATACTGCTCATAGAGGGTTGCGCCCAGCGCCTCAGCCGCGGCGACCGCGCCATTGGTGCGCGGCAGCACCGGCGGCTCGCCCGGCTGGCCACCCATCTGCATGTAGATGGTGACCCCCTCGCCGATCTTCTCCTGCGCCACAGCCGGCGCAGCGGCTGCCAGCGCGACCGCCGCCGTGGCGCAGCCAAGAAGGGTCCAGATCCTGGTCATCCTCGTCCTCCCTTCACCTGTCTTCTTCGTCGTCTTCGTGTCGCGGTGTCCGCCTGCGCAGGCACGCCGCCCCACCGCGACGGGCGACGGCCCGGGCTCAGCCACGGCCGAGCCCCAGCCCCTTCAGCCGGTCCGGCCGCTCGACCACCATGTGCAGGATGACGGCCGCGATGAAGACCAGACCGATGACCATGTCGGCGAACTCGCCCCCGAGGCCCGAGGCGACCATGCCCACCTGCAGCACGGTCACGATCAGCACCCCGATATAGCTGCCGACGATCGAGCCGGCGCCGCCGAAGATCGAGGTGCCGCCGATGAACACCGCGGCGATCACGACGAGCAGCGTCGACTGCCCCTGTGTCGTCGTGAAATTCTCGATCTCCGAGGTCAGGAAGACGCCCGACAGCCCGGCCAGCGCCCCCATCAGCGTGAACAGCCGGATCTTCGTGCGCGCGACATCGAAGCCGATCACCCGGGCGACATTGGCGTTGTCGCCGACGAACAGGATGGCCTCGCCGAAGCGGTGGCGGTTCAGCACGAACCACAGCACCACGGCGAGCACGATGCCGACGAGGAACTGGATCGGGATGCCGTCGGGCTTGCGCAGCACGACGCCGGTGTCGAACAGCCCGGTGAGCACCCGGCCGGTCGTGATGTCCCACAGCAGCGTCTCGTTGAAGCCGCGCAGCGCATATTGCCTGCCGTCGGCGAGGAACACGGCAAGACCCCGCCAGACGAAGGAGAGGGCGAGCGTCGCGATGATCGACGGGATGCCGATGCGCGCCACGATGAAGCCGGCGATCCAGCCGCACAGCGCGCCGGCGGCGATCGCGACGACGAAGCCGAGCCAGGCCAGCGCCGCCTGGGTCGCCGCCAGCGTCTCGGGTTCCATCGGCTCGGCGATCCAGCCGAGGCCCGGCACCACCGACAGGATGCCGGGGATCCAGGGCACGAGATCGAAGCGGTAGAAGGCGGCGAAGACGATCGAGGACAGGGTGATGATCGAGGGGAAGGACAGGTCGATCTCGCCCGCCGCGATCACCAGCGTCAGCCCCAGCGCGCAGATGATCTGCGGCTGGTAGTTGGCGAGGATCGACAGATAGGTGCGGTAGCCGAGGAAGGCGTTCGGCGCCACCATCATCAAGACGGCGAGGATCACCAGGAAGACGGCGAGGATCGGCAGCCCCTCGACCGCCGCCAGCCGGGTCCCGAAACTCGGGCGCACCCTGCCACCTGCCGGAACCGCGGTCATGCCGCCTGCCCCTTCTTCCGCTGCAGCGACAGGAGATGGTCCTGCAGGTCGTGCAGCGACATCTCCCCGCGATGGATCACGCTCGCCACCTGGCCGCGGTCGAGCACGATCAGCCGGTCGGCGAGCTCGTGCACATGGGCGAGGTTGTGCTCGATATAGAGGCAGGCGCGGCCGGACTCCTTGATCCGGACGATGAAGTCCAGGACCTTGCGCACCTCCTTGATCGCCAGCGCCGCCGTCGGCTCGTCGAGCACGATGAGGTCGGCGTCGAAATGCATCGCCCGGCCGATCGCCACGCCCTGCCGCTCGCCGCCGGACAACTTGCTGACCGGGCTGTCGGCATCGATGCCGATGCCACGGAAGCCGATCTCCTCGCGCAGCACGTGGTTGGTGATCTCGCGCTGTCGGCGGACATCGATGAAGCCGAAGCGGTTGGTGATCTGCCGGCCGGCGAAGAAGTTGCGCCACAGCGGCTGTTTCTCGCCGAGGCTCTTCTCCTGATAGACCGTCTCGATCCGCCAGTCATGCGCCTGCCGCACCGAATAGCGCGAGAAGTCGACCTTCCGGTCGCGGATGTAGAGATCGCCGCCGGTCGGGCGCACCACGCCGGTCATGATCTTGATGAGGGTCGATTTGCCGGCGCCATTGTCGCCGATCAGCCCGACGATCTCGTTCCGGCCGATCTCGAGCGTGACGTCGTGCAAGGCCACGACTTTGCCGTAGGCCATGCGGATGCCGTCCATGCGGACGACGTTGGTGTACGTCTTCTCCGCCGCTTCGCTCACGCTTCGCTCCCAGGCGGCCGGTTGGTTTCCGACCGCAATTGTCATACAATAAAAACAGTATGGACTCGCTCCGTCGTCGTCAAGACGATTGGCCACGACGAAGGCCGCCGGGACAGGCGGCTTCGGACGGCGCCCGCGGCGATGGTGGCGCCTGTCGATCGGGAGGAAGGATGACCGAAAAGGTGACGCTCGCCCGCGGCGATACGCGGCTCGACGTGGTGCCGGGGATTGGCGGCTCGGTAGCGCGCTGGTGGACCGAGCGCGACGGTCGGACCTATCAGTGGTTCCGCCCCGCTTCGGCCGCCGACCTTGCCGCGGGCAACCCGCTGGGCATGGGCTCCTTCCCCCTCTCGCCCTATTCGAACCGCATCCGCGACGGGCGCTTTCCCTTCGGCGGCCGCACCATCACCCTGCCGCTGAACTTTCTGCCCGAGCGCCATGCGCTGCACGGTCATGGCTGGCAGTGCCCCTGGACGGTGCTGGAGCGCAGCGGTGACATGGTCGAGATCGGCTATGAGCACCCGGCCGATGAATGGCCCTTCGCCTATGCGGCCCGCCAGCGGATCGCGCTGGTCGAGGACGGCCTCGACATGGTGATCGCCATCGAGAACCGCAGTCCCGAGCCGATGCCGGTCGGGCTGGGCCACCACCCCTATTTCGTCCGCACGCCCGAAAGCCGCGTCACCGCCGCCGTCAGCCAGATGTGGATGAACGATGCCGAGGTGATGCCCGTGGCGGTGATGGAGCCGGTGCCCGGCCGCGATCCGCGCCATGGTCTGCGGCCGGCAACGGATATCTGCGACAATTGCTTTCTCGGCTGGGACCGCCGCGCCCTCATCGAATGGCCGGAATGGGACGCCGCGCTCGAGATGACGGCCGACCACCCGCTCGACTTCCTCGTCATCTACACGCCGCCGGGCGAGGATTATTTCTGCGTCGAGCCCGTCAGCAACTCCACCGACGCCTTCAACATGGCAGCGGCCGGCCGCGGCGACACCGGCACGATCAGCCTGCCGCCCGGCGCCACGGTGGAGGGGCGGATGCGGCTTGTCCCGCGCATCGGCGGCGCCGGCCTGGGGGGATGAGCGCCGGGGGATGAGGAGACGATGACCGGGCGGCGCGGCATCTGGCCGGTCCTTTATGCCTTCTTCGATGCCGACGGCCGGCTCGACCGGGCGCTGATGCGCCGGCAGGTCGAGGTCTGTCTGGCATCGGGCGCGCAGGGGCTCGCGGTGCTCGGCCTCGCGACGGAGGTCGGCAAGCTCAGCCGTGACGAGCGCCTCGCCGTCGCGGCCTGGGCGGCCGAGGATCTCGCCGGCCGCGCCCCCCTCGCCGTCACCGTCGCGGAAGGTTCCACCGCGGCCGCAGTGGAGATGGCGAGCGAGGCGGCGGCCATCGGCGCCGATTGCGTAATCCTGCAGCCACCGCCGGCACGCGGCTGCGAGGAGATCGAGTACATCCGTTTCTTCGGAACGATCGCCGACCGAGCGCCGCTCGCGGTCGCGATCCAGAATGCGCCGGAGTATCTGGGCTTCGGCCTGTCGCCTGCCGGGCTGCGCACACTGTGCCGGGCCCATCCGAACGTCGCGATGGTCAAGGGCGAGGGGACGGCCGTCGCTATCCGTAAGGTCGTCGAGGCGCTGGCCGGACTCGATCGGGAGGTCACGGTCTTCAATGGTCGCGGCGGGCTCGAACTGCCGGACACGCTACGCGCCGGCTGCGCCGGGCTGATCCCGGCGCCCGAGGCGGTCGATCTGCAGGTGCGGATCTGGACGGCAATGGCCCGCGGCGACGAGGCCGAGGCCGACCGGCTCTATGCCGTGCTGCTGCCGCTGGTCGCCTTCGTCATGCAGGGGATCGAGCATTTCCTGTGCTACGGCAAGCGGGCGCTGGCGCTGCGGCTCGGCCTGCCGCTCGAGGCGGTGCATGACCGCGGACCGGCAGTGACCCCGACCGAGTTCGGCCTGGCCTGCCTGCGCCGCTTTGCGGCCGGGCTGGGGCCGCTGCCGGAGCCCGGGAGCGATCGCCCCTCAGGGGGAAGGGTGACAAAGGGGAGGTTCGCGTGACGAGCGACAGCTACATCATCGGCGGCGGACGCGCCGGTTTCGATCGGCTCGCCCTGCTGCACCGGGTGATGGCGGGCCTGACCGACGAGCTGTTCGACCGTGTCGGCATCACCGCCGGCCAGCGCTGCCTCGACGTCGGCTGCGGCAACGGCGCGGTGACACGCATGCTGGCACAGCGGGTGGGGCCGGAAGGCCTCGCCCTCGGCATCGACATCGACCCGGTGAAGATCGAGCTCGCCACCGCCGAGGCCGAGGCGGAGGGGCTGACACAGCTCCGCTTCGCGGTCGGCGATGTCGCAGGCATCGAGGCGGCAGTGCGGGGGGCGGCGCCGGCCTTCGACCGGATCCATGCGCGCTTTCTGCTGTCGCATCTGACAGATCCCGCCGCGGCGGTCGCCGCAATGGCGGGGCTGCTCGCCCCCGGCGGCGCGCTGATGGTCATGGATGTCGATTTCTCCGCCGCCTTCTGCGAGCCGCCGCATCCCGCTTTCGACCGCTATACGGAGCTCTATGTGACCGCGGCGCGCGGCCGTGGGGCCGATCCGCTGATCGGCCCGAAACTTCCGCGCCTGCTCGACGCGGCGGGGCTCGCCGGCATCGAGATGGCAGTGGCGCAGCCCACCGGCATGCGGGCCGAGGGGGCCAGCGGCGAGTCCAAGCGGCTGGTCGCCGTCACGATGGAGCTGATCACCGACGCCGTCGTCGCCGCCGGTCTCACCACCACCGAAGAAGCCGCCGCCCTGGCCGAGGCGCTGCATGGGCTGGCCGGCGACGACCGTGTCGTGATGAGCAATCCGCGGATCGTGCGGGCCTGGGGATACAGACCCGGCTGACGCCGCCGGACGATCGCCCCTTCCGCCGCGCCCCCGACCCCTGCGATAGTCGCGGGGCAATCCCGCCTGCCCCGCGCGGGCATGGCCGCAGCATCCGGATCGGGTCCCGTGCTTCGTCTCGTCCTCCGCCGCCTCATCCAGGCGGTTCCGGTGATCCTCGCGATCCTCTGCCTGAACTTCGCGCTGCTGAAGGCGGCGCCCGGGGATGCGGTCGACGCGCTGCTGCTCGAGACCGGCGGCGCCGACGCCGAGACCCAGGCGCGGCTGCGCGCCGAATGGGAGCTCGACCTGAGCTGGCCGGTCCAGCTCGGCCTCTATCTCGGCCGCGTCGCCACCCTCGATCTCGGCCGCTCGGTCGCTTTCGCCCGGCCGGTTCTCGACGTCATCCTCGAGCGGCTGCCGAACACGCTGCTGCTGATGGGCGCGGCAACGGGTTTCGCCTTTGCCGCCGGCACCGCTCTCGGCGCCGTCGCGGCAAGGCGTGCCGGCTCTCCACTCGACGCCGGTCTGATCGGCGTCGGGCTGCTGCTCTACGCCATGCCCGGCTTCTGGGTCGGGCTGATGCTGATGATCGCCTTCGCGGTCCAGCTCCGCTGGTTGCCGCTGGGCGGGATCGAGACGATCCCGCCGCTCGCCGGCTGGCCGCGCGTGCTCGACATCGCCGAGCATCTCGTCCTGCCGGTCATCGCCCTGTCGCTCATGTATCTCGTGATCTACATGCGGCTGATGCGCACGGCGATGCTGGAGGTCGCCGAGAGCGACTTCGTCCGCACCGCGCGCGCCAAGGGCCTGCCGGCCGGGCGGGTGTGGCGCCGGCACATCGCCCGCAACGCGATGCTGCCGGCCATCACCATGCTCGGGCTGCAGTTCGGCGGCCTGCTCGGCGGCAGCGTGGTGATCGAGAGCGTCTTCGCGATCCCGGGCCTCGGCCGGCTGACCTATGAGGCGGTCACCCAGCGTGATCTGGCGTTGCTGCTCGGCGTCGTGCTGTTCAGCGCGCTGCTCGTCATCCTCGCCAATCTCGTGGTCGACCTTCTCTATGCGCGGCTCGACCCGCGCCTCGGTCGGGGCTGAGCCGTGCTGCGTCGCCTCCTGCGCAGCCGCTCGGCACCGCTCGGCCTCGCCGGCGCGATCCTCGTGCTCGTGATGGCGGCGACGGCCGACCTGTTGTTCCCCGGCGATCCGATGGCGATGACGGCGGCCCCCGAGCTGCGTCCCTTCACCGATCCCGCCCATTTCCTCGGGACCGACCGGCTGGGGCGCGACGTCGCCGCCGGCCTTTTCCATGGCGCCCGCGTCTCGCTCGCCGTCGGTGCCGCGGCGGCGGCGATGGCGATTGGCTTCGGCACGTTCATCGGCACGCTCGCCGGCTGGTCGGGCGGCTGGATCGACGCGCTGCTGATGCGTCTGACCGAGGCGTTCCAGACCGTGCCCGCCTTCATCCTGGCGCTGGCCGTCGTCGCCGTGCTCGGCCCCTCGGTCCCGGTCGCGACGCTGGCGATCGCACTCGGCGCCTGGCCGCAGCCGGCGCGCATCGTGCGCGCTGAGGTGATGGCGATTGCCCGGCGCGACTTCGTCGACGCCTATCGCTGCATGGGCATGCCGGGCTGGCGCATCGCCTTCGCGAAGATCCTGCCCAACGCGATCGCCCCGGTGCTGGTGCTCGCCGCGGTGATCACGGCCAGCGCGATCCTCATCGAGGCGGCTCTGTCCTTCCTCGGCCTGGGCGATCCGAACCGCGTCACCTGGGGGGCGATGATCGCGGAGGGCCGCGCGGTGTTGCGGACGAGCTGGTGGCTCTCCGCCATTCCCGGCGCTGCCATCGCGATCGCCGTCTTCTCTGTAAACATGCTGGGAGAGGCGCTGACCGACGCGCTCGACCCCAAGCGCCGCCGGCTCCGCACATGACGGCACCGCTCCTGTCAATCGACCATCTCACCGTCGATTTCGCGACGGAGACGGGTGCCGCCCGCGCGCTCGACGGCGTGTCGCTATCCCTCAACCGGGCGGAGATCCTGGCGATCGTCGGCGAGTCGGGCTCGGGAAAGTCGACGCTGGCGCTCGCGATCCCGGGGTTCCTGCCGCCCACCGCGACGGTTGCCGGGACGATCGCGCTCGATGGCACGGTGCTACCGCTGACCGACGACCGCGCCATGACGCCGCTGCGCGGCCGGCGCATCGGCATGGTCTTTCAGGAGCCGATGACCGCCCTCAACCCAGTGATGCGCGTCGGCGATCAGATCGCCGAGGCGGTGGAGCTGCATCACGGCCTGAGGGGCCGGGCACTCGTCGCGCGCGTCGAGGCGCTGATGGCGCGGGCCGGCATCCCCGACCCGGCGCAGCGCCGCCGCGCCTTCCCGCACGAGCTGTCGGGCGGCCTGCGTCAGCGCGCGACCATCGCCATGGCGCTCGCCGGCGGGCCGGACCTCCTGGTGGCCGACGAGCCGACCACCGCGCTTGACGTCCTGGTCCAGGCACAGATCCTCGACCTGTTCCGCGCGATCCGCGACGAGCTCGGAACCGCGATCCTGCTGGTGACGCACGATCTCGGCGTCGTGGCGCGGCTCGCCGACCGGGTGCTGGTGCTGCGCGGCGGCCGGATGGTCGAGACCGGCACGACCGCCTCCGTCCTCGGCGCGCCACACGATCCCTACACGGCGGCGCTGGTCGCGGCCTCCACCCTGCCGGAGCGGCACGCATGACGCCGCTGATCGCCGTGGACAGGGTCACCAAGCGCTTCGGCCGCACGACGGCGCTCGAGGATGTCTCGCTGACGATCACGCCCGGCCGCACGCTCGGCCTCGTCGGCGGCTCGGGTTCGGGGAAGACGACACTCGGCCGGATCGTCGCCCGGCTCCTCGACCCCGATCAGGGCCGCATCGTCTTCGACGGGGTCGAGATCGGCGATCGCCGCGGCCGCGCCTTGGGGCCGGTACGGGCGCAGATCCAGATGGTCTTCCAGGACCCGCAGGCCTCACTCAACCCGCGGGCGACGGTCGGCGAGACGCTGGCCGACCCGCTCGGCCTCGCCGGCGTCCCCCGGGGCGAGCGGCGTGACCGTATCGCCGCGCTGCTCGCCCGCGTCGGCCTGCCCGGATTCGAACGGCGCTACCCGCACGAGCTGTCGGGCGGCCAGCGCCAGCGCGTCGGGATCGCCCGGGCGCTCGCGATGCGCCCCCGGCTGATCATCGCCGACGAGCCGGTCTCGGCGCTCGACGTCTCGATCCGCGGCCAGATCCTCGATCTCTTCCTCGATCTCCAGGCGAGCGACGGGATCGCCTATCTCTTCGTCAGCCATGACCTCGGCGTGGTCCGCTACATGGCTGATGAGGTCGCGGTGATGCAGGCCGGCCGCATTGTCGAGAGCGGGCCGGCCGCCACCATCTGGCGGTCGCCCGCCCATCCCTACACCCGCGCGCTGATCGAGGCGGTGCCGCGCCTGCCATCGCCCTCACCGGGGTGATCCCGGCGCACCTCCCTCTTTCCTCGGATGCCCGCGGCGCTACACTCGCCGCGGGCGCCGGCGCCGCCGACGCCGCCCCGCGGAGGCGCGCATGCCCGTCGAATTTTTGATCACCTGTCTCGTGGTCTGCATCACGCCGGGCACCGGCGTTCTCTACACCCTGTCCTGCGCGCTCGCCCGCGGCCCCGGCCCCGGGATCGCCGCGGCCTTCGGCTGCACGCTCGGCGTCCTGCCGCATGTCGCCGCCAGCCTGCTCGGCCTCGCCGCCATCCTGCACACCAGCGCCCTCGCCTTCGGGACGCTGAAATATGCGGGCGCGGCCTATCTCCTCTTCCTCGCCTGGCGGACGCTGCGCGAGGCCGGTGCGCTGGCCGGCCGTGCCGATCTCCCCGCCGAGCGCTCGGGCCCGGGCGGAGGACGCATCGTGCTGCGCGCGGTCCTCGTCAACCTGCTGAACCCCAAGCTCTCGATCTTCTTCCTCGCCTTCCTGCCGCAATTCGTGCCGGCGACGGCCGAGGATGCGCTGTGGCGGATGATGGTGCTCAGCGTCGCCTTCATGGCGATGACCTTCGCGGTCTTCGTCGTCTATGCGCTCGCCGCGGCGGCGGCGCGCCGGCATGTGCTGCGCCGTCCGACGGTGCTGCGCTGGCTCGATCGCTGCTTCGCCGGCGCCTTCGCCCTGCTCGGCCTGCGCCTCGCACTAACCGAGCGGTAGCTAAAAGCGTCCTTACTCCTCGCCAGCGGCGCGGTAGGGCGGCAGGTCGTAAACCGAGCCGTCGAGGCGATAGGCCATGGTGCCGTCAGGCTGCGGCAGCGCTTCGAGCAGAGCGAAATCGGCCGCGACCAGCTCGCCGCCGAAGCCGAGCGTCCCGCCGCGACGCAGCACCACCAGCGCCACCGCTCCGTCCGGCGTGATCACCAGATCGGCGACCTCGGCCACGCGGTCGCCATCGGTGTCCATCACCGGGGTGCCGATCAGCTGCGAGGCGAGCGCACCGAAGGAGGGGCTCGACGGCAGGACGAGGGTGCGGTTGATCGCGGCCTGGGTGTCCGACATGCCCTGGTCGACCAGCTCGCCCGCCGAATCGAACAGGCGGTTGGCATTGTCGAGGAAGCGATCGAAGGCGCTGCCGCCGTCCGGCGCCCCGGCGCTACCGGGCGGCGGTTCCTGGGCGCCTGCCGGCAGGGCGACGGCAAGGGCCACGGCGACAAGGCAGGCGCGGAGCGGGGCGGTGCGGTTCATAGGGTCCTCCGGTCAACGGTCATCCAGCGACCCGTCAATGACATGGCACGACGTCAATGTGGTGACACGAGCTTCAGGCCGATGATGCCAGCGACGATCAGCCCGATCGAGACGAGGCGGGCCACATCGGCTGGCTCGGAGAACAACATGATGCCGAGGATGACGGTGCCGACCGCGCCGATCCCGGTCCAGACCGCATAGGCCGTGCCGATCGGCAGCGTCCGAACGGCGATCGCCAGCAGCACGACGCTGATCACCATGGAGAGGCCCGTCAGCACGCTCGGCACCAGCCGGGTGAAGCCGTCGGTGTATTTCAGGCCGATCGCCCAGCCGATCTCGAACACGCCGGCGATCGCGAGCCACACCCAAGCCATGTCGCCCTCCGGTCACAGCGGCGCCCGCCGGACGCCGAATCGTCCGTGACCTCAGCACCCGCCGTCTCCGGCGGCAAGCGCCGGACCGCGGCTGGACAGCAAGGAGCGGCGGGTCCCATGATCACTGAAGGCCGTGACGCGGGCCATGGCGGGTGCGGCGGAGACACGGGGGGAGCCATGACGGAGATCGCCTATCTCGGGCTGGGGCTGATGGGGCGCGGCATGGTGCGCAACCTTCTGGCCGCCGGACATCGGGTGCGTGCCTGGAACCGCAGCCCGATCGCCCTGCCAGCCGAGATCACGGATCATCCCGGCTTCCACCTCGCAGCGAGCCCGGCCGAGGCGGCCGAGGGGCTCGACCGCGTGATGCTGTGCGTGACCGGGCCGGAGGCACAGCGGGCGGCGCTGCTGGGGCCGGACGGCGTCTTCGCCCGATCGGCCCCCGGTGCGATCATCGCCGACAGCACGACGACGAGCCCCGCGGTGACGCGCGAGCTGGCAGCGGCCGCTACGGCCGCCAGGCGCCACTACATCGACGCGCCGGTCTATGGCAGCGCACCGCATGCCTGGGAGGGGCGGCTCGGCTTCATCCTCGGCGGCACCGAGACCGCGATCGCCGCCTTCCGGCCGCTGCTCGAACCGCTGGCCGAGAAGATCACGGTGATGGGTGCCTCGGGCAGCGCGACCGTGATGAAGCTGATCGGCAACCAACAGCTTCTCGCCATGCTGATCGGCTTGGGCGAGGGTCTGGCGATCGCACGCAAGCACGGGCTGCCGGCGGCGGCGGTGATCGACGTGCTCGACAGCGTCGGCCTCAGCTCGGCCACGATGCGCGGCGTGGTGCGCGCCACCCTGGCCGACGACTACACCCCGACCTTCTACCTCAAGCACCTGCTGAAGGATGCCGATCTGGTGCTCGGCCTCGCGCGCGAGGCGGGGGTGCCGGCGCCCGGCACGGCGGTCGCGACCGAGCGGGTGCGGGCCGCCGTCAATGCCGGCTGGGGTGAGCAGCACGCCTCGGCGGTGCACCGGCTGATCTTCCGTGAAGCCGGCCTGGAGGATTGACGGACCGCGGCGGCGGAACCGCCGCTTCGCTGGATGGTTGACCCGAGTGCCAGGCGGGCCGAGGGCCCGGGTGCGCCCGCCCAGGCGGGCCGAAGCCGAGGGAGAATGGCGCTATGGGAAGCCTGCTGCATTGGGCGGTCGTCTTTCTGGTTGTCGCGCTCGTCGCCGCCCTGTTCGGGTTCGGCGGCGTCGCCGGGACGGCGGTCGAGGCGGCGCAGATCCTGTTCTGGGTCGCGATCGTCATCTTCGTGATTTCGCTGATCGCGGGATTGATGCGCCGGGGACGTTGACGGAGACGGGGGCGGTGCCGGCTGCAGGCCCCGCCCCCGGGCCCGGCCAGCGACCGGCAGGGCGGGGCCGCGCCTTGACGTTGCCCGCAGAACCTTCCTATCGTCCGGTTCCTTTCGCACTGCAGCAAGGCCGTCGCCGCCCCATGGCGCCGGCGGGCCTGTCGAGACCAGATCGGAACGATCCGACATGATTGAGACCATCGGCGTGATCGGCGCGGGCCAGATGGGCAGCGGCATCGCCCATGTCTGTGCGCAACACGGCTACGCGGTGCGGCTCCTCGACGTGGATCCGGCCTCGATCGAACGCGCCCTTGCCTCGATCGGCGCCAATATGGACCGGGCCATCGCACGGGCGAAGATGACCGAGGCGGAGAAGGAGGAGGCGCTGGCGCGCATCGTCGCCACCCAATCCTATGCCGATC
>CAYORM010000020.1:0-46003 GCA_964406375.1 uncultured Mycobacteriaceae bacterium | reverse complement strand
CGGATCAGCACGTCGCGCGGCGAGCCGAATTCCTGGAGCTGCACCTGGCCAAGACCGAGTGCGTTCAGCTCGGCGCGGAGCTGCTCGAAATCGGCGGGCTCGGGCGTCTGGATCTCGATGGCGATGCCGCCGCGGAAATCGACGCCGTAGTTCAGCCCGGGTGTGAAGAACAGGATCACCGAGGCGATCGACAGCAGGGCGGAGGTGACGAGGCCGATGATCCGCCCCTTCATGAAGGCGATGCGGGTGTCGTCGGGGACGATGCGCAGCCAGAACATCACGCCACCTTCCGGATGAGCGGCAGGGTCTGCGGCCGTTTGCGCCGCACCCAGCTCACCATCATCAGCCGCACCAGCACGAGGGCGGTGAACATCGAGGTCAGGATGCCGAAGGCGATGGTGACGGCGAAGCCGCGCACCGGCCCGGATCCGAGCGAATAGAGGATCGCCATCTTGATCAGCGAGGTGACGTTCGCGTCGAAGATGGTCGAGAAGGCCCGCCGGAAACCGGCCTCCATCGCGGGCAACGAGGTCCGGCCGCGCCGTGTCTCCTCGAGCAGCCGCTCGTTGATCAGGATGTTGGCATCGACCGACATGCCGACCGTGAGCAGAAGACCGGCGATGCCCGGCAGCGTCAGCGTCGCCTCGAGCAGCGACAGGATGGCAAGCGTCAGGATCAGGTTGACGACGAGGGCGATGTTGGCGAACAGGCCGAACAGGCCGTAGGCCATCGTCATATAGGCGATGACCAGCACGAAGCCGACCGCGATCGCGATCATGCCGGCCTCGATCGCGTCGGCACCGAGATCGGGACCGACGGAACGCTCCTCGACGATGGTGAGTGGCGCCGGCAGCGCGCCGGCGCGCAACAGCACCGCCAACTCCTGTGCCGTCTCCGCCGTGAAATTGCCGCTGATTTGGCCGCGTCCGCCGAGGATCGGCTCCTGGATGACCGGCGCGCTCAGCACCTTGTCGTCGAGCACGATGGCGAAGGGCCGCTGCACGTTCTCCTGCGTCACTTGGCCGAAACGCCGTGCGCCGATGCTGTCGAATTCGAAGCTGACGACCCATTGCTGGGTCCGGCTGTCGATGGTCGGGCGGGCATCGACGAGGTTCGCGCCATCGACCTCGACGCGGCGGAAGACAGCGATCTGGCTGCCGACGCTGCCGGTGGTCCGATCGGCCAGCGGCAGCAGCTCGGTATCGGGCGGAACCGGCGTACCCGACATGTAGTCAAGATTGACAAGATGGAACGTCATCTTCGCCGTCTGGCCGAGAAGACGTCGGATCCGCTCGGGATCCTGCAGACCCGGCAGCTGCAGCAGGATGCGGTCGCTGCCCTGGCGCGAGATCAGCGGCTCGCGCGTGCCGCTCTCGTCAATCCGGCGACGGACGATCTCGATCGACTGCTCCACCGCCCGGCTTCGACGCTCGACAAGACCCGCCTCGGTCAGCGTGATGGCGCCGGCGCCGTCCGCTGCCACCGATATGTCGAGCTCGCGCGTCGCGCCCGGCATGTCCGATTGCAGCCCGGCGCGCAGGATCGCTGCCGCGTCGTCGGTCCGGGTGGGATCGGTGATCCGGAAGCGGATCGTGTGGCCGTCGGTCCGAATGTCGGCGAACTCGATGCGCTCGCGGCGCAGCAGCGAGCGGGTCTCGTCGGACAGGCTGGCGAGCCGGTCCTCGATCACCGCCTCCATGTCGACTTCGAGCAACAGGTAGGAACCGCCCTGGAGATCGAGCCCGAGCGTGATCTGCCGGGCCGGAAACCATGAGGGCAGTGCGTCCACCGTGCTCCGCGGCAGGAGATTCGGGAGGCAGAGGAGAACGCCGAGAAGACAGACGCCGATGATGGCGAACTTCTTCCACGGGGCGAAATACATCATGGGCGTTGGGCTTTCGCGACACGGGCCCTGGGTCGAAGGCGTCGGACCCTACGACCGCGAGCGCCGCTTGACCATAGGCAAAACGGCCGCGTCAGGCGGCCGGGAGGCCGAAAATCCGTCGCAAAGCGGCCGCTGTCTCCCCGCCGAGCCGGCGCTCGCCCGCGGGTGTTGTCAGCGAAGCGGCGGCGCGGATCGACAGCGCATTGGTCAGCACGATCTCATCCGCCGTCTCGAGCAGGGCGATGTCGATTGGGCGCTCGATCGCCCCCGTTTCGGCGAGGATCCGCGCGCGCATCGTGCCCGGCAGCGCCCCCTCGCCGATGGGCGAGGTGACCAGCGTGTCGCCGATGCGCAGGAAGAGGTTGGCCACCGTCGTCTCGGCCACCCGCCCGGCCCCGTTGAGCAGCACAGCGTCATCGCAGCCGCGGCGCCCGGCCTCGATCCGCGCCAGCACCGCATCGAGGGCATTGAGGGACTTGATCCGGCTGAGCGGCGAGTGCTCGTTGCGGCGCGTGACCTCGGCGATGGTAAGCCGCACCGGCCCCTGTGGCACGGCACCCGACGCCGCGCTCGCGAGGGTCGTCGGCTGCGGCCGGCCCGGCGGGACGATGCCGCGGGCGCCGGGACCGCGGGTCACCGTCAGCCGCACGACACCTTCGGCCAGGGTGTTGGCGGCAATGACGGCGGCGACGGCATCGGCAAGCCGGGCCGCCTCCGGCAGCGGCAGATCGAGCAGCCGCGCGCCCACGGCGAGCCGGGCGAGATGAGCGTCGAGCGCCACGGCCGCGCCGGCACTGACCCGGATCGTCTCGAACAACCCGTCGCCAAGCGTCAGGCCGCGGTCATCGGCGCGGATCGTCGGCGCCTCGGCCGGACGCAGCGCCCCGTCGCACCAGACGACCGACCCGGCCATCACGGCGCGGGCCCCGCGATGGCGCGGAGCAGCGGCGCGATCTTCGTCATCGCCTCGCGATGCTCGTCGGACGGGTCGGAATCATGGACGATGCCGCCACCCGCCTGCGCCGTGACGACGCCGTCCGCGCCACTCAGGGTCCGGATGACGATGCTCGAATCCATCGCCCCGTCGAGGCCAATACGGAAGATCGTGCCGCAATAGGCGCCGCGCCGCGCCGGCTCGATGGCGCGGATCACCTCCATCGCCCGGATCTTCGGTGCACCGGTGATCGAGCCACCGGGAAAGGCGGCGCGCAGCAAGTCGACGGCGCTGCGCCCGGCGGCCAGCCGCCCCTCGACCACCGAGACGAGGTGATGAACCTGCGCAAAGCTCTCCAGCCCGAACAGCACGGGCACGCGCACCGACCCGACGGCACAGACCCGCGCCAGATCGTTGCGCAGCAGATCGACGATCATCAGGTTCTCGGCCCGGTCCTTGGGACTCTCGGCCAGCGCACGGGCCAGCGCCGCGTCACGTGCCGGATCCGGATCGCGCGGGCGGGTTCCCTTGATCGGCCGGGTCTCGACCCGCCCGCCCCCGTCGACCTTCAGGAAGCGCTCCGGCGAGGCGCTGGCGATCCAGCGCCCGCCACCGAGATCGAGGAAGGCGGCGAACGGCGCCGGCGAGAGCGCACGCAGCCGGCGGTAGAGCATCAAGGGCGTGAGCCCCTTCGGCATCCGCGCCAGATGCCGGAGCGTCAGGTTCGCTTGGTAGATGTCGCCCGCCGCGATGAGCGCCCGGATCGCGGCGACACCGGCCCGATAGGCCGGCCCGTCCGTCTCGGCGGTCCAGCGCCCGACCGGCCGCCAGTCGACGGCCGGCGGTTCGGCCGGCCCGGACAGGCGCTCGGCGAAGCGGGCGAGCCGCGCCGGTCCGCCGATGCTGCGCAGGACGGCCTCCCCGGTCGCGTGGTCGAGGACGAGGATGGTGTCATAGAGGCCGAACGCGGCTTCCGGCAGGTCGAGACCGCGGGGCTGCGGCGCGGGCATCCGGTCGGCATGGCGCCCGGCCTCATAGCAGAGCAGCCCGATCACCCCCGGCACGATCGGTCGTGCCGGATCGGGGGCGAGGTGGTTGCGTCCGACCAGGGCGGCCAGCTTCTCGAAGGGTGAGCCCGGGTCGGTCGCGCGATGTTCGACGAAGGTGACCGGATCGGCCGCGACCACCGAGAAGCGGCCGGTCCGCGCCTCGGGGCGCGCGCTTTCCAGAAGGACGGGTCGAGGCAGATCGGCCAGCGCTGCAAGTGCGGCGACGGGATCGATCCAGGCAAGGGGGCGTTCCTCGAGCCCCGCCGGGGCCGGCGCGCCGGTCACTCCGTCTCGTTCGCCCCGGGTCGCAGGCGGAGCAGCCATTCCCGACCCACCTTCACCCGCGGAACGCCATCATACTCGACGATGTCGGCGGTCGCGTAGGTCTCGCTCCAGGCCTCGGGCAGGTAGCTGCCGGTCCCGACGACGTCGATCGGCGCCCGGGCCAATGCCATCACCCGGCATTTCGCCGGCCCGAAGCCGCTCGAGGCGACGATCCGCACCCGGTCGAAACCGGCCTCGTCCAGCTTGTCGCGCAGATGATGCACCGCCGCGGCCGACACGCCGGTGCCGATCAGGTGGCGCAGCTCCTCCTCGCTGCGATAGCCGCGCACCGCCTCCGGCACGTGACGCTCGAGGACGGCGTAGGATTCCGACGGCCCGAGCCCTTCGACATAGCGGCCGCCGCCGGTGTCGATCCGCAGCGACAGGAGCCCCTGCGCGGCGAGATGGGGGAAGCGGCGGCAGACCTCGAGCCCGTCGGTGACCTCACGGGCGAAATAGTCGACGAGCACCGTCAGCGGCTCGTCGGGATAGGTCTCGTGGAACATCTCGGCCGCGCGCACGGTCGAGCCGGCATAGCCGATCAGCGCATGCGGCATCGTTCCGAAGCCGCGCTGCGTGCCGAAGAAATGCGCGGTCGCGTCGGTCGCATTCCCGACGAACCCGCGGGCGCCGACCTTCCGCCGCGCCCGGTCCGAGCCGACGCTCGCCGCATAGGCCATGATCTCCGCCATCTCGGTGCCGGCGCAGTGCCGCGCATCCATGGCGATGAAGGCCGTGTCGCGCAGCTCGGCGCACATCACAAAGGCATTGTAGGCCGCGACGCAGGCCGGGCCCAACTTCTGCAGGAAGACGGTCTCGCATTCGACGAGGTGCCGCAGCGAGCCAGCGATGTAGAGGATCGGCTCGCCGGCGCCGACCCAGCGGCCCTCGGCATAGCGCTGATGGATCTCGACCGAGAAGCCGCGCTCGCGCGCGACCGCCTCAAGCCACTCGACCGCCAGCCGCGGTGCCGACACGACGGGGCGGCGCATGAAGACCGAATAGACGACACGGGCATCGCCGAACCGCTCGACGATGCCGCGGGTTCGCGTGAAGTACTTGTCGGTCCAGGCCGGAAGTTCGGCCACCGAAGGCTTCATCGTCCCATCCCTCACGCAGCCGCTTCGGGCGCTGCCTGCCAGGCGGTGCCGCGCGGCCGGCCGGGAGCCTGCCGCGCGGGGTCCCGTCACTCCGCCGCGGCGCTCCGCCGGAGCTGATCCTGCTCGACCCGCTCCTGTTTGAGCTTCTCGGCGATCAGGAAGGCGAGCTCGAGCGCCTGGCTGGCGTTGAGCCGCGGATCACAGGCTGTGTGGTAGCGCAGCGACAACGCGTGATCGGTGATCGCCTGGGCCCCGCCGGTGCATTCCGTGACGTCCTGCCCGGTCATCTCGAAATGCACGCCGCCCGCCACCGTGCCCTCGGCGCGATGGATGTCGAAGAAGGAGCGGACCTCGGACAGGACGCGATCGAAGGGGCGCGTCTTGTAGCCGGTCGACGATTTGATCGTGTTGCCGTGCATCGGATCGCAGACCCAGGCGACCTTGCGGCCCTCCGCCGCCACCCGCCGCAACAGCGCCGGGAAATGGTCGGCGATCTTGTCCGAGCCCATGCGGACGATCAGCGTCAGCCGGCCGGGCTCATCTTCGGGATTGAGGATGTCGATCAGCCGCAGGAGTTCATCGGGAGGAAGGCTCGGGCCGCATTTCAGCCCGATCGGGTTCTTCACGCCACGCAGGAACTCGACATGCGCCCCATCCGGCTGACGGGTCCGATCGCCGATCCACAGGAAATGGGCCGAGACGTCGTACCAATCACCCGTCGTGCTGTCGATGCGTGTCAGCGCCTCCTCATAGGGCAGCAGCAGCGCTTCATGACAGGTGTAGAAATCGGTCTCGCGGATCTGCGGCGTCGTCTCGCCGGTGACCCCGCAAGCCGCCATGAATTCCAGCGCCTCGTCGATCCGGTTGGCGAAGGCCTCGTAGCGCTCGCCCTGCGGCGACCGGCCGACAAAGCCGAGATTCCAGGAATGCACCTTGTGCAGATCGGCATAGCCGCCCTGGGCGAAGGCGCGCAGCAGGTTCAGCGTCGCCGCCGACTGGTTGTAGGCCTGCGTCATCCGCGTCGGATCGGGCTCGCGCGCCTCGGCATCGAACTCGAACCCGTTGATGATGTCGCCGCGATAGGAGGGCAGCGACACGCCGTCGATCTCCTCCGTCTCCGCCGAACGCGGCTTGGCGAACTGCCCGGCCATCCGCCCGACCTTCACGACGGGCACGCCGCCGCCGAAGGTGAGCACCACAGCCATCTGCAACAGCACACGGAAGGTGTCGCGGATCTTGTCCGGGTGGAATTCGGCGAAGCTCTCGGCGCAGTCACCGCCCTGCAAGAGGAAGGCACGGCCGTCGACGACGCGCGCGAGGCTCGCTTTCAGATTGCGGGCCTCGCCCGCGAAGACCAGCGGGGGAAACTTGCGCAGCACCGCTTCCGTCTGGGCCAGCCGCTCGGCATCCGCATATTGCGGCATCTGCTTCACCGGCTTCGATCGCCATGTCGACGGCGTCCAGCGCTCGACCATCGTTCCCACTCCGCACCCGCTCTGGCACAATGGGCCGATCGCCCACGCGCAAGGGTGTTCTTTCTGCTATACGAGCGCCCGATACGCAATGCCGGACGCTCTGGCCGCAAAGCGAGACGGCCGCGCGCTCGACCTTTCCGCTCACGAGGCCTGCCTCCCGGATGTTCGCGTCGCCGACCTTCCAGCGCTACATCGCCCGGCAATTCCTGTCCTGGTTCTTCGCGACCCTGCTGATCCTCGCGGGCGTCATCGCCGTCTTCGAGTTCGTCGAACAGATCCGCCTGGTCAGCCAACGCGGCGACGGGTCGCTGCTGACCGCGCTCGGCCTCACCGCCTTCAAGCTGCCGAGCTCGATCGAGCTCGTCTTTCATTTCGCGGTGCTGATCGCCGCGATGTTCACCTTCTGGCGGATGACGCGCAGCCAGGAACTGGTCGTGGCGCGCGCGGCCGGCCTGTCGGTCTGGCAGTTCGTGCTGCCCGTCGTGATGGTGGCGCTCGCCATCGGCATCGTCCGGGTGACCGTCTTCAACCCGGTGTCGGCGACGCTCTACGGCGCCTATGAGACGGTTCTTGACGAGGCGACCGGCGAGGCGACGGCGGTCTACAACCTGTCACGCAACGGGCTGTGGCTGCGCCAGCGCGACGCGGAGGGCGTCGCCGTCATCCACGCCGCGCGCAGCGCCCGTGACGGGCGCGAGCTGCAGCGCATGATGATCCTGCTCTATGACGACAGCGAGACCTATCGTGGCCGCATCGACGCAGAGAGAGGCTCGCTGCAGCCCGAGGGCTGGGTACTGAGCGAGGCCTGGGTAACCGAGGGGACGGCCACGCCGGTCTTCCACGAGCGGTGGGTGATGCCGACGGCGCTGACCCTCGACACGATCCAGGAGCGCTTCGCCTCCCCGCAGACGATCTCCTTCTGGGATCTGCCGGAATTCGCCGAGACGATGGCCGAGACGGGCTTCTCCCCCGTCCGCTACCGGATGGCCTATCAGGCACTGCTGTCGCAGCCGGCGCTGATGGCGGCGATGGTGCTGATCGCCGCGGCCTTCTCGATCCGGCCCGGCCGGCGGACCGACGGGCTGCTGATGGTTGTGGGGGCGATCGTCACCGGCTTTCTCGTCTTCGTCGTCGGTGACATCGTCGTGGCACTCGGCCGGGCGGGCAGCATCCCGGCACCGCTCGCGGCCTGGGCGACGGCGGCGGTGGCGCTGCTTGGCGGCGTCGCGGCGCTGCTCTATCTCGAGGATGGTTGAACGCAGCGCAACGGATGGCCCCGAACGGGCCTTCGGTCTTGAGAATGCACCGGCCGCGTGGTCTACCATGCCGGCGGCCGCAGAAGTGACGGGTGGGAAAGACGTGATGCCGAAGCGCCTCTGGAAGTCGATCGCCGCGGCCTTCGCCGCACTGGCGATGCTGGTGCCGTCGCTGCCCGTGGCCCAGCTGCAGGCGCAGGAGCTCGGCGGCATCGCCGCCGTTGTCAACGACCAGCCGATCACCCTGCGCGATCTCGATGTGCGGCTGCGTCTCGCGCTCGTCTCGGCCGGCTTGCCCAATTCTGAGGAGGCGCGCCAGCGCTTCCTGCCGCAGGTGCTGCGCCAGCTCATTGACGAGAAGCTGCAGCTCGTCGAGGCGCGGCGCGCCGGCGTCACCGTCAGCGACGCCGAAATCGCCGCTGCGGTCCAGACCATTGCCGGCCAGAACGGGCTGACACCCGATCAGCTCTTCAGCGTGCTCCAGCGCGCGGGCGTGCCGTCCACGGCGTTGCTCGACCAGATCACGGCGCAGCTCGCCTGGCGGGAGCTGATCCGCCAGCGCTTCGTGCCGCAGATCAACATATCCGAGGCCGACATCGACGAGGTGATCGACCGGATGCGGGCGAATGAGGGGCGGCCGGAATATCTGCTCGCCGAGATCTTCCTGCCGGTCGACCAGTCGGCAAGCGAGGCGGAGGTGAGGGCGCTCGCCGACCGGCTCGTCGCCGAGATCCGCCGGGGAGCCCCCTTCCCCGCCGTGGCGCGCCAGTTCAGCCAGGCGGCCGGTGCGCAGACC
This sequence comes from uncultured Mycobacteriaceae bacterium, assembly GCA_964406375.1. Taxonomy (GTDB): domain Bacteria; phylum Pseudomonadota; class Alphaproteobacteria; order DSM-16000; family Inquilinaceae; genus CAYORM01. The sequence continues at coordinate 37,184 of CAYORM010000020.1, read as the reverse complement.
GGCGGCGATATGGGCTGGGTGATGGGCGGCCAGCTCGACCCGGCGCTCGATACCGTGATCCAGGGCATGCAGCCGGGCCAGGTCTCGACGCCGATCCGGACGCTGCCGGGCTATCACATCCTCTATCTGCGGGACCGCCGGACGATCAGCCTCGGCGGCGCGACGACGGTGGTGCGGCTGTTCCAGCTCGTCGTGCCGGTCCCACCGGGGTCGCCGGCGTCGCAGTATGACGCGGTGTCGCGGCAGATGGCCGACGACTTCACCGGCGTCTCGGGCTGTGAGGCGTTTCAGGCGCGCGCCACCGCGGTCGGCGTGCCCGGCTCGATCGATGCCGGCAACATCCCGCTGTCGCGGCTGCCGGGATCCGTCTCCAATGTCGTCGCCTCGCTGCCGATCGGTCAGCTCAGCGCACCCACGCGGATCGAGGACGGCGTCGCCATGCTGATGGTCTGCGACCGTACCGAGAATGCTGACGGGATCGACCGCAGCGCGATCCGTACTCAGATCGGCGAGCAGCGGCTCGACATCCTGCAACGCCGGCTGATGCGCGATCTCCGCGCGACCGCCTTCATCGACATCCGCATCTGACACGACGGGCGCGGCCGCCATGGCCGCCGAAGCCGACAACCGCGCCGCCGACCGGGCCGCTCGCATTGCGGCGCTGCCGCCGCTGCGGGAGGTGCTGGCCGCCCATGGTCTCATCGCCCGCCGCTCGCTCGGCCAGAACTTCCTTCTCGACCTCAACGTCACCCGACGGATCGTGCGCGAGGCGGGCGATCTCGAAGGCTGCACCGTCGTCGAGATCGGCCCAGGCCCGGGCGGGCTGACCCGGGCGCTGCTCGCCGCGCCGGTGCGCCGGGTCGTCGCCATCGAGCGCGATCCGCGCTGCATCGCCGCCCTCGCCCCGCTGGTCACCGCGGCGGGCGGCGCCTTGACCCTGATCGAGGCCGATGCGCTGTCGATCGACGCGGCAGTGATGGCCGAGCCGCCGCGCGCCATCGTCGCCAATCTTCCCTACAACATCGCCACCCCCCTTCTGATCGGCTGGCTCGCCCGGATCGAGACGTTCCGCTCGCTGACGCTGATGTTCCAAAAGGAGGTGGCGGACAGGATCGTCGCCCGGCCCGGCGACCCGGCCTATGGGCGGCTGTCCGTGATCTGCGGCTGGGCGGCGAGAGCCGAGCGGCGGCTGACGCTGCCGGCCCGTGCCTTCACGCCGGCACCGAAGGTCGATTCCGCCGTGGTGCGCCTTGTCGCGCGCGACGACCGTCCGCCGGCGGTGATGGCGGCGCTGGAGACGGTGACAGCCGCCGCCTTCGGCCAACGCCGCAAGATGCTGCGGTCGAGCCTGCGGACGCTGGGCGATGCGGAGGCGCTCTGCGCCGCGGCCGGCATCGCGCCGACCGCACGCGCGGAGGAGGTCGGGGTGGAGGGGTTTGCCGCCCTCGCCCGCGCCTGGCAGGCCGGGCGCGCAGATGCCGGCGGTGCAACCTCCGACGGGTCTGCGTCGTTGATATCAATACGAAAACAACAGGGAGAGGTGCCTTGACGACACCCCATCGTAACGCCACCGAGGCCTTCACTGCGATCGACCCCGCCGCCGATCACGCCGGCGGCCTCATCCGGGCCCAGCGCAAGGGGACTGAGCAGCACAGGGCCGAGATCGCACGGATGACCGCTTTCCGCTCGGGTGGCACGGGCCGTCCGCGGCCGGAGGGCCAATCGGCCGAGACGGACGGCGAGAGCCGGCATTGAGACAGGCGAGGCGGCCCGGCGCGATCCGTCGGGCCGCTTCCCCTCAGGCCAAGCTCCCCTGCAACCGCCGGACATAGGCGGGCAAACCGGTCTGCCGGCTCCGGCGCAGCCTTTCGGCCGTCAGGATCGCCTCGACCTGCGCGACGCTGCGGTCGAGATCCTCATTGACGATGACGTAGTCATATTCCGGCCAGTGGCTCATCTCATCCTGGGCCTTGGCCATGCGCGTGGCGATCACCTCGTCGGCATCCTGGCCACGGGCGCGCAACCGCTCCTCGAGCGCCGCCACAGTAGGTGGCAGGATGAAGATCGAAACGAGGTCGTCGCGCGCCCGTGCCGCGAGCTGCTGAGTGCCCTGCCAATCGATGTCGAAGATCACGTCGCGCCCCGCCCCGAGCGCCCGCTCGACCGGCTGGCGTGGCGTGCCGTAGCCATTGCCGAACACCACCGCCCATTCGAGCAGCGCGTCGTCGCGGATCATCCCCTCGAAGGTCGGCTGGTCGATGAAGTGATAATGCACGCCGTCGACCTCGCCCGGACGGCGCTGCCGCGTGGTGACGGAGACGGAGATGTCGAGCCCGGCATCGCGCTCGAGCACCCGCCGGGTAATCGAGGTTTTGCCCGCACCGGAGGGTGAGGACAGGACGAGCATCAAGCCGCGACGTGGGATCCTGGTCATTCGACGTTCTGGACCTGCTCGCGGAACTGCTCGATCGCCGCCTTGAGGTCGAGCCCCAGCCGGGTCAGCGTGATGTCCGCGGATTTCGAGCACAGAGTGTTGGCCTCGCGGTTGAACTCCTGCGACAGGAAATCCAGCCGCCGGCCGACCGCACCGCCCTGGTTCAGCAGGGCCCGCGCCTGCGCGACATGGGCATCGAGACGGTCGAGTTCCTCCCGCACATCGGCGCGGGCGGCCATCAGCGCGACCTCCTGTGCCATCCGGTCGTCCGGCAGGATGCCCCCGGGCAGCAGTTCCTCGATCTGCCGCGCCAGCCGGTCGCGGATCGCGGCGGGCTGGGCGCCCGCACTCGCCCGGGCCTCGGCCGCCAGCGCCTCGATCCGGTCGACATGGCCGTGGAGCAGCGCCGCGAGCCGTGCCCCTTCCTCCCGGCGCGCCGCCGCGAGATCGTCGAGCAGGCCCGGCAACGCCGCGGCGACGGCATCGGCGAGGCCGGTGTCGATCCCGTCCTGCCCGTCATCGGCCTCGACCACACCGCGCAGCCCCAGCAGCGCCTCGACGTTCACCGCACCGCCATCGCCCCTGATCTCACGCGCCAGCGCGACATAGCGGTCGAGCAGGGCATGGTTGATGCGCACCGTCCCGCTGCGCTCGCCGCGCAGGATGGTCAGGTTGACGGAGACGGTGCCGCGGCGGAAGCGCAGCGCGGCCTCGGACCGGGCCACGGCGTCGACCGCATCGAAACCGGCGGGGAAACGACAGCGCAGATCGAAGCCCCTTGCATTGACGCTGCGTGCCTCGAGCAGCCAGCCGGTGCCGTCATGCATCCCATCGCACCGGGCAAAGCCCGTCATGCTGGCGAGCGCCGCGGAAGCGGTGTCGGCCGCCGCCACGGTGTCGCGTCCTGTCGGAATCGGATCGCTCATCCCGGCCTGTTTGCCCGAGCCCCGGCCGGGAGGCAACTGGAGGCGGATGGCCGCTGCCCTGCGCTGTGCGCGCCGTCACTGACCCTCCCTGGGCCCCTGCGCATCCTCCCCTCCCATGAAGACCCGCAACCACTGCCCCCACACGCGGTCCCATCCCAGCGACGACCGCTTCACCGATGGCATTGCGACGCTCCTCTGCGAGATCGCCGTCGTCGCCGGCGCCGTCCTCGTCTCGGTCGCACTGATGGCGCTGGCCTATGGCGCCTCGGCCTGACCGCTCTGCGGCACGGTCGCCTCCGCCTCGACGCCGGCCGAGATGCGGAGCTGCTCGGCGGCACGCTTGAGGAAGGCGTAGCGCCGCACGCTGAAGATGATGCTGACGAGATAGACGCAGCCGAGCAGCACCAGGGTCGCCCAGGGCAGAGTGACCAGCAGCGCCGCCAGCAGCACGACGCCGATCAGCACCGGCACGATCTGCTCCTGCGGGATGCGCACCCCCTTCAGCGAGAAGGTGGGGATCCGGCTGACCAGCAGCGTCGCCATCGCAATTGTCCAGCCGCCGACGAGCCAGGGTGCGAACCACCAGCCGGGCTGGAGCTGGAAGCTGACCATCATCGGCATCAGCACGAGCAGCGCGCCCGCCGGCGAGGGCACGCCGGTGAAGTAGTTGTAGGCAAAGGGCGGCAGCGCCTCGTCACCCAGCCCGACATTGAACCGCGCCAGCCGCAGCGCGACGCAGACGGCGAAGAACAGCACGACGACCCAGCCGAAGCTGCCGGCATCCTGCATCGTCCAGAGATAGAGGATGACGGCGGGGCTGACGCCGAAGCTGACGATGTCGGCGAGGCTGTCGAGCTCGGCGCCGAAGCGGCTCGATCCCTGCAGCAGCCGCGCGACCCGCCCGTCCAACCCGTCGAGGATCGCCGCGACCAGGATCGCCAGCACCGCGGCCTCCCAGCGCTCGTGGATGGCGAAGCGGATACCGGTCAGCCCGGCGCACAGGGCCAGCGTCGTCAGGATGTTCGGCAACAGCCGGTTGATCGTCAGGCCGCGGATGCGCACGACCGGACGGCGGCGCAGCCGGCGGACGCGCTCGCCCGGCCGGCGCGTGCCGCGCAGCGTGCGCCGCAGCCTTTCGGGAGAACTGTCCTCAGGGCTCCGCATCTCAGCGCAGCTCGGCCAGGCGTGCCGGTTCGTCGGAAAGGAGATCGGCGATCACCGTCTCTCCACCCACCATGCGCTGGCCCACGGCGACAAGCGGCACCACGCCCTCCGGCAGATAGAGATCGGTGCGGCTGCCGAAGCGGATCAGCCCGTAGACTTCGCCCGTCTCCACCGGCTGCCCCGGCTTCAACTCGCAGATGATGCGTCGCGCGACCAAGCCAGCGATCTGCACGACGCCGAGATCCCGGCCATCCGCCAGCTGGATCGCGACGCCGCACCGCTCATTCTCCTCGCTCGCCTTGTCGAGGCTGGCATTGAGAAAGCGCCCGGGACGGTAGGCAACGGCCGTCGTGGTGCCGGCCACGGGCACGCGGTTCACATGCACGTCGAAGACGTTGAGGAAGATCGAGACACGGATGCGTCGCGCGGGTCCGAGCCCGAGCTCCGGCGGAGGCACGGCCGGCATCACCTTCTGCACGATGCCGTCGGCGGGGGCCACCACGAGGCCGGGCCGCAGCGGCACCGCGCGTCGCGGGTTGCGGAAGAAATAGACGCACCAGATGGTGGCGATCAGCCCGATCCAGCCAAGCGGCACCCACAGCACGAACAGCAACAGCGTCACGACTGCGAAGGCGGCGACGAAGGGGCGCCCAGCCGGATGCAGCGGCACCATCACCACTGCGCGGATGGTCTCGAGCAGATGATTGTCGCCCGGCGCCGTCATTGGCCGCCCCCGTCGCGGATGCGCCGCCACGCCTCGACGTTGCGATTGTGCTCCTCAAGGCTGCGGGCGAAGGCATGGCCGCCATCACCGCTGGCCACGAAATAGAGGAAATCGGTACGGGCGGGATCGAGCACGGCGGCAATCGCGTCCCGGCCCGGATTGGCGATCGGGCCCGGCGGCAGACCGGCATTCCGGTAGGTATTGTAGGGTGAGTCGACCTGCCAGTCGCTGCGCAGCAATTCGCGGCCCAGCCGCCCGCGCCCCTCGGTGATCGCATAGATCACCGTCGGGTCGGATTGCAGCGGCATGCCCTGCTCGAGCCGGTTGACGAAGACGCTGGCGACGATCGGCCGTTCGGCGGCGAGGCCGGTCTCCTTCTCGACGATCGAGGCGAGGATCACCGCCTCCTCCGCCGTATCCAGCGGCAGGCCGGCGGCGCGGCCTTCCCACAGCTCGGCGACGGTGGCGCTCATCGCCTGGCGCATCCGCTCGAGCAGCCCCGCGCAGCTGTCGCCGCGCTCGAACTGGTAGGTCTCGGGCAGCAGCGAGCCTTCCGGCGGGATCTCCGCCACGACGCAGTCGAGCTCCGGCCGCGACTCGAGAAGCTCCACCACCTCACGCGAGGTCAGCCCTTCCGGGATGGTGATGCGGTAGGCGAGCGTCCGCCCCTCGGCCATCATGGCCGCCACCTCGGCCATCGACGCCCCGGCGGGGAAAAGGTACTCGCCGAAACGCAGATTGCGATCGACGCCGGGCAGGTGCAGACCGGCGAGGAAGAGCCAGCGGTTCTCCACCACCCCCTCCTCTTCGAGCCGCGCGGCGATCGCCCGGACACCCATGCCGCGCTCGATGGCGACGACACGCTCCTCGCCGGCCGGCCCCGGCGATCGCCACAGATAGGCGACGACCCCGACGGCCACCGCCCCGGCTGCCAGCAGGATGCAGAGGACGGCGAAGAGGCGGGCGAGGCCGCGCAGCATCGTCAGCGTTCAGTCGACCGCGCGGAAGATCAGCGAAGCGTTCGTTCCCCCGAAACCGAAGCTGTTCGACAGCGCCGCCTTGACCTTCCGTTCCTTCGCCACCTTCGGCACGAGGTCGACCCCGGTGCAGGCTTCCGACGGATCATCGAGGTTCAGCGTGGGGGGCACCACGCCGTCGCGGATCGACAGCACCGAGTAGATCGCCTCGACGGCCCCCGCCGCCCCGAGGAGATGCCCGATCGCCGATTTGGTGGAGGACATGGAAATGCCAGCGATGGCCTCACCGAACACCCGGCGCACCGCCCCGAGCTCGATCTCATCCCCGACCGGCGTCGAGGTGCCGTGGGCGTTGATGTAGTCGATCTCGGAAGGATCCATGCGGGCGCGCTTGAGCGCCGCCTTCATCGCCCGGAAGCCGCCATTGCCGTCCTCCGGCGGGGCGGTGATGTGATAGGCATCGCCGGACAGGCCATAGCCGACCACCTCGGCATAGATGGTGGCGCCGCGCCGCTTGGCGTGCTCGAGCTCCTCGAGCACCACGACACCCGCGCCCTCGCCCATCACGAAGCCGTCGCGGCCCTTGTCATAGGGACGTGAGGCCTTCTCAGGCGTGTCATTGTAGCCGGTCGACAGCGCCCGGCACGCGGCGAAGCCCGCGATGCCGAGGCGGCAGACGGCACCCTCGGCGCCACCGGCGACCATCACATCGGCATCGTCCAGCGCGATCAGCCGGCTGGCATCGCCGATCGCATGCGCGCCTGTCGAGCAGGCGGTGACGACCGCATGGTTCGGGCCACGGAAACCGTACTGGATCGACACCTGCCCGGAGGCGAGGTTGATCAGGGCCGACGGGATGAAGAACGGCGACAGGCGCCGCGGCCCCTTCTCGGTCAGCGTCAGCGAGCCCTCGGCGATGACCTGCAACCCGCCGATGCCCGAGCCGATCATGACCCCGGTCCGGTCCCGCTCCTCATCGGTGGAGGGGGTCCAGCCGGAATCGGCGACCGCCTCGGCCGCCGCGGCGATCGCGTAATGGATGAAGATGTCGTTCTTGCGCTGATCCTTCGGCGGGACCGCGGAATCGACGTCGAAATCGCCGGGTCCGGTACCGCGTGGCACCTGACCCGCGATCTGCGACGGCAGGTCGGAGACGTCGAAAGAGGTGATGGGACCGATACCGGACCGGCCCTCGATCAGCCTCTCCCAGTTTGTGCGGACACCGGCACCGAGAGGGGTGACCATCCCCATGCCGGTGATGACGACACGACGCATGCTGACGTTCTGCCGATCGTTGGCGAGACGATCCGGCCTCACCCGGCCGAATGCTGCTCGATGAACTGGATCGCGTCCTTCACGGTCAGGATCTTCTCCGCCGCATCGTCCGGGATCTCGCAGCCGAACTCCTCCTCGAACGCCATGACCAGTTCGACCGTGTCGAGGCTGTCAGCGCCGAGATCGTCGATGAAGCTGGCAGATTCCGTGACCTTCGCCTCGTCAACGCCGAGATGCTCGACGACGATCTTCTTCACGCGCTCGGCGATGTCGCTCATTCCTTGACTACCTTTCGACAGGGCGGAGCGGGGGAGTTCTCCGCGGCATGGGTCCCCACAGTGGCGCAAAATACCGGCGTCGCGCGCTCGAAGCCGGCGAACCCGCGGTCACATATCACAGGCCATCGCGACTTGAACAGCATCGAGGCTGTTCTCACGGCATGGCAAGGCCGCCATTGACGTGGATGGTCTGGCCGGTGACATAGGCCGCCTCCTCGCTGGCAAGGTAGCGCACTGCCGCCGCGACGTCGCGCGGCTCGCCCATCCGGCCAGCCGGAATGCCTGCCATGATGCGCGCCCGCTGATCGTCGTTCAGCGCATCGGTCATCGCGGTGGCGACGAAGCCCGGGGCGACGCAGTTGACGGTGATGCCGCGGCTCGCGACCTCCTGGGCCAGCGCCTTCGCCATGCCGGTCAGCCCGGCCTTCGAGGCGACGTAATTGGCCTGGCCGGGATTGCCGGTATGGCCGACGACCGAGGTGATGTTGACGATCCGGCCCCAGCGGCGGCGCATCATCCCGCGCAGCGCCGCCCGCGACAGCCGGAAGGCGGAGACGAGATTGACCTCGAGCACCGTCTCGAAATCCTCGTCGCGCATCCGCATCGACAGCCCGTCGCGCGTCAGCCCGGCATTGTTGACCAGGATGTCGATCGATCCCATCGCCTCCTCGGCGAGCTTGGCAACCGATTCCGCGCCCGGCCCGGTGGCGAGATCACCTGGTGCGACATGGACGCGCTCGCCCAATTCCGCCGCCAGCGCCTCGAGCTTGGCGACGCGGGTGCCGGACAGCGCGACCGTCGCGCCGGCGGCATGCAGCGTCTCCACGATGGCGCGGCCGATATCGCCGGAAGCGCCGGTGACCAAGGCGCAGCGGCCGGTCAGATCGAACATGCCCGTCTCCTCCCGCTCCAACGCCCTCAGCCCGCCGTGGCGAGCCAGGCGTCGATCTCCTCGACACTCTGCAGCGACACCGCCGCCAGATCCCGGTCGATGCGGCGGACCAGACCGCTCAGCACCTTCCCTGCCCCGAGCTCGACGACCTCGGTGACGCCCAACGCCTTCAGGGTCTCGACACTCTCGCGCCAACGGACGGTGCCGGTCACCTGTTCCACGAGCAGCCGCCGGATCGTCTCCGGATCGTCGGTCGCCGCGGCCGTGACATTGGCCACGACGGGGACCGCCGGCCGGCGGATCGTCACGCCCGCCAGCGCCTCGGCCATCGCCTCGGCGGCGGGCTGCATCAGCGGACAATGGAACGGGGCGCTGACCGGCAGCATCACGCTGCGCCGGGCGCCGCGTTCGGCGGCGAGCGCGACCGCCCGTTCGACCGCGGCACGGTGGCCGCTCACCACCACCTGACCCGGCGCATTGTCATTGGCGGCGACGCAGATCGCGTCGTCCGAGGACGCCTCCCGCGCCACCGCCTGCGCCTGTTCGAGATCCAGCCCGATGAGCGCTGCCATCGCCCCCACACCGACCGGCACCGCCTCCTGCATCGCGGTGCCGCGCAGCCGCAGCAGCCGGGCGGCATCGGCGAGGTCGAGCGCACCGGCGACCGCGAGGGCCGAATACTCACCGAGCGAGTGGCCGGCCACATAGGCGGCGAGGTCCGTCAGCGGCCGTCCGGACCGTTCGAGCAGCACGCGGGCGGTCGCCACGGAGACCGCCATGAGGGCCGGCTGGGCGTTGCGCGTCAGCGTCAGCGTGTCGGCATCGCCGTCGAACATCAGCGATGAAAGCCGCTCGCCGAGCGCCGCGTCGACCGCGGCGAACACCTCGCGCGCCACGGGCGAGGCGCTGGCGAGCGCCTTGCCCATGCCGACGGCTTGGCTGCCCTGACCGGGAAAAACGAAAGCGCGGGCCATTCTCCGGGTCTCCGGCAGGGTATGATTCTGAGGAGGCGGCAGACTGACACCGCGCCTCGCTGCCCTGTCAAGCGACGAGGCGCCGATCGGCCGGTCACGTCCCCGGCTGTCGGCCCGAGGGTTGCATGCGGCTGCGCGAAAATCGCAGCATCGCGCCGCAACCATCAGATGGAGGTAAAGGGGATGAGGCTCGACCGGGTGACGGACAGGACGGGACGGACCGTGCGGATGGGGGTGGCTGCGCTCGCCGTGCTCGCGGCGGGGTTCGGGGTGGCAGGGGTCGAAGCAACCGCGCAGACGAGCCAAGCGGCAGACACCACCGGACGCGCCGTGACGATCATCGTGCCGTTCTCGGCGGGAGGCCCTGCCGACACGATCGCGCGGTTGATCGCGCCGGCGATGGCGGCCGAGCTCGACCGTCCCGTCATCGTGGCCAACCAGCCCGGCGCTGGTGGTAGTGCCGGCGCGGCCCATGTCGCCGCCTCCCCCGCGGACGGCCACACCCTCCTCCTCCACAATGTCGGCATGGCCACGAGCACCTCGATCGACCCGGACCTGCCCTTCGATCCCGAGATCGATTTCGCGCCGATCGGCCTCGTCTCGACGACGCCGATGGTGATCGCGGCCCGGCCGGATTATCCGGCCACCACGATGGCCGACCTCGTCGAGCGGCTGCGGGCGGAGCCGGCCGGGACGACGATCGGCCATGCCGGAACCGGTTCGGCCTCGCATCTCTGCGCGATGCTGCTGGGCGAGGCGATCGACACGCCGCTCGCGACCATTGCCTATGGCGGCACCCGCCCGGCGCTCGACGATCTGATGGTGGGCTCACTCGACCTGATCTGCGATCAGGCGACGAACGCGAAGACCGCGGTCACTGGCGCTGCGATCCGCGCCTATGCGGTGACGACGCCCGACCACCTGCCGACCTTGCCCGACCTGCCGACGACCGCAGAGGCAGGGTTGCCGGAGGTCGTGCTCACCGTCTGGCACGGGCTTTGGGCGCCCGCCGGGACGCCCGAGGAGACGATCAACCGACTCACCGCGGCGCTGCAGGTGGCGGTGGCCGACGAAACCGTCGTCTCCCGCCTCACCGCCCTGGACACCGCCCCCGCCGCGCGCGACGAGGCGACGCCCGACGCGCTCGCCGCCCATCTGTCGGCCGAGATCGACCGCTGGGCGCCGCTGATCGAGGCCGCCCACCGCTACGCCGACTGACCCGCCGCTTCCGACACCTCCCCGTCCTGCTGGCGGGGAGGCCCGCGGAAGGTGTGCGCCGCGATCGATGTCGGCTTCATCTCGATCGAGAAGCCGGGGGCGGAGGGCGGCATGTAGGCGGCACCCCGGATGATGCAGGGATGGAGGAAATGCTCGTGCAGGTGGTCGACATACTCGACCACCCTGCCGTCCCGCGTGCCGGAGATGCACAGGAAGTCGATCATCGCGAGGTGCTGGACATACTCGCAGAGCCCGACCCCGCCGGCATGCGGCCAGACAGGCAGCCCATACTTCGCCGCCATCAGCAGCACCGCCAGCACCTCGTTCAGCCCGCCGAGCCGGCAGGCGTCGATCTGCACGACGTCGATCGCCTGACGCATGATGAACTGCTTGAAGAGGATGCGGTTCTGGCACATCTCGCCGGTCGCCACGCCGATCGGCGTCACCGCCTCGCGGATCCGGCGATGACCCTCGACGTCATCGGGGCTCGTCGGTTCCTCGATGAAGAGCGGCCGGGCGAAGGCGAGCCGCCGCACCCAGTCGATCGCCTGATCGACCTCCCAGACCTGGTTGGCGTCGATCATCAGGTGGCGGTCCGGGCCGATCGTCTCCCGGGCGATGCGCAGCCGGCGGATGTCGTCCTCGAGGTCACGGCCGACCTTCAGCTTGATGTGGTCGAAGCCGGCGGCCACCGCCTCGTGGCACAGCCGGCGCAGCTTGTCGTCGGGATAGCCGAGCCAGCCGGCCGAGGTCGTGTAGCAGGGATAGCCTTCGGCCAGCAGCGCCTGCCGGCGGGCCGCGCGCCCCCGCTCCCGCGCCCGCAGGAGCGCCAGCGCCTCCTCCGGGGTGATGCAGTCGGTGATGTAGCGGAAGTCGATGAGACCGACGATCTCCTCCGGCGTCATGTCCGCGATGAGCCGCCAGACCGGCTTGCCCTCGGCCTTCGCCCGCAGATCCCACATCGCGTTGACGACGGCCCCGGCCGCGAGATGCATCACCCCTTTGTCGGGGCCGAGCCAGCGCAGCTGGCTGTCGCCGGTGACGCGTCGCCAGAAGCCGGCCGGATCGGCCGAAAAGGCGGCAAGCTCGGTACCGATGACGAACGGGGCCAGCGCCTCGATCGCGGCGCAGCAGAGATCATTGCCGCGGCCGATGGTGAAGGTCAGCCCGTGGCCTTCGAGCCCCGCCGTGTCGGTCTCGACCACCAGATAGGCGGCGGAGTAGTCGGGGTCGGGGTTCATCGCGTCCGACCCGTCGCGCTGCCGCGAAGTCGGGAAGCGCAGATCATGGGTCCTGAGGGCGGTGATCCGGGTCATCATGTCCTCCTGCCGCGGGGCGGCGGCGTACGGCCCGCCGGCGTGGTACCGGGCGCACCAGACTTGAACGGCGCGGCGCATGCTGTATAGATGCGCGCCTTCGCAACGCTCCTTGCCGGCCGCGGTGGCAGTGGCCGGCTGCGGTCCGGGCGGCCGGCGGTGATCCGCACGGCGCCGGGCCAGAGATCAGCCGTAAGGAGACGACATGCCACTCTATGAGACCGTCTGGATCGCGCGACAGGATGTCGCGGCGGCCCAGGTCGAGCAGCTCGCGCAGGGCTTCACCGAGATCATCGAGCAGAACGGCGGCAAGGTCACCAAGACCGAGTTCTGGGGCCTGAAGAGCTTCGCCTACAAGATCCGCAAGAACCGCAAGGGTCACTACGTCCTCTTCAACATCGACGCGCCGCATGCCGCGGTCGCCGAGATGGAGCGGCTGATGGGCATCAGCGAGGACGTGCTGCGGGTGCTGACCATCCGCGTCGAGGAGCATGAGGAAGGCCCCTCGGCGATGATGCAGAGCCGGCACAGCCGGGACCGGGATGGCCGGGATCGGGATGGCCGCGACCGCGGTGACCGGGATCGGGGCGACCGGCGCGACCGCGCGCCGCGTGACGCCGCCCCGCAGAGTGGTCAGCAGAGCGAAGGAGCCTCGGCATGATGTCGCCCGGCCGTCGTCCGTTCTTCCGTCGCCGGAAGACCTGCCCCTTCTCGGGCGCCAATGCGCCGAAGATCGACTACAAGGATGTGAAGCTGCTCGGCCGCTTCATCTCCGAACGGGGCAAGATCGTCCCGAGCCGCATCACCGCGGTCTCGTCGAAGAAGCAGCGCGAACTGGCCCAGGCCATCAAGCGCGCCCGGTTCCTGGGGCTTCTGCCCTACATCGTGAAGTGAGCCGGAGGGTCCCGAGATGGAAGTCATCCTGCTCGAGCGCATCGAGAAGCTGGGCCGCATCGGCGATGTCGTGAAGGTGCGCGCCGGTTTCGCGCGCAACTACCTGCTGCCGAAGAAGAAGGCGCTCAGGGCCACCAAGAGCAACCTCGAGGTCTTCGAGCGGCAGCGCGCCGAGATCGAGGCCGCGAACCAGACCGCCAAGGCCGAGGCCGAGGCCCTCGCCGCCCGGATGAACGACGTTCATGTCGTCATCGTCCGCCAGGCGGGCGAGAGCGGCCAGCTCTACGGCTCGGTCTCCGCCCGTGACATCGCGGACGCGCTGACCGAGGCGGGGCATGCCGTGCGCCGTGACCAGGTCGCGATCGATCACCCGATCAAGACGCTGGGCCTCGAGACCGTCCGCATCCGCCTGCATCCCGAGGTCTCGGTGAATGTGACGGTGAACACCGCCCGTTCGCTCGACGAAGCCGAGATGCAGCGGCAGCGTGGTGGCATGGTCTCCTCTCTCGACGAGGAAGACGAGGACGAGGACGAGGACGAGAATCTCGGCGAGGCGGAAGGCGCCGCCGCGTCCTGAGGTCCCGTCCCTTTCGGCGCCGCACGGCGCCGCCTGATCGACGCCCGGCTCCGGCCGGGCGTCTTTCGTTTCACGGTCGCGCACTTTCGTGCAGCACCGACCGGATCCCGACGATCATCCCCCCGCCCAATGGCGCACGGCCGTTCCCTGGACGGCATCCGGTGCATCGGAGCCGGCCCTCACGAGGGACCGAAAGTTGCGGCTCTAACCCCGCAATGACACCAAAAATATCCGCAATCGTACGGGCGCCGACGCCTCGCTTTTGTCAGTGTTCCGCCTCGGAGGACCGGAGAGGCGCCACCTGCGCCGCACCGGAAACCGTCAGAGACGGAGCGGTACGATGCGGGGGAGATGTCGATTTCTGTCCGCAGGCCTTCTGACCGCGCTGCTCGCGGCCTGTGAGAACCGCCTGCCGAACCCCTATCCGGAAACCGGTGTCGCCCCGGTCATCACCTTCCCGGTGACGGATAACGAGACGCCGTATTCGCGCTGCCTCGCTTCCCTGGCCGATCCGAGCCTGCGCAACCGTCCGACCTTCGCGATCGGCGACGTCTCCGACAAGACCGGCCAGGTCAATTACGACGAGGACGGCCACGCGCTGAGCCAGGGCGTCTCCGAAATGGTGATGAGCGCCTTCGCCAAGACGGGCGTCGTCAACCTGGTCGAGCGGTTCGATCTGCGCATTTCGCTCGGGGAGCTGCAGCTGACGCAGAACCGCCTGGTCGACCGGCAGATGTCGGATTTCCAGCTCCGCCCGTACGATTTCCTCGTCCTCGGCGCGCTGACCGAGCTGAACTACAACATCATCAGCGAAGGGGTCGGCCTGCGCATCGCCGGGATCGGCGGCGGGGCACGAACAGTCGTGATCAATGTCGCGCTGGATCTGCGCGTCGTCGTCCCGACAACACTCCAAGTCGCCTACATCACCAGCCTTCAGAAGCAAGTCCTCGGCATCGAAGTCGCCGGCGACGTCTTCCGCTTCTTCGGCAACACCTTCGTGGAATTTGACGCCGGACGCATCCAGAACGAACCGCTGCAGCTCGGCGTCAGATCCGTCGTGGAAATGGCCGTCTACCAGACCATGACGGAGTTCCTCGGCCTTCCGGTCGAGCCGGGGTGCTCGCTCGAGCGGCCGGGTCACATAACCTCATACTAAGGGAGATCAGAATGGCCAATAAGTCGCTCCTGGCGGGTCTGGTCAGCGCCGCCGCTCTCGCCGTCGCCAGCGGCCCCGCCGCCGCGTTCGACGAGCTGTCCTGGAACTGGGACCTCGACCTTCAGGAGACGGTCACCAAGACCGTCACCATCACCGTCGATGTCGCGCCGGCCGGGCTCGCCCTTGCCGAGATCGGACAGATCCACATCGGGGATGTGTCCGCCACCTCTTGGGTCTGGGACATCGACAACAACCAGCCTGCCGGCGGGGACGGGCAGACGATCGATCTCGGTACGATCGAGATCGAGGCGAACTACCTGCTCGGCGGCGTCTTCGATGGCGGCACCGCGACGGGTGACGTCGTCACCGGGGCGACCGTGGTCGAGGGTCTCGTCGACGAGAACGACGTCCCGCCCGACATCAACGGCACCGTGACCGCGACCATCGATCTCGGCACGCTCGATGTTCCGCCCGCCGAGGGGGCCTCCTTCGACGCGATCACGGAGCTGCCGGAAGTGCTGAGCACGGCGACCGCCGTGGCGAACAACGCCTCGGTCGACAGCGCGGTGATGGTCGAGCTCCATGTCGGACAGTTCGCCTTCGCGCTGCCGGACGAGGGCGACGAGCCCTCGACCCCTGTGGGCGTCGCAGCCCTCAATGGCGGCGGGAACGTCTTCCTCGACACCGCCGGTCTGCTGACGGTGGGCGCCCTGCTCGGCGTGATCGAGCCAACGCAGATCACCGCCGAATCTCAGGTGTGGAACATCACCAATGCCTCGGTCGACAGTGCGGCGACGGCGGTCGCCAACAATCTGCAGATCAATCTCGAGCCGCAGGCCTTCGGCGAGGACGTGCTGATTGCGGACATCACCCAGTTCGCGCTGGCGGATGTTTCGGCCTTCAGCACCGTCTCCAGTGTCAGCGTCAGCAACTACACCAATCTCGGCGCGTTCGGCGTCGGCGATGGTCTCGACACCGGACCGTCGTTGGTCAGCTCCGTCGCGACCGCGGTCGGCAACAACCTGTCGATCACCGTGGCCCCGGTCGCCGTCGGGGGGATCGAGCCGTAACAGCTGTGACCTCGGGGAAGGCGGCACGCCGCCTTCCCCACCCGCATGGGAGGATGCGATGACCCGGATGTCCCACCACCCCCGCCGCAGCGCCACGGCCGTGACCCTGCTGGTGATCATCACCGCGGCCCCCGGGGCCGCCGAGGCGCAGCTCTTCGACAGGCCCTGGAGCTTTCGCTCCGTCGACCGGGCAGGCTTGGCGGTGGCCGCGCGCCAGGTCGAAGGCGGCCTGTTTGACGCCGACCGGCGCTTCGGCAGCGGCGGCGGCGGGGTGGCCGGCGGCAATCAGTATGTCTGCGGCGGGCCGAGCAACTCGGCCAGCGCGACCGGCAACTCCGTCTGCATCATCATCGGCGACGGGGCCAATGGCACGATCAGCACCGGGCAGGAGCTCAACGGAAACGTCTCGACCTCCTCCTCTCTGCAAGAGATTCTCGACAGCCTGTCAAACGGGCAGTGAGACGTGGCCGCGCGGTGGATCGAAGGGCGTCTGGTTCCGGCCCGGGGAGACTTGAAGCGGCCACCGGCTTGCATCTTGTATGTAATGGTAATTTATGGCAGCTTCTTCCGTCTGCTCTTGGGGCGCCTTAGGTTTGACGGTAAGACTCCGTCATCAGGAAACAAGGCGGGGAAGAGCAGGTTCGCCGAGGCCTATCATCGGCGTTTCGCGTGAGCTGACGGCGGGGCAGGAACGGCGGATGTCTGCGACCGACACCGAGTCGGTGCACTGACCATCCGCCGGTGGGAGGCGAAGTGCGGCTCCATGCAACCGCCGGATGCGCAACGCCCAGAGAGGCTCAAGGATAGAAGCCGCCGGCCGGAGATGGCCCGCGCATCCGCGCGCTGTGCGGCCGGATGGGCGGCCCATCCGATCGTGCCTGTGCCCGGCCGCCATCGCTGCAGAAGGCAGTCTCGGCCGCCCTGAGCGCCCAGCATGCGGGGGACCGCCCGGCGCGAAGCCTTCTCGCGCCGCCCCCGACGCTGCCGATATCCCTGCCGAACTGAAGAGACTGATTTAACGTAAACTTCAACTCGTTCCATAGCCCGGAGGTGGGAGATGCCCAATGCGCCATGCGTGTCGACCGTTCTGGTCGGGGGCGACCAGCTCGTCCGGGAGGCGCTTCTCCACCTCGGCGAGCAGCTCGGTCTCTCACCCTGCATCGCAGCCGGCTCCTTCGCCGAACTGTTCGCCCTGCCCGAGCCGGCGCCCGACATCGAGCTGATCATCGTCCTGGGTCAGGCGCCCTCTGCCGCCGAGCTGAAGGCGTCGACGGACGAGATCCGCGAGACCTGGCCCGGCAGCCGGATCATCCTGCTGGCCGATCATCTCTCCCCGGGACTCGTCGAGCGGGCGATCCGGGGCTGTGTCGACGGGGTGATCGCCCGCGACGTCTCGGTCCAGCGCCTGATGTATTCCATCCGCCTAGTCATGCTCGGCGAGACATTGCTGCCCGGCGCCTGGGCAGTGGACATGCTGCGTCAGTTCTCGGCCGGGCGCAGTGATGCCAAACCGGTGGACGGGCTGACGGAGCGCGAAGGTCAGATCCTCGCCCTGCTGACGCAGGGCCAGTCCAACAAATGCATCGCCAACAAGCTGCACACGACGGAAGCCACCGTGAAGATGCAGCTTCGCCGCGCCCTGCGGAAGATCGGGGCCAAGAACCGCACCCAGGCCGCCATCTGGTCGCTGTCGCATCTGCCTTCGTCCGACACGGACACCGCATGTCCGGACGCCTATCTCGGGCAACCGGATGCAGGCAGCACCGGAAACGGCGATGCCGCACTCCGCTGATCTCGATATCGTACCGCACCGTTACTTTCGATATCAGGGCACATACTGAAGATCACTGTTTCAACCAGCACTTTATACAACATTGTTTCTCCCGGTTATCGTCACGGGAGGGACACCATGCGCCGGATCATAGCCGCGACACTGGGCCTGGGTCTCACCGCCACCATTGCGCTGGCGCAGGAGGACCCCGATCCGGGGATCGTCTCCCCCCTGCCCGACCCCGCCGCGGACGTCGTCATCGAGGACGCGCAGGACGGAGCGCCGGCCGGGCCGCCACCTCTGACCGGGGGCACGGATGCGGCACCGCCGGTCGCGGATGATGCACCCCCGACGGATGGGACAACCGATGACGGAACGGCGGCGGGCGACGCACCGGCTGCGATCGCAACCGAACCGGCCGGCACCGACCCGACCGCGGCCGAGCCCACCATCACCTCGTCCGACCGCTTCACCGACTGGCAGCTCCAATGCGGCCTCGCGGCGGGTTCCGAACAGGAGGTCTGCGTCGCCTATACCCAGAATGGCGGCGAGACGACCGGCGGAATGGTGGTCGCGCGGCTTAGCCTCACCGCAGCGCGGGACACCGGCGATCCCGTCGTCATTCTCGATCTGACCCGTACCGGTGCCGAGGACACCGGCATCCGCCTCAGGGTCGACCGGCGCACCCCTTGGGTCGCAGAGCTGCGCGACTGCACCGAGACGAGCTGCCGCCTCGTCATCGGCGGCGAGCAGGCGACCCGCCTGGCCGGAGAGTTCCGCCGTGGCAGCCGGGCCGCGGTCACCTTCCTCCTCGGCGACGGCTCGCCGGTGACGGTACTGCTGTCGCTGATGGGCTTCACCGCGGCGGCGACACCGATCCTGCAGCCTGCGCGCTGAAGGGAGAGGTCGATGCATCGCCCGGGGCTTCGCCATTTCCTTGCGGCGCTCCCGGTGCTGGCAGCGGGCGCTCTCGCCGGTTGCGGCTCGGAAGCCGCCCTCGTCGCGGGGCTGGTCTCCGGGATGCTGTCGCCGCAGCAGCCATCCGGCGTCGGCGACACTCCCGAACAGCCCTATGCGACGGGGGAGCGCTTCCGAGAGGCCGCGCTCGCGGCGGCCGACCAGGCGGGGTCGGGGATCTCGTCGATATGCCGCGCCCACCTGCCTGCCGCCGAGCCCGACGCGGCGCCGGAGCTGCGCTGCGCCGTCCGCGCGCTGTGCCTTCCGGGCGCGAGCGAACCGGTTCGCATGATGACCTGTCGCCACGACCCGCCCACCTGACGGCGATCGGAAACCGGCCGCCCGGACCCGCCGCCCTACCCCCGGCCGGCCGGCTGCGGTAGTGTCGCCGGTATGGACTCCCCGGCCCCCCTGTCTCTCGTCCGCAGCGACACCGGCGCGCGCACGCCCTATCGCCAGCCGCCCGCCAATGAAGAGGCCGAGCAGGCGTTGCTCGGTGCGATCCTCGCGAACAATGCGGCGCTCGACCGGGTCGCCGACTTCCTGCGGCCGGAGCATTTCTACATCCCCGCCCACGGCCGGATCTACGCCGCCTGCCTCCGGCTGCGCGAGATGAACCGGATCGCTGACCCGATCAGCCTCAAGCGGCTGTTCGAGCAGGATGGCGATCTGCAGGGCATCGGCGGTGCCCAGTACCTCGCCGACCTCGCCAGCAGCATCGTCCCGGTGACCGCGGCCGAGGATTACGGCCAGACGATCTACGACCTCCATCTGCGCCGTCAGCTCATCGCCATCGGCGAGGAGGTGGTCAACGATGCCTACCGGCCCGACAATGAGGCCGAGGCGCCGGAACAGATCCAGCAGGCGGAGGAGAAACTCTACCGCCTCGCCAGCACCGGCATCGTGCGGACGGAGTTCCAGCCCTTTTCCGAGGTGCTTGGCCGCGCGGTCGAAGCAGCCGGCCGGGCGCTCGAACGCGACACGCCGCTGACCGGCGTGACGACCGGGCTCGCCGATCTCGACCGCATGCTCGGCGGGCTCCAGCCCTCGGATCTTCTGATCCTCGCCGGGCGGCCGGGCATGGGCAAATCGGCGCTCGCGGCTAACATCGCCTTCAACGCAGCGCGCAGATACGTCCAGAAGAACGGGCGAGAAGGCGCTGTTTCGGCTTTCTTTTCTCTCGAAATGTCGGGTGAGCAGCTCGCCGCCCGTCTGCTCGCCGATGCGGCGGAGATCCCGTCCGAGAAGATCCGCAAGGGCGACATGAAGCGCTCGGATTTCCCGCGCATCGTCGAGGCCTCGAACGCGATCCGCAACACGCCGCTGTTCATCGACGATACCGCCGGTCTTTCGATCAGTGCCTTGCGGACCCGGGCGATCCGCCTGAAGCGCCAGCACAATCTCGGCCTGCTCGTGGTCGACTACCTGCAGCTCATGACGCCGAGCGGGTTGAAGCGCACCGACAACCGGGTGCAGGAGATCTCGGAAATCACCCGCGGCCTCAAGATCCTCGCCAAGGATCTCAACATCCCGGTGCTGGCGCTGTCCCAGCTGTCGCGGCAGGTGGAATCGCGCGACGACAAGCGGCCACAGCTCTCCGATCTGCGCGAATCCGGCTCGATCGAACAGGACGCCGACGTGGTGATGTTCGTCTATCGCGAGGCCTATTACCGCTCGAAGGCAGAACCGATGGAAGGAACGCCCGAGCATCAGGAATGGCAGGCGGCCATGGAGCGCGTGCACAACATCGCGGAAGTGATCATCGCCAAGCAGCGGCATGGCCCGACCGGTACGGTCCGCATGCATTTCGAAGGCGCTTTCACCCGCTTCTCCGACCTGTCGGAACGGCATGATTTCGATGCCTGAGCCGGCGGGAACCGTGGCGGCGGAGTCCGGACCGGGCGCGCGGCTTCTCGTCGATCTCGATGCCATCACGGCGAACTGGCGGGCGCTGGCCGCGCGCGCGGCGCCGGCGAGCTGCGGCGCCGCGGTCAAGGCCAATGCCTATGGTCTCGGCGCCGGACCGGTCGGCCGGGCGCTGCACGCCGCCGGGGTGCGGCAGTTCTATGTCGCGACCCCCGAGGAGGGCGTGGCGCTGCGGGCCGCGCTGCCACCGGCAGCGGCGGAGGATCCCGTCCGCATCGTGATCCTCAACGGGCCGCGCCTGGCCCCGGCCGAGATTTATGTCGCGCACGGGCTGATCCCGGCGCTGAACGATGTCGGCGACGTCGCGCTCTGGCGCGAAGCGGCGGCGCGGCTCAGCCGCCGCCTGCCCTGCGCCATTCAGTTCGACACCGGCATGACACGGCTCGGGATCGACCTGAAAAGCGTCCCGCTTCTACTTGATACGAAAGTTCTTTCAAGCCTTGAGGTCGTGCTCTATCTGAGCCATCTCGCCTGTGCTGACGAGCCGGGGCATCCGCTGAACGAGGCACAGCGCCGGCGCTTTGCCGCGCTGCTCGCCGGCCTGCCGCCGGCGCCCGCCTCACTCGCCAATTCGGCCGGCATCTTCCTCGGCCCGGCCTTCCATTTCGACGCGGTCCGACCCGGTGCCGCCCTCTATGGCATTGCCCCAACGGCAGGCCGGCCGAACCCGATGGCGCCGGTCGTCACACTCGAGGCGCCGATCCTGCAGCTCCGCACCGTCGAGCCGCCGGCGGTCGTCGGCTATGGCGCCTCCCGCGCCGTGATGCGGCCGATGCGGCTGGCCACCATCGGCATCGGCTATGCGGACGGGCTGATCCGTGCCCTCGGCAATCGCGGCGTCGTCTCGATCGGCGGCACGAAGGCGCCGATCTTCGGCCGGGTCTCGATGGATCTGGCGACCGTGGATGTTTCCCATCTGCCCGAATCTACGGTACATCCCGGCACTCTGGTCCGCATTCTAGGATCGGATCTGCCGGTCGACGACGTGGCAGCGGCCGCCGGCACGATCGGTTATGAGGTCCTGACCGGTCTCGGGTCGCGGATCCGGCGTCATTATCGTGGTGGCGTGGAGGGCGAGGGCGCACGATGAATTTTCTGGCCGCCATCGGGCGGGCATTCCTGCACTTCCTGTCCGCCGTCGGCCGCCTGACCCTCTTCGCCCTGGAAGCGCTGAGCCACTGCCTGCGGCCGCCCCTCTATCCGCGCCAGCTGCTGCGCCAGACGATCGACATCGGCTACTACTCCCTGCCGGTGGTGGGGCTGACCGCCCTGTTTACCGGCATGGTGCTGGCGCTGCAGAGCTATACCGGCTTCTCCCGCTTCAACGCCGAGAGCGCCATCGCCTCGGTCGTCGCGCTGTCGGTGACGCGCGAGCTGGCGCCCGTCCTGGCCGGCCTCATGGTGGCGGGGCGGATCGGCGCCTCGATCGCGGCGGAGATCGGCACGATGCGGGTGACCGAGCAGATCGACGCGCTGACCACGCTGTCGACCCATCCGATGAAGTATCTCGTCGTGCCGCGGCTGATCGCGGGGCTGGTCCTCCTGCCCTGCCTCGTGCTGGTGGCCGACGTCATCGGCATCTTCGGCGGTTTCCTCGTCGCCGTTTACCGGCTCGACTTCAACGGCGCCGCCTATCTGCAGTCGACCTGGTCCTTCCTCGAGCCGGTCGACGTGGTGTCGGGCCTCGTGAAGGCGGCGGTCTTCGGCTTCGTCGTGGCGCTGATGGGCTGCTACCACGGCTATCATTCGAAGGGCGGGGCGCAGGGCGTGGGCATGGCGACGACCAATGCGGTCGTCTCCTCCTCGATCCTCATCCTCGTCTTCAACTACATGATCACCGGCCTGTTCTTCGGGGAGTGACAGCGCCATGGCGACCCCGAAGATCGAACTCGTCGGCGTCGAGAAGGCCTTCGGCCACAAGCGGGTGCTGAACGGCATCGATCTCGCGGTGGCGCCCGGTGAATCGCTGGTGGTGATCGGCGGCTCGGGTACCGGCAAATCGGTGATGCTGAAGTCGATCCTCGGCATCGTCCGGCCCGATCGCGGCCAGATCCGCATCGACGGCCAGGAGACGACGCGGCTGTCCGGCAATGACCGGATCCGGCTGCTGAGCCGCTTCGGCATGCTGTTCCAGGGGGCGGCTCTGTTCGACAGCCTGCCGGTCTGGCAGAATGTCGCCTTCGGGCTGATGCAGGGCCGCGGCGTCGGCCGTGCCGAAGCGAAGCGGATCGCGATCGAGAAGCTGGCCCAGGTGGGGCTCGGCCCGGATGTCGCCGATCTATCGCCCGCGGAGCTCTCGGGCGGCATGCAAAAGCGTGTCGGTCTCGCCCGCGCGATCGCTGCCGATCCGGAGATCATCTTCTTCGACGAGCCCACCACCGGCCTCGACCCGATCATGGCCGATGTGATCAACGAGCTGATCGTCGCCTGCGTCAGGACGCTGGGGGCAACGGCGGTGTCGATCACCCATGACATGGCGAGCGCCCGCAAGATCGCCGACCGGATCGCGATGATCCATGAGGGGCGGATCATCTGGACCGGGCCGTCCGACACGGTGATGGCCTCGGGTAACCCCTACGTCGATCAGTTCGTTCACGGCCGCGGCGACGGCCCGATCCGCATGCAGGTCCGGGTGTCCTGACGGCACGATGGCCCGCACCGCGACGCGCTTCGTCTGCCAGGAATGCGGCACTGCCTATGCCCGCTGGGCCGGGCGCTGCGATGCCTGCGGCGGCTGGAACACCATCACCGAGGAGCAGGTCGAGGCCGTCCCGAAGAGCCTGGCGACGCAGAAGCCGTCCGGCGGCCGCGCCGTCGCCTTCGTCGATCTCGACGCCGAGGCGGCGGAGGTGGCGCGCCGCAGCACCGGCCATCCGGAGTTCGACCGGGTGCTTGGCGGCGGGCTCGTCGCCGGTTCGGCGACGCTGATCGGTGGCGATCCGGGCATCGGCAAATCGACCCTGCTGCTGCAGGTGCTGTGCCGGATGGCGTTGGAGGGTACGCCTTGTGCCTACGTCTCGGGCGAGGAGGCGGTCGACCAGGTGCGGATGCGCGCCGCGCGGCTGGGGCTGAGCCGGTCGCCGCTGCGTCTCGCTGCGGCCAGCAGCGTGCGCGAGGTGCTGGCGGCGCTCGACCGGCGTGACGCGCCGCAGGTGCTGGTCATCGATTCGATCCAGACGATGTATGTCGATACGCTGGAGAGCGCGCCGGGAACTGTCGCCCAGGTACGCGCCTCGGCGGCCGAGCTGATCCGAGTTGCCAAGCGGCGCGGCACCGCGCTCCTGCTCGTCGGCCATGTCACCAAGGATGGCGCGATCGCCGGCCCGCGCGTCCTTGAGCACATGGTCGACACCGTCCTCTACTTCGAGGGCGATCGTGGCCACCAGTTCCGCATCCTGCGCGGCGTGAAGAACCGCTTCGGCCCGACCGACGAGATCGGCGTCTTCGAGATGACCGGCCGGGGGCTGATGGAGGTGCCGAATCCCTCCGCCCTCTTCCTGTCGGAACGGCGTGGCGAAGTCTCGGGCAGCGCCGTCTTCGCCGGCATCGAGGGTACGCGGCCGATCCTCGTCGAGGTGCAGGCGCTGGTCGGCCCGCCGAGCCATGGCACGCCGCGCCGCGCTGTCGTCGGGTGGGACAGCGCGCGGCTGGCCATGGTGCTCGCCGTCCTAGAGACGCGTTGCGGCCTGTCGATCGGCGCGCATGACGTTTATCTCAACGTCGCCGGCGGGCTGAAAGTCACCGAGCCCGCGGCCGATCTGGCCGTCGCAGCGGCGCTCGTCTCCTCGATGGCCGGGGTGGCACTCGATGCCGAGACGGTGGTGTTCGGCGAGATCGGCCTGTCCGGCGAGGTCCGCCCGGTCGGCCAGACCGAGGTCCGGCTGAAGGAAGCGGCGAAACTTGGATTTCGCTCGGCGATCATGCCACAACGGCGGCGGCAGACGGTGGGGCCGGCGCCGGACGGCAACACGGCATCCGAGGATGGCCGGGCCGAGGGGGGCGCGCCCACCCCGCTGGTCCTGCGGGAAATCGCGCGGCTCGACGCGCTGATGCCGCTTTTGGGTGCCGATGATAGCAGCTCGGACTGACGAGACGCGTCTGAAACGGAGGCGAGTTGGAGACCCTGCCCTTCACGGCCGGCGACATCGGCATCCTGATCGTCCTGCTCGCCTCGGGCCTGCTCGCGCTCGCCCGCGGCTTCGTCTCAGAGGTGCTGTCGATCGCCGCCTGGATCGTAGCGGCGCTGGCAGCGATCTGGGGCTATCCCCACCTCCAGCCCTTCGTCTCGCAGTATCTGCAGCCCGACATCCTCGCCAATGTCGTGACCGCGGCGTCGATCTTCGTCGTCGCGCTCATCATCAGCTCGGCGGTCAGCCACCGGATCTCCGCCGGTGTCCAGCGTTCCTCTCTGGGCTCGGTCGATCGCGCCCTCGGCCTCGCCTTCGGCCTCGCCCGCGGCGCGCTGCTCGTCATCCTGGCCTATCTCGCGCTGATCTGGGTGTTCCCGCCGGGCAACCGGCCGGCATGGCTGGAGCATGCGCGCTTCCGTCCCTGGGTCGAGCAGGGGGCGGCCTGGGTCGCCTCGCTTGTCCCGGCCGGCGCTATCAACGAGACGCTCGACCGTGCCGGGCTGAGCGGTGAGAGCGATGTGCGTGCGATCACGGATCTGATGGGCACCACGGTCACCCTTCCGCCCAGCGCCTCGCCCTCGGGCCCCGCGCCGATCCCGGAGGCATCCGCGCCCGCCGGGGCCGCGCCGGCCGGCCCGGCGCTGACGCCGACGATCATGCCATCGGCGCCGGCCCATCCGGCCCCTCTGCCCGAAATCGAGGTCGAGATCGTGCCGACGCCGAGCGGCAATGCTGGAAACTGATGTGTACCGGATGGCGACAGCGCCTATATACGGCGCGCACCGTCATGGAGCCTTTGCTTAGGCATGCCGACGACCGACCCTTTCGACTTCGACGGAGACCGCCTGCACGAGGAGTGCGGCGTCTTCGGAATCTACGGTCATCCTGACGCGTCGGCGCTGACGGCCCTCGGCCTGCACGCCCTACAGCATCGCGGACAGGAGGCCTGCGGCATCGTCGCCCTCGATGCCGACGAGTTCCACGCCCATCGGGCCAATGGGCTGGTCGGCGACGCCTTTTCCTCGCCGGAGATCATCGCCCGGTTGAAGGGACCGGCAGCGATCGGGCACAACCGCTACGCGACGACAGGCGCCACCGTCATCCGCAACGTGCAGCCGCTCTACGCGGATTTCGAGTTCGGCGGCCTCGCCATCGCCCATAATGGCAATCTGACCAATGCCTACCGGCTGCGCAGCCAGCTCGTCGCGCGCGGCTGCCTGTTCCAGTCGACCTCGGATTCCGAGGTCTTCCTGCACCTGATGGCGATGGCCCGCGCCGGCTCGCCGATCGACCGGCTGGTCGAGGCGCTGCGCCAGGTGGAGGGCGCCTATTCGCTGGTTGCCCTCACCCAGGGCCGGCTGATCGGCGTGCGCGACCCGATGGGCTTCCGGCCGCTGGTGATCGGCCGGCTGGGGGACAGCACCGTCCTCGCCTCGGAGACCTGCGCCCTCGACATCATCGGGGCCGAGTTCGTTCGCGAGGTTGAGCCCGGCGAGATGGTCGAGATCAGCGCCGAGGGGATGAAGAGCCTCAAGCCCTTCCAACCCGCGCGTCGGCGCTTCTGCATCTTCGAGTACATCTACTTCGCCCGCCCCGACAGCCTGATTGAGGGCCAGTCGGTCTATGAGGCGCGCCGGCGGATCGGGGCGGAGCTCGCCGCGGAATCGCCCGTCCCCGCCGACCTTGTCGTGCCGATCCCGGATTCCGGCGTCCCGGCGGCGATCGGCTATGCCGATGTCAGCGGCCTGCCCTTCGAGCTCGGCATCATCCGCAACCATTATGTCGGGCGGACCTTCATCGAGCCGACGGATCAGATCCGCCATCTCGGCGTCAAGCTGAAGCACAACGCCAACCGCGCGATGCTGGACGGCAAGCGGGTCATCCTGATCGACGATTCGATCGTCCGCGGCACCACCAGCCAGAAGATCGTCCGGATGGTCCGCGAGGCCGGTGCGCGTGAGGTGCATATGCGCATCTCCAGCCCGCCGACCACCAATCCCTGCTTTTACGGCATCGACACCCCGGAGAAGGACAAGCTGCTCGCCTCGCGCCACGGCGTCACCGAGATGGCGGAGCTGATCGGGGTCGACAGCCTCGCCTTCATCTCGATCGACGGACTCTACCGCGCGATGCGGCGTGCCGGCGGACGCAGCGAGGATCGCGATTTCTGCGACGCCTGTTTCACAGGCGAGTATCCGACGCCGCTCGCCGATATGGCGCTGTCAGCGCGCCGCACATCGAACCTCTCGGAACGGGTCTGACCATGTCCGAAGCGCGTGACCAGGCGGACCGGACATCCGGCTCCGCAAAGCCCCTGGCGGGCCATATCGCGCTGGTCACCGGCGCCTCGCGCGGCTTCGGTGCGGCGCTGTCGGTGGCGCTGGGTGCCGCGGGAGCCCATGTCATCGCCTGCGCACGCACGACCGGCGCGCTCGAGGAGACCGATGACGCGGTGCGGGCCGCAGGAGGCAGCGCCACGCTCGTGCCGATGGACCTGTCGCGGCCCGAGCAGATCGCGGCGCTGGCAGCCGAGCTGGCCCGGCGGTTCGGCCGGCTCGATCTCTTCGTCGCGGGGGCGGCGATGCTGGGCGCGCTCGGACCGATCGCCCACAGCGACCCGAAATCCTGGGGCCGGCTGCTCGATCTCAACCTGACCGCCAATTACCATCTGGTGCGTACGCTCGACCCGCTGCTGCGGGCCGCGCCGGCAGGACGGGCCGTCTTCATCACCGACCGTGTCGGTCGCGAGGCGACGCCCTATTGGAGCGCCTATGCCGTCACCAAGGCCGGGCTCGAGACCCTGGCCCGGCTGTGGGCAGCCGAGACGGCGAAGACCGGGCTGCGGGTCGCGCTGTTCGATCCGGGGCCGATGGCGACCCGCCTGCGCGCGCTCGGCTTTCCCGGCGAGGCGGCGGATGCCCAGCCGGCGCCCGCCGAGGCCGCCGCGCGGCTGGCCGCCCATCTCGGCGCGGCTGCGCCCTGGCCGGCCGGTCAGGCGGTACTGCTCGACTGATCCTGTCCCGAGCGCCCCCTCTGCCGCGCCGCGCATGGCGCGCGGCCGGCGGGCCTCAGTCGTCGGCGAACGGATTGTCTGGCTGCCGCAGAAGCAGGCGGATCGGCGTCCCCTTGAGCCCGAAGGTCTCGCGCAGCCCGTTGACGAGATAGCGCTGATAGGCGTCGGGGAACTCCTCTGCCAGATTGACGAACAAGGTGAAGGTCGGCGGCCGGGCCTTCACCTGGGTCATGTAGCGGATCTTGATGCGGCGGCCGCGCACCAGCGGCGGCGGATGCGCCTCGACCATGCCGCGCAGCCAACGGTTCAACGGGCCGGTGCGCACCCGGCGGTTCCAGACGCGGTAGCTCTCCTCGACCGCCTGCATCAGCCGGTCGAGCCCGCGCCCCTTCAGCGCCGAGAGCGTCACCGTCGCCACCCCGCGCACCTGCGGCAGCGAGGTCTCGATCCGGTCGCGCAGGCGCCCGAGGGCGTCGCCATGGCGTTCGACCAGATCCCATTTGTTGACGGCGAGGACGAGCGCCCGCCCCTCCTCTGTCACATGACGGGCGATGGTCAGATCCTGCTTCTCGAGGATCGCCTCGGCATCCAGGACCAGAACGCAGACCTGCGCGAGCCGCACCGTCTCGAGCGTGTCGCCCGCGGCCATGGTCTCCACCCGGTCCTCGATGCGTGACCGGCGCCGCAGGCCGGCGGTGTCGACCAGGCGATAGGCCTGGTCGCCATAGCGCCAGGTGACGGCGATGGCATCGCGGGTGATGCCAGCCTCCGGACCGGTGAGCACCCGCTCCTCGCCGAGCAGGGCGTTCATCAGCGTCGACTTGCCGACATTCGGCCGGCCGATGATGGCGAGCTGGATCGGCCGCTTCGGGTCGATCTCGGGATCGACCGTGTCGCCCTCGCCCTCCTCCTCCGGCATCTCGTCGTCAGGCTCGGGCGTCACCTCCATCTCGGCCGCCCGCGCGGCATGGGGCGCGAGCGCCGCGGCCAGCTCGGCCATGCCCTCACCATGCGCCGCCGAGACGGCAATCGGCTCGCCGAGGCCGAGCGACCACGCCTCGCCGAGCGCCGCCTGGCTCGCCCGCCCCTCGGCCTTGTTCGCCAGCAGGATGACAGGCCGGCCACGCCGGCGCAGCCAGTCGGCGAAATGCTCGTCGATCGGCGTCACGCCGGCGCGGGCGTCGATCATCATCAGGACGAGATCGGCCTCCTCCAGCGCGCGCTCGGTCTGGCGGCGCATCCGCGCCTCGAGGCTGTCGTCGAAGGCCTCCTCCAGCCCGGCGGTATCGATCACGTCGAAGACGAGGCCGCCGAGCTGCGCCCGCCCGACCTTGCGGTCGCGGGTGACGCCCGGCCGGTCATCGACCAGCGCTGCCCGACGGCCGACGAGGCGGTTGAACAGTGTCGACTTGCCGACATTCGGCCGGCCGACGATCGCGACGGTGAAGCTCATGGCGCAGTGCCGGCGACCGTGTCGCCGACGGGGGCAGGACGCGCCCGCACGCCGGTCACCGGTACACCCGTCACCGGTAGGCGACGAGCGTGCCGTCCTTGCCCAGGATGAAGAGGGTGCCGTCGGCGACCACCGGCGAGACGAGGGTCGGCTGAGTCTCGAAACGGCCGGTGATCTCGCCCGTCTGCGGCGAGACGATGACCCCCTGCCCGACGTCGCTCGCCAGGATCAGCGAACCGCCGGCGAGCACCGGACCCGTCCAGGTGATCCGACCCTCGCGCTCCTCGGGATAGACGTACTGCTCGAGCTGCGTCGTCCATTTTACCTGGCCCGAATTGCGGGCGAGAGCCGCCAGAAGACCGTCGTTCGACACGACGAAGATGGTGTCACCGGCGAGCCACGGCATCTGCCGGCCGCCGATCGGCTGCTCCCACACCCGCGCGCCCGAGCGCATGTCGACGCCGGCCATGCGCCCGCCATTGCTGATGGCGACGACGAGGTCGTTGTCGACGATCGGCATGCCGGCGATGACCGGCAGCGCCGACATCGCACCCGATGCCATGGTCGGCGACAGGCTGTCGGCCCAGATCGTGCGGCCGTTCTCGATGCGCAGGGCGTAGAACTCGCCCGAGGCATAGGGCGAGATGACGACACCGGCCGACACCGCCGGGCTGGCGCCGGCCAGCAGCGCCGACCGCTCGGTGATCCCCTGGTGGTCCCATGCCTTGGCGCCGGTGCGGGCGTCGAACACGTCGGTCTTGCCGTCAGCGGTGACGACGACCACGCGGCCCTGCGCCACCGTCGGCGCCGCCCGCACCGGGCCGGAGGCCCGCGCCGACCACACCATGCCGCCATTGGCGGGATCGAGCGCCAGGACTTCGCCGAAGCCGGTTGTCGCGTAGACGAGCCCCTCACCCACCGCGACGCCGCCGCCGACCGGCGTGCTGTCCTCCTGGGGATCGGCGACGACCACCCGCCAATAGCGCTCACCCGTCCGGCCGTCGATCGCCGAGACGCGGCCGCCGGCATCGGCGACATAGATCACGCCGCCCGCATAGACGGGCTGGTTGATCAGGAAGCGTGCCCCGCCCGAACCGGTGCCGACCGAGGTGCTCCAGACGCGCTCGAAGGGTATCCGCAGGCTCAGCGCGCCGTTGACATGGCTGGGACTGCCGCCCTGATTGGCCCAATCGGCATTCATCCGCTCGGCGCCGACCGAGATGGAGAACGCCGTCGGATCCGACGCGAAGGCGAGGTCTGAGGCGCGGGTCAGCACCGGTTCGCGGATGCCGGGAAGCGGCGGGTCCTCGCCCGGGCCGAACCAGTCGCCGACACCGCAGCCGGACAAGAGCCCGGACAGAAGGGCGGCAACGGCGATCTTGGAGTGCGCTCGGGTACGGGATGGACGCCGCATCTCTACTCC
The DNA here is from genome assembly GCA_964406375.1 of uncultured Mycobacteriaceae bacterium. Taxonomy (GTDB): domain Bacteria; phylum Pseudomonadota; class Alphaproteobacteria; order DSM-16000; family Inquilinaceae; genus CAYORM01. The sequence continues at coordinate 6,636 of CAYORM010000020.1, read as the reverse complement.
TGTTCGCCTAGTCCGCCGAGAACCTCGTAGGCCCGGTCGCGGACACCCGGGGGAGCCTCCACGCTCTCGGCCAGCGCCGTGAAGATCGCGCGCGCCGCCGCCTCGTCACCACGGCGCAGCGCCAGCAGCCCCTGCACCTCGCGTGCCGAAAAACGCCACGGCGCACCATCGGCGGCCAGCGGTTCGATCTCGGCCGCGAGCTGGCCGGGATCGCCGCTGTCGACCTCGTGCAGCACCGCCAGCAGCCGCGCCAGATCGCGGAAGACGCCGGAGACCGAGCCGTCGGTCGCGATTGTGCGATAGGTCGACACCGCAGCCGCGCGGTCACCCGACTCAGCCGCCTCGGCGGCCAGATAGAAGCGGGCCAGCGCCGCCTGATCGGCATTGCCGGCCGCCTCGACCGCCGCGGCCAGCGCTGCCGGATCGCCCGAGCCGCGCGCCATCTCGATCGCCGCGGCCCCTTCGGCCTCGGCCGCCTGTGTCCAGTTGCGCCAGACCACCCAGGCGGCACTCGCCAGCACGATCAGCACGGCGACCGCGATGATGAGGCGGCCATAGCGCGCCCAGATCGCCCTGACGCGATCCTCGCGCAGGGCTTCGTCGACTTCGCGGAAAATATCGGCCATCGACGCGTCCGGCTCGCACGATCTCTGACGACGGCGCCTGCCGGCGCCCGGGTTTCGACGTACGTAGACGATCGCCAAGGGAGAGGCAATCGCCCCGCACCCGGGGTGCGGCTGCCGACATCCGCCTGACGCCCTCGCCCGGCTGGCCGGGCGCAGCGGCCGTGCGGGTGGACGGGGGGAACGAATCATCCGACGATCGGTTGCCGACCGAAGATCGCGGGCATTGTCGACGCATGGGCCAGCTGCTCCGACTGTCCGATTTCCGCCGCCCCCGCGGGCAGGTCTTCTTCAACCGCACCGAGCTCTCGCTGCTTTTGAGCCTTTATTCCGAGTTCGTCGCCCGCGGCGAATGGCGCGACTACGCCATCGACCATCTCTCGGGTCTCGCGATGTTCAGCGTCTTCCGCCACGCGGCGGACCGGCCGCTCTACGGCATCGCCAAGATCGCCGGGGCGAGGAGCTGGGATTATGTGCTGTTCGAGGGGGACAGACGGCTGAAACGCAGCCGCTCTTTGGCCGAGGTGATCGCCCATCTGCGGCGGGAAATGAGACCGGGCGACTGATCCCACCGCGTTGCCACGCCATTCCCCTTGACTTGTGCAGCGCAGCAACCGATGTTCCGGTCACCGCATGACGCGGCCATCGGTGCTCCAGCCGCGTGAGGGGATCGTGATCCCCGCTGTCGAGCGCCGGACACGAGAGATGTTTCGACGGCCCGGTTCACGCGGGGTTTTCGATCGACCGCCGCGCGACTGACCGATCCGGCCCGCAAGCCGGCGCCCGGCGCCATCCGGAAAGATCACTTCTTGACCCTTTTCTCCGACCTCGGCCTCGCGCCCGCTCTCCTGCAGGCGCTCGAGACCGAAGGCTATGCGACCCCCACCCCGATCCAGGCCCAGGCCATCCCGCGGGTGCTGGAAGGGCGCGACCTGCTGGGCATCGCTCAGACGGGAACCGGCAAGACCGCCGCCTTCGCCCTGCCCATCCTCCACCGTCTCGAGGCCAACCGCCGGCGGCCGGCGCGGCGTTCCTGCCGTGCGCTGGTGCTCAGCCCGACTCGCGAGCTCGCCACCCAGATCGCCGAAGGCTTCCGCAGCTACGGGCGCAACCTCGGCTTCGGCGTCGCCACCGTCTTCGGCGGTGTCGGACACGCGCCGCAGATCCGTGCTCTCTCCAACGGTGTCGATATCCTGGTGGCGACGCCGGGACGGCTGCTCGATCACATCGCCAGCGGCAATGTGATCCTCGGCTCGACCGAGGTGCTGGTGCTCGACGAAGCCGACCAGATGCTCGATCTCGGCTTCCTCGTGCCGATCCGCCGGATCGTCGCGACGCTGCCGGCCAAGCGGCAGAACCTCTTCTTCTCGGCGACCATGCCGAAGGCGATCAAGGCGCTGGCGGGCGAACTGCTCACGGATCCGGCCGAGGTCGCGGTGACGCCGGTTGCCTCGACCGCCGAGCGGGTGTCCCAGCAGGTCATTCTGGTCGAGAGTGCCGGCAAGCGCGCGGTTCTGGCCGAGCTCTTCGCCGATCCGGCGCTCGCCCGCACCCTGGTCTTCACCCGCACCAAGCATGGCGCGGACAAGGTCACCCGTCATCTCGAGGCGGCCGGGATCGCCGCGGCTGCGATCCACGGCAACAAGAACCAGAACCAGCGCGAGCGGGCATTGGCGGCCTTCAAGGAAGGCCGGGTCCGCGCGCTGGTCGCCACCGACATCGCCGCCCGCGGCATCGACGTCGACGCGGTGACGCATGTGGTGAATTACGAGCTGCCGAACGTCCCGGAGAGCTACGTCCACCGCATCGGCCGGACGGCCCGCGCCGGCGCGGAGGGGATCGCGATCTCCCTCTGCGATCACGAGGAGCGGGCCTATCTGCGCGACATCGAGCGGCTGATCCGCCAGTCGATCCCGGTCGTCGACCGCCGCTCGGCGCCGGCGATGGCAGGCCCGGCGCAGCCGCCCTCGCGTCCCGAACGGCCCCACCGCCCGCATGGCGACAGGCCGCATGCCGAGCGTGCCGCAGCGAATGGCCGTCGCCAGGGCGGGCGCCCGCAGGCGCAACGCCAGGGCCAGCCGCCGCGTCAGGCAGCGGAGCGTGCCGCGCCGGGCCATGGCGGCGCAGGCGGAGAGCCGCGTCGTCGCACTGATGCGCCGCGGCCCCGTGCCGGCGCTGGCGACGGGCGCGACATGTCGGGGCTGTCCTGGATGCGCCCGGCCGAGGCAGGCCGCGGCGACGCCGGGCATCGTGATGCCGGCCGGCGTCCTTCCCGGGGCCCGGCCCATCGCTGATCGCCGCTGATCCCTGAAGCGCCGCGGCCGGCGCGGGCTCAGCCGAGATCGAGCTCGGCCTCCGCCGGCAGCGGTGCGAAATAAGGGGCGATCGCGGCCTCGGGTATCTCGGCGAGACCGGCGGGCTGCCAGCGCGGCTGCCGGTCCTTGTCGACCAGAGCGGCGCGCACGCCCTCGAAGAAGTCGTGGCCGCGCAGCACCCGGCAGACCATGCGGTATTCCATCCGGGCAACCGCGTCATAGGGCATGGTCCGCCCCTGACGCAGCTGGGCGAGGGTGAGCCGCAGGCTGGTCGGCGAGCCGCCTCGCATCGCGGCGCCGGCCGCGACCGCCGTCGGATCGAGATCGGCATCGACGGCGTCGAGAATCGCCTCGACCGTATCGCCGGAGAAGCAACGGTCGATCACCGCCCGGCGGGCGGTGATGCCCTCCTCGCCGACCGGTCCCGTGAAGCCGCCGATCACGTCATCGGCCACCGCCTCTGCGGGCCCTGCCTGCCAATCGGCCGCGAGCAGCGCCTCGCAGAGCGCCGCCAACCGCTCGGACGGCACGCCATGGGTCGCCAGGCCGAGGGCCAGCATGTCGGCCCCGCCTATGCGGGCGCCGGTCAACCCCAACCATGTCCCGGTCTCACCCGGGCAACGCGGCAAAAACCAGCCGCCGCCGACATCCGGGAACAGGCCGATGGCGCATTCCGGCATGGCGAACAGCGCCCGCTCGCTGACCACCCGATGCGAGCCATGCACCGAAATGCCGGCGCCGCCGCCCATCACGATGCCGTCAATCAGTGCGATATGAGGTTTCGTCAGATGGTGCAGCGCATGGTTCATCCGGTACTCGGCCGCGAAGAAGGCACGGCTCGGATCGGCCTGACCGTCCGGCGCCCGGACTGGCCCGCGCTGCTGCACCGCGCGCACATCACCGCCCGAGCAGAAGGCCCGGTCGCTCGCGCTCTTCAGCACGACGGCACGGATCGCGTCATCCGCCTCGGCCCGCGCGTAGGCGGCGTGCAGCGCCGTGCACATCGCATGGCTCAGCGCGTTGAGGGCGCGGGGACGGTTCAGCGTCAGCACCATGACGGCGCCGACGCGCTCCTCGACAATCTCGTCGGACATGCGGGGTCCCTTGTCGCGGCAAAAGCGGCGCGACTGTAGGCCGGGCCCGGGGGATGGTCTAGGATCGCGCCGCCGGGATACGCGGCATCAACGCTGACAGGCTGGGGACATCACCCGATGCGGCCGATCTTCGTGATGGTGAAATGCGAGCTGGGGCGCGCCTATGAGGTCGCCGAGCGCGCCGTCGACGCGATCGAGGAGGTGTCCGAGATCTACTCCATCTCGGGCGCCTTCGACCTGATGATGAAGTGCTATCTGCCGGGCGATGCGGATGTCGGGCGCTTCGTCAACACGAAGATCCATGCCCTGCCCCATATCCGCGACACGCAGACCCTGATCACCTTCAATGCGTTCGGCGCCGGCGCCAACGCCCGCTGACGGCGGAGGCGGCGCGCCAGGGACCCGGCGACGCGGATTGTCCCCGTGCGGACCGGGCAATGTTCGGCTCGCGCGCCCTGCCCGCCATCGCTAGCATCAGGCGGCAGGAAGCCGGAGAGCCGCCGATGACCAGCCAGCAATGGGACGCCGCCCGATACGCCGGCAATGCCGGTTTCGTGCCGGTTCTCGGCCGGCCGGTGCTGGAATGGCTGGATCCGCGGCCCGGGGAACGGATCCTCGATCTCGGCTGCGGCGATGGCGCGCTGACGGCCGAGCTGGCGGCTACCGGCGCCCGGGTTCTCGGCGTCGACGCCTCGCCGCAGCTCATCGAGGCGGCGCGCGGCCGCGGCCTCGATGTCCGGCTGATGGACGGGCACGCCCTCACCTTCGACGCGGCATTCGACGCCGTCTTCTCGAACGCGGCGCTGCATTGGATGACGCGGCCGGCGGCGGTGGCCGAGGGGGTGGCGCGGGCGCTGGTGCCCGGTGGCCGCTTCGTCGGCGAGTTCGGCGCCCATGGCAATGTCGCGGCGATCATCGTCGCCCTCGTTGCGGTACTGCGCCGCCGGGGCGTCGCCGATGCTGCGGCGGTGCCCTGGTATTTCCCCACCGCCGAGGCCTATACGCGGCTGCTCGAGAGCGCCGGCTTCACGGTCGAGCGCGTCGAGATCATCCCGCGACCGACGCCGCTGCCGACCGGGATGACCGGCTGGCTCACCACCTTTGCCGATCCGTTCCTGACGCGGCTGCCGGCCGGCGAGCGGGCGGAGGCGCTGGCCGAGGCGGTCGAGCTGCTGCGCCCCGCCCTTTGCGACGAGGCGGGGCGCTGGATCGCCGATTACGTCCGCCTGCGCTTCGCGGCGCGACGCGCCGGCTGACGCCGGCACGCCCCCTCGAAAACTGATGCCTCAGAAGCTGATCGCCTTGGCGACGACGACGCTTGGCAGGCTGCGCACCGTCGCGACCACCGAATCCGGCACCGGCTCGTCGACCGAGACCAACGCCAGGGCCGAGCCGCCTTCCGGCCGCCGGCCGAGGTTGAAGTTCGCGATATTGATGCCGGCATCGCCGAGCACGGTCCCGAGCCGCCCGATCAGGCCCGGCTTGTCCTCGTTGCGGACGAACAGCATGTGCTGGCCGACCTCGGCCTCGAGCGGAATGTCCTCGATCTGCACGATGCGCGTCTTGCTGTCGCCGAACAGCGAGCCCGCGATGGTCAGTCGCCCGCTGTCCGAGGTGGCGGTCACGCGCACCAGCGTGTGGTAGTCGTCGCAGGTCTCCCGGCGGGTCTCGGTGACGTCGACATCGTATTCCCGGGCGATGATCGGCGCCGAGACGGTGTTGACGCTGTCGAGCAGTGGCCGCAGCAACCCGGCGAGGATCACCGCCGTCACCGGCTTGGTGTTGATCGCCGAGGCGTTGCCCTCATAGGTGATGTTCACCGCCTTCAGCCGGCCCTCGATCATCCGGCCGGCGAAGCTGCCGAGCTGTTCGGCCAAGTTCAGGTAGGGGCGGAGCTTCGGAGCCTCCTCCGCCGTCACCGAGGCGCTGTTCAGCGCGTTGGTCACCGCGCCGCTCAACAGGAAGTCGGAGATCTGCTCGGCCACCTGTAGGGCGACATTCTCCTGCGCCTCGGTCGTCGCGGCGCCGAGATGCGGCGTGCAGACGACATTCGGCAGGCCGAAGAACGGGCTCTCCTTCGCCGGCTCGACCGGGAAGACGTCGAGCGCCGCCCCCGCCACCTTGCCGGATTTGAGCGCCGCCACGAGATCCGCCTCGACGACCAGCCCGCCGCGGGCGCAGTTGATGATGCGCACGCCCGTCTTCATCTTCTCGATCGCCGCGGCATCGATGATGTTCCGCGTCTGCTCGGTCAGCGGTGTGTGCAGGGTGATGAAGTCCGACCGCCCGAACAGGTCCTCGAGCTCGACCTTCTCGACACCGAGATCGAGCGCCCGCTCCGGCGACAGGAAGGGATCATAGGCGATCACCTTCATCTTCAGGCCGATGGCACGGTCGGCGACAATCGAGCCGATATTGCCGCAGCCGATCAGGCCGAGCGTCTTGCCGAAGAGCTCCACGCCCATGAAGCGCGACTTCTCCCACTTGCCGGCATGGGTCGATGCGTTGGCCTCGGGGATCTGGCGGGCCAGCGCGAACATCATCGCGATGGCGTGCTCGGCCGTGGTGATCGAGTTGCCGAACGGCGTGTTCATGACGATGATG
>CAYORM010000019.1:0-51585 GCA_964406375.1 uncultured Mycobacteriaceae bacterium | reverse complement strand
CGCATCACCGTCGTCGGCGTCGGCGGCGCCGGCGGCAATGCCGTCAACAACATGATCCGGGCCGAGCTCCAGGGCGTCGAGTTCCTAGTCGCGAACACCGACGCCCAGGCGCTCGCCGGCAGCGAGGCGCCGAAGAAGCTGCAGCTCGGGGTTAATCTCACCCAGGGGCTCGGGGCGGGCTCACGGCCGGACATCGGCAAGGCGGCGGCCGAGGAGCAGATCGACGAGATCGCCGGCTACCTCGAGGGCAGCCACATGGTCTTCATCACCGCCGGCATGGGCGGCGGGACCGGCACCGGCGCCGCGCCCGTCATCGCCCGTGCCGCGCGCGAGCTCGGCATACTGACCGTCGGCGTTGTGACCAAGCCCTTCCATTTCGAGGGCGCGCACCGCATGCGCATCGCCGAGCAGGGGCTGTCGGACCTGCAGCAATATGTCGACACGCTGATCATCATTCCGAACCAGAACCTCTTCCGCATCGCCAATGAGCGGACGACCTTCGCGGATGCCTTCCGCATGGCCGACGAGGTGCTGCATTCCGGCGTCCGCGGCGTCACCGACCTCATGGTCCAGCCGGGCCTCATCAATCTCGACTTCGCCGACATCCGCACCGTGATGGCGGAAATGGGCAAGGCGATGATGGGCACGGGCGAGGGCGAGGGCGAGCGCCGCGCGATCATGGCGGCCGAGGCGGCGATCTCGAACCCGCTGCTCGACGACGTGTCGATGAAGGGCGCCAAGGGGGTGTTGATCAACATCACCGGCGGCCTCGACATGACGCTCTACGAGGTCGACGAGGCGACCAACCGGATCCGCGACGAGGTCGATCCCGACGCCAACATCATCTTCGGCTCGACGTTCAACCCCGACATGGAGGGGCGGGTCCGCGTCTCGGTCGTCGCGACCGGCATCGACAGCGCCGCCCAGGCGGCGACCCCGCCGGTGCAGAGCGTCTACACCGGTCGTGGTCAGCCCCTGCCGCAGCGCCCGCCGCTCGTCACGGTGACGAGCCCGCCGCTCGGCCCGCCGCGGCCGGCCGTTGCCGCAACCGCGACGGAGGCGACGGAGCAGCGGCAGCCCGAGGCGCCGGAGACGGCTGCGCAGGTGGCGGCGGCCGCGCCCTCGGCCGAGGGCACGGCGGCACCGGCAGCCGGCGCTGCGGCCGAAGAGCCGCGTGCGGCCGGACGTCCGGCGGCGCCGTCCCGCCCGATGATCCCGCAGACGGGTGCCGTTCCAGCTCGCCCCGAAGGCCGGTCGATCCCCGCGGTTCCGCCACGCACCATCGTCGCCCCGGCGGCGGGTCGAACGCAGGCCGCGGGCGCCGGCGGCATGCGCGTTGTCAGCGGCGGACAGCCGGCGACCGGCACGGCGGCAGCTGGTGCGGTCGCAGCCGGTCCCGTCGCGACCGGTCAGCTCGCCACCAGCCAGGCAACGGCGGCGCAGAGTGCGCTCGCCCACGCCGTGCCGCCGCCGGCCGCCTCGCCTGAGGCCGCGGCGGCGCAGAACGCGCTCGCCGCGCAGGCCGGCCTCGGCCAGACGGCCGCCGTCCAGCCCACCCCTGCAGCGGCCCCGGCGGAGCCGGTGCGCCGGACGGCGCGGATCGGCCTTTTCCATCGCATCACCGGCATGCTCGGCGTCGAGGACGATGCGATGGGCGGGCGCGGGGCGGCGGCCGCCCCTGCACGCCAAGAGCGCGAGGCGCCGGCGCCGCAGCGGGCCGAACAGCGGGTCGAGCCGCCGCGCCTCGAGAAGCGTGCGGACCCCGCGCGTGACGCCGCGGCACGGAGCGAGCCCGCCCGTCCGGCCGCGCGCCCGGTGATCCAGCCGAGCCTGGCCATCGATGGTGGTCGGGCCCGCAGCAGCGCCGACGACGACGCGCTCGACATTCCCGCCTTCCTGCGCCGCCAGGCGAACTGAGGCAGGCAGACGGGCTTGGAGGCGAGGCCGGGTGGCGGTGACGCCGCCACCCGGCCTAGCTTATACCTGTGCCCGTTCTCCGGCAGTTCTGACAAATGCCGTCGATCTGGCCGAAGCATCACGTTGAGGACGCGCGGAAAACCATTGAGGTACAAGCTGAAACGCGGCGATACATTCCGAAACAAACTTTGATTTCCCGCTTCCGGCTCTTAGCGCTACCAGTGTCGCGTAGCAGCCGCCGTGTCGAGGCGGCGCGCGGCCGGAACAGGGCGCCTGCGCCTCGTCCCGACGCCGCGGCCCGTCAACCGCCCCCGGGGGTCCACAGACCGTGTCGCATCTTGCCACCGACGTCGCCCCGGCGACCCAGAAGACGCTGAAGGCTCCGATCAAATGCACCGGGGTCGGGCTTCACACGGGCGCGCCTGTGACGATGACGCTGCGGCCCGGTGACGTGAATACCGGGATCGTCTTCGTGCGCACCGACGTGCCGCAGGGGGCACGGATCGTCCCGGCCCGCTGGGATTGCGTCGTCGATTCGCGCCTGTGCACCGTCGTCGGCAACAGCGCCGGCACGCGGGTCGGCACGATCGAGCATCTGATGGCGGCGTTCCGGGGCTGTGGCGTCGACAATGCCGTCGTCGAGCTCGATGGGCCGGAGGTGCCGATCATGGACGGCAGCGCCGGACCCTTCGTCTTCCTGATCGAATGCGCCGGGCTGGTCAGCCAGGCGGCGCTGCGCCGGTCGATCCGGGTGCTGCGGCCGGTCGAGGTGATCGACGGCGACAAGCTGGCGCGGATCGCGCCGTCGCCGACCCCGTCCTTCGCCTTCGAGATCGAGTTCGAGAGCCGGGCGGTGGCGCGGCAGAGCGGTTCGGTCCGGCTGGTCAACGGCACGTTCAAGCAGGATCTGGCGCGCGCGCGGACCTTCGGCTTCCTGCATGAGGTCGAAGCGCTGCGCCGCGTCGGCCTTGCTCGCGGCGGTTCGCTCGACAACGCCATCGTCATCAATGGCGACCGGGTGATGAACGCCGAGGGGCTGCGCTACGAGGACGAATTCGTCCGGCACAAGATCCTCGATTCGATCGGCGATCTCTTCCTGGCGGGCGCGCCGATCCTCGGCGCCTTCACCGGCCGCAAATCGGGCCACGCGCTGAACAACCGGCTGCTGCATGCGCTGTTCGCCGATGATGCGTCCTGGTGCTTCGACACCTCGGTCGGGGTCGAGCCCGCCTCACGCATCGACGAGGCGCAGACGGTCGCGGCCTGAACGCCGGACGACCCGTCCTGCACCGGCCCCCGGCAGGGACCGACGCCGGTATCGCCGCGACGCGTCGCGCTGCTATAAGGGACCGACGAACCGCGAGAAGGCGATCCTTCTGTGACCATGCGTGCCGGACATCGTACTGCCCCGGGCCTGCGCCCGGCCACGGCCCTGCGCCTCGGCGCGGCGGCGTCGCTGCTGCTGCTCACCGCCTGCGGCGGAAGCGAGACGACCTATGTCGAGCGACCGGCCGACGAACTCTACGGTCAGGCCGAGCAGAGTTTCCGTGAGGGCGATCTGCAGGAGGCGGTCTCGCTGTTCGGCGAGGTCGGACGCCAGCATCCGTATTCGAGCTACGCCGCGGATGCCGAGCTCATGTCGGCCTATGCGAGCTACCGCTCGGGTAATTACGATCAGGCGATCGTCACCCTCGACAACTTCATCGCGGTCCGGCCAGGCAACCCGAACTTGGCCTACGCCTACTATCTGAAGGCATTGACCTATTACGACCGCATCGTCGATGTCGGCCGTGACCAGGCGATGACCCAGCAGGCGCTGATCGCGCTCAATGACGTCATCAGCCGATTCCCGGACAGCGAATATGCCCAGGACGCGCGGCTGAAGCGCGACCTGACCTATGATCAGCTCGCCGGCAAGGAGATGTCGATCGGGCGGTTCTATCTGTACCGGGGCGACCTCAACGCCGCGATCAACCGCTTCAAGAACGTCATCCGCACCTATCAGACGACGAGCCACGTGCCCGAGGCGCTGCACCGCCTCGTCGAGGCCTACACCATGCTGGGCCTGCATGAGGAGGCGCGTCACGTGGCGGCGGTGCTCGGCTACAACTACCCTGGCAGCGATTGGTATCTCGACACCTATGCGCTGCTGGTCGACGAGGGTGTCCGTCCGCCCGACGACCGGAGCTTCCTCGACCGGACGCTCGATTCCATCCTGTAGACGCCCGGGTGCGATGTTCGTCGGCCTTTCGATCAGGAACGTCGTCCTGATCGAGACGCTCACGATCGGTTTCGAGAGCGGTCTGACGGTGCTGACCGGCGAGACCGGTGCGGGCAAATCCATCTTGCTCGACGCGCTCGGTCTCGCCCTCGGGGCGCGTGCCGATTCCGGTCTGGTGCGTCCGGGTGCCGAGACGGCGACCGTCTCGGCCGAGTTCGCACTCGCCGCCGATCACCCCGTCCGGCACATCCTGGCCGAGAATGGGATCGACGCTTCCGATGCGATATTGGTCGCCCGGCGCGTGCTGCAAGCGGATGGCCGCAGCCGCGCCTTCATCGCCGACCAGCCGGTCTCCGTCGGGCTGCTGCGCCAGATCGGCGCCGGGCTCGTGGAGATCCATGGGCAGTTCGACACGCAAGGTCTGCTCGACCCGCGCAACCATCGCGCCGTGCTCGACGCCTTCGCCGGCAATGGCGAACTCCTCGCCGCCTGCCGCACGGCCTGGGAGGACTGGCGCACGGCAGAGCGGGCGCTGGAGGCCGCGCGCCGGCAGGCGGAGGTGGCCGCGGCGGAGGCCGATTTCCTTCGCCACGCCGTCGAGGAGCTCGACCGCCTCGCCCCGGAGCCCGATGAGGAGGCCGGTCTCACCGAGCGCCGGCAACTCCTGCAGGCCAGTGGTCGCCTCGTCGAGGCGATCGTCGAGGCCACCGAGGCGCTTGCGGGGGATCGCGGTGCCGGCCGGGCGCTCGCCGCGGCACAGCGGCAGCTCGTGCGCGTCGCCGATCGCGCGCAGGGGCGGCTCGATGCCGCGCTCGACGCGATCGCCCGTGCCGCCGACGCCGCGGCCGAGGCCGAGCAGGCGCTGCAGAGCGTGGCGGCGGCACTCGATTTCGACGGCGATGCGCTGGAGCGTCTGGATGACCGCCTGCATGCGCTGCGGGCGGTGGCGCGCAAGCACGGCGTGCCGGTCGACGCGCTCGACGCGCTGCGGCAGGAGATGACGGCGCGCCTGGCCGCGATCGAGGGGGGCGAGGCCGAGATCGGTCGCCTTTCGGCCGAGGCGGGCCGGCTGCGCGCGGACTACGACGCGGCGGCCGGACGGCTGTCGGAGGCGCGGCACGCAGCCGCTGCGGCGCTCGACGAGGCGGTGACGGTCGAGCTCGCGCCGCTGCGGCTCGGGCGGGCCCGCTTCACTACTACGCTGGTGCCGGTGGCGGAGGATGCCGGCGGACCGGAGGGGCGCGAGAGCGTCGTCTTCGAGGTGGCCACCAATCCCGACGCACCGGCCGGCCCGCTCAACCGCATCGCTTCGGGCGGGGAGCTCGCCCGTTTCATGCTGGCCCTCAAGCTCGTGCTCTCACGGCGAGGCGATCCGGGCAGCGCACCGGCCATGGTATTCGACGAGATCGACACCGGCATCGGCGGCGCGGTGGCCGAGGCGGTGGGCGACCGGCTGCGCCGGCTCGGCGCCCATGTCCAGGTCTTCGCCGTCACCCATAATCCGCAGGTCGCGGCCCGCGCCCATCATCATCTGAAAGTGTCGAAAGCGACCAGCACCGCCGGAACCGCCACCCGCATCGAGGTGCTGGACGCGGCGGCGCGGCGGGAGGAGATTGCGCGGATGCTGTCGGGAGCGCGGATCACGGATGAGGCACGGGCGGCGGCGGATGCCCTGCTCGCGGGGAATGACGGATGAGCCCGCGCACCCTGCGCGAGGTCCCCGTCGACGCGCTGAGCCCGGAAGAGGCGGCGGCCGAGCTCGCAGCCCTGGCCGAGGAGATCGCCGCGCATGATCGCGCCTATTATCAGGACGATGCGCCGGTGGTCGATGATGCGGCCTATGACGCGCTGCGTCGGCGCAATCTGGCGATCGAATCCCGTTTTCCGGAACTCGCCCGTCCCGACAGCCCGGAGCGACGGGTAGGGGCGCCGGCGGCCGGCGGCTTCCGCAAGATCCGCCATGCGGTGCCGATGCTGTCGCTCGGCAATGCTTTTACCGCGGACGATGTCCACGACTTCGTTACCTCGATCCGCAGTTTCATCCGCGAACTGCGCGAGGAATCGACGGTGCTCGAGATCCTCGCGGAGCCGAAGATCGACGGGCTGTCCTGCTCGCTGCGTTATGAGGGCGGGCGTCTGCGCCAGGCCGCCACGCGGGGTGACGGGCAGGAGGGCGAGGATGTGACGGCGAACGTCGCGACCATCGCCGACGTGCCCGGCCGGCTGTCGCCGCCCTGTCCCGAGGTGCTGGAGATCCGCGGCGAGGTCTATATGGAGCGGGCGGCCTTCACCGCGCTCAACGAGCGCCGTGCCGCGGCCGGTGAGCCCCTGTTCGCCAACCCGCGCAACGCCGCGGCCGGCAGCCTCCGCCAGCTCGATCCATCGATCACGGCGTCGCGGCCCCTGCGCTTTTTCGGCTATGGCTGGGGGGAGACCTCGGAGCCGCTCGGGCGGAGCATGGTCGAGATCCGCGCGCGCATCCGCGACTGGGGCATCCCTCTCAACGAGCCGTCGAGACTGTGCCGCGACGTCGACGCGCTGCTCGCCTATTACCGCGACATCCAGGAGCGGCGGCCGGGCCTGCCTTACGATATCGACGGCGTCGTCTACAAGGTCGACCGGCTCGACTGGCAGGAGCGGCTGGGCTTCGTCAGCCGGGCACCGCGCTGGGCGATTGCGCACAAATTCCCGGCCGAGCGGGCGACGACGGTGCTGCGGGCGATCGACATTCAGGTCGGCCGGACCGGCGCGCTGACGCCGGTCGCGCGGCTCGAGCCGGTCACTGTGGGCGGCGTCGTCGTCTCGAACGCCACTCTGCACAATGAGGATGAGATCCGCCGTAAGGACGTCCGGGTCGGCGATACCGTGGTGGTGCAGCGGGCCGGCGACGTGATCCCGCAGATCGTCGGGGTGCTGCCGGACAAGCGGCCTGAGGGCGCCGAGCCCTACCGTTTCCCCGAGACCTGTCCTGAATGCGGCAGCCATGCCGTGCGGGAGGAGGGCGGCGCCGTCCGGCGCTGCACCGGCGGCCTCGTCTGCCCCGCCCAGTCGGTGGAGCGGTTGCGCCATTTCGCCTCGCGCGATGCCTTCGACATCGAGGGGCTCGGCGACAAGAACATCCGCGCCTTCTTCGCCGACGGCCTGATCCGGATGCCGTCCGACATCTTCGCGCTCGAGGAGAAGGACCGCGCGTCGCTGACGCCGCTGCGCCGCCGCGAGGGCTGGGGCGAGCGCAGCGCGCGCAAGCTCTTCGATGCGATCGCCGCCCGCCGCCGCATCGCGCTGGACCGCTTCGTCTACGCCCTCGGCATCCGGCAGATCGGCCAGGCGACGGCGCGGCTGCTGGCGCGACACTATGGCAGCTTCGCCGCGCTGAAGGCGGCGATGGCGGCGGCCCAGGACCCCGCCTCTGACGCCTATGCCGATCTCGTCGCCATCGACCAGATCGGGCCGTCGGTGGCACGCGACCTGCTCGCCTTCTTCGGTGAGCCGCACAATCTCGAGGAGATCGCCCGGCTCGAGGCGGCGATCGAGATCGAACCCTTCGCCCGCCCGGTGGCGCAGGAGAGCGCACTGGCCGGCAAGACCATCGTCTTCACCGGCACGATGGAACGGATGACCCGCCCGGAAGCCAAGGCGCGTGCCGAGGCGCTGGGCGCCAAGGTGGCGGGCTCGGTGTCGTCGCGGACGGATTACCTCGTGGTCGGGGCTGATGCCGGATCCAAGGCACGCAAGGCGCAGGAACTCGGCGTCACGACTCTGACCGAGGAAGAATGGCTGGCGATGATCGGCGAGGGCGGCACCGGCTGACGGTGCCGCAGTCCCCGTCGAGCGCGCTCAGTTCGAGAAGCGATAGCTTCCTGACAGTTCCTCATAGAGCGCCGGGCATCCCTGTGCCAGCGCGTCGAAAGCCTCGCCCGTGCCCGAGGCCGCGGTGGCGCTGCCATCATTGAAGATCGAGACCAGCGCCGCGCGCGGCACGTTGTCGGTCGCCGCCCGATGCTCGGCGATCGCCTGTAGCTGGCGCACCTTCAGCTCGGAGGGGTCACGCTCGGTAACCGCGAAATAGCCGGCACAGCGCGCGGCATTGCTCGCGACCGGGCCTTCCATCCGCGCCCCGCCGCCGAAGGTCTGGCAGCCGGCCAGCACGATCGTGGCCAGGATCGACGGTATGAGCATTCGATGGATCACGCCCGAACCTCGGCAAGAGATGTGGTCAATGGCGGATACATGGCAGAAAACCGTCGCGGGATCACGCCTTTTGCCAGGGGTTATGGCAGGGCGGCTCAGGCGAAGCCGCGTACCGGCAATGCGGGCCCCCGCTGCAGCCAGTTCTCAGGCGAATAGGCGGCGCGGCCGTCGGTGACGTGCAGCGTATAGGCCTGCCGTGAGACCGGGGAGCGGTTGGGTGCGCTGTAATGCGGCAGGAGGCCGTCGAACACGACGAGCGCGCCAGCCTCGACCTCCACCGGCACCGCCTCCGCCGGACCGGGCCAGGGCGCCGCATCGAGCCGCTCGAGGATGCTCTCGCCGTCGCGGACGACGAATCGCTCGCGCAGCGGGCCGCGATGGCCGCCCGGCTCGACCCACAGGCAGCCATTGGTCCGGTCGGCCTTCTCGAGCGCGAACCAGAAGCCGGTGACGCTCTGCGGCTCGGTCACGAAGAAGGTCGCATCCTGATGCCAGCGCACCTCGCCGCCGATTTCCGGCTGCTTGAAGATGTACATGGACTGCCACAGCAGCGGTGCGGCGATGCCGATCGCCGCCGCGATGGCGGCGAGGCGCGGGTCGCGCGAGAAGCGGTCGAAGACCGGGTCGAGGTCGTGCATCGCATGGCCGATCTTGTTGATCGCCAGCGGCTTGGGGCGGGTGAGTCGGCCCTCGGCGTCCAGCGCCTCCTCCTCGAAGAAGCAGCGGATTTTGTCGGCCGATTCCATGATGTAGCGGTCGAAGCGCCGGTCCTGGTCCCGCGTCGAGAAGACCGACAGCGTGTCAGGATCGAAGGCCTCGACGATCTCAGCCGCGCGCGAGCGCAGCGCCGCGATCTCCTCGGCGCCCTTGAAGCCCGGCAGGACGATGAAACCGTCGGCGTGGTAGCGGCGGATCTGGTCCTCTGTCAGCATCCCGCGATCCCTCAGACCGGTGCGGTGGCCGCGGCGAGCCAGCGCCGTGTGTCCTCGGGCACCAGCGGCCCGATCTCCTCCATCACCCGCGCGTGATAGGCGTTCAGCCAGCGCCGGGCCTCCTCGCTCAGATATGTCGCGTCGATCAGCGTCCGGTCGATCGGGGCGAGGGTGATGGTCTCGAAATCGAGCATGCGCCGCTCCGCCTCCGGCAGGTCGGGGCAGGGGCGCACCACGAGCAGGTTTTCGGTGCGGATGCCGAAGGCGCCGGGCCGGTAATAGCCCGGTTCGTTCGACAGGATCATGCCCGGCGCAAGGGGGACGGACCCGGCGCGTGAAATACGCTGCGGCCCTTCGTGCACCGAGAGGTAGGAGCCGACGCCATGGCCGGTGCCGTGGTCGAAATCGAGACCATGCGCCCACAGCGCGCGGCGGGCGAAGGGGTCGAGCTGGGCGCCGGACGCGCCCTCGGGGAAACGCGCCGTCGCCACCGCGACATGCCCTTCGAGCACCAGCGTGAACGCCCTGCGCACCGCCTCGGGTACGGGGCCGAGACCGATGGTGCGGGTGATATCGGTGGTGCCGTCGAGGTACTGTGCACCGCTGTCGACGAGATAGACCTCGCCCGCCGCGAGACGACGGTTCGAGGCGAGGCTCACCCGATAATGCGGGATGGCCGCGTTGGGGCCCGCGGCCGAGATCGTATCGAAGCTGTCGTCCCGCCAGTCCGGATCCTCGGCGCGGAACGCACGCAACCGGTCGGCGGCCTCGATTTCGTCGATGCCCGACCGCCAGGCACCGTCGAGCCAGTGCAGAAAGCGCGTGACCGCGGCGCCGTCACGGCGATGCGCCGCCCGTGCCCCGGCCAGCTCGACCGGATTCTTGCGTGCGCGCGGCAGGGCGCAGGGATCGTCGACCAACCTGACCGTGGCGCCGGCGCCGCGCAGCATCTGGTGGTGGAAGTCGCTCGCCGTCGCCCGGTCGAGAAGGATCGTCGCCCCTGCCGCGCCGAGGGCACGCAGCGCCGGGGCAAGCTCGGCCTCGTCGCGCGGCCGGACGGCATTGCCGAGATGGCGTTCGAGCGCGCGTGTCAGCTTGCGGCGATCGGCGAACAGCTCGACGGTGCCATCGCGGCGCAACAGTGCATGGCCGAGCATCAGCGGCGTGTGTGGACAATCGCCGCCACGCAGATTGAGCAGCCAGGCGATCGATTCGGGCGCCGAGAGGAGTACGGCATCGGCCCCCTCGGCCTCGATGGCGGCAGCGATCTCAGTCCGCTTCTCCGCGGCATCGCGGCCGGCGAAACGGACGGGATGGGGGACCGCCGGGGCGATCGGCCGTGCCGGACGGTCGGTCCAGATGCGGTCGATCGGGTTGTCGTCGAGCGGCACGAGCCTGCCGCCTGCCGCCTCGATCGTCCGCCGCGTCCGCTCGACCCAGCCGGGGGTGACGATCCGCGGGTCATAGCCGGCGACCCCGTCCCGCGGCAGCGCCGCCGCCGCCCATCGGTCATGCGGGTCATCGATGAGGTGGCGCATCTCCCAGGCCGCCGGATCGGCCTGCTCTCGGACCTGCACCGTATAGCGGCCGTCGACGAAGATCGCCGCGCGGGTCGCGGCGACGACCGCCATGCCGGCCGAGCCGGTGAAGCCGGTCAGCCAGGCCAGCCGCTCGGTCGCTGCGGGCGGGTACTCGCTCTGATGCTCATCGCCATGCGGCACGAAGAAAAGATCGATCCCGGCCGCCGCCAGCACCTCGCGCAGCGCCGGCAGCCGCGCCGGCAGCGGCGGCGACGGCGGGCGGGTCGAGCGCGCCAAAGCCTCTCGTGCCGCCTTGAGACGGGCGCGCGCCGCCTCGGAGGGCGGTTCGGGCAAAAGGTCGAGCCAAGCATCGGGGCGGGGGCCGGCGGGCGCCGCGTTCACGCCGTCGAGAAGGGCGCGCAGGGCCTCGCGTTCCAGCGCCACCCCGGCCGCGATCGCGGCATCGAGCAGCGCGTCCGGATCATCGGCGTGGGGGGCGGCGGGCTGGTTGGTCGCGTCGTGCATCGCCGATCGATGCGCCAAAGCCGCCGGGCTTTCAACCGATCACGAGCGTCGGCCAGCCGCGCACCGGCAGCCGCCGGCGCAACCGCAGCCCCTGCAGGCGATGGGCAGCCAGCACCTGTGCCTCCTGCCGGGCGAGCAGCCCCGCGAGGATCGCGACCCCGCCCGGCGCGAGATGCCGCCGCAAATCGTGCGCCATCGCCGCGAGCGGCCGCGCGAGGATGTTTGCCAGGATCAGATCATAGGGGCCGCCCTCGGCGACCTCGCGGCGGCGATAGCCGTCCGAGACCAGCGCCCGCACGCGGTGGGAGAGGCGGTTGACCCGTGCATTCACACGGGCGACGCGGACGGATTCGGGATCGATGTCGCAGGCGAGCACGGGCGTCCCGAGCGCCCGTGCCGCGGCGAAGGCGAGGATGCCGCTGCCGCTGCCCATGTCCAGCGTGCGGCGCGGCCGGAAGCCGGCGCGCGCGAGCCCGGCGATCGCCCGCAGGCAGCCCTCCGTCGTCGGGTGCTCGCCCGAGCCGAAGGCGGTCGCCGCGTCGATGCAGATGCCGATCCGGCCGGCCGGCGGCGGCGTCTCGACATGCGAGCCGTAGATGTGGAAGGGCGGGATGTCGATCGGCGGGAAGGCGCTGCGGGTCGCGGCGAGCCAGTCGATAGGCGGCAGGCGCTCGATCGTCACATCCGGCAGCGGCACGCCCGCCGCCATCGCCGCGACCGCGACCGCGGCCGTCACCCGCTCCGCTGGCGGGCGCTGCCGACTCACACCCTCGACGAGCCAGTGCCGCCCCTCGGCATCGGCTTCAAAGCGTGCGACCGAATCGCAGAAGGGCTCGAGCGCCTCCTCAACCGCGGCAGCGGCCGACGCTGGTACGGTGGTGGCCAGCCGCCAGGAGGAGGCGGGCTCGTCGGGAACGGCACGAAGCATCGCGCGCGGGACTCCGGTGGGATGGGATCAGGGCAGGACGGGATCGGAGGAGCCGCCGGCCCCGGCGATGGCATCGGCGATCGGCTGCGGGCAGGTCTCGGTGATGGTG
The DNA here is from genome assembly GCA_964406375.1 of uncultured Mycobacteriaceae bacterium. Classification (GTDB taxonomy): domain Bacteria; phylum Pseudomonadota; class Alphaproteobacteria; order DSM-16000; family Inquilinaceae; genus CAYORM01. The sequence continues at coordinate 39,242 of CAYORM010000019.1, read as the reverse complement.
TCGGCCCGGCACAGGGCGAAGCGCCCCATCTCGGCCGCGCCGGTTCGGAGTGCTTCGCTGTCGATGGGTGTGGCCATCACGTCGAAGGCATCGACCTCCCAGACGCGCTGCAGCACCCAGGTCGTCAGATCGCCCGGTACGGTGGTGATCAGCCGGATCTCGCCGCGGCCGGTGCCGTGCCGCTCGGTGCAGCCGAGCGTCGTGACCGTGCCGCTGAGGGGGCCGGACAGGAAGGGCAGCCTGTCACCATACTGCACGGCGGCGCAGCTCTGGCGCAGACGCAGCTCGATCCGGTCAAGAAGGGTGTCGCTGTCGCCGGCACGGCCGGCACGGCCCAGCTCGATATGGCCTGCCGCCGGTCCGGGCGGGCGCAACACCGCGAGCGTCTCGACCGGCTCGGCCGGGCCGGACGGATCGGTGGGGACGGCATCCGCGGTCCAGCCGTCCGGCAACGCAAGGGCGAGGGCCGCGCCCTCGCCATCGGGCAGCAGCACCACACCGTCCAGCGCCAGGGCGGAGGACGATACGCTCGCCAGCAGCGTCGTCAGGAGGAGAAGGCTTCGGCGCATGCCCGCGAGACTACGTCACGGGATGCGCCCTCGCCAGATGGGCGGCCCGATCAGAGGAAAGCCGACGATCTCACCGAATCAACGGCGACAGCGAGATGTCCGCCGTGGCGAGGGCGTCGCGCATCGCCGGGGGGCAGTGGGGGTCCTGCGTCACATCGCCCGCGCAGACGAAGATCCGGCCGATATCGGCGCTGCCCGCATTGATCACCTCCCCGGTCAGCGGGATCGTCTCCGGCGTGAACGCATCGACGCGCCAGCTCCGTTGGAAAACGTAGAGCGCCTGCCGCCCCGCGACCGCCGTGAAGAGTGCGATCTCGCCCTTTCCCGAATCAGGGTTGAGCGTGCAGCCGACGGAATGCAGGGCGATCGGCAGGGTCTCGAAGACATCCTCCAAGAGCTGTCCGGCGACGATGCCCGGGCAGGCGGCCGAAAAGGCGGCCTGGACACGCTCCAGGAACGCCGCCGGATCGACCGATGGCATCGAGGCGAAACGCTGGACCGCGATCATCTCGGTCCATTCCTCAGCCGTTTCGCCCTCCGGGAGGAACTCCAGCACCGCCATCGGGCCATGCTCATCCCGCCAGTTGAGGGCCCAGCCCTCCGGGATCACGATTCCGACACCCTCATCGGGTCCGCCCGGCAACAGGACCGTACGCATGCCATCCGACGCGGCGGTTGCCGCCAAAGACGAAGTTGCCATTGCCGTGGCGGCAATCAGCAGGCCACGAGCCAGCAGGCCACGAGCGATCCACCGCATTGCCCTCTCACCCCGTTACTCGACGCCGGCTGGCTTGCAGGATGGCCTGCAAAAACCGGCCGGCCCCCGTGCCCTTTCCCTCATTTGCGAACATAACGCCAAATCGACCAAGAAAGTAAGAAAAATTTGATGATGATTCGTTGGTGTGAGCCGACGGCGGACCGGTCGGGCAGTTCTGCAGCGGCGGATCAGCCGGCCTGGGCGGCAGGCTTGACGAAGCTGTCGACCACCCGCTTCTCGCCGGTCGCGTCGAAATCGATCGTCAGCTTGTCCGAATCGACGTCGCGAACCGTCCCGTAGCCGAATTTCTGATGGAAGACGCGGTCGCCCCGGACATAGGGCACCGTCGGGCGCTGCCGTTCGGTGACGACATAGCCCGTCCCCTCGATGGTGATCGGCTGGCGCGGGCGGGGCGCGCCGAAACCGGCCGGCACGGTCCACAGCCGCGACGGGCGGCTGGTGGCGACATCCGGATCGGGCCCGAGCTCCGAACTCTGACGGATCTGATCCTCGGGCAGCTCACCGACAAAGCGCGACGGCAGCGCCGCCTGCCAGGTGCCGTGGATGCGCCGGTTGGCTGCGGTGACGACATAGGCCTGCCGGCGTGCCCGCGTCAGCCCGACATAGGCGAGCCGGCGTTCCTCCTCGAGCCCGGCGATGCCGGATTCGTCGAGCGCCCGCTGGTTGGGAAACACGCCCTCTTCCCAGCCGGGCAGGAAGACATGGTCGAATTCGAGCCCCTTGGCCGCATGCAGTGTCATCAGCACGACCTGCTCGCCGGGCGGCGCCGTTTCGTTCTCCATCACCAGTGCGACATGCTCGAGGAAGGCGGTGAGCGATTCGAACGTCTCGACTGCGCCGACGAGTTCCTTGAGGTTGTCGAGCCGCCCGGCGGCATCCGGCGTCGTCTCCGCCTGCCACATCCGGGTGTAGCCGCTTTCATCCAGCACGATCCGCACCAGCTCCCCGGCGGGCGAGTTCTCCGCCAGCGCCCGCCAGCGGTCGAAATCCCCGATCAGCGACCGCAGCGCGCCGCGCGGCCGCGGCTTCAACTCGTCGGTCTCGACGATCCGGGCGGCGGCCTCGGCGAGCGGCAGCCCCGTGGCACGGGCGAGGGCATGGATCGTCTGCAGCGTCGCATCGCCCAGACCGCGCTTGGGCACATTGACGATGCGCTCGAAGGCGAGGTCATCATCCGGTCGCGCGACGAGCCGCAGATAGGCGACAGCGTCACGGATCTCCTGCCGCTCATAAAAGCGCGGGCCGCCAATGACGCGGTAGGGCAGGCCGAGCGTCAGAAAGCGCTCCTCGAACTCGCGCATCTGGAAGCCGGCGCGCACCAGGATGGCGATCTGGGACAGCGGCACACCCTCGCGCTGCAGCGCCTCGATACGCTCGCCGACCCAGCGCGCCTCCGCTTCGCCGTCCCATACCGCATGGACCGTGATCGCCTCGCCGCCGCTGGCATCGGTGAACAGCGTCTTGCCGAGCCGGCCACGATTATGCGCGATCAGCCCGGAGGCGGCGGCGAGGATCGGCTGCGTCGAGCGGTAGTTGCGCTCGAGCCGGATCACCCGGGCGCCCGGGAAATCCTGCTCGAAGCGCAGGATGTTGCCGATCTCGGCGCCGCGCCAGGAATAGATCGACTGGTCGTCGTCGCCGACGCAGCACAGGTTGCGATGCGTCTGGGCGAGCAGGCGCAGCCAGAGATACTGCGCAACGTTGGTGTCCTGATACTCGTCGACCAGGATGTAGCGGAAGCGCTGCTGCCAATCGGCCAGGATCTCCGGCCGCGCCTGGAAGATCGTGATATTGTGCAGCAAAAGATCGCCGAAATCGCAGGCGTTGAGGGTACGCAGCCGCTCCTGGTAGCGGCTGTAGAGTGCCACCATGCGGCCGCCGGCCAGATCGCCCGCATCCTCCGGCTTCAGCCGGTCCGGTGTCAGGCCACGATCCTTCCAGCGCTCGATCGCGCCGAGCAGCGCCCGGGCGGGCCAGCGCCGGCTGTCGATGCTCTCGGCCTCGATGAGCTGCTTGACGATGCGGAGCTGGTCATCCGTATCGAGGATGCCGAAGCTAGGCTTGAGACCGACCTCCTCGGCATGACGGCGCAGGATGCGCGCGGCGAGGGCGTGGAAGGTGCCCATCCACCAGCCTTCGGTCGGCGCGCCGATCATCGCCGCCACCCGTTCACGCATCTCGCGCGCGGCGCGGTTGGTGAAGGTCACCGTCAGGATGCGGCCGGGATGCACGCCGCGCTCGATGAGATAGGCAAGGCGGGTGGTCAGCACCCGTGTCTTGCCGGTGCCCGCGCCGGCAAGAACCAGCACCGGGCCCTCCGTCGCCTCGACCGCCTCGCGCTGCTCGGGGTTGAGACCCTGCAGCAGGGGGCTCGCCGCCGCCGGCGGGCGGGCGTCCGGTCGGGGCGAGGCCGGCGCGTTCTCGTAATGTCCGCTCATGGCCCGGGGGTATAACACGCTTTGCGATGCGATGCGCCCCGCGCCGGCCAGCCATCTCCGACCTCGCCCCGGGCGCGCCGGCGGCGCTAGGGTGACGCCGCCACGAAGCGAAACGGCATCACAGACAGACGAACGAGAATGGTTTCATCCGACGTACCGGCGGCCCCTGTCCTGCGTTCCGCCGAAAAGCGCGATGCTGCGCTGATCCTTGCGATGATCCGCGAGCTTGCCACCTTCGAGAAGGCGGCCGATGCGGTGCGTGCGACCGTCGCCGATCTCGAGCGCGACGGCTGGGGGCCCGAGCCCCGCTTCGAGGCGCTGATCGCCGAGCTGGACGGCGAGCCCGTGGGGTTCGCCCTTTTCCATCCCAACTACTCGACCTGGGAAGGCTGCGCCGGGCTGCATCTCGAGGACCTCTATGTGCGCCCGCAGGCACGGGGCCGGGGCGTCGGCCGGGCGCTCGTGGCACGGCTCGCGGCGCTGACGGTCGCCCGCGGCGGCAAGCGGCTGACGCTGTCGGTTCTTCACTGGAACCCGGCGCGCGATGTCTATCATGCGCTCGGCTTCACCCATCTCGACGAGTGGCTGGCCTACAGGCTCGAGGGCGAGGCGCTGGCGCGGCTCGCCGCCCGTGCTGGCTGACCGGCACCACGACACGCATTCGGCACAGGAGGGAAGGCATGGACGCGGATCGTCTGGCGATGCTGCCCGGCGCGGCGCTGGCGCGGCTCTATCTCGGCGGGCAGGCCGATCCGGTCGCAGTGACCGAAGCGGTCTTCGAGCGGATCGAGCGTCTCGGCGATCCCGCCGTCTTCATCACCCTGACGCCGGACCGGGCGCGGCGCGAGGCCGAGGCGAGCGCCCGCCGGTATCGCGAAGGCCGGCCGCTCGGGCCGCTGGACGGGGTGCCGCTGGCCTGGAAGGACCTCGTCGACCTCGCCGGCACCCCGACGACGGCAGGCTCGGCGCTGCTCCGCGCTGCACCGCCGGCGGCGGCCGATGCACCGATCGCTGCCGCGGCAGCAGCCGCAGGGCTCGTCTCGATCGGCAAGACCAACCTCACCGAATTCGCCTTCTCCGCACTCGGCCTCAACCCGCATTTCGGCACGCCGCGCAATCCGCATGGCGGTGCCGAGCCGCGCGTTCCCGGCGGCTCCTCCTCGGGATCTGCGGTGGCCGTGGCGGCGGGGATCGTGCCGATCGCGATCGGCAGTGACACCGGCGGCTCGGTCCGCATCCCGGCCGCCTTCTGCGGCACGGTCGGCTACAAGACGAGCTGGGGGCGCGTTCCCTCTGAGGGCGTCTTCATGCTCGCGCCGTCGCTCGACACCATCGGGCCGCTCGCCCGCTCGGTCGAGGATTGTGTGCTGATCGACGCCGCGATGCGCGGTCTCGCGGTCCCCGGGATCCGCCGTGCCGATCCCGCCTCGATCCGCCTCCTGGTGCCCGAGACCGTGGTGCTGGACGGGGCGGAGCCCGAGGTCATAGCCAATTTCGAGCGCTCGATCGCCGCCCTCGAGCGGGCCGGCGTCACCATCCGCCGCGCCGCCTTCCCGGTCTTCGACGAGATCATCGAGACCATCCGCCGGCACGGCACGCTGGCCACAGCGGAGGCGCTGGCCGAGCACGAGGCGAGGCTGGATGGTCCGGAGCGGGCGCAGATCGATCCGCGCGTCGTGCAGCGGATCGAACTCGGCCGCAAGATGACGGCGCTCGATCTCATCCGTATTCAACGGGCGCGGCGCCGCCTCGCGGCGGCAGCGGCCGAGGTGTTGGACGGGGCGTTGCTGGCCTTCCCGACCCTGCCTTTCACGGCGCCGCCCGTGGCGCCGCTCGAGGCCGATGTCGAGCGTTTCCATGCGACCAATATCGCCACGCTGCGCAATACGATGCTCGGCAACTTCCTCGGCCAGTGCGGGCTCGCCCTGCCGAATGGGACGGGCCGCGACGGGCTGCCCACCTCCTTCGCCCTCCACGCCCCAGGCGATGCGGATGAGCGGCTGCTCGCCGCTGGGCTGGCGATCGAGCCCGTGCTGCGGGGGGCATAGGCAGAGGGCGGCACGGCTGGGCGGGAGTCTGGCCGAAGCCACATAATCCAGAATAGCGGACGACGGGTTGTCCGGTCGGATTGACCGGACAACCGGCCCCTGCCCATGATCTTCACGACCCGAACGGCGCATCACGACGTCGAGGGAAGAGGGAGGGGATCGTGAAGGTCGGCTTCTGCCTTCTGTTCGCAGCCACGCATGTCGGGCCCGAGCATCGCGCCGTTCTCGAGACCATGAAGCGGCTCGGCTATGACGGCGTCGAGGTGCCGGTGTTCGAGGGCGATGTCGCACATTACCGCGCGCTCGGCCGCATGCTCGACGATATCGGTCTCGCCCGCACCTTCGTGACCGTGATCGGCTCGGAGGCGGAGAGCCCCGTCAGCCCGGATCCGGCGGCGCGGCAGCGCGGGCTCGACCGCATCCGCTGGGCGATCGATTGCGGCGAGGCGCTGGGCGGAACGCTGCTGTGCGGCCCCTTCCATTCACCGCTCGCCGTGTTCAGCGGTACCGGACCGACCGAGGCGGAGCTCGACCGCCTCGCCTCGGTGCTGCGTCCCGCCGCCGAACATGCGTCGGCGGCCGGGGTGATGCTGGCGATCGAGCCGCTCAACCGCTTCGAATGCTACATGCTGAACACGATGGAGCAGGCCTCGGCGCTGCGCCGGCGGGTCGATCACCCGGCCTTCTCCTACATGTACGACACCTTCCACGCGAATATCGAGGAGCGGGATCCGATCGGCGTGATCGGCCGCTATCGCGACGAGATCGCGCATATCCATCTCTCCGAGAACGACCGCGGCATCCCCGGCCGCGGTCATATCCCGTTCCGCGAGACGATCCGCGCCATCCGCGCCTTGGGCTATGATGGCTGGCTGACCTTCGAGGCCTTCGGCCAGGCCCTGCCGGCGCTTGCCGCCGCGACGCGGGTGTGGCGGCCGCTCTTCCCGGATGTCGAGACGCTGCTCGCCGAGAGCATCGCCCTCGTGCGGCGGGAATGGGCGAATGCCGATGCCTGACAGCCGTGCTGCGGCGTCCGGAGAGGCGGGACCGCCGCGTTTTGCGATGCGCGGCATCCGCAAGACCTTCCCCGGCGTCGTGGCGCTCGACGGTGTCGGCTTCGCCTGTCGCGCCGGAGAGATCCACGCGCTGTGCGGTGAAAACGGGGCCGGCAAATCGACGCTGATGAAGGTCCTGGGTGGCGTCTACCGACCGGATGCCGGTGAGATCGCGATCGACGGAAGGCCGGTCGTCTTCACCCATCCGGCCGAGGCGCGCCGCGCCGGGATCAGTATCATCCACCAGGAGCTGAGCCTGCTGCCCGACCGGACGGTCGCCGAAAACGTCTTCATGGGGCTCGAGCCGGTGCGCGGCCTGCTGCTCGACCGCCGCGCGCTCCGCCAGAGGACGGCGGCGCTGCTCGCGCGGCTGCAGGCGGGGATCGACCCCGAGACGCTGGTGCGTGACCTGTCGATCGCCGAACAGCAGATCGTCGAGATCGCCAAGGCCCTGGCGGTCGAGGCCCGCATCCTCGTCATGGACGAGCCGACGGCAGCGCTCGACGACCGCGAGGCCGAACGGCTGATGGCGCTGATCCGTCAGCTCCGCGCCGAGGGGGTGGCGATCGTCTACATCTCCCACCGGATGCCGGAGGTGTTCGCCCTCGCCGATACGGTGACGGTGCTGAAGGACGGGCGCCATGTCACGACGGCACCGTCGGACGAGCTCACCCCGGACGAGGTGGTGCGGCTGATGGTCGGCCGCGCGCTGAGCGACTATTTCCCGCCGCGTCCGGAGCCATTGTCGGACGCGCCGCTGCTCCTGTCGCTCGCCGATGGCGGCAATGACGTCCTCGAGGGCATCACGTTGCGGCTGCATGCCGGCGAGATTCTCTGCATCGCCGGGCTCGAGGGATCGGGCAAGGCCGAGCTGGCCCGCGCGCTGATCGGCGCCGCTCCCTTCTCCCGCGGCCGGATGGAGGTGGCGGGGCAGTCGGTGATCCCGCACTCCCCGCGCGAGGCGATCCGCGCCGGGATCGGCTATCTGCCGGACGATCGCAAGCGCGACGGTCTCGCCCTTCAGCAATCAGTCCTCGACAATGCGATGCTGACCCTGCGCGGCATGGCCGCAATGCTGGCCCGGCCGCTCGGGCGGTCGGCCCAGCCGGAGGCAGTGGAACGCCTGTTGCGCGCCGTCGATGTACGCGCCGCCGGCTGGGACCAGGAGATGCGCCAGCTCTCCGGCGGCAATCAGCAGAAGACCATCGTCGCCCGCTGGCTGGCCCGCAGCCCCAAGATCCTGATCTTCGCCGAGCCGACCCGCGGCATCGACGTCGCCGCCAAGGCCCAGATCTACCGGCTGATGCGTGACTTCGTCGCCGAGGGGCGAGGGATCATCGTCATCTCATCGGACCTGCAGGAGGTGATCGGCATCGCCGACCGCATCCTCGTCATGCATGACGGGCGGATCGTCGGTGAACGGCCGGCCGGCACTTCCGAGGAGGAGATCGCCCTGCTCGCGACCGGCCATGGTCCCGACGCCCGGGTGGCGGCATGACGACGGCGACGCTTGACCGTCAGCTCCGGCGCGGCCGGTTGCGGCTGCCGGTGCCGCTTTTGCTGATCGTCTCTTCGGTCCTCGGCGTCGTGCTGGTGGCGCTCGCCACGGGGCAGAGGGCGCCACTCTCCTTCGACGGGGCGATCGCGATCCTTCAGCGGGTCGCGGCGCTCGGCTTCGTCGCCATCGGCCAGACCTTCGTCATTCTCGTCGCCTCGATCGACCTGTCGGTCGCCAATCTGGTCTCGGTCTCGGCGGTGATCGCGAGCTTCGTCATGCAGGGCGATCCGGCGATGATGCTGCCGGGCGTGGCGATCGTGCTGGTGATCGCGCTGGTGGTCGGCTGCACCAACGGGCTCCTCGTCACGCGGGGCGGGGTGAACCCGCTGATCGCGACGCTGGGGACCGGCCTCGTCCTGCAGGGGCTGCTCAGCGCGTCCTTCGACAATTTCGCCGGCGCCGTTCCGGCCGCCTTCCAGATACTGGCCTATGGCACGGTCGGGCCGCTGCCGATCTCGCTGCTGCTGATGATCGGACTGTTCATCCTCGGTTGGTTCGTGCTGCGCCATACCCGGTTCGGCGCCCATCTCTACGCGACCGGCGGCAATCCCGACGGTGCGCGCCTCGCCGGAATCCGCACCGGGCGGGTGATCATCGCGGCACACGTCATCTGCAGCCTCTCTGCGGCGGTGACCGGGCTTTACCTCGCCTCGCGGCTGCGCTCCGGCGCGCCCTGGATCGGCCGCGACGGTGTCTACGACCTCGAATCGATCGCCGTGGTGGTGATCGGCGGGACGATCCTGGCCGGCGGGCGTGGCGGCGTCTGGGGCACCTTCGCCGGGGTCGTGCTGTTCGGCTGCCTCGATGCGGTCTTCTCGATGCTCGGTGTCGAGGCCTTCCTCAAGCAGGCGCTGCGCGGGCTGATCGTCATCGCGGCGGTGGCCGCCTATGCCTGGCGCATCAAAGGGCATGTCGCATGACGCCGATCGCCCCCGACAGGCGCGCCGGCCGCGGGCTGCTTGCGCGCTTCCTGCGCATCAACCCCGCCTACTGGGTGCTGATCGCACTCCTCGTCGCGATGGTGATCGCGAGTCCCGCCTTCCTCGACCCCGCCCGGCTGATGAACTTCCTGCGCCAGGCGGCGCCGCTCGTCATCCTCGCGACGGGACAGCTTTTCGTCATCGTCGTCGGCGGCTTCGACCTCTCGGTCGGCTCGCTGATCACGCTGACCGTGCTCGCCAGCGCGCTGATGATCGACGGCGATCCGGCGCTGACCGGCTGGGCGATCGCCGCCGTCTACGCGATGGGGCTCGGTGTTGGCCTGTTCAACGGCCTCGTCGTCGCCTTCCTCAAGGTGCCGTCGATCATCGCGACGCTCGGCGCGCTGCTCTCGCTGAAGGGGGCGGCGCTGCTGTGGTCCGGCGGCTCGCCGCAAGGCTACCTGCCGGACAATTTCCGCAACTTCGGCCGGCTGCAATGGCGTGAGATCCCGCTGATCGAGACGCTGCCGCTCGCCGTGCTGGTGATGGCGGTGGTGGTCGGGCTGTGCTGGTGGGGGCTGCACGGCACGATGTACGGCCGGCAGGCCTTCGCCGTCGGCGACAACCCCCGCGCGGCCGAGCTGGCCGGCGTGCGCGTCCGGCTGGTGCGGATCGCCGCCTTCGTCGTCTCGGCCCTGTCGGCGGTGACCGCCGGCATCCTGCTTGGCGGCTATGCCGGAGTCTCGACCGATGTCGGCGACGGCTACGAGCTGCAGGCGATCGCCGCGGTGGTGATCGGCGGGGCACAGCTGCTCGGCGGGCGCGGCACGGTGCCGGGCGTGGTCGCCGGCGCCCTCAGCCTCGCGGCGCTGTTCACGCTGCTCAATCTTCTGGGGCTGCCCAAGCCCCTGCGCGACGCGGTGCAGGGCGTGATCCTGATCGCCGCCGTCGCCTACGGCATGCACCGGCGGCGGCGCGGCGGCTGATGCCGCGCCGCCGGAGGCAATCAGTCCCGGACGATCCGGGCGAATGTGAAAGGGAGGTCCCGAGTGATGAATACCCGTCTTCTCCTGCTGGCCGGCGTCGCGGCCCTGGTCTCCGCCGGGCTGTCGGGCACCGCCGCGGCGCAGAGCTTCGATGATCCGGAGGAATTCGCCCATCAGCGCGAATTGCTGACCGTCGAGCCGCAAGGGCCCGAAGGCAAGCCCTGGGAGCAGTGGCTCAACAACGCGATGACCGACACCTCGCAATATGCCAAGGAGGGTCCGTATCACGTCTGCTTCTCCAATGCAGGCGTCGGCAATCCCTGGCGCGTCGTCGGCTGGACGACGATGCAGGCGGAGGTCGAGCTGCATCCGGAGATCGGCACCTTCGAGGTCGCCGATGCCGAGGGCAGCGACGACAAGCAGATCTCGGACATCCAGGCCTTCCTGGCCGGCGGCCAGTGCGACATCCTCATCGTCTCGCCGAACACGACGGCGGCGCTGACCCCGGCGGTCGAGGAGGCCTGTAGGCAGCTCCCGGTCGTCGTCTTCGACCGCGGTGTGCAGACCGACTGCCCGGTCACCTTCATCAAGCCGATCGGCGGCTATGCCTTCGGCATCCAGGCGGCCGAGTTCATCGCCGAGAACGTGCCGGAGGGTGGCTCGGTGCTGGCGCTGCGGATCCTGCCGGGGGTCGACGTGCTCGAGACCCGCTGGGCGGCGGCCGCGCGGATCTTCGAGGAGGCCGGGCTGAACGTCGTCGGCGCCGAGTTCACCGATGGCGACCGCGCCAAGACGAAGTCGATCGTCGAAGACTATCTCGCGCGTGAGGGCAGCCTTGACGCGATCTGGATGGATGCCGGCGCGACCGCCGTCGCAGCGATCGAGGCCTTCGAGGATGCCGGTCTCGATGTCCCGGTGATCACGGGCGAGGACCAGCAGGACTTCCTGCAGAAGTGGCAGGCGGACGGGCTGACGGCGATCGCGCCGACCTATCCGACCTATCAGTGGCGCACCCCGATCATCGCGGCGGCGCGGATCCTGCAGGGCCAGGAGGTGCCGGGCCCGGTGTGGGATCTGCCGCAGCCGGCGGTCACCCAGGAGACGCTCGACGACTATGTGAACCCGGCGATGCCGCCGCTGCACTACGCGATGTGCGGTTGCGAGGACATGCCGGGTTACCCGGAGCGTTGGGGCGGCCGGTCGGAGTGACGGCGGCAGCGAGGATGGCGCCGCCGGAGAGCGGCGCGTGACAGGTGTGGGGCGGCAGGCGCGGTCGAAAGCCGGCTGTCGCCCCCGCCGAGACGGAGGCTGAAATGGGCGACTTCCACATCCGCGGCGCGATGATCTGGGACGGCACCGGTCGCGAGCCCTTCCCCGGCAGTGTGGTGATCCGAGGCAACCGCATCCATACGGTCGCGGAGGGGCATGCGGCGATCGAGGCGCCGGGCTGCGAGACGATCGACGGTAGCGGCATGACACTGATGCCCGGCATGACCGAGGGCCACGCCCACCTCTCCTTCTGTGGCGCGCGCGTCAATTCCGACCTCGGTGACATTCCGGTCGAGGAGCACACGCTCGAGACGATGCGCACCGCGAAGGTCCTGCTCGAGGCGGGCTTCACCAGCGCCTACAGCGCGGCCAGCGCAAAGATGCGGCTCGACGTCGTGATCCGAAACGAGGTGAATGCCGGGCGGCTGCCCGGGCCGCGCATCCGCGCCGCCAGTCCGGAGATCACGGTGACCGGCGGTCTTGGCGACGAATCCTCGCTGCATCAGGAGCGGTCGAGTTTCGGCTTCGTCGTCGACGGCGCCGATGCCGTCCGCAAGGCGACGCGGCTGTGCATCCGCGAAGGCGTCGACAACATCAAGATCAACATCTCGGGCGACGATTTCGTCAACCCGGCAAAGGGCGGCATGTGCGTGATGTCGGAGGCCGAAGTGCGGGCCGCCTGCGAGACCGCCCATGATTTCGGCCGCAAGGTGAACTGTCACGCCCGGGCCAGCGAAGCCGTGAAACGCGCGATGCGCTGCGGGATGGATGTCATCTACCATGCCGAGCATGCCGACGAAGAGGCGCTCGACATGATGGAGGCGGCGCGCGACCGGATCTTCGTCGGACCGGCCATCGGGCTGATCCACAACACGATCTACGAGGCCGAGGCCTTCGGCATCACGCGCGAGAAGGCCCGCAAGCTGGGCATGGACATCTGCATGGAGCGCAGCCAGCAGACCTATGCCGAACTGCGCAAGCGCGGCGTGCGGGTGCTGATCGGCGGCGATTACGGCTTCGCCTGGGTCCCGCAGGGGACGAATGCCCGGGACATCGGGCATTTCGTGAAGTTCTTCGGCTACTCGCCGAGCGAGGCGCTGCAATGCGCCACGCGTTACGGCGCGCAGTGCATGGGCATGGGCGACGAGCTCGGCCTGGTGCGCGAGGGCTTCCTCGCCGATCTGCTGCTGATCGACGGCGATCCGCTGCAGGACGTGTCGCTGATGTGGACGCCGGATGCGCTGGCCATGGTGATGAAGGACGGCACCATCTACAAGCGCGCCGGCGCTGTCGCGCGGATGGCGGTCGCCGCGGAATAGCGCCGGGCCGGGGAGAGAGCAGGGGCCGTCGGGGGCGTTCCGGTGACCAGGCCCGCCCGCCGCCGCGGGACCGAGATCGTCGGCCTTCTCGTCCGGCGCCTCGCCGGCACGCCGGGTTCCGCGGGCCTCACCACCCTCGCCGCAGAGCTGGCGGTCCCGCGCTCCACCCTCTACGCGGTCGCACGGGAAATGATCGTCCGCGGCTGGCTGGTACAGCCGGCGCGTGGCCGGGTGGCGCTCGGGCCGCGCTGGATCGACCTCGGCTTCCCTGCGCCGGAACGCGCGGCACCCCCGCACTGTGTACCGGCGGCGCCGATGCCGCGCTCCTTCCTGTGGAATCCCGAGCTGGCCGGTATCGTGCCGACAGAGGCGTTCCGGCGGCCGCCGCCCTGGCGGATCGGCTTTTCGAACGGCTCACGCTCCAATCCATGGCGGCGGGCGATGCTCGACACCATGGCCGCGGCGGTCGCGGCGACCGAGACGATCGCCGAGTTCACCGTCCTGCATGCCGATGACGATCTTGAGCTGCAGGCACGACAGGTGGCGGAGCTGGCCGGCGCGGGGCTCGATGCGCTGCTCGTCAGCCCGATCGCCGAGCGCGGATTGGAGGCGGTGCTCACGCACTGCCGCAACCGCCGCCTGCCGGTGGTGATGGTGGACCGTACCACCGCCGATCCTGGCCTCCACCTCACCTATGTCGCCGGCCCCGACGCCGCGATGGGCCGGGTGACAGCGCAATGGCTCGTCGAGACGCTGGGCGGCAGCGGCGAGGTGCTGCTCCTGCCCGGGGTGCGCGATGCCAGCCCGGCGATGCGGCGGCTCGAGGCGGCCCTGGAGGTGTTCGCCCTGCATCCGAGTATCCGTATCGCCGCCATCATCCACACCGACTGGACGCCGGAGGGCGGCTACCGGGCCGTCAGGCGGCAGCCTGACCTGCTGCATGGCAGCCGCATCGCCGGCGTGTGGTGCGACAGCGGCCTGCAGGGCGCGGGCTCGCTGCGGGCCTGGATCGAGGCGGCGGCCCGCGGCGGGCGCCCGGTACCGCCGCATACCGGCGGCGATCTGAACGGCATCTATCAGCTCGCGCTCCGCCACCGGGTGCCGCTCGCCGCGATCGACTATCCGGTCACGATCGGCAGCCGGGCGGTGGAGATCTGCATCGACATCCTGTCCGGCCGTCCGGTACCGCGGCGGGTCGAGATCCATGCGCCGGTGGTGGTGAGCCGCGGGCACGACACGCTGTCGGTTCGCGGCGATCTGGCACTCGAGGATCGGGTGGCCTGGGACCGCCCGCCGGCGGTCGTGCTCGCCCCGCCCGCACCCGGTCCGGTTCCGTCCGCCGACGAGATGGCGATGACGCGGCTGGTGGCGATCTGAGGGTGCGATGCGGGGCGTGCGGCATGCGCTCGACCTTCTCGACCGGCTGGCGGAGCATGCGCCGCAGCCGGTGCCGGTCGGCCGGCTCGTCGGTGAGCTCGGGATCGCGCGCTCCTCCTTCTACGACCTCGTCGCCGCCCTCGGCTCGGGCGGGCTTGTGCAGCCGGCAGGCCGCGGCCGGCTCGCCGCCGGAACGGCGATCGCCGATGCCGTCTTCGCCGCGGCCGGGGTGGCGTGCGGCCGGGCAGAGGTGGAGGGGGCGCTGCACCGGCTCGCCGCGATGACGGGCGGCCCGGCGTGGTTCTGGGCGGTGCTCGACGCGGAGACGGTGCTGCTGGCGGCCGCGGGCGAGGCGCGCGCCACGATTGGCCGACGCCAGAGGTTGCAGGACACGGCCATCGGGCGACTCGTCCTGGCAGCGAAGGACGAGCGCCGGACTGCCCCGGCGAAGGGTGGGCGCGACGGGGCCGACGCCGACCTCGTCTTCGCCGCCGACCCCGGGGAGGGGCCGTTGCTGCTGCGGGTGTTCCGCTCCGACGGGGACAGAATCGTAGGCGCGCTCGGCCTTGCCGCAGCGGGGGAGGAGCGGGGCCGCCTCAGCGCCGCCCTGGCGGCCTGGCCGGACGGTCCCGTCGGCGAGCCGCGCGGCTGCGGCCCGCCGGAGGATTTGGACCGGACGCTGCCGCCCGGCTAATCTGGGCGGGTGGATCACGCGCGCGTGACGGATCAGCCCGTCGACATCCCTGACTCCGCGCCGGCGACGACGCCGGTCGAGATCGTGGTGACACGTCCGGAAGCCGCGGCGGAGACGCTGTGCCGGCTGCTCGCCGCGCGGTGCGGTCGGCCGGTCACGGCCGATGCCTTCCTGCGCGGCGCGAAGGGCAAGCCGGCGCTCGCCGATCCGGCGGCACCGCGCTTTAACCTCAGCCATTGCCGTGACCTCGCCCTCGTCGCGGTCGCGGCCACGGCCGAGCTCGGGATCGATGTCGAGCGTGCCGACCGCCGCCTCGATGTCGGGCGCCTCGCCCGTCGCATCCTTTCGCCCGCCGAGGCCGAGGCTTTCGCCCTGCTGGCCGGGGAGGCGGAGCGGCGTCGCTATGTGCTGCGCGCCTGGGTTCGCAAGGAGGCGGTGGTGAAGGCGCTGGGACACGGGCTGACCGTGCCGCTCGCCGGCATCAATACCGCATCTGACGCGGGTCGCGCCCGGCCACTCGGCAGTGATGCCGAGACCGGCTGGTATCTCATCGATCTCGATCTGCCCGGTCATGTGGCGGCACTGGCCGCGCTCGGCGCCCGGCCGATACCGATAATGCGCCTCGCTTTTTCATGATTTCCTCTCGCCGCTTCATCCTTGCTGCGGCATCATGAACTGCCCATGACGCCGATGCGGCGAGGACCGACCGGGGGAGGAGCATGAAGGTCTTGCTGGTCGACGATGATCCGCTCGTCCGGCAGACGATCGCCCGCATGCTGGCGGATGTCGTCACCGAATTCGAGGCGGTGGCGAATGGCCGCGAGGCAATGGAGAAGGTGGCGGCGGGGCGTCACGATGCCATCGTCGTCGACATCATGATGCCGGAGATGGACGGGATCGAGACGATCCGGGCGATCCGCGGCGCGGACCGGACCGTCCGCCTGATCGCGATCACCGGCACGCCGGTCATGCGTACCGCCGCGGGCGGTGTCGACTATCTGACCTTCGCGCGGACCTTCGGGGCCGACGCGGTCTTGCGGAAGCCGTTCCGGCGGGCGGAACTGCTGGCGGCGGTACGTGGCGAGAGTTGATCTGCGTGAGAGGCTCGGGCGCATAGGCCTCTCGACCCGGCTGCTGCTGATCACGCTCCTGACCACGATCGCGGCGGCGGTCGTCGCCGTTGCCATCGTGACGCGGGAGACACGTGAGACGACGACCGCGCTCGCGATGCGCTACGGCATCGAGGCCGCCGAGCGGCAGGCGCATGAGGTCGCACGTATGCTCGATACGATGGGTGCGACGGTGCGGGCTGTCGGCGCCGCCGTGGCTGTGTGGCGCGACCATGGCGCCAATGCACGGCCTGAGCTCATAGACCTGCTGCGGACGACGCTCGTGGACCTCCCCGGGGCGCTCGCCCTGTGGATCATCCTCGAGCCGGACGTGCCCGGCGCCGATGCCGATGCGGCAGGCCGGTTCGATCTCGGCAGCAATGCCGAGGGCCGTTTCGCGCCGCTGGTCATCCGTCTAAATGGCGAGATCTTCCAGGACCAGCCGATGGAGGCGATGGACGCGCTCTGGTACGCGCTGCCGAAGACGCACGGCCATGAGGTCGTGCTCGAACCCTATGTCTACCCCGTCGGGGGCCACTCGACGCTGATCGCCTCGCTGGCCCTGCCGATCTTCGCCGGCGACCAGTTCATCGGCGTCGCGGGTGTCGATTTTTCGGTCGAGGATCTGGCGCGGATCTTGTCCGCGGCACGGCCTCTCGGCGGATCGATCGGTCTCGTCAACAGCCGCGGGATCTGGATCGCCGGTTCGGGTGAGGTCCCCATCGGCGAGCATGTGGGATCACTCGTTCCGTCGGAGGGAATGCTCCACCGTGCGGTCGAGGTCGGCACGGTGGAAGGCCCCGAGGGGCCGGTCCGCCGCGTCCTCGTGCCGTTCGAGGTCGACCGCACCAACACCGTCTGGGCCATCGTCATCGATGTGCCGACGGCGGCGATCGAAGCGCCGACAACGCGTCTCCGCTTCAAGCTGATCGCGATGAACGTCCTGGTGGCGGCGGCGACCCTCACCATCCTCGGGCTCGCCATCACCGCCTATGTCGGCCGACCGCTCGCCCAGACGGCGCAGACGATCCACCGGCTCGCCTCCGGTGCGGTCGACGCGCCGGTCGGCGGGACGGGCCGGCGCGACGAGATCGGCGACATCAACCGGGCGCTCGAATCCTACCGGCGCAGCCTTCAGGAGGACCGGGACCGGCGCGATCAGATGCGGCGCATCCTCGCGGCCCTCGATCTCGCCGGCGAAGGGATCATCGTCGCCGATATCGTTGGTCGGATTCTGTTCGCGAACACCGCTGCGGCGCGGATCATCGGCGAGTGTGATGCAACCCGACTCTCCGGCCGCGGCTGGGACGAGCTGGTGGCCAGCGACCGGCCGCAGGCCGCGCCGATGCGCATCGTCGCCGAGGCGATCGCCGAACTCGAGCCGGCGCAGGATTGGACGGCGAGCCTGTTCTTCCCTGCCGAACGCGGCCGCGAGCGGATCATCCGGGTGCGTGCGCGATGCCTTCCGAAGGGGCGGGGAATCGTCCTGATCGGCACCGACACCACCGCCGACCGGCGTACCGAGAAAGAGCGCCGCCGAATCGAATCGCGTCTGCGCCGCTCGCAGAAGATGGAAGCGGTCGGCCAGCTCACCGGCGGGATCGCGCATGATTTCAACAATCTGCTGACGGTCATCCTCGGCAATGCTGAGCTGCTCACCGACAGCCGCGGGCTCGGTGCACGCGAGCGCGAGGCGACGGCGCTGATCGCGGCGGCAGCCGACCGGGCAGCGGCGCTGGTGGCGCAGCTCCTTGCCTTCGCCCGGCAGCAGCCGCTCCGCCCCCATCCGATCGACATCGCCGAGCATATCGACCGGCTGGAGCCGCTGCTGCGACGCACCCTGGGGCCGGAGATCACCTTGACGATCCGCTGCCCGGTGCGGCCGCTGGTCGCGACCGTCGACGGCAGCCAGCTCGATTCCGTGATCATCAATCTGGGCGTGAACGCGCGGGACGCGATGCGGGAGGGCGGATCGCTCGACATCGCGATCCGACCCGTCGAGTTGCGGCGTGCGGATCTCGCCGGTGACCCGGTCGGCGCCCTGCCGCCGAGCCCCGGCCGCTATGTCGAGATCTCCGCGCGGGACAATGGTGTCGGTATCGCCGCGGAGGTGCTGCCCCACGTCTTCGAACCCTTTTTCACGACCAAGGAGGTCGGTGCGGGGTCGGGGCTCGGCCTGTCCATGGCCTATGGCTTCGCGACCCAGTCGGGCGGCGGCATCGTCATCGAATCGACGCCCGGCAGGGGCACTGTGATCCGGCTCTGGCTGCCGCGGACCGAGTAGCGGTCGGGCGGTGCCGACAGGCGCTGCTGGACCTCGCGGCCCGGCTGCGGCAACGATCCGCCCGAGATGAGCTTCGAACAGATCGCGATCATCCTGCTGCTGGCGGCGACGCTGGCGGCCTTCGCCTGGAACCGGCTGCGCGTCGACCTCGTGGCGGTCGGCGCGCTGCTGGTGGCGGTGCTGCTGGGGCTCGTCCCTCAGGCCGAGGCGTTCTCCGGCTTCGGCAACCCCGCGGTGGTGACCGTCGCCGCGGTCCTCGTGGTCGGGCGGGCACTGACCCTGTCCGGTGCCGTCCAGCGGATCGGGCTGGTGCTCGAGCGGGTCGGGCGCGGCCCGGGTCTGCAGGCGGGCCTGCTGTGCACCTTCGGTGCGGCGATCTCCGGCTTCATGAACAATGTCGGCGCGCTGGCGCTGCTGCTGCCGCTCGCCATCCGAACCAGCCGGCGCAGTGGCCGGCAGCCGGCCGCGATCCTGATGCCGCTCTCCTTCGCGACGCTGCTCGGCGGCACGCTGACACTGGTCGGCACGCCGCCCAACATCCTGATCGCGCAGTATCGCATCTCCGCCTCGGGCGAGCCGTTCCACCTGTTCGACTTCGCGCCGGTCGGCCTGGCCCTCTGTGCGGCCGGGCTGCTCTATCTGGTGACGATCGGCTGGCGCCTCATCCCGAGCACGCGGCGCGGCCGCATCGATCCCGATGCCAGCTTCGAGATCGCGTCCTATGCGACCGAGATGCGCATCCCCGCCCGCTCGCGCGCGGCCGGCCTCTCCGTCATGGCGTTCGAGGAGAGCCTCAAGGGCCGGCTCGTCGTGCTCGGCATCGTGCGGGGCCAGCAGCGGGTGATCGGCCTCATCCGGCTCGAACGGCTGGAGGTCGACGATCTTCTGATCGTCCAGGCCGACACCGAGACGCTGCAGAGCGTGCTGTCACGCGGCGACCTCGCGCTCGCCGAACCGCATCCGCCTGCCGAAGGCCCCTTTGCCGATGTCGCCGTGCTCGAGGTGGTGGTGCCGCGGCAGACATGGATCGTCGGCGCAACCGCTGCCTCGCTGGAGATCCGCAGCCGCTTCGGCGTCAACCTGCTGGCGATCTCCCGTCACGGTCAGCGCCTGCAGAAGCGGTTGCGCGCCGTTCCGATCGAGCCCGGCGACGTACTGCTGCTGCAGGGCGACGCCGACCGGTTGGCCGAGGCGGCGAACGTCATGGGCTGCCTGCCGCTCGCCCAGCGCCGCATCGCGCTCGGCAATCGCCGGGTCTGGCTGCCGCTCTGGCTGTTCCTGGCGGCGATCGCCGCCGCCGCGACCGGCGTGGTCGCCGCACCGATCGCCTTCGTGGCTGCGGCCGCGGCGATGGTGGCGGTGCGCGCCCTTCCGCTGCGTGATCTCTACACCGCCGTCGACTGGCCGATCATCGTGATGCTCGGGGCGATGATCCCGGTCGGCGATGCACTGGCGACGACCGGCACGGCGGATCTGCTGGCACGGCTGATCTTCGATCTCGGCGGTGATCTGCCGCCGGCGGCGACCCTCGCCATCGTGCTGCTGGCGACGATGCTCGTCACCCCGATGCTCAACAATGCGGCGACCGTGGTGATCATGGCGCCGATCGCCATCGGCGTCGCGGCCCGTCTCGGCGTCTCGGCCGACCCGTTGCTGATGGCGGTCGCGATCGGGGCGAGCTGCGACTTCCTCACCCCCTTCGGCCATCAGAACAACACGATCATCATGGGGCCGGGCGGCTATCGTCCGACCGATTACTGGCGTGTCGGACTGCCGCTGAACCTCATCGTCCTGATCGTCGGCCTGCTGGTGATTCCGGCCGTCTGGCCGTTCGGGCTGTCGCAGCCGTGAGCGCGGGGCCTGGGCGTCCCGACTGGCCACGCCTGCCGGTCGATGCGGTGCTGCCCGCGCTCGCCGCGGCGCTCGCCGGGACACCGCGGGCGGTGCTGGTCGCGCCGCCCGGGGCCGGCAAGACCACCCGCGTCCCGCTCGCGCTGCTCGGCGCGCCCTGGCTCGACGGCCGGCGCATCTTGATGCTCGAGCCGCGCCGGATCGCCGCCCGGGCGGCGGCGGGCCAGATGGCGCGGCTCCTCGGCGAGCCGGTGGGTGCGACGGTCGGCTACCGCACCCGCTTCGACTCGCGGATCGGGCCGGCAACGCGGATCGAGATCGTCACCGAGGGCATCCTGACCCGGATGGTGCAGGACGACCCCGAACTCGCCGATGTCGGCGCGGTGGTGTTCGACGAGTTCCACGAGCGCAGCCTGGCCGGCGATCTCGGCCTCGCATTGGTACTCGATGTCGCGGGCGCCCTGCGCCCCGATTTGCGGCTTCTCGTCATGTCGGCGACGCTTGATGCAGCGCGGGTGGCCGACCTTCTCGACGGCGCGCCGGTGATCGAGAGCGCGGGGCGCAGCTTTCCGGTCGAGACGGTGTGGCGGCCGCCTGCCGCCGGCAGGCAGGGGGCCGCGCCGCGGATCGAGGACAGCGTGGCCCGGGCGGTCCGCGAGGCGCTGGCGGCGGAGGAGGGAAGCCTGCTCGTCTTCCTGCCGGGCGGGCGTGAGATCAGGGAGGTCGCGGCACGGCTGGGCGGGCTCGGCCCCGCGGTCGAGATCCTGCCGCTGCATGGCGACCTCCCGCCCGCCGCGCAGGACGCCGCCATCCGGCCGGCTCCGGCCGGGAAGCGGAAGGTGGTGCTGTCGACCAATGTGGCCGAGACCAGCGTCACCATCGACGGGGTACGGGTGGTGATCGACAGCGGCCTCGCGCGGGCGCCGCGCTTCGATCCACGGACCGGCATGTCACGGCTCGAGACGGTGCGCATCTCGCGCGCCGAGGCCGATCAGCGGCGCGGCCGCGCCGGCCGTACCGCGCCGGGGGTGTGCTGGCGCCTGTGGGCGCGCGAGGCCGAGGGGGCGATGCCGCTCTTCGCGACGCCGGAGATCCTGGCCACCGACCTCGCGCCGCTGGCGCTCGAACTCGCCGTCTGGGGCGCCGATCCGGCGACGCTGCGCTGGCTGGATCCGCCGCCCCCCGCCGCCCATGCCGAGGCGCTGTCGCTGCTGCGCGCGCTGGGCGCCGTCGATGCCGATGGCCGCGCCACCGCCCATGGCCGGCGGCTCGCGCGCCTGCCGGCGCATCCGCGGCTCGCCCACATGCTCGTCGAGGCGGAGCGCTTCGGCCGGGGCGGGCTCGCGGCGGCCCTCGCGGCACTGCTTGATGGGCGAAGGCCGGCCGAGGCCGGCGGCACCGATCTGCGGCGTGCGGTGGAGGTGCTGAGGGCCGATCCCGCCCTTGCCGCCACGCGCCGCGTCGCGGAGGAACTCCACCGTCGCGCCGGCCGGACCGGTCGGCTTGAGAAGGAGGCGATCGCGGCGGGGGAGGCTGGCGCGGTGCTGGCCCTTGCCTATCCCGACCGTGTGGCGCAGCGCCGTCCGGGCGGCAACGGCGCCTATCGCCTGTCGAGTGGCCGGGGAGCAGTCCTGCCACCCGGCGACCCCTTGGCGGACGAGCCCTTCCTCGTCGTCGCCGATATTGACGATCGCGGCCGCGACGGGCGGATCCGCGCCGCGGCGCCGATCGAGGGTGCCAAGATCGAGACCCTCTTCGCCGACCGGATCGAGACGGTCGAGCGCGTCGCCTGGGATGACGCCGCGGGCGGCGTCGTCGCCCGGCGTGAGCGACGCTTCGGTGCGCTGCTGCTCGAGGAGGGGCCGATCGAGCGGCCCGATCCCGGTGTGGTCGCCGCCGCCGTTATCGATGGGCTGCGGGCGGTGGGGCTCGGTCCGGTCTGGTCGGAGGCTGCCGAGGCGTTGCGCGCGCGGGTTGTCTTCGCCCGCAGGCTGGAGGGTGAGGCGTGGCCGGACTGGTCGGATGCGGCGCTCTTGGCATCGCTGCCCGACTGGCTCGGCGCGGCCCTTTCGGGTGTGCGCCGGCGCGCCGATCTCGCGGCCGTCGATGCCGCCCGGGCGCTCGCGGCCGCGTTGGGACGCGAGCGGATGCGCGCGCTCGACCTGCTCGCGCCGGCCGCCGTCACCGTGCCGAGCGGCCGCCAGCATTCGATCGACTACAGCGATCCGGCCGCGCCCGTCCTGCCGGTCCGATTGCAGGAGATGTTCGGCGCCGCATCGGCGCCGCGCATCGGTGGCGGGCGTGTGCCGCTCACCTTGCACCTGTTGTCGCCGGCGGGGCGACCTTTGCAGGTGACGCGGGATCTCGGGGCCTTCTGGTCCGGCTCCTACGCCGCCGTGCGGCGCGAGATGCGCGGCCGCTACCCCAAGCACCCATGGCCGGAGAACCCGCTCGAGGCGCCGCCGACCGCGCGGGCCAAGCCGCGCGGCCAGTGAGCGCTGTCACCGATGAGCGGGCCGTCAGGCGGCGACGCCGCCGAGCGTGCAGATGTGCCGCCACTCCGCCTCGGTGACCGGGCTGACGGAGAGGCGCGACTGACGCAGCAGCGCCATCCCGGCGAGCGCCGGATCGGTCTTCATGCGGGCCAGCGTCACCGGGGTGGCAAGCGGCATCACCGCGCGTACATCCACCATGCCGAAGCGGCCGGACGCGTCACTCGGATCGGGGTAGTAGGTCCGCACCACCTCGACGATCCCGACGATCTCGAGCCCTTCATTCGAATGATAGAAGAAGGCCCGGTCGCCGAGCGCCATCGCCTTGAGGTTGTTCGAGGCCTGGTAGTTGCGGACGCCGTCCCAATGCGTCGTCCCGGCCTCGACCATCTGGTCCCAGGACCATTTCGATGGCTCGGACTTCACCAGCCAGTGGCGCATCGGTGCCGACCGTCAGGCCTTGGGGAAGACGCGGCGCCAGGGCGTGATCGTGACCGACTGGAACAGGCCGGCCTTGGCGTAGGGGTCATTGGCAGCGAAGGCCTCGGCATCGGCCCGGTCCGCCGCCTCGATCAGCAGCAGGCTGCCGGTCGGGGTCTGGTGGTCCTCGGTGAGATGCGCGCCGCCGGCGACGATCCGGTGGACGTTCGCTTCGAGATAGGCGAGGTGCTCGGGCCGGGTGTCGAGCCGGAGCTGCAGCGAGTCGGGCTTGTCCACGCAGATGATCGAGAAATACATGCGGCTCTCCCAGGGATCCTGACGCCGCGACCCTAGCCGAAACCGGGCGGTGACGGAACGGCGCGCGGCGTGACGGGGGGACGCGCGCAGCGCCTTTTCCATGCGCCGGCGGCGTGCGACGGTAGGCATCATGCGCCGCGTCACCAATTTCTACGTCCACCCCCGCCTCGACCGCCTGTCGACCCGGCGCCGTGAGCCCGGCCTCGTCGAGCAGCTCATCGCCGGCGGGCGGGCGCGGCTCGTCCCCGTCTGGCGGGGCCGCAATCTCTTCGCCGAGGGCGAGGCCGTGCAGCCGGTCATCGTCGAGGCGGCATCGCAATGGCTCGCCGCCGCGCGCGAGGTCGTCGTGCTCGGGGCGGTCGAGGAGACGGTCTATCTGGCCGTCGATCTCGGCAGCATCGAGGAGGCGGAGCTGGGCGACGTCGTCGCCGGCCTCGGCCGCTTCGCCGATCTGCGTGGGGTGGCGCCGCTGCTCGCGCCGGAGGACGGGGCGCTGCTCGCCTATGCCCGCGCCATCGTCTGGTGGCATGAGCGCCACCGCTTCTGTGGCGTGTGCGGCGGCGAGACCCGCTCGGCCGATGGCGGTCACCGCCGCGATTGCGTCAATCCGGCCTGCGGCGTGCAGCATTTCCCGCGCACCGATCCGGCTGTGATCGTGCTGGTCCATGACGGCGATCGCGTGCTTCTCGGCCGCCAGCCCGGCTGGCCCGCCGGCATGCATTCGGTGCTCGCGGGCTTTCTCGAACCGGGCGAGAGCCTCGAGGAGTCGGTGCGCCGCGAGGTGATGGAGGAGGCCGGCATCGCGGTCGACGACGTGACCTATCATTCGAGCCAGCCCTGGCCCTTCCCGCAATCGCTGATGATCGGCTTCACCGCGCGGGCGGTCACCACCGAGATCCGCCGCGGCGATGACGAGCTCGAGCATGCCGGCTGGTATGAGCGGGCGATGCTGCGCGCGGTGGGCGAGGGGGACGATAATTTCCGCCTGCCCCGCCCCGACTCGATCGCCCGCCGGCTGATTGAGGACTGGCTGGCGGAAGACCGCGACCCCTGACGGTCTTGCGCGGGTGCGGCGCAGGCGCTAGGTCGGGGCGCTTCACACGAGACCGACCGCCATGTCCGACGATCGCCAGCCGGCGCCAGCCGCGAGCGACATCCTCCGCGCCCCGCATGACGATACCGACAACCCGCTGAAGACGCCGCGGCTGGAGAAGCTGCGGGCGCTGCGCGCGCTCGGGCATGATCCCTATCCTTATCGCTTCGACCGGACCGACAAGGCGGAGGCCCTGCAGAAGCGCTTCCTCGACCTGCCGCCGGATACCGAACGGACCGACGCCGTGGTGCGGATCGCCGGACGCATCCGGGCGCTGCGCAACAGCGGGATGTTCGTCGACCTGCACGATGAGAGCGGCAAGATCCAGGTCTTCAGCCATCGCGACTATCAGAGCGAGGCGGTCCAGGCGGTGGTCCGGCTGCTCGATATCGGCGATGTCATCGGTGTCGAGGGCTATATCCGGCGCACCAAGCGCGGTGAGCTGACGGTGAATGCGACCGATGTGGTGGTGCTCGCCAAGACGCTGCTGCCGCTGCCCGAGAAGTATCACGGGCTGACCGATGTCGAGGCGCGGTACCGCCAGCGTTATCTCGACCTGATCATGAACGAGGAGAGCCGCGCGATCTTCCGCACCCGGTCGCGGATCGTGGCGGCCCTGCGCGGCCTGTTGCAGGAGCGGGGCTTCCTCGAGGTCGAGACGCCGATGCTGCATCCGATCCTGGGCGGCGCCTCGGCCCGGCCCTTCATCACCCACCACAACACGCTCGACCTCGACCTCTATCTGCGCATCGCACCAGAACTTTATCTGAAGCGGCTGATTGTCGGCGGGCTGTCGGACAGGGTGTTCGAGATCAACCGCAACTTCCGCAACGAGGGCATCTCGACCCGGCACAATCCGGAATTCACGATGCTCGAGCTCTACCAGGCCTTCGGCGACTACCACGACATGATGGAGATGGCCGAGGCGATGATGGAGCGGGCGGCGCGTGCGGCCACCGGCTCGACGGTGCTGCGCTATGGCGAGCACAGCATCGATTTCGCCGGCCCCTATCGGCGCGCCCCGATGTGCGCGTTGGTCACCGAAGCGACCGGCATCGACGTGTTATCGCTGGATGCGGCGGGCGTGATCGCCGCGGCGCGCGCGGCCGGAATCCCGGTTACGGGGAAGGAGAATTGGGGGCAGGCTGTCGAGGCGATCTTCGGCGATCGGGTCGAGGCGACGCTGATCCAGCCGACCCATGTCATCGACATGCCGCGAGACATCTCGCCGCTGGCCAAGGTGCACCGGACCGATCCGCGGCTGACCGAGCGGTTCGAGACCTATGTCAATGGCTGGGAGATTGCCAACGCCTTCTCCGAGCTGACCGATCCGGAGGACCAGTTCGACCGCTTCGCCGCCCAGATGGCAGCGCGCGAGGCGGGCGATGACGAGGCCCAGATGATGGATCGCGACTACGTCACCGCCCTCGAATACGGGCTGCCGCCGACCGGCGGTCTCGGCATGGGCATCGACCGGCTGGTGATGCTCATGACCGACGCCGCCTCGATCCGCGATGTGATCCTGTTCCCGACCCTCCGCCCCCGGCGTTGAGATTTTCTCGTCAATCTTGATCGATCATTGAGCGGCGTCCTCCGTCACGGTGGAGGGGCCGCCATCGGCGGTGCGGGCCACCCGCCAGCGGCGGTCGTGATGCCGCGCGGCGTGGTCCTGGTGGCTCACCGTCAGGATCGTCGTGCCGGGCAGCCGCTCGGCGATCAGCCGGTAGAGCTGCTCGGCCGTCTCCTCGTCGAGCGCCGAGGTCGGTTCATCCATGAAGAGCCAGTCCGGCCGGTAAAGAAGCGCCCTTCCGATCGCTAGGCGCTGCTGCTCGCCGGGTGACAGGCGGCGCGCCCAGGCATCGACCCGGTCGAGCTCCCCCGCCAGCCGTCCCAGCCCCACCGCCTCGAGCGCTGCGCGGATGGCGCCATCATCATGTGCCGTCGCTGCGTCGGGATAGGCCAGCACTTCGCGCAGCGAGCCGAGCGGCAGATAGGGCCGCTGCGGCAGGAACAGCACCCGGCCGGGTTCCCGCGGCAGCCTGATGTCGCCGCGGCCGAAAGGCCACAGCCCGGCGATCGCCCGGAACAGCGTGCTCTTGCCCGCGCCCGAAGGGCCGGTGACGAGGATGCGGTCGCCACGCCGGGCCGACAGCCCGTCGGCCGCGGCCAGCAGCGGCGTGCCGTCCGGAAGATCGACGCGCGTGCCGGGGTCGAGGGCGAGGGCCTCGCCGCCGGACGGTCCGGCGGCAATGGCGTTCTGCGGCGGCTGCTTGGCCTGGGCCAACACCCGGCGAAAACCGGTCAGTCGGTCCGTCGTCGCCTTGTATTCCGTCAGCGCGACATAGCTGTCGACGAACCAGGACAGCGAGCCCTGCACCTGGCCGAAGGCGTTGCTGACCTGGAGCAGCGTGCCGAGATCGATCGCACCGGCGAAGTAGCGCGGCGCGGCGATGATGAAGGGCAGCACGATCGCGACTTGCGCATAGAAGGTCGAGAAGGTGGTGACCGCCTTCATCCGCCACATGATCGCCCACCAATTGGCGACGATGGTCGAGAACAACCGGCCGAAGACCCGCGTCTCGCCGGCCTCGCCGCCATTCAGCGCGACCCCTTCGGCGTTCTCACGGAAGCGGACGAGGCCGTAGCGATAATCGGCCTCCGCCCGCTGCTGCTCGAATTGCAGCCGGATTAGCGGACGGCCGATCCGATGCATGAGCCAAGTGCCGAGAATGGCATAGAGCAGGGCCACCCAGACCATGTAGCCGGGGATCGAGATCGTCTCGCCAAAGATCGGCAGGGTGATCGGACCGGAGATCGTCCACAGGATGACCGCGAAGGAGACGAGGTTCACCACTTCGCGCATCAGCCCGATCGTCAGGCCGAGCGAGTAGTCGACGAAGAGCCGTGCATCCTCGGCCACGCGCTGGTCGGGGTTGTCGGTCTGGCTGCCGTCGATCTGCATCCGGTAATAGGCGCGGCCCTCGAGCCATTCGCGGATGAGCCAGTCGTTCATCCAGCGGCGCCAGCGGATGCTTAGCCACTGATAGATGAACAGCCGGTAGATCGCGATGATGATGGCCAGCGCGGCGACCAGCATGAACAGCTGGAGCTCGTACCAGAAGGCGCTCTCGTCGGATTGCTGGATCGCGTTGTAGAAGCGCCGGTACCATTCGTTGAACCAGACGCTCGCCCAGACGCTGGCGAGATTCAGCCCGATGACGGCCAGGAGCAGCAGATGCTCGGGCCACCGCCGCCGGTCGAGCCAGAAGGGACGCATCAGCGCCCAGATGTCGTGGAGGAAACCGGAGGTCTTCGTCATCACCAACCCATGGCCGGAGGTGGGCGAAGACACTAATCGAGCGCGGCGGCAGCGCCAGGGCCGATCGCGGTTCTTACGACAGATTCATCCCAGGATCTCGTCGCGCTCGACCGACCGCCAGGCGCCGGGGGCGAGATCGCCGAGCGTCAGCCGGCCGATGCCGACGCGGACGAGGCGCAGCGTCGGGTGGCCGATCGCGGCGGTCATGCGGCGGACCTGGCGGTTGCGCCCCTCGGTCAAGGTCAGGGCAAGCCACGAGGTCGGGATCGATCGTCGGGTCCGGATCGGCGGGTCGCGTGGCGGCAGCGCCGGCGGGGTGGCGAGCCGCTCCACCAGGCAGGGCCGTGTCGGGCCGTCAGAGAGGAGGGGGCCGGCGGCCAGCGCCGCCAGCGCCGCCGCGTCGGGCTCGCCCTCGACCTGGGCGAGATAACGCCGCCCATGGCCCCGCCGCGGGTCGAGAAGGCGTGCGATCAGCGGGCCGTCATCGGTCAGGAGCAAGAGCCCCTCGCTGTCGGCATCGAGCCGGCCGGCCGCATAGATGCCCGGCGGCAGGCCGAACACGGACAGGCCCCGCCAGCGTCCCTCGGCGGTGAACTGACTGAGCACCCCGTAGGGTTTGTGGAAGGCGACGTAGCGATGCAGTCCGGCGCGCCGCGGGCGCCTGCCGGTCCCGCGACCCTGCCGAAGGCCGGCCTCAGCGGACGAAATCGACGGGAGCCCGGCTCGACAGCTGGAAGAGACCGACACAATCCGTCCAGACCGTATCGCCCGAACGGCAGGACAGGACGTCGTTCAGAAGGACACGGCCGAACTCGCTGCAATCGTGGCCGGCGATCTCGAACACCTTGACCATCGTCTTGAAGGTCGGCAGTGGTGCCATATCGACCGCGAACTGGTCGACGATGATGCCGTCCGGATCGAACAGCACGAGGTCGAGCTGCAGGCTGTCGAAAACCCGCCCGGTATCGTTACGCAGGACGACGAAGCTGCGGCAGCCGCCGGTACCGTCCTCGATCTTGTTGAGCTCCACCGAGACGACCTGCGGCACCTCCGACTCGACCTCGACCGCGGCTTCCGCCTCGGCCTCCTGCGCAAAGCTCGGACCGTTCAGGGCCAGGGAGGCCAGGGTGAACGAGGCGGTGGCGAGCGCGGCAACGCCGCGGACGAGGCGGGCTCGGTTGAGCATCACGGTCCTGTTTCCCTCCGGTCGGGCTGATTGCATGATAACGATGACTTAACAGACCGCAATCCACCGCGTAGAATTCGAACGAGCGTTGGCGCAAAGGCGACGCAGTCGTCGAGGTGGATCGGGTATCCGCCGCGGGGACTGGGGTCGCTTTGACGCGTTGGCGAAGCGGGACGAGGCGGGGGAGATCCATGTCCAGAAGGGCGACGATCGGAGCGAGCGCCTATGCGTTCGCCCACGCCGGCCCGGCATGGGAAGACGTGATACCGGAAACCTATCCGCAGATGCAGGCGCCGTTCGACGAGGTCCGGACGCCGGCACCGCGCTGGGGCTTCCTGCTGCTCCGCGTCTCGGTCTTCGCCCTGGTGGGCGTCGGTGCCGCCATCGGCACGGATCTCTACCTCCGCACCCATCCCGATCGGCCGCTGGTCAGCCTCGCCAGCCTCACCGGCACCTTCACCATTCCCGAATCGGTGGCCATCAGCACAGCCGACATGGAGACGGTGGCGCTGGGGCCGGCGGGTGCAGCCACCTCCGATCCCGCGACGGTGACGCTGCCGATCGAAATCGTGAGCGAGGCGGTGGCCGCGCCGGGCCCGGCGGGCGATATCGCCGGCACGGGCGGTGCCGCCCTTGGCGATCTGGCGGTGGCGGGCTTCGGTCCCGGGCCAGGCGAGGCACCATCCGCTGCCGGCGTTGCACCAGCCGCCGATCCGATGCCGCAGGCCGTCCGGGCGGAGCCTGCGCCACCCCCCGCGGCGGCGATCACCATGGTCGCGGCCGTCGATCCCCGTTCGGCGGGTTTGGAGGTGGTCGGATCCGCGGAAACGACCGCCGCTCCACCGAGCGTGACCGCGCCGTCGGGCGCGCTGCCGGCCGAAAGCGCCAGCGAGGGCGATGCTCCTGCATCGGGCGGTATGACGCCCGTCGCCGCACCCGATCCGGTGCAGCTCGCCGCGCTGCCGACCCCGGCCTTGCCGACCCCGATCCTGACGACCCCGGTCACATCGGCTCCCAAGACGGCCGCGCAGAGCGCCGGCGCCCTGATGGTGCGGGCGGTCGACGAGGCGGCGCGCGAGATGCGCCGGCCCGTCCTGCCCTCGCTGCCGGTCGAGGCGTCGGCTGCGGCCCAGCCGGTCGGCCCCCTCGATCCCACCGTCTCCGCCCGCCACCGGCTGACGCTGGCCGACGCGGTCAATGCCGCCGCCGCTGCCGCCGTTGCCGCGGTCGAGCCGCTGCCGGTCGCCGGGAATGCGCCGCCGGCGATCCCGGCCTTGGCGATGCTCGATCTCGTGCCCGGGCTCGGCATCGACGCGGCGACGACATTGCCGACCGCGCCGCCCTCGACGATAGGCGGCATCTTCGAATATGAGGCCGCCCTCGCGCGTGCATCCGCAGGCATGCCGGATGATGCGGCCCTTCCGCTCGCCGCCCCGCCGGCCGTGTCGGCCGAAGCGATCCTGGCGCCGGCGATTCAGCCGGTCCCGCCGGCGTTGCCCGTCGAGGCATTGGCCGCCGCTCAGCCCGCAGGCCCTCTGGATCCGGCCGTCTCCGCCCTCCACCGGCTGGCGCTGGCCGATGCCGTCGATGCCACCGCCGCTGCCGCCGTCGCAGCGGTGGAACCGGTGGCGGTCGCGGGGGTCGCGCCATCCGCCATCCCGGCCTTCGCGCTGCGGGACATCCTTCCGGGGATTGGCGTCGATGCGGGGCCGACGCTGCCTGCCGCCCCGCCATCGACGGTCGGCGGCATCTTCGAGTACGAGGCCGCCCTCGCTCGCGCATCCGCGGCGACCGATGATGCGGCGGTTCCCCTCGCCGCGCTGACCGCCGGCGCGCCGGCGGTCTCGGAAGAAGCGCCGCTCTCGCCGCTGCTCGACGCCCCGGGCATCGACGCGCCGTCGGCCGAAGCCGATGCCCCCGAGGCGCCCGCGGCGATCTATGACGTCGCCGCCATCATCGAGGATGCAGCGCGGCTCGGCGAGGCACGTGAGCGCTCGGGTGAGGCTGCCGAGCTGCTCCAGCCGCCGCCCGTCCCCGGCGCCGGCGCCGCGCCCGCCCCCTCCGATGCGTTGCGGACCGCCTCGCTCGGCCTTGCCATGCCCGAACCGGCGCTGCGCGATGATGCCGCGGAAATGGCCGATCTGGTGGTCGATGCGGTCGCGACCATGCTTCCCGTGCCCGAGCCTGCCGTGCTGCGGGCGGAGGCGGCGGGCCAGGACGGCGACCAGCCGATCATCGTCGCCGTCGAGACGACCCGGCTCGCCGATGTCGTGACCCAGGCCACCACCGTGAGCGGCGCGGTCGGCCGGGTGACGGAGGCCGCGACCGCCGCCGCCGTGACCACCTCAGCCGATGACTACGCCGTCATGACGGCGGTGTCGCTGCTGCGGCCCGCCGTCGATCCGGCCGAGGTCACCGATCTCGATCTGCGCGGACGGGGCCTGACCCCCTGCGAGGCGGGGGACGATGCCTGCCGGGCCTTCGTCGCCGCCGAGGATGGTGCCTTCGACCTGCCGTCGCCGGTGCTGGCGCGCTACGGCCGCAATCCCATCGTCCTCGGCGGGGTCGAGCTGCCGCTCGACAAGGCCGAGGCGGAGCGGGCGCTGCGCTGCCTTGCCTTCATCGCCTATGCCGAGGCCGGCAATCAGGGCCCCCGGGGCATGGCGGCGGTCATCTGGGTTGTGATGAACCGGGTCGCCTCAGGCAGCTTCCCGAACGACCCCTGCGCGGTGGTCGCCCAGGAGGGTCAGTTCGAGCCGATGACGCTCGGCCGCTACGAGGAGGTGGCGCGGCGGATCCGCTCGGGCGAGATGCCGCCCTTTCTGAATGCGCGGGGCGCGGAGCGGATCCTGCAGCGTACGGCGCGGTTGGTGCTCTGGCAGATGCTCGACGGCTACTTCGCCGACGATCCGACCTTCGGTGCGCAATACTTTATCGCGCCCGGTGCCATGCAGGCCCTCGGTCGCCCGATGCCCGCCTGGACCGAGCGCTTCGCCATGACGGCGGCGATCGGCGACCACAGCTTCTATCGCCGCGACAACCTGTGAGGGAAGGCCTCCGGCGCGGTCCCTCACCGGGGCCGGCGGCGGGCATCTTTTCCAGGTATCCGCCGCGAAAACGCCGCGCTTCGTCCTCCTCGCGGCCGAAAGCCTGCGTCCCTATGGGCCGCCCGTCCCGGTGGAGGTGCCGGGAGGCCGTCGCCTGGCGGCGAGGCGCATGAAGGGTGGGAAGCGGAGAGGGAAGGGCAGGGACCGCGCATGACGCAACCGACCGAGAGCGGCCCGCCGACCGGGAATGCCGCCGGGCCGATCATCGCCGCACGCGCCAGGCCGCTCCCGCTCCTGCCGGTCCTCGGCGCGCTGACGCCGCTGCTCGCCACCACCGGCATCCTGATCCTCGGCAACGGCCTGTTCGGCACGTTGCTTGCCGTGCGGATGAATATCGAGGCGATTGACGTCTCGATCATCGGCGTCGTGCTCGCCTTCTATTCCGTCGGCTTCGTCGTCGGCACGCTGGTCTGTCCCTCGATCGTGCGGTCGGTAGGCCATATCCGCACCTTCGCCGCCTTCGCGGCCCTCGGCGCGGCGACGCCGCTGATCCACGCCTTCGCGGTCGATCCCATCCTGTGGTCGGCGCTGCGCATCGTCGCCGGCTTCTCGATCGCGGTGATGTATACGGTGATCGAGAGCTGGCTGAACGCCCAGGCACCGAATGCGATGCGCGGACGCGTGATGTCGGTCTACATGGCCGTCAATTATTGCGCGTCGGGCCTGTCACAGATGCTGATCGTGGTGGTCGATCCCGCGGGCTTCATGCTCTTCTCGATCGTCGCCATCCTGATCTCGCTGTCGCTCGTGCCGCTCGCCCTTGCCCCGGTCGTCACGCCGCAGGTGATCAGCATCCGCCGGCTGCCGCTGAGGGTGCTGATCGGCATCTCGCCGCTGGGCGTCGCCGGCTGCTTCGTGGTCGGCCTCGTCAACGGCGCCTTCTCCGCGCTCGGGCCGGTCTACGCCCAGCAGACGCTCGACGGGGCGAATGCCGTCGCCACGGTGATGACGATCACCATCCTCTCGGGCTTCGTCCTGCAGGCGCCGATCGGGCGTCTCTCCGACCGGTTCGACAGGCGCCAGGTGATCCTCGGCCTGACGATCACGATGACGGTGGTCGGCCTGCTGCTGGCTGCGCTCGGCGGCGTCTCGAGCTGGGCGCTGCTGCCGCTGCTGGCCCTGTTCGGCGGGTTGTCGGCGACGCTCTACCCGCTCAGCCTCAGCCATGCGAACGACTTCATGAGCTCCGACCAGCTCGTGCCGGCGGCGGCGGCGCTGCTGATGTGGTTCGGCATCGGCGCGATCCTCGGCCCGATCGCGGCCTCGACCATCATGTCGACCGTCGGTGCCTGGGGCCTCTTTCTGTGGATCGCCGTCGTCTCCGCCGTCCTCGCCGCCTTCGCCGCCTATCGCATGACGCGCCGCGTGGCGCGGCCGAAGGAGGAGCAGGGGAGCTTCGTCGCGGTGCCGACCACCACCTCGCCCGTCGTTGCAGAACTCGATCCGCGTGCGCCGGCCGACGAGCCGTCGACCGACCCAGCCGTCTGAGCAGAGCCCGCCATGCCCACCCGCCGACAGCTCCTCCTCTCCCTCGCCGGTGGCGCCGTCGGCGCCTGTGGGCTCGCCCGCATCGCCGGCGCGCAGGAGCATGTCCGGTTCTTCCGGATCGGCACCGGGACGACCGGTGGTACCTATTTCCCGATCGGCGGCATCCTCGCCGGCGCCATCTCCGGCCCGCCGGGGTTGCCGGATTGCGGGGCGCCCGGCGGAAGCTGCGGCGTGCCGGGCCTGATCGCCGTCGCCCAGGCGAGCGAGGGTTCTGTCGACAATGTCCTGCAGATCGGCCGCGGCATGCTCGAGGCTGGCCTCGCACAGGCCGATGTTGCCTATGCCGCCTATACCGGCACCAACCAGTTCGCCGAATCCGGCGCGATCCCGGAGCTGCGCGCGATCGCGCATCTCTATGACGAATATGTCCATGTCTGCGCCGCCGCGGACGGGCCGGTGCGGACGATCCCGGACCTGTTCGGCAAGCGGGTCGCGATCGGTCCCGAGGGATCGGGAACCCGTTTCGATGCTGAGCGCATCCTGGCGGCCTATGGCCTGACCACCGCCGACATCGTGGCGCTGTCGGACACGACGGAGGTGGCGGCCGACCGGCTGGCCCGTGACGAGATCGACGCGCTGCTGATGGTCGGCGGCCCACCCGTCGTGATCATCGCCGATCTCGCGCGGCGGCGGCCGATCCGCTTCGTCCCGATCGACGGGGAGGAGGCGGAGGCCCTCGTTGCCACCTCGCCCTTCTTCACCCGCCGGATGATCCCGGAGGCCGCCTATCCCGACCTCGAGGCGGTGCCGACGCTGGCGGTCGGGGCCTTGCTGCTCGTCTCCAGCGCCGTCGACGCGGACACGGTCTATGAGATCACCCGGGCGTTGTGGGAGCCGGCGACCGGCGAGCTGCTGCGCACCGGCCATCCGCGCGGCGCGGAGATCGTCGAGGACTCCGCCCTCGACGGCCTCGCGATCCCGCTGCATGCCGGAGCGGCGCGCTGGTATGCCGAACGGGCGCTGTCGCGGCGGCCGCCGGCCGAGCGCGCGCCAGGCCCCGAACCGGCGCCCGAGCCGGCCGAACCCGAAGATGCCGGTGCGCCGGCCGCGGACGGCTAGGCCACAGCTTGGCAGGATCGGCGATGCGGGCGCATCGTGCGCCCTTCGCCGTCGATCGTGAAACGAGTGACCGTGCTGACAGATCCTTCTCCCGACACCGTTGCGGCCGAACTGCTGCCCCTGTCACCGGACGCGTTCCGCCGCTGGTCGGCGGATGCGCCGCCAGAGCGGCGGCGCTGGGCCGAGGCGCTGGGCTTCGCCGGCAAGGCGGGCCAACTCGCGGCGATTGCCGGGCCGTCCGGTGCACCCGCCGCGGTGCTCGTCGGCACCGGCGCCGATCCCGATCCCTTCGTCTTCGGCGCGCTGCCCCACGCCCTGCCGGCCGGGGATTACGCACTCCCCGCCGACGTGCCGGCTGACCTGGCGGAACGGCTGACCCTCGGCTGGGCGCTCGGCGCCTGGCGCTATGACGGCTTCAAGGCGGTGGAGGCGCCGCGGGCGCGGCTCGCTTGGCCCGCCACCGTCGATCGCCCGCGGATCGAGCGTGCGGCGGCGGCCACGGCGCTCGTCCGCACGCTCGTGACCACACCCGCCAACGCCATGGGGCCGGCCGAGCTCGCGGCGGCGGCGCGTGCGCTGGCGGCGACCTTCGGCGCCGATTGCACGGTCATCGAGGGTGATACGCTGGCAGGGGGTTATCCGCTGATCCATGCCGTCGGCCGTGCCTCGGCCCGGCCGCCCTGTCTCATCGATCTGCGCTGGGGTGATCCCGATGCGCCGAGGGTGACGCTGGTCGGCAAGGGGGTGTGCTTTGACACCGGCGGGCTCGACCTCAAGCCGTCCTCGGCGATGCTGTTGATGAAGAAGGACATGGGCGGCGCCGCCCATGCACTCGGCGCCGCCCACATGGTGATGGCCGCCGGGCTGCGCGTCCGGCTGCGGGTGCTGATCCCGGCCGTCGAGAACGCGGTCTCCGGCGCCGCCTTCCGCCCGCTCGACGTCTACCGCTCGCGCAAGGGGCTGACGGTCGAGATCGGCAATACCGACGCCGAGGGACGGCTGGTGCTCGCCGATGCACTCGCCGATGCCTGTGACGAGAGACCGGCGCTGCTCGTCGACTTCGCGACGCTGACCGGTGCCGCCCGGGTCGCGCTCGGCCCCGACCTGCCCGCAATGTTCTGCAATGATGACGAGATCGCCGCGGCGCTCGCCGATGCCGGCGCTCGGGTCGCCGATCCGGTCTGGCGCCTGCCGCTGTGGCGCCCCTATGGGCGGCTTCTCGAATCGAGCGTCGCCGACCTCTCCTCGACCTCCGATGGACCGTTCGCCGGCGCCATCACCGCCGCGCTCTTCCTCGAGCATTTCGTCGAGCCGGGCGTGCCCTGGGTCCATCTCGATCTCTATGCGTGGAACGGCAGCAACCGCCCCGGCCGGCCGAAGGGCGGCGAAGCGATGGCGATGCGGGCGGTCGCCGCACTGATCGAGGACCGTTTCGGCCGATGACCGGTCTCGACACGACGGTCATGCCCTGGCGGCCGGATCTCGCCGCAGCATCGCTGGCCGACCGCTGGCCCGCCGCGCGCCATGTCGAGGGCAAGCCCTATCACGCGGTCGCCGCCACCGTGCCGCTGCGCGGCGCGCCCGATGCCACTGCGTCCGCCACAACCGAACTTCTCTTCGGCGAGGCCTTCACCGTCTACGAGATCCGCGAAGGCTGGGCCTGGGGGCAGATGGCGGTCGACGATTATGTCGGCTGGGCCCCGCTTGCGGGTCTCGCCCCCGGTCTGCCGCGCCCGGACCGGCGGGTCACGGCGCTGCGCACCCTCGTTTGGCCGCGGCCCGACCTGAAGGCGCCGCCGCTCATGGCGCTCAGTTTCCTGACGCCGGTGCGGGCGGTCGAGGCGGTGCCGGGCTATGTCCGCATCGCCGCGCAGGACGAACCCGTCGGCTGGGTGGCCGAATCGGCGCTGGGGCCGATCGAGGGTCCGCTCGAGCCCGATCTCGCGGCAACGGCGCTGCGCTTTCTCGAGGTGCCCTATCTCTGGGGCGGGCGGTCGAGCCTGGGGCTCGACTGCTCCGGCCTCGCGCAGATCGCGGCGGCAGCGGCCGGCTGGCGGATCGATCGCGACACCCGCCGGCAGGCGCGCCTTGCCGGGCGGGCCCTGCCCGAGGGATCCCGACCGGAGCGAGGTGACCTGATCTTCTTTCCCGGCCATGTCGGGATCGCGCTCGACGCCGAACGCATCGTGCATGCGACGGCGGCCGGGCATCGCGTGCGGGTGGAGCCGATCGAGACGGTGGCGGCGCGCAGCCGGGCGGCGGGCGGTCGCGGCGTGACGGTGCAGCGTCGGCTCGTTCGGGTCGGGGACGACGAGGGACGTTGATCTGTCGCGGGCGACCCGTCAGCTGCGGGAGCCGAAGCAATGGGTCAGCCCGGCAGAATCAGCTATGCAGGCGCCATGACGCATCGCGCATGGTGCCTGTCCTTGCCGTTCGCGGCACTCCTTCTAGCGGTCCCGGCGGCGGGGCAGGCGCCCGGCCATTACGTGCTCGCGCTCAGCGCACAGCCTGCCTTCTGCGAACGGAAGCCGGACCGGCCCGAATGCGAGACGCTGGCGCCGAGCGACCCGGCGGTTCGGTTGATCGCGCTGCACGGGCTGTGGATCCAGCCGCGCGGCACCGAATACTGCGCGCTGCCGGACGGCATGGCGACGCCGCCGGCGGATTGGGCGGCCTATCCCGACCTCGGACTGGATCCGGCGCTCGCCGACGCGCTCCGGGCCGTCATGCCGGGGGTCGGATCACATCTCGACCGACATGAATGGTTCAAGCACGGCACCTGCTCGCATGACACGGCCGAGGCCTATTACCGCGAATCCGTCGCGCTGATGCACCAGGTGTGGGAACGCCCCGCGGTGGCCGCGCTGGCCGCACGCCAGGGCGAGACGCTGAGCCGGGCCGAGGTCGAAGCGATCCTTGCGCCCGATTTCGGTGCGGTGCGGCTGACGGTCGAATGCGAGGACGGCATGCTCGCGGCGCTGCTGCTGCAGCTCACCCGTCGGGGCGAGGCTCCGCTCGATCTCGATCGCGATCTCAGACCCGGCGAGATCCGCTTCCGGGATTGCGGTGACCGGATCGTGATCGACGCGCTCGACTGAGTGCTGCGTCCCGCCGGGCCGCCCGTCTCAATAGCCGCGGCCGTGGTCGACGACATCCTCCATCGGCTCGCCCGCCTCGAACCGTCCCATCTGCAGGGCCAGCCGGCGTGCGCCATATTCGGCGTTGTTGCCGGCCGCGACATGCGGGGTGACGGTGATCGCCGGGTGCCGCCAGAACGGGTGTTCGGGCGGGAGCGGCTCCTGCCCGAACACGTCGAGCACGGCGGTGGCAATCCGGCCGTCGGCGAGTGCCGCGAGCAGGTCGGCCTCGACCAGATGGCCGCCACGCCCGGCCGAGATCACGGCCGCCCCGCGCGGCAGGGCCGAGAACAGCCTGGCGTTGAGGATGCCGCGCGTCTCTGCCGTCAGCGGCAGCAGGCAGACAAGGATCGGGCTGCGCGCGAGGAAGGCGGGCAGGGCGTCGGTGCCGGCGAAGCTCTCCACCTTCTCGATGGTCTTGGCGGTCCGGCTCCAGGTGGCGACCCGGAAGCCGAGCGCGGCGAGCGCGCGGGCGCAGGCCGTGCCTAGCACGCCGGCGCCCATCACGCCGACCGCGGTGTCACGCGCGAGCGGTTGAGGATGGTCGCGCCACTCGGCCCGCGCCTGCTGGGCGCGGTAGACCCGGCCGCGCCGGTGGATGTCGAGCACCTGCCACAGCACGTATTCGATCATGCCCTCGGTCAGCGAGATATCGACCATGCGCACGAGCGGGATGTGGCGCGGCAGGGTCGGGTCCTGCAGCAGCGCATCGACGCCGGCACCGAGCGAGAAGATCACCTTGAGCGATGGCAGCGTCCTGAGCACGCCCGGCGGCGGCTTCCAGACGATCGCGTAATCGATCTCGGAAGGATCACCGAGATGCGGCCAGACGCGGACCTCGAGGTCGGGCTTGGCGGCAGCGAGGGTCGGCAACCAGGCGGAGGGATCGTCGGTCGTCGACAGGAAGAGGGCTGTGGGCATGCTGGCTAGAAAAAGAAGATGAACACGACGGCGAGAATGAGGCAGGCGAAGGCGGCGAGATAGTTCCAGCGAATCGCCTCGCCCAACCATAGCACCGAGAACGCCGCGAAGACCGTGAGGGTGATCACCTCCTGCAGGATCTTCAACTGCGCGGCCGTCATCGTGCCGTAGCCGATCCGGTTGGCCGGCACCTGCAGCCAGTATTCGAAGAAGGCGATGCCCCAGCTCGCCATCACCGCCACCCATAGCGGTGCCGTGGTGAATTTCAGATGGCCGTACCAGGCGAAGGTCATGAAAACGTTTGCCGCGAGCAGCAGCAGAACGGTGGTCAGCACGGTTTGCATGTTGGGGGGAGACCGTTGGTCGGATGCGCGCGGCCATCCCTCG
>CAYORM010000018.1:0-54925 GCA_964406375.1 uncultured Mycobacteriaceae bacterium | reverse complement strand
CGGCGGTCATCGGCGTGTCGGCCGGCGCGGTGCAGGGCTATTTCGGCGGCTGGACCGACCTGATCTTCCAGCGTTTCATCGAGATCTGGTCGGGCATGCCGGTGTTCTACCTGCTCATCATCATGTCGAGTATCATCGTGCCCGGCTTCTGGACGCTGCTGATCCTGCTGCTGTTGTTCAGCTGGATGGGGCTGGTGGGGGTGGTGCGGGCGGAATTCCTG
This sequence comes from uncultured Mycobacteriaceae bacterium, assembly GCA_964406375.1. Taxonomy (GTDB): domain Bacteria; phylum Pseudomonadota; class Alphaproteobacteria; order DSM-16000; family Inquilinaceae; genus CAYORM01. The sequence goes on along the minus strand of CAYORM010000018.1, from coordinate 54,704 downwards.
CGCGCCCGCAATCTCGACTATGTCCGCGCGGCCCGCGCGCTCGGCGTCGGCAATGTGCCGATCATGTGGCGGCATGTCCTGCCCAATGCGATGGTCGCGACCATTACCTTCCTGCCCTTCAACCTCACCGGCGCGATCGCCGCCCTGACCGGGCTCGACTTCCTCGGTTTCGGGCTGCCGCCCGGTTCGCCCTCGCTGGGTGAGCTGGTGCAGCAGGGCAAGGCCAACCTCCAGGCGCCCTGGTTGGGCTTCACGGCCTTTTTCTCCCTCGCCATCCTGCTGTCGCTTCTGGTCTTCATCGGCGAGGCGCTGCGTGACGCCTTCGACCCGCGACGGGCCACATCGGGCGCCGGCGGCGCCGCCAAGGAGAAAGCATGAGCACGGCCACCGGCGAGCGCCTTCTCACCATTTCCCGGCTGGGCGTCGATTTCGTCTCGCAGGGCGAGCCGGTCGCCGCGGTCCGTGACGTCTCGCTGCATGTCGACAAGGGCGAGACGCTGGCGCTGGTCGGCGAGAGCGGTTCGGGCAAATCGGTCACCGCGCTCTCGGTGCTGCAGCTGCTGCCCTATCCGGCGGCCCGGCACACCCCGGGCGGGTCGATCCGCTTCCGCGACCAGGAGCTCATGGGGGCCGACGACCGGCTGCTGCGGACGGTGCGCGGCAACAGGATCGCGATGATCTTCCAGGAGCCGATGACCTCGCTGAACCCGCTGCACACGATCGAGAAGCAGGTCGGCGAGGTGCTGGCGCTGCACAAGGGGATGAGGCGGGCGCAGGCCCGCGCGCGGGTGCTCGAGCTGCTCAGCCTCGTCGGGCTGCCGGAGCCGGAGAAGCGGCTCAACGCCTATCCGCACGAGCTGTCAGGCGGCCAGCGCCAGCGCGTCATGATCGCGATGGCGCTGGCCAATGAACCCGACCTCCTGATCGCCGACGAGCCGACGACCGCCCTCGACGTCACCATCCAGGCCCAGATCCTGGAGCTGATGAAGAGCCTGCAGAAGCGCTTCGGCATGGGGCTTCTGCTGATCACCCATGATCTCGGCGTGGTGCGGCGGATGGCCGACCGGGTCTGCGTGATGCTGCGCGGACGGGTGGTGGAGACCGGTACGGCCGAAGAGGTCTTCGCCAACCCCCAGCACGAATACACGCGGCGGCTGATCGCCTCCGAGCCGAAGGGGAACCCGGTCGAGCCGCGGCCGGGAGCCGCCGCGATCATCGAGACCGAGGCGCTGAAGGTCTGGTTTCCGATCAAGGCCGGTGTGTTCCGCCGCACCGTCGACCATGTGAAGGCGGTCGACGGGGTCTCGGTCGAGGTGCGCGAGGGCACGACGCTGGGGGTGGTCGGCGAGAGCGGCTCGGGCAAGACGACGCTCGGTCTGGCGATTCTGCGGCTGATCCAGAGCGAGGGCGCGATCCGCTATGGCGGTCGCAACATCCAGGGGCTGGGCTTTCGCGAGATGCGGCCGCTGCGCCGCGACCTGCAGGTCGTCTTTCAGGATCCCTACGGCTCATTGAGCCCGCGCATGACCGTGGCGGGCATCATCGGCGAGGGGCTGCATGTGCACGGGATCGGCAGCAGCACCGCCGAACGCGAGGAGATCATCATCCGCGCGCTCGAGGAGGTCGGCCTCGATCCCGAGACGCGGCACCGCTACCCGCACGAATTCTCGGGCGGACAGCGGCAGCGCATCGCCATCGCCCGGGCGATGGTGCTGAAGCCGAAATTCGTCGTACTCGACGAGCCGACCTCGGCCCTCGACATGTCGGTGCAGGCGCAGATCGTCGATCTGCTGCGCGACCTGCAGCAGCGCTACGGCCTCGCCTATCTGTTCATCAGCCACGACCTCAAAGTGGTGCGTGCGCTCGCCGATACGGTCGTGGTGATGAAGGATGGCCGTGTCGTCGAGCATGGTCCGGCCGCGGAAATCTTCGCCGCCCCGCGCGAGGCCTATACGCGCGCGCTGATGGCCGCCGCCTTCGAAATGCGCGCCATCGGCGAGTGAGCCGGCCTGCGAGGCTGCCGCGCCGTCTGCCGAGCTGATATGATCGGGTCCGGCGATGTCTCCGACACCGTGACGGCCGTCATTCCACGGATCGCCGTGCCATCGACCGTCGCCGGGCGGATCGGCGCGACGGAAGGGGCGGAGCCGTTCGTGTAACGTCGGGCGGTGCCGTCACTCGGGAAAGGGCGTGATGTCGATCCTGCGACAGATTCTGGTGACGGCGCTGATCCTTGGGGCCGCGGCGGCGGCTTGGTTCGGGCTGATCCAGACGTCCGATCCCTCGGCCGGCAGCGCGACGCAAGGGCGTGGCGCGGCCGGGATGGCCCAGCTCGTCGTGCCGGTGGTGACGGAAGCCGTCATGCCCGCAGTCTCCCTGGAGACGGTGCGCACCGTCGGCACGGGCGATGCGCGCCGGTCGGTGGTCGTCTACCCCTCCACCTCGGGCGAGGTGGTGGAGGTCATGTTCGCGGCCGGCGACAGGGTGGCGGCCGGCGATCCGCTCGTCGCGCTCGATGCCGAGGCCGAGATGCTCGCGACCGAGCTCGCCCGCATCCGCGTCACCGAGGCCGAGGCGACACTCGCGCGCTATGAGCGGCTGGCGCCGACCCGCTCGATCCCCGAGAGCGAGCTCGACGCCGCGCGCACCGCGCTCGATGCGGCACGGACCGGCCTCGCCTCGGCGGAACTGGCCCTGCGCCGCCGCACCGTGCGGGCGCCCTTCGACGGGGTGATGGGGCTGCCCGAGGTCGATGTCGGCGACGTGGTCTCGACCACCGTGCCGCTCGGCACCATCGATGACCGCAGCGCGATCCTCGTCGAATTCGCCGTGCCCGAGCGTTACGCCGCCTTCGTCACGACCGGCCTTGCGATCCGGGCGACGACGCCCTCCGTGCCGGGCGCGCGGTTCGAAGGGACCGTCACCGCGATCGACAGCCGCATCGACCCGGCGACACGCACCCTGACGGTACGGGCCGAGATCCCCAATGACGAGGACCGGCTGCGTCCCGGCATGTCCTTCGCCGTCGCGCTGAGTTTCGAGGGCGGGCTCTACCCCTCGGTACCGGAGATGGCGATCCAGTGGGACCGCAACGGCTCCTATGTGTGGCGGATCGTCGAGGGCACCGCCGAGCGCGTGCCCGTCACGATCGTGCAGCGCAGCGGCGGGCGGGTGCTGGTCGAGGGTGATCTGACAGAGGCCGACCGGGTGGTGGTGGAGGGTGTCCAGCGTGTCCGCGCCGGCGGGCCGGTGGATGATGCCGCTGCGCCGCAGCGGGAGGCCGGGCCTGAGCCTGGGGTCGCGGAGGCCGCGTCGTGAGCGGCGGCGGGATCGCCGCACTCTGTGTCCGGCGGCCGGTCCTCACCATCGTCCTCAACATCCTCGTGGTGCTGGCGGGGCTCGCGGCCTGGTTCGGTATCGAGATCCGCGAGCTGCCGAATGTCGACCGGCCGATCGTGACGGTCCGCACCGATTGGCGGGGCGCGACACCGGAATCGGTCGATACCCAGATCACCGGTGTGATCGAGGGGGCGGTGGCGCGGGTGCCGGGCGTCTCCACGATCTCCTCGCGCAGCCGCTTCGGCGAGAGCCGGGTGACCGTGGAATTCGACCCTTCGGTCGATATCGACGTTGCGGCGAACGACGTGCGCAATGCGGTCGCGGGGGTCGAACGACGCCTGCCGGACGATCTCGACGACCCGCCGACGGTGATCAAATCCGATGCCGATGCGCAGGCGATCATGCGCCTCGCCGTCACCGCCTCGGCGACGCCCATCGAGGAGCTGACGCGGATCGTCGACGACGAGATCGTCGACCGGCTGGCCGCGGTGCCGGGCGTCGCCACCGTCCAGGTCTATGGCGAGCGCAAGGAGATCGTGCGGGTGACGCTCGACCCGCAGGCGCTGGCGAGCCGCGGGCTCGGCGTCGAACACGTCGAGGCGGCGCTCGCCGACGCGGCGCTCGACATGCCGGCGGGCACCTTCGAGACCAGCCAGCAGAATCTGATCGTCCGGGCCGATGCCAGCGCCGTGACGGCCGCCGAGATCGCCGCCATCGCGATCGACGGTGTGACGCGGATCGGCGATGTGGCCACCGTCGCCTTCGGGCCGGAGGCCGAGAGCTCGACGATCCGGATGAACGGCCGGACCGGCATCGGCCTCGGCATCGTCCGCCAGGCGCAGTCGAACACGCTGCAGATATCGGCCGATGTCCGGGCGGCGATCGCCGAGCTCGCCGCGCTGCTGCCGGAGGATGTACAGGTCACCGTCACCTCCGACGACGCGCTGTTCATCAACGGCGCCATCCACGAGGTCGCGCTGACGCTCGGCCTCGCCACGCTGATCGTGGTCGGCGTGATCTGGGTGTTCATCGGCTCGGTCCGGGCGACCCTGATCCCGTCGGTCGCGGTGCCGATCGCCTTGATCGGCGCGATCGCGGCGATCTGGCTCGCCGGTTTCTCGCTGAACATCCTGACGCTGCTGGCGCTGGTGCTGGCGACCGGCCTCGTCGTCGACGACGCCATCGTGGTGCTGGAGAACATCGAGCGGCACCGCGCGATGGGCTACGGCCCGCGCGCCGCCGCGGTGATCGGCACGCGGCAGGTCTTCTTCGCCGTCATCGCGACGACCGCCACCCTCGCCGCCGTCTTCGTGCCGATCTCGTTCCTGCCGGGGACCGCCGGGCGCCTGTTCGCCGAATTCGGCTTCACCATGGCGATCGCCGTGCTCTTGTCGAGCTTCGTGGCGCTGACCCTCGGGCCGATGCTCGCCTCGCGACTGCCGGCAGTGGCGCATGACGGGGGCGGCGGTCTGCTCGGCCGGGCCGGGACGGCGCTCGCCGGCCTCTATCGGCGCCTGCTCGACCTCGCGCTCGCCGCCCCGATCGTGGTCGTCGCCCTTTGCGCCGTCTTTGCCGTCGCTTCGGTCGGCGTCTTCACCGCACTGCCGGAGGAGCTCACCCCGCCCGAGGATCGCGGCAGCATGTTCATCGTCGTGAACGCGCCGCAGGGGGCGGGACTCGACTTCACCGGGCGGCAGCTCCGCCAGGTCGAGGAGGCGGTGGCACCGCTGCTCGACACCGGTGAGGTCGAGCGGATCTTCACCATCGCCGGCACGAGCGGCGCGAACTCCGGCTTCGTCATCATCGGGCTCGCCCCGTGGGAGGACCGGGCCCGCAGCCAGCAGGAGATCGCCGCGGAGTTGCGGCCGAAGCTCGACGCCATCGCCGGGGCCCGCGTCGCCCTGCGCAGCTCCAATTCGCTGGGGATCCGCGGCGGCGGCACCGGGCTGCAATTCGCCGTCACCGGCGTGGATTTCGACGCGCTGGCGATGGCCGCCGAGCGCTTCGTCGATGCGGCGGACCGGCTGCCCGGCCTGACCGGGCTGAGCCTCGCCTATGACACCACCCAGCCGCAGCTTTCCGTGGTCATCGACCGAGAGCGCGCCTCGGATCTCGGGGTGCCGATCGGCGGCATCGCGGCGGTACTGCAGACCATGCTCGACGGCCGTAACGTCGTCGACATCTTCGTCGGCGACGAGGCGATCCCGATCCGCATGCAGGCGCTGGAGGGCAGCTTCGACGATCCCGGCGATCTCGACAGCCTCACCATCGCGACAGGGGACGGGCGCGTCATTCCGCTCTCCTCGCTCGTCACCGTCACCGAAACCGCGGTCGCGCCCGAGCTGAGCCGTGAGGGCCAGCGCCGTGCTGTGCCGCTCAGCGCGCAGCTCGCGCCCGGCACCGACCTGCGCAGTGCGATGGAGCAGGTGGAGGCGCTGGCGCCCGAGCTGCTCGCGCCGGGCCAGCAGATCCGCTTCCTCGGCGAGGCGGCAACGCTCGAGCAGACGGCGAGCGGCGTCGCAACGACCTTCGGCTTCGCCCTGCTCGTCGTGCTGCTGGTGCTCGCGGCGCAGTTCGAGAGCTTCGTCGGCGCGCTGATCATCCTCGCGACGGTGCCCTTCGGCCTCGCGGCGGCCGTCTTCGCAGTGGCGCTGAGTGGCGGCTCACTCAACGTCTACAGCCAGATCGGTCTCGTCATGCTGGTCGGGCTGATGGCGAAGAACGGCATCCTGATCGTCGAGTTCGCCGACCAGCTCCGCGACCGCGGCCGGTCGGTGCGCGAGGCGGTGCGCGAGGCGTGTTCGGTACGTCTGCGCCCGGTCATGATGACGATGATCGCCACGGTCGCCGGCGGCGTGCCGCTGATCCTGACCGGCGGCGCGGGCGGCGAGGCGCGGGCGGCGCTGGGCTGGATCATCGTCGGCGGCCTCGGGTTTTCGACCGTGTTCACCCTGTTCCTGACACCGGTCGCCTATCTGCTGCTCGGCGGCCTCAGGGCGCCACGCGGCGCCGAGGCGAAGCGCCTTGAGGCGGAACTGGCCGCCGCCGAGGCACGACATGCCGAAGCCATCGGCACAGCCCCGGCGCAAAGCGTGCCGCCGAAAGGCGACGGGCCGAAGACCGAACCGGGGCGCGGCGGGGACCTGCCCGCCGCTGCGGAATAACGCGGCGCGAAACGGCGGGATCTGTCAGCCGCCCGACACGCTCGCAGGCGCGGGCGCCGCGCCACCATCCGCCGTCGCCGGTTGGCGGTAGCGGTCGAGCAGCGTGCGCAGGAAGAGTTCGGCGGGGCCGGTGCCGGTCGCGGTGGCGGCGAGCTGCGCTGCGATCCGCGCACAGGCCTCGTTGCCGCGGCGGGTCGGCCGGACGAGGGTGATGCGCCCGTCACAGCGGTCGTCCGCCGTGATCACATAGCCCCGGCCGGTCAGGATCTTCATGCTCTGCCGGACCGAGCCACCCACCATCTGTTCCAAATCGGAGATGGTAAGCGGACCGGGTGCCGCGCGCGAGACCGTCAGCAGTACGATGGCATGCGTCGGCGAGAGGTCTAGGACACCGGCGCCCGACAAGGCGGCCCGGACCGCGTTCTCGATCGAGATGACGAGCAGGCGCGTGGAGCGCAGCAAGTGCAAGATCGCAGCCACGGTGTCTTCGCGCCGTGCGCCTTCCCCCGCCAAGCCCTCGATCTTGCCCACCAAGGTCTGTCTCCCGCATTCAACCGTATGACGGTGTGTTATTCCGCGGGAGGAGGTCGGATCAAGACGCTATCAGGTAAACCGCACGGTTCAAAAGAGAAGCGACCCGTCCGGAAGGGACGGGCCACTATCAAAAAGCGAGTAACCGATATACTAAAGGTTGCTTTCGACCCACTGGAACAGGGCCGATTTCGGTAGGGCCCCGATCTTGGTTGCCGCGACCTGCCCGTCCTTGAACAACATCAGTGTCGGGATGCCGCGCACGCCGTATTTCGACGGCGTCATCGGGTTGTCGTCGATGTTGATCTTGGCGACCGTCACCTTCGAGCCGAGCGTCTCGGACAGCTCCTCGAGCGAGGGGGCGATCATCTTGCAGGGCCCGCACCATTCGGCCCAGAAGTCGACGAGAACCGGTCCCGAGGATTTCAGGACATCGGCCTCGAAGCTGGCGTCGGTGACGGATTTCGTGCTCATGCCTCAGGTCTCTCCTTGCGGCCGCGCTGCCGGATGCCGGTCGCGGCCCTCTCGTTTCACCTATCAGATGGGCCGGCCGCCGGCTCCAACCAAGGTCACGATCGCGCCATGATGCCGGGTGCGTGACGGTCTAGCAATTCGTCGGGCAGTGCCATCAGCCGTGGCCCTTCCGTCCACAGGAGGGCGCAGCGGACCGGCCGGTCCGGGAAGATGGCGCGCAGCGCGGCACGGTAGGTCGCCATCTGCGCCAGATAGGCCGGCGCCACCGCATCGAGCGTCGCCGGGGCGGGGCGGTTGGTCTTGAAATCGAGCGCCAGCACCGCGTCGGGCAGGATTGCGACCCGGTCGATCTGGCCGGCGAGCACTTGGTCGCCGAAAACGCCCGTCACCGGTACTTCGGCACGGCTGCCCGGCCCGAAATAGGGTGCGAGCGCAGGTGACTCGAGCACCGCCAGCGTCGTCGCGACGATCTCCGCGGCCGCCTCGGCCGCCAGCCCCTGCCGCGCCGCCCAGGCCGCGGCTGCCGCCTGCCGGGCGGCAGGCGCCAGTCCCGGCAGATACTGAAGGAGGGCGTGGATCAGCGCGCCGCGGCGGAAGCGATCGGGCTCGACGGCGAGCAGCGGCGAGCGGGTCGGGAGTTCCGCCTCCGCCGGACGCGACGGGGTGAGGGGACGCATCGGCCGCGGCTCGGGCGCCGCGGGACGGGACAGCCAGTCCGGCGCCGCGATGTCCGGCGCCGCGGGGTCGACGATGGCGAGCGGTACGACGCTGCGACGCTGCGGCGTCTCGTGAACGTAGAGGGGAGCGGTGGCCGGATCCACATCCTCGCGCCGCGCCGTGAGGCGTCGCAGCCCCGCCTCGCAGAGCGCGTGCCAGCATTCGGCTGTCCGGTCGTGCTTGCCGAGATGGCCGCAGATGACGAGTCGGTCCTCGGCGCGCGTCAGGGCGACATAGAGCAGGCGGCGATACTCCTCCATGGCCCGTTCGTGGCGCATGCTGCGCGCCAATTCGTAGGCGCCGCACGCGTCGCTGCTCCGCGGCGCCCAGAGCGGCACCGGCAGTTCATCATCCGGCCACAGAATCTTGTCGCCGGCGCGCGAAGGCGCCTTCTTCGGCATGCTGATCGTGTCGGGAAGGATGACGATCGGCGCCTGCAGCCCCTTCGCGCCATGCACCGTCATCACCCGGACGAGTCCGGCGCCTGCCTCGGGCTGGCGCTTCGCCTCGGCCTTGCCCGCCGTGATCCACGCGATGAAGCGCTGCAGCGAGGGCGGATGGCGGCTGCCGAAGGCGATCATCTGCTCGAGCAGCGCATCGACCGGATCCTCGGCCTCCGGCCCGAGGCGGCGGGCGATGGCGCGCCGGCCGGAGACGGGATCGGCCGGGCAGGGGGCGGCAAGCATCCCGGCGAAGAGCTCGAAGGGCGGCACCCGGTCGGCGCGGGCGAGGAGGCCGGCGAGCCAGTCACGCGCCGCGTCGCAGGCCGCGGCATCGGGCGTGTCGCCCTGCGCGGCGCGAGCGAGCGCCGACCACAGCGTGCCCTCCCGCCCATGCGCGAGGGCGAACAGCCGATCATCGTCGAAGCCGATAAAGGGACCCTTCAGCACCTCGGCGAGCGACAGATCATCCTCGGGCAGCAGGAGGAACCGCCCGAGCGCCAGCAAATCCATCACCGCGAGCTGCTCGGTCAGCACCATGCGGTCGGCGCCCGCGACGGGGATCGCGAGCCGCTTCAGCCAGCGTACGATCTCGCGGAACAACTGGTTGCGGGTGCGCACCAGGATCAGCACGTCGCCGGCGCTGATCGGCCGTCCCTTCGAGGGCAGCGGCTCGCGGTCGTCGATCCATCGGCGGATCATCCGTGCGACGCGTTCGGCCAGCGCGACCGCCGCGCTGGTCGGTCCGCGCTGCAGGGTCGGCGGCTCCCAGGGCGGTTCCGGATCACCCGGGTCGACCTGGAGCGGCGCCCACAGCTCGACGCGCCCGCCATCCTCGCGACGGGCCTCGGAGACGAGGTGACGCGGTGGCGCATCGGCGACGCCGCGCAGCGCCGCCTCATCCGCGAAAACCGCGTCGACCACGCTCAGCACCGCATCGACCGATCGGAAGGAGGTTTCGAGCGGAACCGCCCGGAACGGCTTGCCCGCGGCCGCGTGACGGGCCTGGACGATCTGACGCGATCGCCCGAAGGCCTCGCGGTCGGCACCCTGAAAGCTGAAGATCGACTGTTTCTCGTCGCCGACGACGAAGAGGGTGCGCGGCTCCTCCCGGGCCGATTCGCCGGCGGTGAACTCCTCGATCAGCCGGAGGATCACGTCCCACTGCTCAGGATTGGTGTCCTGCGCCTCGTCGACCAGGACGTGATCGATGCCGCCATCCAGCTTATAGAGGACCCAGGCCTCGCCGTGCTCGTTGAGCAGGGCGGCCGTCCGCGCGATCAGGTCGCCGAAATCGAGGGCGCCGCGACGGGCCTTCTCGGCCGCGTAATGGCGCAGGAAAGCCTCGCCGATGACGAGCAGCGCCTCGGTCGCCTCCGCGGTGCGGATGCGCCGGCAGACATCCTCGTGGAGGATGAGCCGGTCGACCTCGGCCGACAGCATCGCCTCGGCTTCGGGCAGGAGATCGAAGACCTTCTTCGTCGCCAGCTTTGCCCGCGGCTCGCCCGTCCCGGTCAGGAAGGCGCCGCGATAGGTCGCGAGAAGCGCCGCCCGTTCCTCGGGCGTGGCGGCGAGGAAGGCGGCGATGCAGGCGGCCTTCTCGCCATCGGCCTTCGAGCCGCAGTTCATCACCTCGATGACCCGGCGCAGCGAAGCGGCGTCGAAGCTGGCCTCATCGCAGAAGCGCGCGATGGCGGCGCGCTCGGTTTCGCCGTGCGGGATGTCGAGATAGCTGCGCAGGGCGGCGACGAGCCCCTCAAGGCCCCTATGCTGAGCGAGCAATGCGGCGATCCGCCCGCGCTCGGCGACGATCGTCGCCATGATCCCGCCGAACCCGTCCTCGTCGGTGACAGCGGCGATCCGTGCCACCGCCGCCCGGATCTCCGGATCGGCGGAGGCAAGGAGATCGCGCCGCGCCGCCTCCTGCAGCGCGGCCGCTTCCTGCTCGTCGATCAGATCGAAATCCGGCGCCAGCTTCGCCTCGACGGGAAAGCGCCGCAGCACCGACTGGCAGAAGGCGTGGATCGTGTCGATCCGCAGGCCTCCGGGGGTGTCGAGGACCTGGGCGAAGAGACGTCGCGCCGATGCCAGCTGCGCATCGACCGGCGTCTCGCCGGTCAGATCAGCGATGTCGCGCGTGAGGGCTTCGTCCGGCAGCGTCGACCACAGGGCGAGGCGGGAGGCGAGGCGGTTCTCCATCTCCGCCGCGGCGGCCTTGGTGAAGGTCAGGCACAGGATCCGCTCGGGCGGAGTGCCGCCGAGCATCAGCCGCAGCATGCGGTCGATCAGAACCTTGGTCTTGCCGGTGCCGGCCGAGGCGCCGACCCAGACGCTCGCCGTGGGATCGGCGGCCTGGCGCTGGCGGGTGGCCGGATCGGGCGGCGCGGCATCGCCGGCGGGCATCGCGACGCGCTCCGCTTCGCGCAGGTCGAGCCCGTCGCTCATTCGGTGTCCTCCTCGCTCGCCCATTCCTTGACCCGGGCGAGATGCGCGTAGTCGGAGAAGCGTGGCGGCGTGCGGCGCGGCTGCGACAGATAGGGTGTCGTCGGATCGTCGAAGGGCGCGAGGACCGCGATGAGGCCGTCGAGCGCGCCGAGGGCCAGCGCATCGGCATCGTCGCCGATAACACGGATCTGCCCGGGCGTGGCCGCGCCGGACAGCCGCCAGTACTCGAGCGCCGCGACCGGCGTGGCCGGAACGCCGGTGAAGCCGCCGGCGCGGGCGATCGCCGCCTCGAGGGGAAGCTGTGGGGCGAAGCCGGATTCGACCTGCTTGGGCGACGGCGTGGTGCCGGTCTTGTAATCGACGATCACCAGCCGCCCGTCTCCGTCCCGGTCGACGCGGTCGGCGCGGGCGGTGAGGACGACCGGACCGCCGGGCAGGTCGAGCGTCAGGCTGCCTTTCACCTCGAGCCCGACCGGGCGATGCGTCGTGCGGCGCTTGGCCTCCGCCTCGACGAACCACGCCGCGATGCGTTCGAAACGCGGCCACCAGAAGGTCTCGATCTCGATCCGGTCGGGTAGCGTCTCTCTGAAGGCGCGCCGTCCCGCAGCGAGCAGCCGGTCGAGTGCGTCATGCGGCAGGGGGCCGTCACCGCAATCGAGCAGGAACTCAAAGAGCGCGGCATGGATCACCGTGCCGCGATCGGCGGCGGTGGGATCGAGCTCGATCTCCTCGAGCGGGGTGAGGCGCAGGATCCGCTTGGCGTAGAGCGCGTAGGGATCGACCATCAGCGTCGCCACGTCGCTGACCGAGAAGCGGCGCGGCCGCGCGGCGAGGGGTGGTGCGGGGCGGGGCGGCTCGACCGGCCGGACGGCGGGCGCGGTGTCGAGCATCGCAGCGAGCGCACGCCAGTGGCGGGCGGCCGTCCGGTCGAGGGCGAGGCCTGTGCCCGCAAGTACCGCGTCAAGCCGCATCAGCCAGCGCGAGGGTACGGTCGGCGTACCCTCGACCATGTCGGCGCGAATCAGCATGACATCGGCCCCTGCCGCGGCGAGGCTGAAATCATGTGCCGAACGGCCGATCGCCTCGTCGCGCGGCGGCAGGCCGAAGGCCTGCCGCATCGGCCGGGACATCCAGGGATCCGCGGGCGGCACGGCCGGCCAGGTCCCCTCGTTGAGGCCGCCGAGGATGGTGCGGTCGAAACGCTCGAGTCGCGCCTCGAGAGGGCCGAGGATCGCGAGGCGGGGATGCGTGCCCCAGAGCGGGCGCACCGCGATCGGCTCGGCGAGAGCGGCGAAGAAGCCCGGCCAGTGGCGGCCGGCCATCGACGGCATCTCGCGCAGCGCCGGCATGATCTCGGCCAGGAATGCCTGCGCCGTCTCGCCCGCCTCGCCGCGCCAGAGCCGTTCGGCACCCGTCTCGCCATCGGTGCGGGCGAAGGCCTCTGCGGCAGCGATCTGTCGCGACAGCAGCTCGGCCGGCTCGATCGCCGGCATGGCGAGCGCCTCGGCGAGCGGGGCGAGGGCAGTGCGCAGCGCGGCGAGGAGCGCGGTGATGGCGGCCGGTGGATCGGGCGGCAGCGCGGCGGCCAGCCCGTCAAGGCCGGGCGCCGGCGCGATGCCGCGCAACGCTGCACGCTCGAGCGCGCGGGCGGCGGCGCGCGTTGCGGCCGGCGCGTTGCCAAGGGCGGTGAGAGGGTGCTTCAGCAGGGCGAGCAGCGCCAGCGGCGCCGCGCCCGACGCGGCGCAGTCGAGGAGCAGCTCGAGAAAGGCGCCGATCTCCGTCTCGCGCAACGGCCGGCCGGCCGAATCATCGACCTCGATGCGCCAGCGGGCGAGCTGGGTGGCGACGCGCCGGCCCAGCGTGCGATCGGCGGTGACCAGCGCCGCGGTGCGGCCCGGGATCTCCAGCACCTCGCGGAGGGCGAGGGCGACGACCTCCGCCTCCTCGCGCGCCGTGGCGCAGTCGATGCGCAGGAGGCCGGCGACGGCCTCGGCCGGCAGCGTCGCCGCGCGCCAGGCTTCGGACGTCGCGGCCGGGCGCATCACCTCCCGCAAGAGCGCGTCGCGGCCGCAAGGGCCGCTCTCGGCTACCGGCCAATCCTCGACCGCGCTGCGGTCGATCCCGATCGAGTCGAGAATCAGCTTGAGGGGGCGTTGCGGATGCGTCGCGTCGATCGCCTGCCAGTCACGGTCCTCCATCTCTCGGTCGAGCCCGGGCAGGACGACGCGCCCTGCCGGCAGGCCGGCCACCGTCGCGAGGAGACGGCGCAGCGCCGGCGTCGTGCCGACGAAGCCGCCGGCGATGACCGGAGTCGATGGCGGGTTCGCCGTCCAGGCGGCGGCGAGGGCGTCGAGCATCGCCGCGGCGTGGCGGCCGGGATCGGTCATCCCGCGCTCGGCGAGGATGGCGGGCCAGGCGCGGGTGACGATCTCGAGGAAGCGCAGCGTGTCCTGCCAATGGGCGGCATGCTCGGCCGGTACGATCCGCGCGAGCCCGTCGAAATCGAGCTCCTCCGCCGCCACCTCGTCGAGCAGCCGGGCGAGAAAGGCGGCGTGGCGCGCGGCCTGGTCGATGCCGATCGCGGCATCGGCGGCAGCGACCAGCCGGGTCAGGAGGATGTGCCGCTCGGCAGCGGGGATCGGCGGCGGCAGCTCGAGTGCCGCGGCAACCGCTGGCAGCTCCGGCGCGGCGAAGCCGGCGATGTCGGGATCGATCGCACCCACCGGCATCATCCGCGGCAGGAGGGTCGCGGCGCCACCGGTCGCACGCAGAAAGGCACGGCGCAGCCCGTGCACCGCGCGGCGGCCGGGCAGGAGCAGCACGGTCTCGCCCAGGGCCAGCGGATCCGCGGCAGGCGCCCCGCCCGCGACCCCGTCGAGCAGCCCGCGCGCGAGTGCGTCAAGGAAGCCCGCGCCGGCCGGGATGGTGGCGACGCCGCTCATGCGATCCCGCCGAGGGTGGCGAGGATGTCTTGGCCGCGCCGTCCCGGGGCGGTGAGGATCGCGCGCCGGCCCTCGCCCACTGGTTCCAGGCGCAGTATCAGCGCCGCCTCGCGGGCGAGCGGACCCAGCCGGTCCGGCCATTCGACGAGGCGGATCGCCCCGGCGCCCTCGTCCCAGCCGAGCTCGACCACCTCGTCCGGTCCGGACAGGCGATAGAGGTCGAAGTGCCAGACGGCGCCGCGAGGCGTGGTGTAGTCCTGAACCAGCGTATAGGTGGGGCTCGGTACCTCGACCGACGGATCGTCGGCGAGGGTCCGGATGAGGGCGCGGGCCAACGCCGTCTTGCCGGCGCCCAGCGGCCCCTCGAGCAGTACCGTATCCCCCGGCGCGAGCGCATCGGCAAGGCAGCGGCCGAGGGCATCGGTGGCCGCCGCGTCGGGAAGCGGGATCCCCAGCCTTGCCCCCGTCATGGCATCACGATCGGGCAGGGGCTGTCAGAAATCGCTGCAGCGACCGCGCACCTCCCAGTCGCCATAGCGGGTCGGTTCGGGACCTTCCGGGCCGCCGATCTCACCGGGCTTCTGGGCGGGGCCGGTCGTGCCCGCGGCCGGCGCGGCGCTATCGGCGGGTGTCGGGGGAACGGGCGCGCGCGCGGCGCGTTCGGCATCGTCATCCATGGCCGAGAGATAAGCGGAACCCGCCAGCCGGTCCAGCGGGCGGCGTAACCCCCTCCACCCACAGCCCGGGATCTTGATCCGGACCGGCGCGGGGCCATCTGTAATTCCACAAGATCATGGAGTTGAACACGATGTCGAGCTATGTCCGGACGGCGATGCTGATCGCCCTCCTGACGGCGTTGTTCATGGGGGCTGGCTTTCTGATCGGCGGCCGCGGCGGCATGCTGATCGCGCTCCTGTTCGTCGGGGGGATGAACCTCCTCGCCTGGTGGAACGGCGCCAGCATGGTGTTGCGGATGCACAATGCCCGCGAGGTCGATGCGCGCTCGGCACCGGAGTTCGTCGGCATCGTCCGTCAGCTTGCCGAGCGGGCCGGGTTGCCGATGCCGCGGACCTACATCATCGACACCGACCAGCCGAACGCGTTCGCGACCGGACGCGGGCCGTCCGATGCGGCGGTCGCCGCGACGACGGGCCTGTTGCGCCGGCTGTCGGCGGAGGAGGTCGCCGGGGTAATGGCGCATGAGCTGGCGCATGTGCGCAATCGCGACACGCTGATCATGACGATCACCGCGACGCTGGCCGGCGCCCTGTCCATGCTGGCGAATTTCGGCCTGTTCTTCGGCGGCAGCAACGACCGCAATAATCCGCTCGGCTTCATCGGCGTACTGCTGGCGATCTTCCTCGCGCCGATCGCGGCGATGCTGGTGCAGATGGCGATCAGCCGCGGCCGCGAATACGAAGCCGACCGGATCGGCGCCGAGATCTGCGGCCGGCCGCTCTGGCTCGCCTCGGCGCTGGCCAAGATCGAGCGGGGCGCACGCGCCATCCCGAATCCGCGGGCCGAGCGCAATCCGGCGACGGCACATCTGTTCATCGCCAATCCGCTGTCGGGTGGGGCCCGTGACAGCCTCTTCTCGACCCATCCGAGCATGGCCAACCGCATCGCCCGACTGCAGGCCATGGCCGGGCGCATGGCCAGCAGCGGCCGCGGCGGCCCCTGGGGCTGAGGCCGCGGACCGAGACGGCGTTCGGGCCGGGTCAGGCGCCGAGCAGCTCCGCCAGCCGCAGGACCCGGTGCAGGCGGCGGATCGCGGCCGCCTCGAAGGTCAGTTCGCGATCCGGGTTGAACTGCCGGCAGACGACCGCCGAGGCGGTGCGGCGGACCAGCCGCTTGATGAAGCAGGGGGCGGCCGCCCCGTCGCGGGGTGGTGCCAGCTCCACGAGCACATCATCGCCGATGCGCGGCGGCTGGCTGGCGCTGACATAGACGAGATCGCCGGGTTCGTAGCGCGGCTCCATGCTGGAGCCGGAGACATAGACCGCGAAGACGCCCTGGGCGTTGGCGAGCGGCGGCGGGCGGCGCACCCGGTCGACCACCTCGCCATTGAGGATGAAACGGTCGTCATCCTCCTCCTCGCCGCGCGCGCCGCCGGCGGCGATCCCGAGGACTGGCACGTCGCGAGCCAGCGCGCCGAAGGGCAGGAGCTCCGGCAGCGCGACCTCGGACAGCCCCGGCGCCGACAGGCCGCGCGGCGGCGGGTCCGTCTCCTCGGGCAACGGGAAACGCGGTGCCAGCTCGAGGACCTCCGCGGCAGGAATGCCGCGGCTGCCGAGCACGGGCAGGAGCTTGGCCAGCAGCTCCGGCGGCAGCTGGCGCTTGCGGTAGGCGGTTTCGTACCAGACATAGGTCGACGGACTGAGGCCGAGCGCCTGGGCCATGCCGCGCACCGACAGCCCGGCCCTCATCCGCATCGATTTCAGTTTCGCCGCGACCCCTTCGGTCATCTCCGTCTCCGCTTGCGGCCACCGGGCGCCGACGGGGCGCGACCGTATCAGAAACCGTACGAGACGGCCACCCCCTTCGCCTTGACAGTGTACGAGAAACTCGTACAACCAGATCAGGAGCGCCCGCAGCCGGCGTGTTGCGCCCCGGCGGGGCCGGTCAGAAGGGGAGGTGGGGTTGATCTCGATCGATCTGCTTGTCGGCGCGCAGGCGCTATCGCCCACGGCGCGCAGCGTCCTGCGCCTCATCGCCACCGCGGCCGCACGCGGGGCCCCGATGCCGAAGAACCGTCGAATCGAGACGGCGCTGCAGGTCGCCGGTGCCAAGGATCATTTGAAGGGGCTGGCGGCCCGAGGGCTGATCGAGATCGAGACGGCCGGTACCCGCCGCCGCGCCTTCGTACCGGCGCTCGGCCGCTGGACCGGTTGGAGCGCGCGTCGCGGCCCGGCGCCGCGGATGTCGGCCGCTGAACGGACGCGGCGCTATGCAGGGCGGCGCTACGAGGACCAGCCGGGTTTCGATGCGATCGGCCGGCCGGTCGACCCGGCCGCACGCGGCCCCGCCTGTCTGCCGGTCTGGCGGTCGCCACTCGCCGACCCCGCCGGAATCGAGATCGCCGCATGACCGCTCCCGCCGGTATCCGTACGATGCAGTCGAGCGATCATGGCACGACCTGTCGTGCACTGCACGGGCCATCCGTCATCGAGACGGTGGAGCGCGCACCGGATGGTCAGGCGCTGACGACCCGCCGGCGCATGCTGGCGCCGATCGACGCATTGGGGGGCGTTGCCCCCGAATGGCGCACCGCGGCGTGCCACCTGCGCGACGATGTCGAGATCGGGCTGCAGCTGCGCCGTGCGCCCGATCCGGCCGTACCGCGCCGCGCGCCGGGGGAGGGCCGGGGCGGTGCCGACGGACCGGCCGTGGCGCGGCTGGCGGCGCTCGACCGGGTCCGGGTTGCGCGCCGGACCGTCGGCGCCCATGCCTGGGCCGTCCTCTACCCCTTCATCTGCGAAGAGGTGGATGCGACGGCGCTGGCCCGCCGGCTGGGGCGCAACCGGCAGGAGATCGTCGGCACGATCAAATCGGCGCTGGCGCTGCTGGCCGAACGGGGTCGTCACCGCGGCTGAGGGCGCCGCACCGTCGCCACCTAGTGGCGGAAATGGCGCAGGCCGGAGAAGACCATAGCGACGCCGCGCGCATCGGCCGCGGCGATCACCTCGGCATCGCGCAAGGAGCCGCCGGGCTGGAGAACCGCCGTTGCCCCGACCTCGGCCAGCGCCTCGAGCCCGTCGGGGAAGGGAAAGAAGGCCTCCGAGGCGACGGCCGATCCTTCGAGCGAGAGGCCGGCCTCGGCCGCCTTCCTGACGGCGATGCGCACCGCGTCGAGGCGGCTCATCTGGCCCGCGCCGATCGCCAACGTTGCGCCGTCGCGGGCGAAGACGACGGCATTTGAACGGACATGCTTGGCGACCCGCGCGGCGAAGAGGAGATCGGCGATCTGTTCATCGCTCGGCTCACGCTTCGTCACCGGTTTCAAGTCGGCGGCGGCGGCCATCCGCGCGTCGCGGTCCTGGACGAGCAGCCCGCCGGCCACCGAGCGCACGGTCAGCCGCGGCGCATCCGGCGGCGGTACGCTGCCGGTGATGAGCACGCGCAGATTGGGCTTGGTGGCGAAGACCGCCTGCGCCTCGTCCTCGACCGCGGGCGCGATCACCACCTCGGCGAACAGCCGGGTGATCTCCTCGGCGGTTTCGCGGTCGATCGGGCGGTTGGCCGCGACGATGCCGCCATAGGCCGAAACGGGATCGCAGGCGAGGGCGCGGCGGTAGGCTTCGGCCAGCGACGGTGCGCTCGCCACCCCGCAGGGATTGGCATGCTTGACGATGACGATGCTGGGTCCGGCATGTTCGGCGACCGCCTCGAAGGCGGCGTCGGCATCGGCAACATTGTTGAAGGAGAGCGGCTTGCCCTGGAGGAGCCGTGCCGTCGCCGGCCCCGGGGCGTCCGATCCGTCGAGATAGAGGGCGGCACCCTGATGCGGATTCTCGCCATAGCGCAGCCGCGCCGCGCGAACCGCCGGCAGCGGCAGATAGCGCGGCATCGTCTCGCCGGCCTCGGCCGTCATCCAGCGCGCGATCGCCGCATCATAGGCGGCGGTACGGGCGAAGGCCGCGGCCGCCAGCCGGCGCCGCAGCGCGAGATCCGTGCCGCCATGCCGGTCGAGGGCGGCCAGGACCGGCGCGTAATCGTCGGGATCGGTGAGAACGGTGACGAAGGCATGATTCTTGGCGGCGGCGCGGATCATCGCCGGTCCGCCGACATCGATGTTCTCGATGATCGTCTCGGCCCCGGCGCCCGAGGCCAGTGTCGCCTCGAAGGGGTAGAGGATGGACACCAGCAGATCGATCGGTGCGATCGCGTAATCGGCCATCGCGTCGAGATGGGCGGGATCGTCGCGCCGCGCGAGCAGTCCGCCATGGATCTTCGGGTGCAGCGTCTTCACCCGGCCATCCATGATCTCGGGGAAGCCGGTATGGGCAGAGACCTCCTTAACCGCGATGCCGGCTTCGGTCAGCGCACGGGCGGAGCCGCCGGTCGACAGGATCTCGACCCCACGCGCGGCGAGCGCTCGGGCGAGCTCGACGATCCCGGACTTGTCGGACACCGACAGGAGCGCGCGGCGGATCGGGAGGATGTCGGTCATGGCAGAAGCCTCGAACGGCGGGTCGGGCCTGCGTCTTAGACCCGGCGGAGATGGCGGACAACATCGACCGCCCGCGATTGACTTCAACCCGCCGGGCGGCATGATCGGCGCGCCAGAGAGAGGACGCATCCGACATGACCGATACCGCCGCTCTTCAGGCCGCCGTCGAGGCGGCATGGGAGATTCGCGACACGCTCAGTCCCGCCAGCCGCGGTGAGGCACGCGACGCCGTCGAGGCCGCGATAGACGGGCTCGATCGTGGCGCGCTGCGCGTGGCGGAGAAGCAGGATGGCGCGTGGATCGTCCACCAATGGCTGAAGAAGGCGGTGCTGCTGTCCTTCCGCCTGTTCGACAACACGATCGTGGCGGGCGGGCCGGACGGTGCCGCCTGGTGGGACAAGGTGGCGCCCAAGACGGCGGGCTGGGACGCGGCGCGGTTCCGCGAGGCGGGGTTCCGCTCGGTTCCCGGCGCGATCGTCCGGCGCTCGGCCCATATCGCGCCGGGGGTGGTGCTGATGCCCTCCTTCGTCAATGTCGGCGCACGCGTCGAATCCGGCACGATGATCGATACCTGGGCGACGGTCGGCTCCTGCGCCCAGATCGGGCGTGACTGCCATATCTCCGGCGGCGTCGGGATCGGCGGCGTGCTGGAGCCGCTGCAGGCGGGGCCGGTGATCATCGAGGACCGCTGCTTCATCGGGGCCCGGTCGGAGGTAGCCGAGGGCGTCATCGTCGAGGAGGGGGCGGTGATCGCCATGGGTGTCTTCCTCGGCGCCTCCACGAAGATCGTCGACCGCGCGACCGGCACGATCACCTATGGCCGGGTGCCGGCTTATTCCGTCGTGGTGCCCGGGACGCTGCCGGGGGCGCCGCTCGCCGATGGCCGCCCCGGGCCGTCGCTCGCCTGCGCGGTCATCGTCAAGCGGGTGGACGAGCGCACGCGGGCCAAGACGGGCATCAACGAGCTCCTGCGCGACTGATCATGACCGAGCCCGACCCGGTCGCGCTGGCGGCCGTGCTGATCCGACAGCCCAGCGTGACGCCGGAGGATGCGGGTGCGCTCGCGGTGCTCGAGGCTGCGCTCGAGCCGCTCGGCTTCATCTGCGAGCGCATGCGGTTCGAGACGCCGGGGACTCCCGCGATCGACAATCTCTGGGCACGAACGGCGGGCGAGGGCCCGCTGTTCTGTTTTGCCGGCCATACGGATGTCGTGCCGCCGGGCGACACCGCCGCCTGGCGGTATGACCCCTTCGCCGGAACGATCGAGGACGGGGTGCTGTGGGGCCGTGGCGCCGTCGACATGAAGGGGGCGCTTGCCGCCTTCGTCGCCGCGGCAGGCCGTTTCCTGGCGCGGCGGGGCCGGGATTTCGGCGGCCGCATCGCGCTGCTCATCACCGGCGACGAGGAAGGACCGGCGATCAACGGCACCCGCCGGGTGCTGGAGACCCTCACCGAACGGGGCGAGCGGATCGACGCCTGCCTCGTCGGCGAACCGACCTCGGAAATGGCGACCGGCGACACGGTGAAGATCGGCCGCCGCGGCAGCATGACCGGCCGGTTGCGGGTGCGCGGCACCCAGGGTCACACCGCCTATCCGCAACTCGCCTCCAACCCGCTGCCGCGCCTCGTCGCCATGCTCGCGACGCTCGGCGACGGGCGACTCGACGATGGAAGCGCGCTGTTCGAGCCCTCGCACCTGTCGCTGACCTCGATCGATGTCGGCAACCCCGCGGCCAATGTCATCCCGGCCGAAGGGCGGGCGGTGTTCAATGTCCGCTTCAACGACCAGCACAGCGCGGCGCGACTGGAGCAGCAGCTGCGCGAGCGCTTCGCCGCCGCGAACGAGGCGGCGGGCGGCGGCGTCTGGTCCCTCGAGACGAGCTCTTCTGGTGACGCCTTCTACACCGCGCCCGGCGCGTTCACCGATACGATCTGCCGCGCGGTGGAGCGGGTGACGGGGCGCCGCCCGGCCTTCTCCACCGGTGGCGGCACCTCCGATGCTCGCTTCATCCGGGCCTATGCGCCGGTGGTCGAGCTGGGCCTTCCCAACCGGATGATCCACAAGGTCGACGAGCATGTCGCGCTGACCGAACTCGAGACGCTGGCGCGGATCTACGAGGCGGTGCTCGACGAGTACTTCGCGGGATGATGCGCCAGCGCGACGGCGTCGCCATCGGGCTGCGGCTGCTGCGGCTGGACGGCGCGCCGGTCGGGCTGTTCGATGGCAGCCGCGCCGAGGCCCGGCGTGCCGTGGCGCTGGCCCTCTTCGTCCTGGCCGCCTATCTCGCCATTCTCGGTCTGGCGAGCCCGGATCCCGAGGTTGTGTCGCCGGCGACCGGCTTCATCGTCCAGTTTGCCACCGTCGCCATCCAATGGTGCGCGACGCCGGTCGCAGCCTCCTTCCTGGCGCCCGCACTCGGCCTCGGCGACAGGCTGTTCCGCTTTCTCACCATCTGGTCCTACGGCACGGTCGCGCTGCTGATCGTGATGGTGGGGCTGACGCTGGGCTTGGCGCTGCCGGCGCTCGGCGGCCTCGCCCTCTTCCTGATCGAGCTGCTGCCCTTCTATGCCGTTGCCTATTGGGGGGTTGCCGCCCGCGCCGCGCTCGGCTGCGGCTGGGGGCCGGCGATCGGCCTCGCACTGCTCGATCTCGTGGTCTCGCTGGTCGCCGTCGCCTGGGGCACGTCGATCCTTTACCCGACGCTGGTCGCCGGCGCGTCGTAATCGACCGACAGGAAGTAGAGCCCGTCCGGCGGCGCGGTCGGCCCGGCGCACGACCGGTCGCGCGCTGCCAGCACCTCGGCGATCCAGGTGATCGGGCGCTTGCCCTCGCCGACCAGCCGGAGCGAGCCGGCGAAGTTGCGGATCTGGTGATGGAGGAAGGAGCGGGCCTCGGCCTCGATAAGGACGAGATCGCCTTCGCGCCGCACGGAGAGGCGGTCAAGCGTGCGGACCGGCGAGGCCGCCTGGCATTCGGCCGCGCGGAAGCTCGTGAAGTCGTGCCGCCCGACGAGGAGCTGTGCCGCCTGGTCCATCACGCCGGCGTCGAGCGGCCGCATCACATGCCAGGCGCGGCCGCGCTCGAGGGTGAGGGGGGCGCGGCGGTTGACGATCCGGTAGCGATAGGCACGGCGGCGGGCCGAGAAGCGCGCATCGAAGCTGGCGGGCACGGGCTCGGCCGCGAGGATGGCGATCGGCTGCGGCTTCAGATGCTGGTTCAGGGCGTCGCGCACGGTGGCGGGGCTCGCCGGCCGTGCGAGGTCGACATGCGCGACCTGGCCGAGCGCATGGACCCCGGCATCGGTGCGGCCGGCGCCGGTGACGCGGACGGTCTCGCCGGAGAAGCGGAAGACGGCCGTCTCGATCGCCTCCTGGACGGAGGGGCCGTTCGCCTGGCGCTGCCAGCCGACGAAGGGACGGCCATCGTATTCGACCGTCAGCTTCCAGCGCTGCATGTCCATCGTCCGGGCCGTCAGCCGGGGTGGCCGGGGTCCAGGACGGTGCCGGGCGGCATCGGAAAACCGCGCAGGAAATCCGCCCCGGCGAGCGGCGAGCGACCGGGGCGCTGCAGCCGGAGAAGGCGGATGCCGCCGCCGGCAGCGCAGGCGATGGTCGGGGCCGCATCGAGCACGGTGCCGGGCGGGCCCGCAGCATCGGGGGCCAGGGCGGCCTCCAGAATGCGGATGCGCTCGCCGCGATGCTCGAACCAAGCGCCGGGGCGGGGCAGGAGCGCCCGGACCTGGCGGTCGACATGCGCGGCGTCCTGCCAGTCCACCCGTCCATCGGCAGGGGTGATCTTGGCCGCATAGGTCACGCCCTCGGCGGGCTGCGGGGTTTCCGTCGCGCGGCCGTCGGCGACCGCCGCCAAAGCCTCGACGGCGAGGCGGGCGCCGAGCATCGCGAGCCGGTCGTGCAGCTCGGGCGTCGTCATGCGCGGCCCGATCGGCACCGTCTCGGCACGGATCATCGGACCGGTATCGAGCCCCTCCTCCATCCGCATGATGGTGACGCCGGTCTCGCGGTCGCCGGCGAGGATCGCGCGATGGATCGGTGCCGCTCCGCGCCAGCGCGGCAGCAGCGAGGCATGGACGTTGAGGCAGCCGAGCCGCGGCGCCGCAAGGATCGGCAGCGGCAGGATCAGGCCATAGGCGACGACCACGGCGGCATCGAGGGTGAGGGCGCGGAACGCCGCCTGTTCGGCCTCCCCGCGCAGGCGCTCGGGCGTGCGTACCGGTATGCCGAGCGCCTCGGCCCGGTCATGCACCGGCGAGCGGCGTAGGCGCTGGCCCCGCTCGGCCGCGCGCGGCGGCTGGGTGTAGACGCAGGCGAGCTCATGGCCCGCCGCGGCCAGCGCTTCGAGCGTCGGCACCGCGAAGGCGGGCGTGCCGAGAAAGGCGAGGCGGAGCGGCAAGGAGCGGCCGCTCCCGTCAGAACGGCAGCTTGAAGCCCGGCGGCAGCTTGAGGCCGCCCATCAGCTTCTGCGTCTCCTCCTGTGCCGCGGCTTCCGCCTTGCCCTTGGCATCGGCCGCCGCTGCGACGATCAGATCCTCGATCATCTCGACCTCGGCGGGATCGACGATCTTCGGGTCGATCTTGACGCTCTTGAGGTCGCCCTTGGCCGAGACCCGCACCGTCACCATGCCGGCGCCGGCCGATCCCTCGACCTCGATCTCAGCCAGACGGGCCTGCATCTCGGCCATCTTGGCCTGCATCTCCTGCGCCTGGCGCATCATCTGCTGGATGTTCTTCATCGGAGCCTCTCGCCGGTCGGAACGGTGGGACGGACAGATACAGGGAAAGCGGCCCGGCGCCAAACAGGGCTGCCGAGCGGCGGCACCGGGAGGACCGCCGTCAGAAGGCGACGGCGTCGGGCCCCTTCAGGCCGAGCATCGCGCGCACCTCCGCGGGTGTCGCCACCTCCAGCGAGAGCTCGTCGAGGATGCGCCGGATCTTCGCCACCTGTTCGGCATTGCTCGCCGCGAGCCGGCCGCGGGCGAGATAGAGGTTGTCTTCGAGCCCGACGCGGACATGGCTGCCCATGATGGCACCCATCGTCACGAGATTGGTCTGATGACGACCGGCGCCGAGCACCGACCATTCATAGGCGTCGCCGAACAATCGGTCGGCGGTGCGCCGCATGTGGAGGAGATTGTCGGCCTCCGGCCCGATGCCGCCGAGGATGCCGAAGATCGTCTGCACGAAGAGCGGTGGGCGCACCAGACCGCGATCGAGGAAATGGGCCAGCGTGTAGAGGTGGCCGACATCATAGCATTCGAACTCGAAGCGCGTGCCGCATCCCTCGCCGAGGCGCGACAGAATCGTCTCGATATCGCTGAAGGTGTTGCGGAAGATGCCGCGGCGCGAGCCCTCGAGATAGGCCGGCTCCCACTCATGCGCCCAGTCGCGGTACCGGTCGAGCATCGGATAGAGGCCGAAATTCATCGAGCCCATGTTGAGCGAGCACATCTCCGGCGCGAGCCGCAGCGGGCCGGCGAGACGGTCCTCGATCGTCATCGTCTGATCGCCGCCGGTGGTGACGTTGATGATCGCGTCGGTTGCCGCCCGGATCCGGGGAAGAAAGCGCAGGAAGATTTCCGGCGAAGGGGTCGGCTTTCCGGTCTCGGGATCGCGCGCATGCAGATGGAGGATCGCCGCCCCCGCCTCGGCAGCGCCGATCGCCTGCTCGGCGATCGCCTCCGGCGTCACCGGTAGGTGCGGCGACATGCTCGGCGTGTGGATCGAGCCGGTGACGGCACAGGTGATGATGACCTTGCGGCCGGCCTTCTTCGTCATCGACGTATGCTCCCTCTGTCGTGCATGAAGTCTAGCGACGGGACGCTTGCATGACACGGTGCGCGGCGTCGCAAGCGACGGAGCTCAGCTGCATGGAACGACTTGTGGAGGGGTATCGGCGGTTCCGCGAGGGCGCCTGGCAGGCGCGCCGCGAACTGTTCGACGATCTCGCCCGCGGGCAGCACCCGCGGGCGGTGCTGATCGGGTGCTGCGACAGCCGCATCGATCCGGCCGTGATCTTCGACGCCCTGCCAGGCGAACTCTTCGTGATTCGGAACGTTGCCAACCTCGTGCCGCCCTATGGGCCGGACACGCGGTATCACGGCACCTCGGCCGCGCTAGAGTTCGCGGTGCGGACGCTGGGCATCGACAACATCGTCGTGCTCGGCCATGGCGCCTGTGGTGGGGCGGCCGCGCTGATATCGGGCCGCGCCTCGGGCGAATTCCTCGACCCCTGGCTGGAGATCGCCGCACCCGTCCGGTCCGGCAATGGCGTGGCGATGAGCCCGGCGGAGCGTCAGCGCGAGACCGAACATGCCATCGTCAAGCTGTCGCTCGACAATCTCACCACCTTTCCCTGGATCGCCGAGCCGCTGTCGCGCGGAGCCCTGACGCTGCACGGCATGTGGTTCGACATCGTCTCGGGCGAGCTGTGGCGCCTGGGCGAGGACGGGCGTTTCGCGGCTGTGCAGGCTGGCTGAGGACCGCTGGCCGGCGAACAGGCGGCAGGCCGTTCGGAGAGCCCTGCGCGGCGCCTCGGGCGGCTGCGGCCCGAGGGGGCGGTGGGAGGCCGACGCGAGACCCGCATCGAAGCTCGTTACGGCTGCTTCCTTCCGGACCTGACCGGGTTGGCGAGGGACGCGCCCCCGGCCGACCTCCCGGACCCTATATCGGCGCCTTTGGCGGCGGACGCAAGGCTGTCAGCGGCCGAAGGTGAACGCGTCGAACCCGTCCTCCTCGGCATCATCCCGCGCATCCCCGGCCGGCTCGCCATAGGCTTCGGCAGGCGGCAGCGCCTCGGAGCCGCTGGCCCCATCCGCGGCGGCACCGTCTTCCATCCCGCCGAGCGGGTTGCGGACATCGCGGATCTCGGCGCCGGGGAAGGCGTCGAGGATCGCCGCGACGGTCGGATGGGCGCGGACCTCGTCGAACAGCCGTGCGCGTTCGCTGCGGGCGCTCTCGGCGAGGGTCGGCCGCGCCGCGCTTTCGCTCGCCGAGACGACAGAGACGATCCAGCGCTCGCCGGTCCACTCGCGCAGTGCCCGGTCGAGCCGCTGGGCGAGTTCGGCCGGACAATCCGCGGTCGGCTGGAATTCGAAGCGGCCCCACTCGAAGCGCACCGGCCGGACCGCCGAGAACAGATGGCCGTAGAGCACGATGTCCCGGGTGAAGGCGATCTCGACCAGATCCTCGAAGCGCTGCGGCCGAGACACGGCTGGGCGGGCGGGTTGGGGCGGGGCGAGGGGGGCGGCCTCGGCCCGCGGCGCGGCTTCTGCCGTGGGCGGATTCTCCCGCGGCCAAGCCTCGGTGACGGCGAGCCGCAACCCGCCCAACTCGCCGGAGGCACCAAACGGGCCCGAACCGCCGCGCGGCATCGGGGCGGGTGCTGGAACCGGCGTCGCGGCGGCATCGCCGAAGCGGCGGATCAGCTCGGCCGGGCTCGGCAGATCGGCCATGTGGAGGAGCCGGATCAGCACCATCTCGAGCGCCTGGTCCGGGCGTGGCGCGGTCTGCAGCTCGCCAGCCCCCTTCAGGAGGGTCTGCCAGGCGCGGGTCAGCACCGGCATGCTGAGCGCCTCGGCGAGCCGGCCGCCGCGCTGCCGCTCTGCCTCGGGCATGGCGGGGTCGTCCAGCACCGCGGGCACCAGCTTGGCGCGGGCGAGGAGGTGGACGAGATCGAGGAGATCACCGAGCAGCGCGACGGGATCGGCACCGGCCATGCCCGCCTCGCGCAGGCGGCCGAGCAGGGCGGGGCCGTCGCCGGCGGCGAGTGCCTCCATCAGGTCGAAGACGAGGCCTCTGTCGGCGAGGCCCAGCATGGCGCGGACCGAGGCGGCGACGATGTGCGGCCGGCCGCCCGGCGTCGACGCCTCGGCGATCGCCTGATCGAGCAGCGACAGGCCGTCGCGCACCGAGCCGTCGGCGGCGCGCGCGATCATCGCGATCGCCTCGGGCTCGGCGGTCACCCCCTCGCGCTCGAGGATGCCCGTGAAATGGGCGGCCAGCCGGTCGGCGTCGACCCGCCGCAGATCGAAACGCTGGCAACGCGACAGCACGGTGACCGGGACCTTGCGGATCTCGGTGGTGGCGAAGATGAAGGTGACGTGCGGCGGCGGCTCCTCGAGCGTCTTCAGCAACGCGTTGAAGGCGTTGCGCGACAGCATGTGGACCTCGTCCACGATATAGACCTTCGACCGGCAGGCGACCGGCCCGTAGCGTACCCCGTCGAGGATCTCGCGGATGTCATCGACGCCGGTCCGCGAGGCGGCGTCCATCTCCATCACGTCGACGGCGCGATCGGCGAGGATCGAGCGGCAGGGATCGCAGACGCCGCAGGGCGCGGCCGTCGGACCGCCCTTGCCGTCCGGCCCGATGCAGTTGAGGGCGCGGGCGATGATCCGGGCGGTCGTCGTCTTGCCGACGCCGCGCACCCCGGTGAGGATGAAGGCATGGGCGAGCCGGCCGGAGGCGAGCGCGTTCGACAGCGTGCGCACCAGCGCGTCCTGGCCGATCATTTCGGCGAAGGTGGTCGGCCGGTATTTGCGCGCGAGCACACGATAGGGCGAGGTCGCGGGCTGCGGCGGCGGCTCCTCGGCGAACAGCATCGGGTCGGTCATCGCCGGTGATGATAGCGGCCGCCGTGCCCCCCGTCGAACGGATGGCGACCCCTCCCGCTCGTCCTGCGGGAATGCGGCGGGCGATGATAGCGTCGCATCATGCCGCTCCCCGACCTCCCTGCCTTCGCCCGAACGCGCCTTCTCGTCCGCAGCAAGGCCGACGGGCTGGTGCCGCTGGCATTCAACCCCGCCCAGCACCTGCTGCACGAGCGGATCGAGGCGCAGCGCTGTGCGACCGGACGGGTGCGCGCCCTCGTGCTGAAGGCGCGGCAGCAGGGGATCAGCAGCTATGTCGCCGCCCGCTTCTTCCATCGCATCCTCGACGGGCGCGGGCTGCGCTGCTTCATCCTGACCCATCGCTACGAGGCGTCGCAGGCGCTGTTCGAGATCGTCCGCCGCTTCCATGCCCGCCTGCCGCCGGAGGAGCGACCGCCGCTCGGCGCCGCCAATACCCGGGCGCTGACCTTTCCCGAACAGGATGGCTCCTATGTGGTCGCGACCGCCGGGGCGCGGGCGACAGGGCGGGCGCAGACGGTGCAGCTCTTCCATGGCTCGGAGGTGGCCTTCTGGCCGCGCGCTGAGACCCATGCCGCCGGCGCCCTGCAGGCGGTGCCCGACCTCGCCGGCAGCGAGGCGATCCTGGAGAGCACCGCCAACGGTGTCGGCGGCGATTTCCACGCCCGCTGGCAGGCAGCCGAGGCAGGTGAAGGCGGCTGGACGGCGATCTTCCTGCCCTGGCATCTCGCGCCGGACTACCGCATCGAGCCGGGTCCGGATTTCGAGCCGACGCCGGCGGAGGCGGAGGAGGCGCGGGCACTCGGGCTCGATGCGGGTCAGCTCGCCTGGGCCCGGCGCAAGCGGGCAGAGCTGCGCTATGACTGGCTGTTCGCGCAGGAATATCCCTCGGTCGCGGCCGAGGCCTTCCGCTCGGGCGGCGGCGGGTTCATCCCCGCGCCGCTGGTGCTGTCGGCGCGTCGCCGGCCGGCGCTGCCCGACGGACCGCTCATCGTTGGCGTCGACCCCGCGCGGTTCGGTCCCGACCGCACCGCCATCATCCGCCGGCGCGGCGGCGCCGCCTTCGGCGTCGAGACGCATCGCAGGCTCGATACCATGGAAGTGGCGGGTCTCATCCGTCGCATCATCGATCGCGAGCGGCCGGCACGGGTCTTCGTCGACGTGGTCGGGCTCGGCGCTGGGGTGGTCGACCGCCTTATCGAGACGGGGCAGGGCGCGATAGTCCGCGGCGTCAATGGCGGCGAACGGCCGTTCGCGCGCAGCAGCGGCGGCCCTCTGAACCGGCGGGCGGAGATGTGGTCGGCGATGCGCGACTGGCTGGAGGCGGGGGTGGCGATCCCCGATGACGACGCGCTGCAGGCCGATCTGTGCGGGCCGGGCTACGGCTTCGACAGCCTCGGCCGGCTGAAGATCGAGCGGAAGGAGGAGATGCAGCGCCGCGGGCTGCGCAGCCCCGACATCGCGGATGCACTGGCGCTGACCTTCGCCGAGCCGGTGCTGCCGGAACGGGTGATGCGGCCGCTCAGGGCGGATTCGCGCTGGATCGTGTGAGGTGCCTGGCGGTGCTAGCCGGCATCGGCGAGCGGCACGTCGAAGGTGACACTGGTCCCGCGGCCGACCGCGCTCTCGATGGTGAGGGTGCCGCCCTGCAGCTCAACCAGCGATTTGGCGATCGGCAGGCCGAGCCCGGTGCCATGGCTGTGTTTGGTGTAGGAATTGTCCTGTTGTTCGAACGGACGCAGCACCCGGTCGAGATCCTCGGCCGGAATGCCGATGCCGGTATCGGCGACGGTGATCCAGCACCGGCCATCCCGGATCTCGGCGGTGACCTCGACCGAACCGCCGCGCGGCGTGAACTTCACCGCGTTGGACAGGAGGTTCATCAGCACCTGCCGGAAGGCGACGTCATCGACATGGACGGTCGCCTCCGGCAGCGGGCCGACCGTGATCTCGACATCACCGCGCTCGGCGAGCGGCGCCAGGAGCTCGATCGCCTGATCGACGAGCGGCTCGAGGCGCAGCGGCTCGGGATGGATGGTGAAGGCGTGGCCTTCGAGCTTCGCCATGTCGAGGACGGAGTTGACGAGCTGCAAGAGGTGGCCCGCGCTCTCGACGATGAGCCTCGCATACTCCTCGTAATTGGGATGGCCGAGCCTGCCATAGGCGCCGGCCTGCAGCATCTCCGAGAAGCCGATGATCGCGTTGAGCGGCGTGCGCAGCTCGTGGCTCATATTGGCAAGGAAGCGCGAGCGCGACCGGTTGGCCGCCTCGGCCGCGACCTGCCGGCTCTCGGCGAGACGCTTGAACTGGTCGAGCAGCTCCGACTGGGCGGCGAGATCCGCATTGGCGGCGAGCAGCTCCGCCTCGCGCCGCGCGAGACGGCTCGCCATCTCGTTGAAGGCGCGGCACAGGCGCTGGATCTCGTCGGTGTCGCCGGCGGCGACCGGTGACATCTCGCCGCCTTCGGTGTGCTTCTCCATCGCGGCGGTCAGCCGCTCGACGGGGCGGACGATGAGCCGCCGCACGATGACGAAGGCGGTGAACAGCATCACGATGACCACGACCGCGATGATCAGCCCCGCCTTGCCGGCATCGCGCCAGAGGATCCTTTCGACCTTGGTGGAGACGGCGAGGGTCTCGAGCGACCCGAGCTCGGCGCCGCCGTGATTGATGATCGGCACGACGAAACGCTCGGCCTCGTCCTGAGCGGCCGAGGGATCGCCGATCGCCGCGATCCTCCGCCCGTCCGGTGCCAGCACCTGGGCGAAGACGATGTCCCGGCTGCTCGCATAAAGGGTGAGGACCTTGTCGACCCAGACGTCGTCACCGGCCTCCACCCCCTCGACGATCAGCGAGGCCCAGGTGCGCATGCGCGCGATTGTGCGCTCCTCGAACCGCTCATTTTCGAAGCGGACGGAATCCCAGGCAATCACCGCGCTCGCCGCGACGACCACGACCGTCGCCGCCGGCAGCACAAGCGCCAGAATCCTGCTCTGGACCGATCGGAATATCTCCATCACCCGCGGCCGTTGCGGCGGTGCCGTCCGCCCTCTTGCGGCGCGTGCACCCGTTCCCCGGGCTTCATCGCACAATTTGCCGGCGCACGGAACGGGGCCCCCGTTCAGGCGGCCGGAGCCTCCGTCAGCACGATGGCGCCGCGACGGGTGGCGACGACCGTGTGCTCGAACTGGACGGTGGCGAAACGCGGATCGGTGACGAGGGTCCAGCCATCGCCGCCTTCATGCGCCCAGCGCGCGCCGTCGGAGAGGAAGGGCTCGATGGTGAAGACCTGGCCGTCCCGCATCGTCCGGCGGTCGGTGGATACCCAATGCGCCGGGATGTGGGCCGGCGCCTCGTGCAGCGCGCTGCCGGTGCCATGGCCCTGGAGGTTGCGCAGCAGGGTGCGGCCGCGGCGGCGGGCGACCGTCTCCACCGCCCGGCCGATGCCGTTGAAACGCCGTCCGGCGGCGACGGCACCGACACCGGCGTCGAGGGCGGCGCGGCCATCGGCGAGAAGGGCGGCGAGCGCGGCATCGCGGCCGGGCGTGTTGCCCGGCATGACGAGGAAGCTGCCGCCGGTATCGGCGAAGAACCCGTCCTTCTCGGCCGAGACATCGACATTGACGAGATCGCCGGCCTGCAGGTGCCGGTCGTCCGGCACGCCATGAGCGACCGCCGGGGCGATGCTGATGCAGGTGGCGCCCGGGAAGCCGTAGACGAGCTCGGGGGCCGGCCGGGCGCCTTCGGCCTCGAGCGCGGCGCGGCCGATGGCGTCGAGCTCGCGCGTCGTCATCCCGGGCTCGGCCGCGGCCGCCATGCGGGCGAGGGTCGCGGCGACGATCCGGCCGATCCGCCGCAGCCCTTCGAGCTGGTCTTCGGTGTCGATGGTCATGGAGCGCGGCTTTAGCTGAATTCCGGGCGGCGGGCGAGCCTCCTCCTCCTCGAATTTCGTGCCGAAGCGCCTACGCGGTAAGGTACGTCATCCTCCCCAACCAGGACCGGCCTCCATGGACGAGCAGCGCCTCCGCGCGGCCGTCGCGACCATGATTCGCGATGCCGAGGACCATATGGACCAAGAGGCGCTGCTGCCGCGGGCAGAGGCGATGCGGCTCTATCTCGGCGCACCGTTCGGCAATGAGATCGAGGGGCGCAGCCAGGTCGTCAGCCGCGACGTGATGGACGCGGTGGAATGGGTGATGCCGTCGCTGCTGCGGATCTTCCATGGTGGCGACCAGCCGGTGGTCTTCGAGCCGACCGGTCCCGAAGACGAGGCGATGGCCGAGCAGGCCACCGACTACATCGGCCATGTCTATGGGCGCGACAATCCCGGTTTCCTGATCACCGAGACTTGGCTGAAGGATGCGCTGATCGGCCGTCACGGCGTGGTGAAGCGCTGGTGGGAGACGGTCGAACGCATCTCGACCGAGGATCTCGCGGGGCTTTCCGAGGACGAGGCGGCGCTAATCGCGGCGGAGCCGGGGGTGACGGTGCTCTCGGCCGCGGCACGCGAAGAGGTGGGCGCCACCGTCTATGATCTGCGCATCCGGCGCCAGCGCCGCGAGGGCGTCCTGCGGGTGGCCAATCTGCCGCCCGGCGAGTTCTTGGTCGAGCGTGGCGCGCGGTCGATCGAAGAGGCGGGCTTCGTCGCCCATCGCCGCTCGATGACGCGGGCGGCGTTGGTCGAGGCGGGGTTCGACCCGGCACTCGTCGCGCGGCTGCCGGCCGAGGATGCCGGGGCGGAGGAGGCCTTCGCACCGTCGGGCGAGCGCGGCGCCGCGGGCGAGCCGCCGGTTGCCGATCCGAGCGGTGAGACGGTGCGGGTCTACGAATGCTGGCTGCGGATCGACCGCGACGGCACCGGGCGGTCGGAGCTGCGCCGGATCCGTGTGGCCGGTGCGGATGCGCAGGTGCTGCTCGACGACGAGCCGGCGCCGGACGTGCCGTTCCACGGCTTCACCCCGATCCTCCTGCCGCACCGGATGATCGGCCTGTCCTTCGCCGATCTCCTGCAGGACATCCAGCTCGTCAAATCGACGCTGTGGCGGCAGATGCTGGACGGGCTCTACCTGTCGACGACGCCGGTGACCGATGTCGCGACCCAGGCGATCGATCCGGCGATCGGCCTTGAGGACGCGTTGATCCGTCGACCCGGCGGCATCAGGCGATGGCGTGATATCGGCGGGGTTCGCGACAGCACGCCCGATTGGGGCGGGGCACAGGCCTTCCCGATGCTCGACTATCTCGACCAGCAGCGCGAGGGGCGGACCGGGGCGGGTCGGACCATTGCCGGGCTGTCGCCGGAGCTGCTCGCAACGCCGACCGCGACCGCCGCGATGCAGGCGATGACGGCGGCGCAGGCGCGGATCGAGCGCCGCTTCGCCGAACTCGCGCTCAAGCCGCTGTTCCGGGGTCTGCTGCGCGACGTGGTGCGCCATCAGGACAGGGCGCGGGTGATCCGGCTGCGCGGGCGCTGGGTGCCGATGGATCCGCGGAGCTGGAACGCGGAGATGGATGTGTCGGTGACGGTCGGGCTGGGCACCGGCAGCCGCGAGGCGAAGCTGGCGCAGATGGCGACGATCCTGTCGGTCCAGCGCGAGGTGCTGGCGGCCGGCGGGATGGGTGGCATGGTCACGCCGCGGCACCTCTACGCGACGTTGCGGATGATGACGCGGCTCGCCGACCTGCCATCCGCCGATCCCTACTTCTCGCCGCCGCGGGAGGAGCCGCCGGGTCCGCCGCCACCCGATCCGGCGCTAGTGGCGCTCGAGGCGCAGATCGCGCTGGAACGGCGACGGCTCGGGGCGGAGATCGCGCTGAAGCGGGAGCGCGCCGCCGCCGAGATCCGGCTCGATCGCGACCGGATGCTGGCCGAGCTGGCGCTGCGCCGGGAGGCGCGCGGGGCGGAGGCTGCGCCGTGACCGGCGCCGGCCCACTGGCAGCCCGGGCCGATCGCCCGGTCGGCGCCGCCGCCGGCCCGACCCTGCGCTGGCCGGTGGGGTGGAGCGAGGCGGCGCGGCGCGCCTGGCTCGCCGAACGGCAGGCGCGGCTGCTGGGTCTGGGCGCCGGCGTGCCGGTCTTCACGGATGCGGCGGGCGGCCTGTCCCTCGCGCTGACCGACGCGCCGACCGGTTCGTCCCCCGACCTTCCGGGACTGCTCGACGCCGCCGCCGGGGCCGCATGGGAGGAGAGCTGGCGGACGATCGGCGGCGGGGCGCGCGATGCCGTGCAGGGGCTGTTCGATACCGGACTTTGGGCGGCCGAGGGTGCGCTCGCCCCGCTGGCCGCGGCACTCGGTGATGCCGAGGGGCTGGCGGAGGCCGCGGCCGATCTGCGCAGCGCCGCCCGCCTGCCGGAGATCGCCGCGCCGGACGGGCCGGTCGCAGCCGTGACGCGCGAAGCGGTGCGGCTGGCGGCGGGCATGGGGCTGGTGGCACCGGCCACCGCCGCGGTCGGGCTGGCGCCGGCCGGCCGCGCCGGTGTCACCGGTGCGCTCGCGGATTTCGCGACGGCCTCGCCCGATGCGCCCCGCCTGTCGGACCTCGTGGAGGCCGTGGCCCCGAACCCGGTGACAGCGGCGCTCGCCGCCCGGCCGGGCGAGACGGGCCTTCTCGCACGGCTGCGCAGTGCTGCCGAGGGCGCGCTGCTCGGCACATTGGCCGAGACCATCGCCCGGGCCGTGCTGGGCGGGATCGGGCGCACCGCCCTTTCCGGGGGCGGCGCGCCGCTGCGGCTCGACGCGGCAGGCAGTCCCGGAACACCGCTTACCATCGACGCGCTGCTCGCGCCGCGCCTCGCGCCGGGTCCGGCATTGGATGTCGAAGGCCGACGGCTGACGGCGCCGGTCATCGTCGGGCATGGCGGGGGTGAGGCGGAGGTGGGGCTGAACCTCGCCACGCTGGAATGGCTGGGCGGCCGGATGGTCGACGATTTCCGCTATCTCGATCCGGCCCTGATCCCGCATGGCGGCGGCCGTTTCAGCGCGCCGCGACCGCCGGCGCCGACCGCCCCGATCCCGCGCCGTGGCACCGCCATCCATCTGTCGGACGGCCTCGACTACCTGTCGCGCCCGGCCGTGCTGTCGCACGAGCTCGGGCATGCCATCGACTACTACTCGGGAATGGGGCTGAGCGATATCCTAGCCGCGGATCCGGATCTGCTGGCGGATGCGGTGGCGGCGTCGCGCCGGATACGGCCGGCACTCTGGGCCGACCCGACCCGGCATGGCTATCTCGCCGCGCCGCGCGAGCTGCTCGCCGATGCTGCGAGCTACTACATGCTGACCCCGGCCCGTTTCCGCGAGGGCTTTCCCGAGCTCGCCCGGCTGATCCGCGGTGTCTGGAACCCCGGACCGCGGGCGCGGCGCTGGCTGCAGTTCAACAGCCTGGGCTGGCCGCTCCTCGCCCTGCCGGCGGCGGGCCTGCTCGCGGACCGGGAAGAGGACACCGCGCCGCCGCCGCGCAGTCCCGTGTTCCGCAGCCCCGTCTTCCGCAGCCCGGCCGCATAGCGGTGCCTCTTCCGGTTTCCTTCGCCACCTCCCCTTCAGATTAGGGGCTGAAGCGGAACGGATGTAGAACAAAACAGGATCGCAGTGGCATGAGGCCGCCACTGCCCCCTCTACCACCACCATCACCGGAACCCGCCGATGCGCAGTGCCGAAACGAGCGGCGCGCCTTCAAAAGGCGTGCCCGCCGATCCCGTCCCCCATGCCGCGAGGCAGCCATGACGGCGGCGGAGCCGGGTGAGGCGGGGCCGACGCGTTCGGCGGCCGAGCGGCTCGAGCATGAGCGGGCGCGGGGCGCCCGCGCACGGGCGCTGATCGAGGATCCGCTGCTCGCCAGCGCCTTCGCTGCGGTCGAGGAGGGGCTGCTCGCCGCCTGGCGCGGCAGCACCGCCCGCGACACCGAAGGACGGGAACGGCTGTTCGTCGCGCTCGGGCTGCTCGACCGGGTACGGCAGGCGCTGACCGCCGCGGCCGAGACCGGACGGCTCGCCGACCACATGCTCGCGCGGATCGCGCGCGGGGAGCGGTCCTGGCCATGGCGCTGAGACGACGCATCGCACCGCCACCGGGGACGGTGGATGCGGTGCTCGAACCGGGCGACCGCGTCGTCCAGATCGGCGGCGGGCTCGGGTCGCTGTCGGTGATCGCGGCGCGCGTGCCGCCCGGCGTGTCGGTGCTGGTCCTCGATCCGCGGCCGCGCACCGCCGCGGCGCTGCGCCAGTTCCACGCCGTGCACGGCCGGGTGGAGGCGCGGGTCCGCTGCGCGCGCGTCAGGGCCGATGCCGCCGAGGCGCTCGAGACGGATGTCGTCCTGGGCGAGGTTTTGGAAGCGGAGCGGCCCACGCTGCTGGTCGTCGACGATCCGGCGGTCGGGCCGCTGCTGCTCGCAGCCCTCGAACCCGGCCCGACCCTCGACCGGGTGCTCGCGATGTTCGGGCCGCGTGGCGAGCGCGAGCCCGGCTGCCGCAGCACCGCCGGGCGCCTCGCGGCACGGGGCTTTGCGATCGAGGCCGATCCCGGGCGGCGGCCGGCGGTGCTGTTCCGCCGTGCGCATCAAGCAAAGGAGGCGTGATGATCGAGGATCTGGACCTGCTGCCGGACGGCGCGGCAGGGGAGGACCCGGCCACGACGGTCGACGCCGTCGCCGCCCGGATAGCGGCCGCGGCCGCGCGGGGGCCGGAGGGCACGCCTGCGGCGGTGGCCGATCCGGTGGCCGATCCTGCCGGCGACCCATCCGTGTCCGACGGCTCGGCCGCCGGGGCGATCCGCGTCGAGATCGACGGAACGGCGCGGATGGTGCCGGTCGGCGAGCTGGTTCGGGCCTGGCAGGAGGCGCGTGAGGGTGCCCGCGGCGTGCGCGGCGAACGCGGCGCCCTGCGCGCCGAGCGCCGGGCGCTGGCCCAGGCATTGGGCGGTCTCGAGCGCGCGCTGATCGCCTCGCTGCCGGCGGATGCCAGCGGCGCCGACGTCAAGACGACCCGTGAGGCAGCGGCGCGGCTGCGCCAGACGGTGGCGGCGCTGATCGCCCGCGACCGTGCCGAAGCGCAGCATCAGACTCTGCGGGCGATCGAGAGCGGCCGTACCCGGCTGCCCGAGCTGATCCCCGAATGGCGCGACGAGGCGACGATGCGCCGCGAGGCGGGCGCCATCCGCACGATGCTGGCGGATGCCGGCTTCGGCGCCGATGAGATCGCATCCCTCGTCGATCCGCGGGCGGTCGCACTGTTGCGCGACGCCTGGCGCTGGAAACAGGCCGAGGCGGCGAAGCCCGGCCTGCGGCGCAAGGCGGCGGAGGCGCCGTCCCTGCGCCCCGGCGCCGTCGAACGGGCCGAGGGCGGGCGGCGCGAGCAGGATCTGTCACAGCGCCTGAGGCGATCCGGCCGCATCGAGGATGCCGCGGCCCTTTTCCGTCATCGCATGGGAGCCTGAAGCATGACGCTCACCGCCGGTGGGTTCACCACCTATGCCGCGATCGGCAATCGCGAGGACCTGACCGACGAGATCTACATGATCAGCCCGTCGGAAACGCCCTTCGTGTCAGCGATCGGCCGGACCAAGGCCAAGGTTACCCTGCATGAATGGCAGGAGGACAAGCTGGCGCCGCCCGGTGACAACGCCCAGCTCGAGGGGGGCGACGTGACGCCCGAGGCGAGTATCCCGACCGTGCGCCGGCAGAATGTCTGCCAGATCCTGCGCAAGGCCTGGGCCGTCACCGGTACGCAGGAGGCGGTCGACAAGGCGGGCCGGGCGAGCGAGGTGGCCTGGCAGGTCGCCAAGCGCGGCAAGGAGCTGAAGACCGACATCGAATATGCAGCGCTGGCCAATCAGGGCATGGTCGCCGGCGGCCCCTCCACCGCCCGACGGATGCGCGGGCTGGAGAGCTGGCTCACGACCAATGTCGACCGCGGTGACGACGGCGAGGACGCCGCCGATGCCGAGAGCCCTGCGGTCGACGGCGATGAGCGGGCATTCACCGAGGATCTGCTGAAATCGGTGGTCGCGCGCTGCTACGGCGCGGGCGGCGAGCCGAGCATGGTGATGGTCGGCCCGATCAACAAGCAGGTCCTGTCGGGCTTTTCCGGCCGCTCCTCGGCGCGGCAGACGGTCGACAAGCCGATGATCCTCGCCGCCGCATCGATCTATGTCTCCGATTTCGGCGACCTGAAGGTCGTCCCGAACCGGATCCAGCGCGAACGGACGGCCTTCGTCGTCCAGCCCGACATGGCGGCGATGGCCTATCTGCGCCCGATCCGCCGGGAGGATCTGGCGCGCAGCGGCGACAGCCTGCGGGGCTTCGTCGTTGCGGAATGCACGCTCGAGGTTCGCAACGAGGCCGCGCACGGCGCCGTCGCCGATCTGGCGACGGTGCTGGCGTGAGGCCGGCCGCCGCGGCGGGAGGGGGCCCCCACGCATGACCGAAAGACGCCTCCTGTCCCGCCGCGGCGGTCGTGTCGAGATCGCCCATCTCGATGCCGCGGACGGCGTTCTCGCGATCGAGACGCGCGAGGATTGCGCGCCGATCGCCGCAGCGGCCCGCACGATCGCCGAGCGGCCGCCCGGGCGCGATTTCCGGCACGCCGCCTTCGTGCCGAGCCATGTGCTCGACCGGGCCTTCCGCGAGGGCTGGTTCCACGACGCCGCGGCCTGGAAGCGCTGGGCCAATGACGCGGAGAACCGCGCCTTCCGAAGCTGGGGCGGCCGGCTGTGACATCACCGCATCGCGGAGGGAGGAGGGCAGATGCCGCTCGAGACGCGTGACGAGCTGCTGGCGGCGATCGCCGACTGGCTGGCGCGCAACGACATCGACACCGCGCGCGCGGCGGATTTCGTCCGTCTGTTCGAGGCGCAGGCGGATCGTGTGCTGCGGACGCGGCAGGCCGAGCGCATCGAGACACTGGACATGGTGGCGGGCGAGCCGACGATCCCGCTGCCGCCCGATGTGCGCGCGGTGCGGTCGGTCCGCCTCGTCGGTGGCGGGGTGCTCGAGCCGCTGCCGGTGGAGGCACTGGCGCTGCCGCGATCGGCGGTGCCAGGGCGGCCGCGCTTCTGGGCGGTGGCGGGCTGGTCGTTGCATCTCGCGCCGGTGCCGGATGCCGCCCATGCGCTGGAAATCCGGCATCTCGGCGGGCTGTGCCGGCTCTCCGCCGCGCGGCCGAGCAATTGGCTGCTGAAGCGGCACCCCGACGCCTATCTCTACGGCGCGCTGTGGCAGGCGGCGCTCTACGTCGCCGATGACCGCGCCGCCGCGACCTACCGTCCGCTCACCGAAGCGGCGCTCGCGGCGATCGAAGCGGCGGAGGCGGGCGCCATCGGCGCCGGCGCCGGGATCACTCAGGCCGCCGGCCCGCTGGTCACGAGGGCCGGCTGATGCGGATCGTGCTCGGCGAATGGCGACCGGACGCACCGGCGGCAGAGGGGTTGGCGCGGGTCGAGAACGCCGCGCCCGCGGCCGCGGGGCACTGGCTGCCCTGGCCGGCGCTCGCCGGTTATGGCGAGCCGCTGCCCGAACCGGTGCGCGGTGCGGCGGCCGGCAAGGCCGCGACGCTCGACACCACTGCGGTCGCCGGCACGGCGAACGGGTTGTGGCGCCTCGCGCCCTCGGGCGAATGGCTGCCCGCGAGCCGGCCGGGCGGCTATGCGACGCCGGAGGAGGAGCGCTGGCGCTTTGCGGTGTTCGGCGACACCATGGTTGCGACCAACTATGCCGATCCGCCGCAGGCGATGCGGATGGGCGCGGCGACGGCCTTCGCCGATTTGTCGCCCACCGCGCCGCGCGCTCGCCACCTGGCCGTGGTGCGTGACACGCTCGTCTTCGGTGGGACCTGGGACGGCACGGATGGCGAGCGGCCGCTGCGCGTGCGCTGGTCGCCGCTCGGCGATCCGGCGGGTGACTGGACACCCGATCCGGAACGGCTGACCGACTTCCAGGACCTGCCGTCCGGCGGCCAAGTGGCCGGGATCGTCGGTGGTGAGTACGGCTCGATCATCTGCGAGAGCGCGATCCACCGCATGACCTTCGCCGGGCCGCCGCTGGCCTTCCAGTTCGACGCGGTGGTGCCGGGGCGTGGCTGCATCGCCCCGGGTTCGCTGGCCTCGGACGGGCGGCTGACAGTCTTCCTGGCCGAGGACGGCTTCTACACCTTCGACGGCGCCGAGGCGCGGCCGATCGGGGCGGGGCGGGTCGACCGCTGGTTCTTCAACGATGCATCCCCCGACTTCAGGGCAATGTCGGCGGTGATGGATCCGCAGCGGCAGCTCTATGTGCTGGCCTATGCCTCGGCCAATGCCGAGGGGGGCCTGCCCGACAGCCTGCTCCTGTGGGAATGGACGACCGGCCGGTTCGCGACGGTGCGCCAGCCGCTGCAGATGCTCGTCCGGCTGGCCACCGCCGGCCATACGCTCGAGACGCTCGACGAACTTGCCGCCGCGGTCGAGGGGCTGCCGGCTTCGCTCGATGCCCGGCTGTGGGCCGGCGGGGCGCCGATCCAGGGTGCCTTCGATCCTGGCGGACGGCTCGCCACCTTCGGTGGCGCGCCACTGCCGGCGTTGTTCGAGACCGCCGAGGCCGGGCTCCTGGAGGGGCAGAGGGCGCGGGTCCGGCTCGTCCGGCCGCTGGCCGACGGCGTGGCCGAGGTCTCGATCGGCACGCGCGACAGCCTCGATACGCCGCCGGCATTCACGCCCTGGCGCGGGCGCGCGCGGGACGGCGCCGCCTCGTTCCGTGCCGATGCCCGTTTCCACCGGGCACGGCTGCGCCTGTCCGGTGACTGGAGCGCGGCCTTCGGTTTCGAGGTCGAGGCCGTGCCGGCCGGCCGGTCGTGATCCAACGGGCTGGAGGGGAGGCGATGACGGCACGGTCCGCGCGGCCGCTGACGGCCGGCCCGCTCACCGATGGGCGGGCGCTGCGCCAGCTCGTCCGCGAGCTCAAGGACGGCAAATCGAACAATACCGGCCGGGTGACGCTGAGGCCGGGCGAACTGACGACGCCGGTGGCCGACTGGCGGGCCGGGCCGGAGACGGTGGTGCTGCTGTCACCCGAGACCGCTTCGGCCGCGACCGCCGCCATCTGGATCGCCGCGAGGAGCAAGCATGGATTCGTCATCGGGCATGACGCCGACGCCGCGACCGATCGCCACTACCGATACGTGCTGGTCGGATGAATGGCGGCGGGCCTGGCCGCTGCTGGCGCCGGCCGCGGCCCTCGCCGGCACGCATGACGCCGCGGATGTGAAGGCCGCGTGCATGGCGGGCCGGGCCCAGCTCTGGCCGGCGGCCGATGCGGCGGGGGTGACGGAGCTCGCCGCCTATCCGCGGCTGCGGGCGCTGCGGCTGTGGCTCGCCGGCGGCCGGCGGGAAACGCTGGCCGGGATGCTGCCCGCGGTTGAAGCCTTCGCCGCCCGGCGCGGCTGTACGCGGATCGAGATCCTCGGCCGCGGCGGGTGGGAGCGTGCGCTGCCCGGCTTTCGCCGCCGCGCCGTGCTTCTGGTCAAGGAGATCGGATGATGGGATTCGCCTGGGACGAGCGGGCGCCGGAAGCCGTGGCTGACGACATCCCGCCGGTGATCGCGGCTGCGATGAGCCGGCGGCCGATGCCCGTCCTCCTCTCGCCCGACTGGCCGTCGCGGCCCGATATTTCCGGCGCGATCGACCCGTTTGCGGGAACGGGTTGGAGGGCACCGCTCGACCGGATCGCGCCGTTCTTTCCGGGGCCGGGCCTGTTCGACCTCCTCGACGAGGCGGATGCGGCGACGCTCGCGGAGCTTGCCATCGGGCTGACGCCGGCCGGGGTGATCCAGGACATGCTGACCGGTGGCGAAGCGATGCTGCGCTTCTCCGAGGCGGCCGCCGATCTGCGGTTAGGCGATGCCGCCACGGCGCTGGCGGATGCCGCCACCGGCGCAATGGCGGCGATGATGCCGGTCAGCGCGCGGCATCTCGACGAGGGCATGGCACGCCTGGACGATGAAGTGCTGGCGCTTTTGGGGTATCATCGGCCTCCTGTCGCGGGAGGCGCGCGTGAAACGGATCGAGTTGCCGCAGCATCGACCGGAGGATCCGGAGACATTCCCGGAGCTGGTCTGGGATCCGGTGCGTCACACCGTGCTGGAGGTGATACGCTCGGTGCCGCGACCGAACGCCGGCAGATTGATCCGGAAGGGCGGCCGCTCACCGCGCCAGTCATCGTCGACCGAGACCTGACACCGGACGAAATCCGGTCGGTCAGTCTGAGCCTGAATGACAGTGTTTCGTTCCTTGATCCGGAGGCCCTTGCCCGTCTCGCGGAGATGGAAGCGAACGGGCTGCACTTCATGCACCGTCCGCCCGATGGGGATTGGGTAAGGGACGTCTACATAAGCAGCTCGCTGTCACCGAGCGAGGCAGTTCGCGTCGAGGCGCATGAAGGAATAGGTCATGGCACCCGGGGATGGTTGATGCCCGGGCGCTTCCTGAATCCGGACGACCTGATCCTTCATGTGGGTACTGATATGGAGGACACCCTCCCTCTCGTGCAGATGATGGAGGCCTCGTTCGCCAAGCGTGGCGAACCGTACGGTACATTCGCGTTCGCCGACGAGAACTGGGCCGATTTTATCGAGCGGCTGACGACGCATTACGCCGAGACGCGCTCGCGCTGGCCGGCGGCGGCCAAGCTCGTCCGCGATCTGTGGAACGCCCATCCGATGGCTCCGCGCAGCGTGCAGTTCTACGAGCTGGCATCGCCCTTCGCCGTGACGGCGACGGCAGCGGCGGCCCTGGCCGCGGCGCTCGAGGCTGCCGATCGCGAGGACCGGCCGCGCAGCCCGCTCTTCCTCGACGGCGGCGCCTGACCCGCCCGTCTCCCATGACAGAAGCGGGCCGGCTCTCGGCCCGCGCTTTCCCGACGGAGATCATCATGAGCTTCGGTGGCGGATCCACGACCCAGGAGGTCGTGCAGAAGAGTGAGCCCTGGGGCCCGCAGCAGCCCTATCTCCGTAAGGGCTTTCGCGAGGCGCAGCAGCTTCTCGACAATTCGGGGGGACCGGCCGAGCTCTCGCCCTGGAGCCGTGACGCGCTGGCGATGCTGGCGGCCCGTGCCGCCGATCAGGGCGGCCTCTTCGCCCAGGCGCGTGCCGCGGCGGGGCGGACGCTGTCGGGCAGCGACCTCACCGCCGGCCATCCGGCACTGTCGGCGGCGACGGCGGCGGCCAATGCGCCGCTGCTCGAACGCTGGCGTTCGGAGGTGGCGCCCGGGATCGACGCCGGCTTCTCGGCGGGCGGGCGGTTCGGGTCCGGGCTCTATGCCGCCGCGCGCAACGGGGCGGAGGCGACGCTCGCCCGCGGCCTTCTCGACCAGGCGGCGGGGCTGGGCTGGCAGGCCTATGCTGATGAGCGCGACCGCATGGAGCGGGCGATGATGATGGCGCCGCAGATCGAGACCGCCGATGCGCGGGCGATGCTGGAAGCCGGACAAACGCTTGACGCCCATGCCGAGGCGCAGCGCCTGTGGCCGTGGGAGGCACTCGGCCGCTACATGGCGGCGATCGGCGGCAATTGGGGCGGCACCTCGACCCAGACGCAGACACGCTCGAGCAGCGGCAACCCCTTCGGGGGCCTGCTGTCAGGGCTGGAGATCGGCGCGGGGCTGGGGCTCGGGCCGCTGGGGATCGTCGGCGGCGGGTTGCTCGGTCTTCTGGCCGGC
This sequence comes from uncultured Mycobacteriaceae bacterium, assembly GCA_964406375.1. Taxonomy (GTDB): domain Bacteria; phylum Pseudomonadota; class Alphaproteobacteria; order DSM-16000; family Inquilinaceae; genus CAYORM01. Next base: position 11,157 of record CAYORM010000018.1, on the reverse strand, counting down.
TGAGGACCGCCCGGCGGCCGTTACGACATGGCCGGACACTTCGGCCCCGGCCTGTGCCGGCAGGCGCGTATGGAAGGGGATGGCGAGCAGCGTCACGAGCGCGACGCCGATCCAGGCAAAGGCGAAATCCGCGACCGCCGGCACGGTGCGGCCCTGGGTGAGCATGGCGAGGTCGAGGAGCAGCGTGGCGACGGCGACGCCGAGGCTCTGTGAGACCTGCTGGACGGTGCCCGACAGGCTGGTCGCCGCCCCCAGCCGCGCGCTCGGCACATCCGCATAGCCGATTGCGTTGAGCGCCGTGAACTGGAGCGAGCGGAGGAAGCCGCCGAGGAGGAGCAGGAAGACGATCAGCGCCGTCGGCGTGTTCGGCGTGAGCAGGGCGTTGACGGCCAGCAGTACGGCCGAGAGGACGCCATTGGCGAGCAGCACCCATCTGAAGCCGAAGCGGCGCAGGATCGGACCGGCCGTCAGCTTCATCGTCATCGCGCCCAGCGCGGCGGTGAAGGTGACGGTTCCCGAGGCGAGCGCCGACCAGCCGAAGCCCACCTGCAGCATCAGCGGCAGAAGGACCGGGGTGGCACCGACACCGATGCGGAAGAACATGCCGCCGAGCACGCCGGCCGCGACGGTCGGGCGGCGGAACAGCGCGAGGTCGAGGACCGGCGCAGGATGACGACCGGCATGCATCGCATAGAGGAGCAGCGCCACGACGCCGACGCTACCGAGCGCGGCGAGCGCCGGTGCCGGCAGGGTCGCGGCGGCGAGCTGTTCGATCGTCAGGACCGCCGCTGATAGCCCGAGTGCCGCCAGCGCGAAGCCGCGCAGGTCGAAGCGGCCCGGCATCGGCTCGCGGATATCGGGGATGAAGCGGCTGGCGAGCAGGATGCCCGCGATGCCGATCGGCAGGTTGAGGAAGAAGATCCACGGCCAATCGGCATAGGTGACGACGAGGCCGCCGAGCGGCGGTCCCACCGCCGGGCCGATCAGCGCCGGCACGGTCAGCCAAGCGAGGGCCCGCACGAGGTCCGCCTTGGCGACGCTGCGCAGGATGACGAGGCGGCCGACCGGCACCATCATCGCCCCGCCCATCCCCTGAAGGACGCGGGCGGCGACGAGCTCGGTCAGGGTCGAGGCGAGGCCGCAGGCGATCGAGCCGAGGGTGAACACGGCGATGGCGAGGCGGAAGACGCGCCGCGCGCCGAACCGGTCGGCGATCCAGCCGCTCGCCGGCACGAAGACCGCCAGTGCCGTCAGATAGGCGGTGACGATGAGGTTCAGCCGCACTGGGCTCTCGCCCAGGCTGTCGGCGATCGTCGGCAGCGCCGTCGTGACGACGGTCGAGTCGAGATTCTGCATGAAGAGCGCGGTCGCCACGATCAGCGGCGTCGCGACCGGGAAGGGGCGGCCGTGGGGCATGGCCGCCGATGATGCCGAAGCCGGCCGCCAGTGCCAGCGCCGTCCACGGACAGCAGACATGCCGGCCGAGCGGGCCGCAGCAGGAGGAAGGAATGCCGAGTTACGCGGAATTCCAGGCGGTGGCGGCCGCCAATGACGCGCCGCCGCCGCACGGGGCGCCGGAGGGAATGGCGCCGTCGACGGTGAACGACACGCTGCGCTACGTGATGGCGGCGCTGCGTGATCTAGGCGACCGCGCCCATGGGCCGCTGGTGTGGGCTGGTGCGGCCGCGGGCAGCGCCGATGCGATCATGCTCGACCATGCGCCACGGCCCGAGACGCCGCTCGACGGGCAGGTGGTTCGGTTCAGGACCGCCGCCGCCAATACCGGACCGGCGACGCTGCAACTCGGAGCGTTGCCGGCCTTGCCGATCCGCAAGGGCGACGGGACGGCGGCGCTCGGCGGCGGCGATCTGCCGGCCGGCGCGGTGGTGACGGTCCTCTACGAGGCAGCGGCCGGCGGGCGCTTCCGCCTGCTGCATGCCAGCCGCGAGACCGGCGCGCCGGTGCCGGTGGGGCTCGTCGCGCCCTTCGCCGGCGCCGTGGCCCCGGCGGGCTGGCTCCTCTGCCACGGCCAAGCGGTGGACCGCGCGAGCCATGCCGCGCTCTTCGCCGTGGTCGGCACGACCTATGGGGCCGGGAACGGCAGCACGACCTTCAACCTGCCCGATCTGCGCGGCCGGGTCGCCGCCGGGCGCGACAATATGGGCGGCGTCGCCGCCGGGCGGGTGACCGATGCGGGTACCGGCCATCCCGGTGTCAATGGCGCGGTGCTGGGTGCCGCCGGTGGGTCCGACCGGCATGCGCTGACGATCGCGCAGATGCCGGCCCACACCCACAGGCTGGCCAGCGGGTCGGGTGGCGATTTCGCGTTCAACAATGACAGCGGATCCTGGGCATCGCCGCGCGAGACCTCCTCGACCGGCGGCGGCGAGGCGCATCCGAACCTGCAGCCGACGCTGATCCTCAACTACGTCATCTATGCGGGAGCCCAGGCGTGATCCCCGGCCGACATGATTTCCGGTTGCGGCAGGGCGACACCTTCACGGCGACCTTCGCCTTCCGCGACCGACGTGGCACCCCGGTCGATCTGACGGGCGCCGGCCTGTTCATGCAGGTGCGCGACCGGCCGGGCGGCACGCTGCTGCTCGACTGCACGCCCTATCTCGCCGTGACCGACGCGGCGGCGGGCGCCGCCCGGCTCGATGTGCCGGGGACAGCGACCGCGGCGATCACTTTGCCGGGGCCCTGCGAAGGCGACGCGGTACGGCTCGCCTATGACCTTGAGGTGCGCGACGCCACGGGCGGCGTCTTCACCTGGCTCGCGGGGCATGTCCTCATCTCGCCGGAGGTCACCATCGCATGAGCATGGGCATCTCAGGCGGGCGGCGGGTGATCGTGGAGACCCGGGCGGGTGGTGCCGTCACCGTCACGGCGCAGGCCGCGGCGACGCGGGTGGTGGAGGTCGGCAGCGCCGCCGCCGAACTGCACGCGGCCCGGGCGGCCGCCGCAGCGGCGGGGGCCGCACAGGCCGCGGCAGTCGGGGCGGAGGCGGGGGCCGAAGCCGCCCGCATCGCGGCCCTGGCCGCCCGCGATGCCGCGCAGGGTTTTGCGGATGCGCTTCTGGGCAGTTCGGCCACGGTGCTCGCGGTTGGTACCGGCGAGAAGGTGCTGGCGACCGAACCGGACCGGCGCTGGACGCCCGGCCAGCGATTGCGGCTCGCCGCTGCGGGCGGCGCGGCGACGATGGACGGGACCGTCATCGCCTATGCGGGCGGTGTCCTGACCATCCTCGTCGATCATGCGGTGGGCGAGGGCGACCACGCCACCTGGACGATCATGCTGTCCGGCGCGATCGGGCCGCCGGGTCCGCAGGGTGAAATGGGACCTGCCGGACCGCAGGGCGCCCAGGGCCTCCAGGGGCCACAGGGCATGGCGGGACCGGAGGGCCCCGCCGGCACGCCCGGTGCGCCGGGCGCCGACGGTACGGATGGGCTCGAGGGTGCGGATGGCGCCGATGGCTGGTCGCCGATGCTCGCGGTCGCCGAGGACGGGGCGCGGCGCGTGCTCCATGTCACCGGCTGGACCGGCGGCGGTGGCGCGGCGCCCGCGCCCGGCTATGTCGGGCCGTCGGGCCTGGTGACGGATGCGGCGTCGGGTGTCGACATCCGCGGTCCCGCCGGCAGCGGCACCGGTGACGTGGTCGGACCGACATCGGCCGTTGACGGGCATGTCGCCCTGTTCGATGGGACGAGCGGACGGGTGCTGCGCAGCGCCGGCGTGCAGCTCACGGCTGCGGCGATTGGCGCAGCCACCGCCGCACACAGTCATCCGCTCGCCGCGATACCGGATGCAGGGGCGCTCGCCGGCAAGGATCAGGTCGGGACGGCTGAGCTCGCCGACGACGCGGTGACCGACATGAAGCTGCGCGACAGCGCCGCGCTGTCGGTCATCGGCCGCGCCGGCAACAGCGCGGGCGATCCGGCCGACATCGTCGCCAGTTTCGACGGGCATGTCCTGCGCCGCAGCGGCAGCGCGATCGGCTTCGGCGCGATCGCGGCGGCCGGCATCTCGAACAATGCGGTGACCAACGCCAAGCTCGCCGACATGGCACCGGGGACAGTAAAGGGCCGGGTGAGCGGCGGGGCGGGTGATCCGCAGGATCTGTCAGTGGAAGAGCTGCGCGCCCTGCTCGGCCACCCGCCGACGGCGCCGGACCAGGCGCTGGTGCGGTTCGACGGGACGGGCGGCGCGCTGCAGGGTTCGGTGGTGCAGCTCAGCGATGAGGGTGATCTGACGGGGCTGCGGGATATCGCCTCGGCCGGATCACGCGCCTGGCGCCTGCCGGTCGGATCGACGGCCCAGCGTCCCGCAGGCCAGGGCGGCATGATCCGCTTCAACAGCGAGAGCGGCGGCTTCGAGGGGCATGACGGCACCGCCTGGGCGCCGATCGGCGGCAACGGCGGTGGTAGCACGCCGGACCGCCAGGTCTTCACCAGCTCGGGCACCTGGACGAAGCCGGAGGGCGCGAGCCTCGTGCGCATCCGAATTCAGGCGCCGGGCGGCGGTTCGGGGGGCGCGCTGGGGACGATGACGCAGGCGCGGCTTGGTGGCGGCGGCGGTGGTGGCGCGGCCTGTGAGTTGTGGCTGCCCGCCTCATCCCTCGGGGCGAGCGAGACGGTCACGGTCGGAGCGCCGGGCGTGGCCGGCGATCCGCTGACGGCCGGCGGGGCCGGTGGGGATGCGAGTTTCGGTACCCATGCCGTCTGCACGGGCGGCGGCGGGGGTGAGGCGAGCGGCGTCAATGCCGGCGCCGGCGGGGCCGGCGGTGTCGCGACCGCCAGTGCGGCCGGCGCCCTGCTCATCGACGGGCAGGAGGGCGGGCCGGGGTTCTCCGGGACCGGCATCACCCGGTCCGATCTGTGGCTGTGCAGCCGCGGCGGCGATGCCGCTTTGGGCCGCGGCGCCCCGCCCGTCGCCCGCGGGGTCCGCGCCGCCGGGCTGACGCCGGCCGGCCATGGCGGCGGCGCCTCGGGCGGGCGCAACGATGGTGGCAACGCGACCCATTACGACGGCGCCCCGGGTGCGCCGGGCATCGTCATCGTCGAGAGCTATGGCTGAGGCCCGTTGGACGCCGCGGACACCGTCCGCATCGGAGTGACTGCGAATGGACACGCTCGAACTGCATCGCCTGCTGGGCGAGCTGCAGGCGACGATCCGCACCCATGCCGAGGAGGAACGCGAGCGCGGCCGGCGCATCGCCGATCTTCAGGCGCAGCTTGCGGAGCTGCGGGCGGAGATCGCGACCCAGCGCAGCCTGTTCGCGCGGCTCGACCGGGTCGAGGCGATCGCAGAGGACTACCGCGCTCTCAAGCAGCGTGGCTGGGGTGCGATCGTCGGCGCCGCCATCGCCGGCGCGGGCACGAGCCTTGGCATCGCCACGCTGTGGCAGCGCTTCATCCTCGGCCACTGACCCCGACAGGCCGCGCGCCGACGGGCGCCACCACCTGACCATTTCGACCACCGCCCGCCGGCGGTGCCAGGAGGAGCAGCATGGGACGACGGATCTCAGAAGAAGCGCTCGCCCATCTCAAGCGCTGGGAGGGGTTGCGCCTCGACGCCTATCGCGATGGCGGCGGCGTCTGGACGATCGGCTACGGCCATACCGCGGCGGCCGGTGCACCGAGGCCGGAGGCCGGCATGACGATCACCGAGGTGGAGGCCGAGCGGATCCTGCGTGCGGATCTCGCCTGGGCCGAGCGCGCGGTCGAGAGGCATGTCGCGGTGCCGCTGGGGGAGGGGCAATTCGGTGCGCTGGTCAGCTTCGTCTTCAATGTCGGCGAGACGGCGTTCGCCGGGTCGACCCTGCTGCGCCGGCTGAATGCCGGCGATTACGCCGCAGTACCGGAGCAGCTTCAGCGCTGGGTGCATGATGGCGGTCGCCGCGTGGAGGGGCTGGTCAACCGGCGCGCGGCCGAAGCCGGGCTGTGGGCACGTGACGGTTTCGTCGCCTCCAATACCGTGGAGCCGGCGCCCGTGAGGCCGCGGCCGCTCCGCTCACCCGAAGCCGTCGGGCTCACGCTGACGGGGATCGGCGGCGTTCTGACCGAGGCGGCGCGTCAGATCGAGCCCTATATCGGCTTCGGTGCGATCGCACGCTGGACCTTCTTCGGCCTGTTCGGGCTCGGCATCGCCTTGACGGCCCTCGCCGCGTCGCGGCGCATCCTCGCGGGCGGGACGTGAGCGGTGGTGATCGGCGGCCTGCTCGCGCATCCGCTCCTCGCCCGCATCGCCGGCTGGCTCGTCGCGGTGCTGGCGGGATGGGCGGTGATCGCGCGCCTGCGGTCGGCGGCGCGGGCCGCGGGCCGGCGGGAGGCCGAGCATGAGGCGGCGCAACGGGCGATCGATGCGGCGCGACGGGCGGATGAGGCGGTGGATGGCGCCGGTCCTCATCCTCGCCTCGACCGGCGGGTGCGCCGCTTCTACCGCGACGGATGACGCGGCTTGCCTGATCTTCCGTCCGATCCACCCCTCCGTTCACGACACCACGGCGACGCAGGATCAGATCGCCGCCCACAATTTGCGCGGGATCGCCGCCTGTGGATGGTGATCGGCGGCCCGGCCCGCGACACGGATGGCGGTGCCCCAGAGTGATCCCGTCATGAAACGGCCACGAACTTTCCTCGCCGCAAGCGGAACCGCTCCGGTGCGACCCGGTTATTCCGGTTGCATGGCACCGACAGCCACGGAGACAAGACCTATGCGGAAGGAACTTCTGGGCGCCACTATCATCTTCGGCCTCGGCACTGGCGGGCTATTTGCCCAGGATGTCGTGACGCCGGAGGACCCTGCGGCCGACGCCCCGGCCGTCGAGGCGCCGGCCACCGATGACGGCATGGGCACCGACACCACGACCACGACGACCACAATCGAACCCACGGAGGGCGACCAGGCCGCAGATCCGGCGGCCCCGGCCGGCGAGCCCGGCAGCGACGCCACCATGGACGGCGCCGCCACCGACGGGCTGGCAACCGAGGGTGCGGCCGATGATCCGATGGCGGACACGCTCGACACCGACACGGTGACCTCCACCGGCGGCACCGGTGAGGGCGTGGTGACGACGACGGAGAATGGCGAGCCGGTCGAGCAGGTGGCCGACACGCATCTCCTGGCCAGCGAGATCATCGGCGCCACGATCGTTCAGCCCGACGGTACCTCGATCGGCGAGATCTCGGACGCCGTGATGAGCCCCGACGGCTACATGATGGAGAGCGTCATTGTCGATGTCGGCGGCTTCCTCGGGATCGGCACCAAGACCGCGGCGATCCCGGTCGACGAGCTGACGCCGCCGGATGCCGACGGCTACGTTCAGATCTCGCTGACGCGCGAGGAGATCGAGGCGCTGCCCGATTTCGTCGGCCGCGTCCGCGTCCAGGACGAGATGGTGCCGGCCGATCCGATGGCGGATCCGCTGGCTCCGGCGCCGGCACCTTAACCCGGAGCCTGGCGTCCGGGGCGGGCCGTTCCCGCCGACCGTTCCAGAGCAGTGTCTTTCCGGACCGGCGCGGCCCTTGGGGTCGCGCCGGTTTCGGTGTGTCCGCCGTCAGCCCGCGGTCAGCAGCTCCCGGTAGACCGCGATGGTCGAGGCCGCCATCCGCTCGAGCGAATAGCGCTCGACGACCGCGGCACGCGCCGCCTGCGCCATCGCCGCGCGCGGTTCCGCCCCGAGATCGAGTGCATGACCGATCGCCGCGGCGAGCGCGTCGGCATCGCCCGGCGGGACGAGCCAGCCGGTCCGTCCCGGCTCGACGATCTCGGCCGGCGCACCGCCATCGGCGGCCACGACCGGTCGGCCCATGGCCATCGCCTCGGTGACCACCCGCCCGAAGCCCTCGGGCTCGATCGAGGCGTGGATGACGAGATCGGCGAGCATATAGGCCGCCGGCATGTCCTCGCACGCCTCCGCGATCTGCACGACCGGGCTGAGCCCGCGAGCGTCGACCAGCGCCTCGAGCTGCGCCCGCTCCCGTGCCGTTCCGGGCTCCGCACCGAGGATGATGCAGCGCAGATCCGGCCGCCCCAGCCGCGAGAGCGCCTCGATCAGCACGGCCTGTCCCTTCCAGCGCGCCAGGCGCCCCGGCATCAGGATCAGCGGGCGATCTTCCGGCAGGCGCCAATGTCGGGCAAGGGCGACCATGCGGGCCGGGGCGACCTGGGAGGGGGTGAAGCGCGCAAGGTCGATGCCCCGCGGGATCGTCCGCAGCCGGTCCGGCCCGACGCCATAGCCCTCGGCGTAGCGGGCGACGAAGCCGGAGATCGCGATCACGCGGTCGCCCCGCATCATCACGGCGTTGTAGCGGCGCTTCAGCGCGTTCTGCGTCGGGTACGGCGCATGCACCGTCGTCACGAAGGGAGTGCCGGTGCGCCGCGCCGCCAGCAGCGCGCTCCAGGCCGGCGCGCGGCTGCGGGCATGGATGAGATCGATGCCCTCCTGCCGTACCAGCGCGGCGAGACGGCGCGCATTGCGCGCGAGCCGGAGCGGGTTCTTGGTCGCGAGCGGCAGGGTGAGGTGCCGGATACCGCGGCGGTCGAGTTCGCGCACCATCGGTCCACCGGCGGAGGCGACGAGCGCCCGGCCGCCGGCCGCCTCGATCGCCCCGGCCATGTCGATCGTGCCACGCTCGACCCCGCCGCCGACGAGGGCCGGCAGGACCTGGAGGATGGTGCGCCCTGCGAGATCGGGGAGGGGTGAGGGATCGAACACGTCCGGCTTCCGTGGCCCTTGAGAGACGGCCGCCTGTGTCGCGGGCGCCGTCGCCGCGCCGCTCAATAGAGCTCCATCGGCCAGCCCCAATCCTGCGAGGGCGGCTGCCGCATCGTCGTCTCGACGATCCAGCGCGCGACCCGGGCGCAGTCGAACAGGGCATGCGCCTTGGCATGGCCGCGCCGCGCGACCTCGCGCGCCCGGGCATCATCGGCGACATAGTCGCGGATGCGCGCCACCAGCTCGTCCATGTCGGCGTAGAAGCCGAGCTCGTCCTCGCTGAACAGCGCATCGAAGCCGGCCGCCCGGTCGATCAGCGTCAGAAGGCCGTTGCCGAGATACTGCGCCATCCGGTCGGAGCTGTAGAGCGGCGCATAGGTGCGCAGGCTGAGATTCCAGCCCATGCGGCAGCGGGCCATGGCCTCGAAGAAGCGGGCGGAATGCAGCGGCGGCCGTCCGCCGAAGCCGTGATGGTCAATGCGCAGCGCCGGCAGCCGTGCGCGCAGCTCGTCGAAGACGGCGAGCCGGTCCGTATGCAGATTGACCCGGGCGGCGAAGAACAGGTCGTACTCCGGCGCCTCCGTCTCGAAGGCGCGGTAGGTCTCGATCGACGGGTCGATCGGGTTGGGCATGAACGCCACCACCCGGCCGGGCCCCGAGAACCGCGACAGCGTCTCGCGTCCCGCCGTCGTCAGGAAGATCGCGTCGACGAGATCCTCATAGCGGCGGATATTGGCCTCGTTCTTCGGGATGTAGACCGGGTCGAGATTGCGCAGCGCGATCATCGGCCGGTCGGGACGGGAGCGGATCGTCTCGAGCGTTGCGCGCTCCACCGTATCGGCATGGCAGAGCAGAACCATCTCCGGGCGGAAATTCTCAACCGTCTCGAGCAGCCGCCGGTTCATCCGCCTCAGCCCCGCCGGGCGGAAGCCGAGCGGCGAGGAGGTGCGGGCGATCTCCCGGTCGCTGAACCCCCAGACATTGCAGCCGATGCGCGTCAGCCCGTTCGCGAGCTTGCGCGTCGTGCTGTAGAACAGCTCGCCGTTGCGCCGTTCGTCGTAGTTGCCGACGATCAGAACCTTCATCCGCACGATCCTGCCTGTCCGGCGGGAGATGTGGCACGCCGGCAGGCGGGGCGGCAATCGTCGAGAGCATGATGCAGCGGGCAGGGGGTGGGCAGGGGCGGGCCGCGGAGGCTCGGGGCTGCGCGCGTTTCGCTTGCACGCGCGTGGCCGACGGGCCTTTCTTGCGGCCGTCGCGATCGAGGACGGGCATGGCACGTGGGTAGATTCTGGACGCAGGAGAGGCAGATCCGCCTGACCGACGCGCTCATCGCCGCCATCGTCCTTCCCGCTTTCTGGCTCGCCCGCTTCGCGCCGCTCGGCCTCGTCTCCTGGGGCGGGGCGCTGGTCGGCCGGCTGATCGGCCCCTTCACCGCGGCATCGCGCCGCGCCGAGCGCAACCTCGCCTGGGCGATGCCGAGTCTGTCGCCGCGCGCCCGCCGGCGGCTCGTCGCCGGCATGTGGGACAATCTCGGCCGCACCATGGCCGAGTTCCCGCTTCTGCCGCGGCTGCTCGACGAGGACCGGCGTGCCGGTCGAAAGGATGGCTCGGGGCGGCGGCGCCCGCGCATCACCATCGACGGGCTCGAACGGCTGCGCGAGGCCGGGGTCGGCACGCGGCCGGTGATCGTCGCGGTGGCGCACACCGCCAACTGGGAGGTCGGCCAGATCGTCGCCGCCCGGCTCGGCGTCCGGCTCCACGCCTTCTACCGGCCGCTCAACAATCGCCGGATCGACGCGCGTGTCGTCCGGGTGCGCGAGGCGCTGGGCAGCGTCCTGCTCGCCAAGCAGCGCGACGGCGCGGATGCCCGCCGCGCGCTGTCGATCCTCAGGCGTGGCGGCATCCTGTGCATGCTGGTCGACCAGCATTATTCCGGCGGCCTGGTCGCGCCCTTCCTCGGCCGGCCGGCCGCGACCTCACCGGCCGCGGTCGAGTTCGCCCTTCATGTCGGCGCTCCGCTGCTGCCGATCCGCATCGAGCGGATCGGCGGCTTCCGCTTTCGACTGGTGGTCGAGCCCCCGGTCGAGCTGCCGCGCACCGGCGACCGCCGCGCCGACGTGCTGGCCGGCACCGCAGCGCTCAACCGCGTCATCGAGCGCTGGATCCGCGAGCGGCCGGAGCAGTGGCTGTGGATCCACCGCCGCTGGCGCATCGGCATCACCCGCCGCCGCAAGCGCCGCCGTGGCCGCGACCAGCGCCCGCGCCGCCGCGCCAGGACAGGGGCATGACGACACGCGCCGCCGCTTGATGCGCCCCGTGCCCTTGGCTATGGTCCGCCGCCACGGAGGGGTGGCCGAGTGGTTGAAGGCGCACGCCTGGAAAGTGTGTATACGGGCAACCGTATCGTGGGTTCGAATCCCATCCCCTCCGCCATT
>CAYORM010000017.1:0-56657 GCA_964406375.1 uncultured Mycobacteriaceae bacterium | reverse complement strand
GGGCGAGCGGGTCGATCGCCGCCGCCCGGTGGGGCCCCGCGATCTGCACCAGGCACAGCTTCGGCCAGAAGCTGCTCTCGCGCATGAACTCGGTGTCGATGGTGATGTAGTCGGCCCGGGCCATCTCGGAGCAGAAGGCGGCGAGCGCGTCGGTCGTGGTGATCGGGGTCATCGCCCCTGCTTAGCAAGCCGACCCCGTGCCGCCTACCGCCGATACGCTCTGGCACCGCCGGTCAAGCGTATCGGGCGCGGCGCCGCGCCACGGGGGCACGGCTTGACATTGCCGGCCGGCGGATGGCCATTTGCGCGGTCCCGAGATCGCGCTCGGAACCGTCCCGTCGATCCCGCTGCCGAGACCCGCGCATGCATCCCTACCGCACCCATAGCTGCGGCGAGCTCCGCCCCGACCACGCCGGCGAGACCGTCCGCCTGTCCGGCTGGATCCATCGCAAGCGCGACCACGGCAATCTGCTGTTCATCGACCTGCGCGATCATTACGGGCTGACGCAATGTGTCATAGACACCGACAGCCCGGTGTTCGGCACGGCCGAGGCGCTGCGTGTCGAGAGCGTCGTGACCATCACCGGGACCGTGGTGCGCCGCAGCCCCGAGACGGTCAACGAGAAGCTGCCGACCGGTGGTGTCGAGGTGAAGATCGCCGATCTCACGGTGCAGTCGCATGCTGCGGTCCTGCCGCTGCAGGTGGCCTCTGATGAGGATGCCGGCGAAGAGGTACGGCTGCGCTACCGCTTCCTCGACCTGCGCCGGCAGAAGATGCAGCGCAACATCCTGCTGCGCAGCAAGGTCATCGCCTCGATCCGTCAGCGGATGATCGCCCAGGGCTTCCAGGAGTTCCAGACGCCGATCCTGACGGCGACCAGCCCCGAGGGTGCGCGCGACTTCCTGGTGCCGGCCCGCCAGCACCCCGGCAAGTTCTACGCGCTGCCCCAGGCGCCGCAGATGTTCAAGCAGCTGCTGATGATGTCGGGCTTCGACCGGTATTTCCAGATCGCCCCCTGCTTCCGGGACGAGGACAGCCGCGCCGATCGCAGCCCGGGCGAGTTCTACCAGCTCGATTTCGAGATGAGCTTCGTCACGCAGGAGGACGTGTTCGCCGCGATCGAGCCGGTGCTGCGCGGCATCTTCGAGGAGTTCGGCGACGCTTCCGGCACGCCGCGCACCGTGCGGCCGGGCCCCTTCCCGCGCATCCCCTTCGCCGAGGCGATGCTGCGCTACGGCACCGACAAGCCGGATCTGCGCAACCCGCTCGAGATCCGTGACGTCAGCGACGTCTTCACCCGCGAGGACGTGACCTTCCGGGCGTTCAAGAGCGTGGTCGAGCGCGGCGGCGTCGTCCGGGCGATCCGGGCGCCGGCTGCCGCGACGCGGCCGCGCAGCTTCTTCGACAAGCTCAATGGCTGGGCGCAGGAGCAGGGTGCCCCCGGGCTCGGCTATGTCGTCTTCGAGGGCGGCAGCGGCAAGGGCCCGATCGCCAAGTTCCTGCCGGAGGCGGCGCAGGCGGCACTGCGCGAGGCCACCGCTGCCGAGGACGGTGACGCCGTCTTCTTCGTCGCCGACCAGGCACCGGCCGCGGCGAAGATGGCGGGACTCGCCCGCACCCGGATCGGGCAGGAGATGGAGCTGATCGACACCTCCGTCTTCGCCTTCTGCTGGATCGTCGATTTCCCGATGTACGAGCTGAACGAGGAGACGGGGGCGATCGATTTCAGCCACAACCCGTTCTCGATGCCGCAGGGCGGGCTCGAGGCGCTGGAGACGCAGGACCCGCTGACGATCAAGGCCTATCAGTACGACATCGTCTGCAACGGCGTCGAGCTCTCCTCCGGCGCGATCCGGAACCACCGGCCGGAGATCATGTACAAGGCCTTCGCTATCGCCGGCTACTCGGCGGCGGAGCTGGAGGCACGCTTCGGCGGCATGCTGTCGGCGATGAAGTTCGGTGCGCCGCCGCATGGCGGCTCGGCGCCCGGGATCGACCGGATCGTCATGCTGCTCGCCGACGAGCCCAACATTCGCGAGGTCATCGCCTTCCCGCTCAACCAGCGGGCCGAGGATCTGCTGATGGGGGCGCCGGCACCGGTCGATCAGGCGCGGCTGAAGGAGCTGCACATCAAGCTCGACCTGCCCAAGGGCTGACGGCGTCGCGCGACCCCTGTTCTGGGCGGTTCCATTCGGGCACGGGAAGACCCACACTCTCCCGTCACACCGCGAGGTCTGCATGCCGCCCGCCCTTCCCTCCCCGCAGCGCCGCGTTCCTTGCCGTCTCCTGCCCTCGGCCGGGCTGCTGGCGGTGGCCGTGGCGGCCGCGCCCGTGGCCCTCGCGGCCCCGCCGATCGACGCCATCCGGCCGCATCGCGCCGTCTATGACCTCGATCTCGCCGGCGGGCGGTCGCAGCCGGTGGTGGTGGATGTCGCCGGCACCATGACCTTCAGCCTGCAGGACGTCTGCGATGGCTGGATCGTCGAGCAGACCTACGACACGCAGATCCTCTACGCCTCGGGTCCGGATGTGCGCTGGCGGACCTCCTACTCCACCTGGGAGTCGCGGGACGGGCGCGAATTGACCTTCGCGCTCGATTCCTCCTCCGGCGAGCTCATCCAGTCGGAGCTTCGCGGCGAGGCCTCGCTTGATTCGGACAAGGGCGGGACGGCCCGGCTCCGGCGGCCATCGGCCGAGACGATCGCGCTGCCGCCCGGCACGCTGTTCCCGACCTATTTCGCGGCCGAGCTGATCGCCGCGATCCGGGACGGCGCATCGATGTTCACCGGTACGCTCTATGCCGGCACCGAGGAGACCGGCCCGGAATATGTCGCCGCGATCATCGGCCGGCCGGTCGACGCGCCGCCGTCGCTCGACGATCCGCTGCTCGAGGGCCCGTCGCACCGGATCGTCACCGCCTATTACCCGCCGGCGGTCGCGGCCGAACTGCCGAGCGTCGAGGTGACGATGCGCTTTTACGAGAACGGCGTCAGCGACGACGTCGTGCTCGCCTATTCCGATTTCGGGATCCGCGCACGGCTAGTGGAGATCGAGGCGCTGCCTGTGCCCGATTGCCGCTGACGCGGCCATCACCGGGGCGGCCGGCCGGGCAACCCGCGGCTGATCGCCCCGCCGCCATAGCGCGCACGCACCGCCTCGACGGCCTCGTCGACCGCCCGCCGACGCACCGGTGTCGGATCGAGAAGGTCGGGCGGATCGGCGAGGCGCCCGGGCACGAGATCGGTGCAGGCGACGCCGATGAGGCGGAAGCGCTCGCCCGTGGCCGCCCGCTCGACCAGCTCGGCCGCCGCAGCGTGGATCGTCGCCGCGAGCTGCGTCGGGTCACGAAGCTGGCGGCTGCGGGTGAGCAGGCGGAACTGGCGCGTCTTCAGCTTCAGGACGACGGTACGCCCAGCGAGATCCTTGCGCTTGAGCCGAGCGGCGACACGTTCGCAGAGCGGCATCAGCGCCCGCTTGAGCGCCGCGGGTGCGGCGATGTCGTCGGCGAAGGTGGTCTCGGCCGAGACGCTGACGGTCTCCTCCTCCGGATCGACCGGCCGTGTGTCGAGCCCGCGGGAGAAGGCATGCAGCCGGTGGCCGAACCGGCCGTGCCGCCGGATGAGAGCCGATTCGCTGACGCGCGCCAGATCGCCGACGGTATGGATCCCGTCGGCCGCGAGCCGTGCCGCGGTGACGCGGCCGACGCCCGGCAGGATGGTGACCGGTCGCGGGGCGAGGAATGCCTCGGCCTCAGCGGCACCGATCACCGCAAAGCCTCGCGGCTTGTCGAGATCGGAGGCGATCTTCGCCAGCATCTTGTTGGGGGCGAGTCCGATTGACACGCCGATACCGATCTCGCGATCGATACGCCGGGCGAGCGCCGCCAGCTTCTCGGCGGCGCTGCCGCCCCCGAGCGCCTCCGTCCCCGCCAGGTCGAGATAGGCCTCGTCGAGCGAGAGCGGCTGCACCCGCGGCGTCAGCTCGAGCATGAGCGCGCGGATCTGCCGCGATACCTCGGCATAGCGCGCCATCTCCGGCCGCAGCACCACCGCGTCCGGGCAGAGTTCGAGCGCCTGGAACATCGGCATGGCCGAGCGCACGCCCGACAGTCGCGCGATGTAGCAGGCCGCCGCCACCACGCCGCGACGCCCGCCGCCGACGATCACCGGACGATGGGCGAGGTCCGGCCTGTCGCGCTTCTCGACGCTCGCATAGAACGCATCGCAATCGAGATGCGCTATGGTCAGCCGGTACAGCTCCGGGTGGCGCAGCAGCCGCGGCGATCCGCAGGCGGGGCAGCGCGCTGATCCCGCGGGTGGCCGGACGCCGCAATCGCGGCACAATGCTCCGATTGCGGCCTCGCCGGTCATCCGCGCGTCCTTCCGCGCCCGCAAGCCGCAGACGGGATCAGTTGTGCGGGGTTCCGGCGCCGGGTAAGGTCGAACCGACATGCGGGGGCGGTCAGTCGGGGCGCAAGCGGGATCAAGGAATGGCCAAGAGGGTCCTGATCGTCGAGGACAACGACCTGAACATGAAACTGTTCAGTGACCTCCTCGAAGCGCACGGCTATGAGACATTGAAGACCAAGAGCGGTCTCGAGGCGTTGACCATCGCGCGCGAGGAGCGGCCCGACCTGATTCTCATGGACATCCAGCTCCCCGAAGTCTCCGGTCTGGAGGTTACCAAATGGCTGAAGGCCGATGACGAGCTGCGATCCATCCCCGTGATCGCGGTCACCGCCTTCGCCATGAAGGGCGATGAGGAGCGAATCCGCGAGGGTGGCTGCGACGACTACATTTCCAAGCCGATCTCCGTCGCCAAATTCATGACCACGCTGCAACGCTATCTGGGGTGACGGCGGCATGACCGCGCGCATCCTTGTGGTCGACGACGTCGCCCCGAACGTCAAGCTGCTCGAAGCGAAACTCACCAGGGAATACTACGAAGTCGTCACGGCTTCGAGCGGACCCGATGCGCTCGCCAAGGTCGAGCAGGTCAAGCCCGACGTGATCCTACTCGACGTCATGATGCCGGGCATGGACGGGTTCGAGGTCTGCCGCCGCCTGAAGGCCTCCCCGACGACCCGGCACATCCCGGTGGTGATGGTGACGGCGCTGTCGGATTCGTCCGACCGGGTGCGCGGCCTCGAATGCGGGGCCGACGACTTCCTGACCAAACCGGTCAACGACATCGCGCTCTTCGCCCGCGTCCGGGCGATCATGCGGCTGAAAATGATCATGGACGAGCTGCTGTCGCGCGAGCAGACCTCGGAGGAGCTCGGGGTCAGCGACTCCGAGGTGTCAGAGTTCGACCAGCCGGTCAACCGGGCGACCATCCTGGTCGTCGACGACAGCGCGCTCGAACGCGAACGCATCGGCAGTACGCTCCAGCGCGACGAGCACCGAATCGTCGCCGTCGCCAGCGTGGCCGACGCGCTGGGCGAGACCCGCAAGGGCGAGTTCGATCTTGTCTGCATCTCGTCGATGCTGGCGAGCGAGGACGGGCTTCGCCTCGTCTCGCAGCTGCGCTCCGCCGAAGCGACCCGCTACACACCGATCATCCTGCTCTCCGACGAAGCCGACATGCAGCGGATCGCCAAGGGTCTGGAGCTCGGCGCCAATGATTATGTCGTGAAGCCGATCGACCGGAACGAGCTTCTGGCGCGGGTGCGGATCCAGATCCGGCGGCGGCGCTTTCTGGCCCGGCTGCGCGAGAATTTCGAGCGCAGCCTGTCGCTGGCCCTCACCGACAGCCTGACCGGGCTGTTCAACCGGCGCTACCTGACGGCCCATCTGGCACGGCTGATCGGCCGGTTGGGCACGACGCCGCGCCAGCCCGTCTCGATCGTCCTCATCGACATCGATCATTTCAAGGCGGTCAACGACCAGCTCGGGCACGCCGCCGGCGACGACGTCCTCAAGGCGGTCGCGCGGCGCTTGTCCGGCCGCCTGCGTGCCACCGACACGGTTGCCCGCTATGGCGGGGAGGAGTTCGTGGTGGTGCTGCCCGACTCGCCGCTCGAGACCGCAGCAGCGGTGGCCGAACGGCTGCGGCGGGCGGTGGCCGAAGCCCCGGTGTCGCTGTCGGACGGCAGCGGCACGGTGCCGGTGACGATCAGCCTCGGAGTCGCCTCGACCGAGGATCCGGAGGACATGCCCGGCGACCTTTTGCGCCGGGCCGATGCAGCCCTCTACGAGGCCAAGCGGCGCGGCCGCGATCGCGTCGTCGCCGCCGGGCTCGACATGCCGCTGATGATCTCCGGCGGCAGCATCCCTGCGACGGGCACGGCCGGGCGCTGAGGCGCGCCGGACGGACGCCGGAACGGCAAGGCTCCCTGAAACGGCAAAGCCGCCCCAAAGGGGCGGCTTCGGGTCACGCGCGGTTGCGCGGCGCCGTTACTTGATCTTGCCTTCCTTGAACTCGACGTGCTTGCGCGCGATCGGATCGTACTTGCGCAGCGAGAGCTTCTCGGTGTTGGTCTTCGGATTCTTCTTCGTCACGTAGAAGAAGCCCGTATCGGCCGTGCTGTTCAGCCGGATCTTGATGGTGGCGGGTTTGGCCATCGCGCGGTTCCTGCAATCCCGTAAGGGGCGTCCCAGAAAGGGGCATCTCTGGCGGGCCGCGCCGACCGGCCCGCGGGCGGACGCTCGGGTCGGCCGCCCGGAGCGCGCACCATACAGCCGGGCGACCCGCTGTCAAGACGGCGGCGCACCGGGGCCGGACCAGCTCTCAGTTGACGGTCGGAGCGGGGGTCAGATCGACGGCGGAAGCCGTGATCGGGACGAGCTGGGCGGCGATGGCCATCTGGTAGAGGCCGGGATCGGCGATCAGCCGCAGCGCCACCTCGACATCAAATTCCGGCGCGTGGGTCGACCAGGGGCAGGCGTCGCGCAGCCGCCGCAGTGCCGCCTCGTCGTCGGGCGCGAGCAGCCGGTCCTCCATCAGGTTCGGCGGGTGCGCCAGCGTGCCCGCACGGAAGGCGGTGATCAGCGCCTCGACATCGGGATTCTCGCCGCTCGCGCTCGTGCACACGGTCGGCGTCACCCCCTGGCGGTGCAGCGTGTAGCCGCCCGGCGTGTAGAGCCGGCTCCAGGTCAGGTAGAGGTCGCCACCATTGGGCAGCATGGTGATCTTCTGGACGCTGCCCTTGCCGAAGGAGGAGGAGCCGACGACGACGGCCCGGCCGGAGTCCATCAGCGCCGCCGCCGTGACCTCGGCGCCCGAGGCCGAGTGCTGGTCGACCAGCACGACGATCGGCAGATGGCTCGCGATGTCGAACGGGTCGGAATAGTAGAACTGCATGCTGGCCGGGTTGCGGCCGCGGGTCGAGGCGATCTCGCCCTCGCCGATGAACAGATCGGCGACGTCGACCGACTGCTGCAGGTAGCCGCCCGGGTTGCCCCGCATGTCGAGGATGATGCCGCGCGCCGCGGGGCCGAGCGACCGCAGCGCCGACAGCACCGAAGAGGCGACGTTGGAGGAGGTGGTCGCGTTGAAGCGCGAGATCTTCACGATCACCACACCGTCGCGGACGCTGGCCGTCACCGCCGTCGGCACCACCCGCTCGCGCCGCAGCACCACAGTGCGCTGCGTGCCGTCGGCCGCGAGCAGCGTCATCGAGACCAGCGTGTCGGAGGGGCCGCGCAGATCCTCGGCGATCGCCTCGAGCGGCCGGCCCTCGGTCGGCGTGCCATCGACGGCGATGATGCGTTCACCGACCTGGACACCGGCGAGCTCGGCCGGCCCGCCGGCGAACACCTCGCCGACGATCAGCCGGCCCTCGGCATCCTCGCTCAGCGCGATGCCGATGCCGGAATAGCCCTCGCGCGACACCCGCTCGCGATAGGCCTGATCGGGCGGGGTGTAGCGCGAATAGGGATCGAGATTGCGGGTCATGCCGTCGAACACCGCCTTGTACAGCGCCTCGGCGCCGGCGGTCGCGGCCGGGACCGAGCGCTCTGCGACGGTTTCGAGCACCGAGGAGGCGAGTTCGGCCCAGCCGCCGGCATCACCCGGCGAGGGTGCGGTGAGGCGGGTGAGGATGACGCCGGCCAGCTTGACCTCGACCGCGCCGCCCGTCGGATTGACCGACAGCCTGTCGTCGATGGTCCGCAGATTAGCCAGCCCGTCGACGGTGAGGTCGGCGAAATCGACGCGCGTTAGATAGAGGTCATCGATCTGTCTGAAGCCGACCTTCAGCACATCGGGATTGACGACCGTGTAACCCGACGGCGGCGGTTCGGGCTTGTGGCCGGCCGGGGGCACAAGGAGGGGGATGAAGGGTGGCTCGGTCTCGGCGACGACGGCGGCGCCGATGTCGGGTTGCGCGCAGCCCGACAGCAGGACGAAGGCAGCCAACGCTCCACCGACCCAAGCCCGACCCGTCAAGAACCGTCTCCCTGCCACACTCCTTGTTTGAGCCTGCGGCATAAGGATTGCAAGGGTCGTCTCGGCATCGGGCGAAGACGCCGGGCCGGCTTTCGGCCGAAAACGGCTCACCCGCCGCGGCGGGATCGGCGGCCGGTGCCGCGCCCCTTGGGGGCACCGCGCCCGCCGGACCGTGGCCGCACCGGACCGCCCCGCCCGCGTGCACGCCGCGGTCGCGCGCCCTCCAGATCCGCCCCCTCCTCCGCATCCAGAAGGGCGAAGGTCGCCTGACCCGCCAGGACGTCGACCGCGACGAGCCGGACGCGCACCGTGGCGCCGAGGCGGAAGACCCGCCCCCAGCGACGGCCTGTCAGGCTCGCGGTCGCGGGATCGTGGTCGTAATAGTCGTCAGGCAGCGCCTCGACCGGGACGAGGCCGCTCGCGGCGCCGTCGGCGACCGCGACGAAAAGGCCGAAGCGGACGACACCCGCGATGCGCGCGGTGAAGGCCGTGCCGATCCGGTCCCCGAGCCAGGCGGCCGCATAGCGGTCCACCGCCTCACGCTCGGCGAGCGCCGCACGACGCTCGGTCATCGAGACATGGGCGCCGATCTGGTCGAGGCTCGCCGCCTCGGCATCGCTGAGCCCGTCCGGGCCGAGGCGGAGATGGCGGATCAGCCCACGATGGACGACGAGGTCCGCATACCGACGGATCGGCGAGGTAAAATGGACATAGCGCGGCAGCGCCAGTCCGAAATGGCCGAAATTTTGCGGCGCGTATACCGCCTGCGCCTGGGTACGCAGGATCATCTCGGCGACCAGAGCCTCCTCCGGCCGACCGCGCGCACGATCGAGCACGCCGGCAAAGATCGCCGGGCGGGCCGCGCTGCCACGGGCGATGCGGTAGCCGAAGGGCGCGAGGGCCTCACGTAGCGCGTCGATCCGACCGGCATCGGGCTGGTCGTGCACGCGGAACAGCGTCGGCACGCGCGCCGTCTCCAGCGTCTCGGCGGCCGCGACATTGGCCACGATCATGAACGTCTCGATCAGCCGGTGGCTGTCGAGCCGCGGCCTGACGCCGATCTCGCGCACCCGGCCGGCCTCGTCGAGCCGCACGACGCGCTCGGGCAGGTCGAGTTCGAGCGTGCCGCGCTCGGCCCGCGCGGTGGCGAGGGCGGCAAAGGCCCCGTAGAGCGGCGCGATCACCCGTTCCATCAGCGGCGCCGTCACCGCGTCGGGCGCGCCATTGCGGGCCGCCTGGAGCTGCTCGTAGGTGAGCCGCGCGGCTGACCGCATCAACCCGCGCAGGAAGCGGTGGCGACGCAACCGCCCCTGGTCGTCGATCACCAGCTCGGCCGCGAGGCAGGCGCGGTCCTCGCCCGGTCTGAGCGAACACAGCCCGTTCGACAAGGCCTCGGGCAGCATTGGCACCACCCGGTCGGGCAGATAAACGGAGTTGCCGCGCTCGCGGGCCGCCCGGTCGAGCGGCGAGCCCGGCGTGACGTAATGCGCGACATCGGCGATGGCGACGATGATCCGCCAGCCGCCCGTCTCGGGATCCGGCTCGGCATAGACCGCATCGTCGAAATCGCGGGCATCCGCCCCGTCGATCGTAACCAGTGGCAGGCCGCGCAGATCGGTCCGGGTGCCGAGCGGCACGGGTCGCGCCGCCTCGGCCTGGGCGACCGCATCCGGCGGGAAGTCGACGGGGATCCCGGCGGCGTGGATCGCGATCAGCCCGAAGGCGCCGGGCGCGTCGGGATCGCCGATGCGTTCGGTGACGACGGCGCGCCGGCGCCGCCGCACCCGGTCCTCGGTGACGGTGGCGACGACGAGATCACCATCGGCGGCGTCGGCCGGCATCGTTCCCTCGACCGGCCAGTCCTCACGGTCGCGGCCATCGAGCGGCTCGACCCGCGGCCGCCCCTGCGCGCGGCCACGCAGCAGCCCGACGACGCGCTGTTCGACGAGAGGATCGAGCCGGCGCATCACCCGTGCCTGCGGTCCGGCCGCCGCGCCCCAGTCGAGCCGCGCCAGCACCCGATCGCCGGCGGCGAGCGCCGGACCGCGACCGGGGAGGATGCGGATCTGCGTCAGCGGCGGGCGCGGCCAGTGCAGCGGCCGGCCGGTGGCGATACCCTCGGCATCGACCTCTTCGACGAGGAGCACCGAGACGAGCGGCCCCTCGCCTTCAGCGCGCCGTGCCGGCCGACCACGGCCCGACCCGCCATTGTCCGGCCGGTCGCCATCCGCACGGCCGGCCTCCCCACCCGCCTCAGACGCCGAGAGCCGGCCCGCCTCGGCCATCTCGCGCAGCACCTGCTTCAGCCGGGCACGGCCGGCACCGCGCAGATGGAAGGCGCGCGCGATCTCGCGCAGTGATGGCGGCTCCGCACAGTCGCGGATGAAGGCCTCGATCGCGTCGGGCGTCGGAAACGGGACGGGGCCCGGCGGCGTCACGCCGTACCGCGCCGGCGCGCCGCGGCCCCCGATCCGCGCCGTGCCTTCGTTTCGCCGCCTGCCTCACCGGCAGTCTCGCTACCCGCCGCCTTTGCCGCCCTCTTCGCGGCAGGCTTGCCGGCCGGCTTCTTGGCAGCCGCAGTCTTGGCAGCCGCGGCCTTCGTCGCGGACTTGGAGCTCCGCGCCTTGGTGCCGGTGCTCTTGGTTGCGGCCGCCCGGCGGCCCGGCGTCTTGCGCGGACCCGCCGCGGCCTTCGCCTCGAGCAGCGCGACCGCCTCTTCCAGCGTTGCCTCCTCCGCCGCCTTGCCCTTGGGCAGCGAGGCCATCACGTCACCATGCCGGACATAGGGACCGTAGCGTCCGGAGAAGAGCAGCACCGGCGCCCCATCGGCGGGGTGCGTGCCGAGCTCGCGCAGCGGTGCCGGTGCGGCACGGCGGCCGCCGCGGGCCGCCGCATTGGCGAGGATGTCGACCGCCCGGTTGATCCCGATGGTCAGCACGTCCTCGCCGGCCGGCAGCGTCGTGTAGCGATCGCCATGCTTGAGATAGGGCCCGAAGCGGCCGATACCGGCGAGGATCGGCGCGCCGCTCTCGGGATGCGGTCCGACGGTGCGCGGCAGCGACAGCAGCGACAGCGCCTCCTCCAGCGTGATCGCGGCAGGATCGCGCCCCTTCTCCAGCCCCACCCGCTTCGGCTTCTCCTTGTCCGCCTCATCGCGCGGGCCGAGCTGGACATAGATCCCGTAGGGCCCCTTGCGGACCGACACCGGCAGGCCGGTCGCCGGATCCTCGCCGAGCAGCCGCGGCAGCGCGGCATCCCCGGCCGCGGCATCCTCTGCGCCCGGCACCGCCAGCGGGCGGGTATAGCGGCATTCGGGATAGTTCGAGCAGCCGATGAAGGCACCGGTGCGGCCGACCTTCAGCCCCAGCCGCCCGGTGCCGCAGGCGGGACAGAGCCGCGGGTCGGTGCCGTCGGCGCGGGGCGGGAAGAAATGGCTACCCAGGCTGTCGTCGATCGCGGCGAGGATCGCGCTGCGCGCCCCGGTTGCCTGGTCGAGCAGCGTCACCGCCTCGGTGACCGAGACGAGCGGTCCGGACGAGCCGGGACTGCGCATGCCGAAATCGCGCCAGAAATCCGCGAGCACCTGCTTCCAGTCGATCCGCCCGCCGGAGATGTCATCGAGCTGCGCCTCGAGCCGGGCGGTGAAGTCGTACTCGACGTAGCGGCGGAAGAACCCTTCGAGGAAGGCGGTGACGATCCGGCCCCGATCCTCCGGAACGAAGCGCTTTTTCTCCAGCCGGACATAATCGCGGTCCTGCAGCACCTGCAGGATCGAGGCGTAGGTCGACGGGCGGCCGATGCCGAGCTCCTCGAGCCGCTTCACGAGGCTCGCCTCGGTATAGCGCGGCGGCGGCTGGGTGAAATGCTGCTCCGGCGTCAGCTTGCCGGCCTCGACCGGCTCGCCCTCGCTGACCGGCGGCAGGCGCCGCTCGGCATCGTCCTCCTCGCCGGAGGGATCGTCGCGATCCTCGGCATAGACATCGAGGAAACCGGCGAAGCGGACGATCGAGCCGCTAGCCCGGAAGACCGCGCGCCGCGCCGGATCGGCAACGTCAATCGTCACCTGGTCGAGCACCGCCGACGCCATCTGGCAGGCCATGGTGCGCTTCCAGATGAGCTCGTAGAGCCGCGCCTCGTCCGGGGGCAGCACCTTGGCCATGCGATCGGGCGTCCGCCGCACATCCGTCGGACGGATCGCCTCATGCGCCTCCTGGGCGTTCTTCGCGGTCGAGCTGTAGACGCGCGGCGATGCGGGCACCCGATCGGCGCCGTAGAGCCGACCGATCTGCTCGCGGATCTGACCGATCGCCTCGCCGGCCAGCTGCAGCCCGTCGGTCCGCATATAGGTGATCAGCCCGACGGTCTCGCCGCCGATGTCGACACCCTCGTAGAGCCGCTGCGCCACGCGCATCGTCTGGGTCGCCCCGAAGCCCAGCTTGCGCGAGGCCTCCGGCTGCAGCGGCGAGGTGGTGAAGGGCGGCGCGGGATTGCGCCGGACCTGCCGGGTCTCGACCTTGGCGATCGCATAGGCGAGGTCCCGGGCGATCGCCACCGCCCGATCGGCTGCACCGGCATCGCCGAGAGCGAAGCGGTCGAGCTTCTCGCCGTCGAGATGGGTCAGGCGGGCGGAGAACGTCTCACTCCGCGCGGTGCGGAAGACGGCTTCCAGCGTCCAGTACTCGCGCGGCCGGAAGCTCTCGATCTCAGTCTCGCGCTCGCAGATCAGCCGCAGCGCCACCGACTGTACGCGCCCCGCCGACCGGGCACCGGGCAGCTTGCGCCAGAGCACCGGCGACAGGGTGAACCCCACCAGATAGTCGAGGGCGCGCCGGGCGCGATAGGCGTCGACCAGCTCCCTGTCGACGGCACGCGGTCTGGCGATCGCCTCCGTCACCGCGGCTTTGGTGATCTCGTTGAAGGTGACCCGCTGGAACTCCTTGTCCGCGAGGCCGCGCCGTCCCCGCAGCACCTCTTCGACATGCCAGGAGATCGCCTCACCCTCGCGATCGGGGTCGGTGGCGAGCAGCACCCGGTCGGCGTCCTTCGCGGCCCTGGCGATCTCCTCGATCTGCTTGCGGCCACGGTCGACCGTCTCCCAATCCATCTCGAAATCGTCCTCGGGACGGACCGACCCATCCTTCGGCGGCAGGTCGCGCACATGGCCGTAGCTCGCGACGACACGATAGCCGTCGCCAAGATACTTCTCGATCGTGCGGGCCTTGGCGGGCGATTCGACGACGACGACGGTGGACGGGGGCAAATCGGCCTCGCTTCACTCAGGCGGATTCGCCGGGGGCCGAGAGGGCGACGCGGTTCCCCGGCAGGCGGTCGATGCGGCCGGCGAGTTCGAGCTCCAAGAGCACCGCCTGCAGCGACGGCGGCGACAATTGGACGTCGCGCATCAGTTCGTCAACCGCCGTGGGATCGACCGACAGGTGGGCGAGTACCGCGGCATGGGCCTCCGCACCCGGCATCTCGGGTGGCAGGCGGTCCTCGTCGGGCAGCATCGGGGGCGGCGGCTGGAGCCCGTGAGACGCCGGGACGAGCGGAGCGAGGGCCTCGACGACATGCGCAGCCTCGAAGACCAGGGTCGCGCCGTCACGGATCAGCTGGTTGCTGCCCTCCGACCGCGGATCGACCGGCGAGCCCGGCACCGCGAAGACGAGTCGCCCCTGCTCGGCGGCGCGGCGCGCGGTGATCAGCGAACCGGAGCGGGAGGCCGCTTCCACGACGATGACGCCGAGGGCGAGGCCGGAGACGATCCGGTTGCGGCGTGGGAACATCCGGGACGTCGGTACGGTGCCGGGTGGCGCCTCGGCGATCAGCGCCCCTTCCGTCCCGATCCGCGCATGCAGCGCCGCATTCTCCGGCGGATAGACATGATCGAGCCCGCCGGCCAGGGCGGCGATCGTGCCGGTCGCCAAGGCACCGGCATGCGCCGCCGCATCGATGCCGCGCGCTAGGCCGGACACGACGACGAGGCCCGCCTCGCCGAGCTCGCGCGCCAGCCGCTCGGCAAAGCGCCGGCCGTTCAGCGAGGCGTTGCGCGCCCCGACGATGCCGACCGCCGGCCGGGTGAGCAACTCCGCCCGACCGCGCAGGGTGAAGACGGGCGGCGCATCCTCGATCGCGGCCAGGGCAGGCGGATAATCGGGATCGCCGAGTGCGATGAGCCGCGCCCCCAGCCGTCGCAGCGCGCGCAGTTCGCGCTCGGCCTCGGCCCGACCGGGGATGCGCGGCGGCTCGGCCCGCCCGCCGCGGCGGGCGAGCGCCGGCAGCGCGGCGAGCGCCGCGCCCGGTGTGCCGAAACGGGCGATGAGGCGGCGATAGACGACCGGCCCGACACCCTCGCTGCGGGCCAGGCGAAGCCTGTCGAGCGTGTCGGGATCCGCTGTCACCGGGCGGCGCTCACCGGCCGCCGGCGCCGAAGCGCGGCTCCTCGCCGCGCAGCAGCCGACCGATATTCGCACGGTGGCGCAGCAGGACCACCGCGGCGATGAGAAGGACGAGGAACACGCCCCATGGCGTCGGGCCGGCGCCCGCCGTCACGCCCATTGCCCAGAGGATGATCGCCAGCAGCGCAGTGCCGATGGTCGCGACGAGCGCCGCGAGGGAGGAGATGCGGAAGGCCGCGGCCGTCACCCCCCACAGCGCCACGGCGACAAGGCCCAGCCAGGGGGTGACCGCGAGCAGCGTGCCGGCGGCGGTCGCCACCCCCTTGCCACCGCGGAAGCCGAGCCAGACCGGGAAGACATGGCCGAGGAAGGCGGCGCCGCCGGCCAGTACCCCGAGCAGCGGATCGAAAAGGGCGCCGATCAGCGCCGCGGCCCCGCCCTTGGCGGCGTCGAGGATCAGCGTGGCAAGGGCGAGCGGCCGATTGCCCGTCCGCAGCACATTGGTGGCACCGATATTGCCGGACCCGATCCGCCTAATGTCCCCCAGCCCGGCCGCCCGCGTCAGCACCAGCCCGAACGGGATCGAGCCGGCGAGATAGCCGAGCAGGATCGCCGCGATGATGGCGGGGGCCGCCGGCGTCATCCCCGCCCGGCCAAAAGATCCAGCGCCGCGGCGTGCAGCTCGGGCGTCGCGGCGGCGACGACCCGCCCGTCGGAGCGGATGTCGATCGGCCGACCCGACCAGTCCGTGACGATTCCGCCGGCACCCTCGATCACCGGGATGAGGGCCATGAAGTCGTAGGGCTGCAGCCCCACCTCGACGACGAGGTCGACGCAGCCGAGTGCGAGAAGGCCATAGGCGTAGCAATCCCCACCCCAGCGCCGCAGCTTGACCGCCGCGGCGACACGCCGGAACGCCGCGGCATCGGGCCCCTCGGCGGTGCCGAACATCTCGGGCGAGGTCGCATAGAGGGTGGCGCGGGAGAGATCGCGGCAGTCGCGCACGCGGCACGGCTTGCCGTCATGCAGCGTCGGGCGACCGACGGCGCCGACGAAACGCTCGCCGAGCGCCGGCATCTCGATGATGCCGATCACCGGCCTGCCGCCGTGGGCAAGCGCGATCAGCGTGCCGAACAGCGGCATGCCCGTGATGAAGGCCTTGGTACCGTCGATCGGGTCGATGACCCAGACGAGGTCGCGATCGGTGCCCTCCGAGCCGTGCTCCTCGCCGAGGATGCCGTGTTCGGGATGCCGATCACCGATGAGCATGCGGAGCTGCCGCTCGATCGAACGGTCGGCCAGAGTCACCGGCGATTCGTCAGGCTTGTCCTCGACCACGAGGCCGGTACGGAACCAGCGCCGCGCCGCAGGGCGCGCGGCATCGGCGAGCGTCTCGGCGAAGGCGATCAGGGCGTCGTCCGGTGTGCCCTGATCGGGCGGGCCGGGGTCGGTGTGGTCGGGTGATGCGTCGGCAGGCATGTCGGGCTTCATATCGCGCGGAGGTGGCGGCAAGCGATGCGGCACACCGAGACTGCCCGGCCGCGCGGCGCGGCTCAAGCGGCCATTCTCCGGCGGTGCCGGGCGACACGCCATGCGCGGGTCGCGCCCCGGCCCTCGCGCCGCCGATCATGCGCGCCGGCCCGCGATGCGGTAGAAGCCCGGCATGAGCGATGCCGGAGACACAATCACGACGCGGGTCGTCGATGACGGCCCGCAGGGGCTGAAGGCCGCCGCAGAGGTGCTGCGCGCGGGCGGCCTCGTGGCATTCCCCACCGAGACGGTCTACGGCCTCGGCGCGGACGCGACTTCCGACCATGCGGTCGCGGCCATCTTCGCCGCCAAAGGCAGGCCGCGCTTCAATCCGCTGATCGTCCATGTCACCGATGCCGAGGCGGCGGCCGAACTCGCCCGCCTCGATGCGCGGGCCGAGCGCCTTGCCGAGACGCTGTGGCCGGGCCCGTTGACGCTCGTGCTGCCGCGTCGGCCCGACGCGCCGGTCTCGCTGCTGACGACCGCAGGGCTCGACACGCTGGCGCTGCGCGTTCCGGCCCATCCGACGGCGCGGCGGCTGCTGCAGGCCGCCGGACGCCCGATCGCGGCGCCGAGCGCCAACCGGTCGGGACGCGTCAGCCCGACCACACCGCAGCACGTGTTGGAGGGGCTGGCCGGCCGCATCCCGATGGTGGTCGCCGGTGGACGGACCGAGGTCGGCCTCGAATCCACCATCCTCGATCTGACCGGGCCGCGGCCGGTGCTCCTGCGCCCGGGCGGCGTGACGATCGAGACGCTGACCGGCCTTCTCGGACAGGTCGACCTCGCCCGTCCGATCGTCGCCGCCGGCGGAGGCGACCGGCCCACCGCGCCCGGACAGCTCGAGAGCCACTACGCGCCCGGCGCGCCTGTCCGCATTGAGGCCGCCGCGCCGCGTCCCGGCGAGGCCTATCTCGCCTTCGGTCCCGAGCTGCGCGGCGAGCGCCCCGGCGCCGCGGCGACCCTCAATCTCAGCCCGAAGGGCGATCTCCTCGAAGCCGCGGCCAATCTCTTCGCCATGCTCCGCGCGCTCGACCGGCCGGGCATCGCGGGCATCGCCGTGGCCCCGATTCCCGAGACCGGGATCGGCGCCGCGATCAATGACCGGCTGCGCCGCGCTGCGGCCCCGCGCCCGGCCGCCGGCCCCGCCACCTGACCCCGCCTGCTGACATCCCCGGGCGCGCCGCGGTGTCAGCCATGCGCGACGCCGGCACCGGCCGCCGCCGGTGCGAAGCCGTCGAGCGCCCGCAACATGGCCTCGGCCAGCCGCCCGGCCCACAGGGCCGCACCGGCAGCGTCGGCGATCAGATCCTGGCGGATCTCGATCTCGACATAGTCGAGGCCGCGTGCCTCGGCATGCAGCGGGATCGAATAGTCATTCTCCATGCTGACGACATAGGGCTCGTTCACCCCGACAACCGTGTCCGGCAGCAACCGCAGCATCGCCGCGACCCGCTCGCTGAAGCGCGGATTCGCACCGTAGATGACGGCGATGTGCCAGGGCCGCGCCGCCGGCCGGGCGCGCAGCGACGGCGTGAAGCTGTGGATCGCACCGATCACCGTCGGCCGCCCCGCTGCGCGCCGCGCCTCGATCGCGGCGTCGATGGCGCGGTGATAGGGCGCGAGGATGTCGCGTCGCCGCACCGCCCGCGCCGTCTCGTCGAGCCCCTGGTTACCCGGCACCACCGTCCCGTCTGAGATGGTCGGGATGCTGTCCGCGGCGTGGGGCTGGCGGTTGCAGTCGATCACCAGCCGCGAATAGGGCTGGAAGACGAGCGGTGCGTCGAGGCGGTCGGACAGCGCCTCGGAGACCGGCAACGCGCCGATGTCGATGCCGATATGCCGGTCGAGTTCGGCCCGCGTCAGGCCGAGTGTGGCCAACCGCGCCGGGACGCGGTTGCCGGCGTGATCACAGAGCAGGAGGAAGGGGCTGCGCCCCCCGGCGTTGCGGATGCCGACCGGCGGCGGCTCCTCTGGCAGCAGGAGCGGCGCGTCGGTCGGGCAGGACGGGTCGGGAACGGGCGCATGGGGCGACATGGCGGCAAGCTGGCTGATGGCGGTCGGGGTGGGGAGCGGTCGTCGAGGCGGGCCGGCTCAATAGGCCTCGGCGTAGCGGCGGACCAGCGTCTCCATGTCCCAGCCGCTCGCCATTTCGATCTCGCCGCGCTTGTGCATGAGATAGGCGCGATGCAGCTCCGGCCCCATCCAGCCGGCCGCCGCCGCATCGTCCTGGAGCGCGTCGAGCGCCTCGCCGAGGCTGCGCGGCAGATCCTGGATGCCGAGCCGCGCCCGCTCCTCCTCCCCCATCGTCTCGAGCGCTTCCCCGACGATCGGCGGGGCAGGCAGGTCAGCCTCGATGCCGGCGAGACCGGCATGGACCAGCATGCCGAGCAGCAGATAGGGGCTGGCCGCGGCATCGGCGGCGCGGAACTCGAGGTTGAAGAGCGGCGCCGGGTCGGTGCCCGGAAGCTGCGGCACCGGACAGATCCGCAGCGCCGCCTCGCGATCCTTATCGCCGAGATTGCCGTAATAGGCCGACCAGGAGCGCGGCTTCAGCCGCTCATAGGACAGGATCGACGGTGCGGTGACCGCACAGAGCGCCCGGATGTGACGCAAAATGCCAGCCGCGAAGGCGGCCGCCCGCGGCGACAGCCCGCCCGGCCCGGCGGGATCCCAGGTGATCGGATGCCCTTGCCGATCGGTCAGGCTGAAATGGACATGCACCCCATTGCCGACGATGCCGGGCGTGACGACGGGGGCGAAGCTGATGTCGAGGCCGTGACGGCGGCCGAGGGCGCGGGTGATCTCCCGCAGCTTCACCGCCCGATCGGCCGCCTCGAGCCCGAAGGCGGGCTCGACCGTCACCTCGTATTGCCGCGGCCCGTATTCCGGCAGCACGGTCTCGGGCTCGAGTCCGGCCGCGCGCAGCCCGCCGATCAGCTCCTCGACGAAACGGGCGACGCCGCGCAGGCTCGACAGCCCATAGCTGTCGCCGCAGCGCTGGCTGGCACCGGCGGCATGGAACTCGTGCTCGAAGGCCGCGTAGAGCCGCAGCCCCGCCCGCTGCTCCAGCGCCTCCAGCGCCGCGCGCAGAAAGGAACGCGGACAGCACGACCAGGGCGCGCCGTCGAGGGTCTTCACGTCGCCGATGAAGAAATGCTCGATGCCGCTGCCATCGCCCCAGTCGAGCGCCACCTCCCCCGCCGGATCGGGCAGGATCACCAGATCGCCGCGCGGCCCCCAGGGCGTCGCGGGAATGCGGTTGAAGCAGTTGATCATGACATTGGTCGGCGTCCAGCCGATCCCGTGCCGCCGGCGCTTCTCGAGATCGCGTGCCGGGAAGCCCTTGCCGCGGAACTGGCCGGCGATGTCGCTGGTACAGACCATGACCAGGCGTTCGGGTTCGACCAGCACGGGCGGCATCGGCACTCCTCCGTCAGCGTGTCGGATGATGGGCGCCCCTCACCGCTCACCCTTGCGATAGGGCTGCATCAGCGCCTGTGGCGCGGCGGCCCGGCGGGAGACGAGGACGAGCGCCAGGATGCTGAGCAGATAGGGCAGCATCAGGAAGATCTGGTAAGGCACGGCGGACCCCACGACCTGCTGCAGCCGCACCTGGAAGGCATCGAAGGCGCCGAAGAGCAGCGCGCCGAGCAGCGCCTTGCCCGGCTTCCAGGCGGCGAAGACGACCAGCGCGATGCAGACCCAGCCTCGGCCGGCCACCATCTCGAAGAAGAAGGCGTTGAAGGTCGACATCGTCAGGAAGGCACCACCGACCGCCATCAGCGCCGAGCCGGCGACGACGGCGCCGATCCGGACGCCCACCACCGGAATACCCTGCGCCTCGGCGGCGGCCGGGTTCTCGCCCACCGTCCGCACCGCGAGGCCGAGCGGCGTCATCCAGAGCACCCAGGCGACGACGCCAACGAGCAGCATGGCGAGGAAGGTCAGCACCGTCTGCTGGGCGAGGATCGGCCCCACCACCGGCACCGCGTCGAGCCAGGACCAGGCGAGCGGCGGGAAGGGCTCGATCCGCGGCGGGCTCGTCACGTCCGGCAGCACCATCCGGTAGGTGAAGTAGGAGGCCGAGCTGGCGAGCAATGTGATGCCGATACCGGTGACGTGCTGCGACAGGCCGAGCGGCACGGTGAGCCAAGCGTGCAGGAGGCCGAAGACGGCACCGACGCAGGCCGCGAACAGCACGCCCGTCCACAGATCGGCCCCCTGGTAGACGGCCATCCAGCCGGCCATCGCCCCGGCCGTCATGATCCCCTCGATGCCGAGATTGAGCACGCCCGCCCGTTCACAGACGAGCTCGCCCAGCGTGCCGAAGATCAGCGGCGTCGCCACCCGCAGCGCCGCGGCCCAGAAGCCGACCGTCAGCAGGATGTCGAGGACGTCGCTCATCGCGCACGGATCCGGTATTGGACGAACAGGCTGGAGACGAGGACGGTCAGCAGCGCGGTCGCGACCACGAGATTGGCGATGTAGCTCGAGATGCCCATCGCGCGGCCCATGCTGTCGGCACCGACGAAGACCGCGGCAACGAAGATCGCAGCCGGCACCACGGCCAGCGCGTTGAGCTGGGCAAGCATCGCGACGACGATGCCGCTATAGCCGTAACCCGGCGAGAGATCCTGGGTGAGATAGCCCTTCAGCCCTGCCACCTCGCCGAAACCGGCGAGGCCCGCGAGCGCTCCGGACAGCATCCCCACACCCAGCATGACGCGCCCCGGACGCAACCCGGCGAAGCGCGCGGCGTCGGGATTGGCACCCGTTGCCCGCATCCGGAAGCCCCATACCGTGCGGTTGACCAGAACCCAGACGGCGACCGCCGCCACGAGGGCGAGGGCGAGGCCGAGATGCAGCCGGGTCCGCGGCACGATCTTTGGCAGCGCCGCCGCCTCGGCAATGGGCTCGGATTGCGGCCAGCCCATCCCGAACGGGTCCTGCATCGGCCCTTCGAGCATCATCGAGACGAAGAGCAGGACCACGAAGTTGAGGAGCAGCGTCGTCACCACCTCGTCGACGCCGAAGCGCGTCTTGAGGACGGTCGGCCCCAGCATCCACAGCCCGCCCGCCACCGCTGCGGCCAGCCCGACGAGCGGCACCAGGAGGGCCGGCGGCAGGTCGAGCGCGCCGGTCCCCAGGGCGACCGCCGCGAGCGCACCGACATAGAGCTGCCCTTCGGCGCCGATGTTCCACAGCCGCGCCCGGAAGGCGACGGCGGCGGCGAGCCCCGTCAGGATCAGCGGGGCCGCCCGTGCCAGCGTCTCTGTCAGGGCGAAGCGCGAGCCGAACGCGCCCTCGACCATCACCGCCCAGGCATCGAGCACCGGCGCCCCGGCCGCGGCGATCGGAATGGCACAGATCAGCAGCGCGGCGATCGCCGCCGCAACCGGGGCCGCGACCGCGAGGACGGCCGGGATGCGTTCGCGACGCTCGAAGCGCATCGCCTCAGACCTCCTGTCCGGCCATCATCAGGCCGAGCGCGCGGATCGTCAGCGCCCCGGTCGGGCGCGGCTGGAAGAGCCGGCCGCGATGCATCACAGCGATCCGGTCGGACAGCGCGAACAGTTCGTCGAGATCCTCCGAGACGAGCAGCACCGCCGCGCCCTCGGCACGTGCGGCGAGCAGCCGGCGATGGATCTCGGTCACCGCGCCGATGTCGAGCCCGCGCGTCGGCTGGCTGGCGAGGATGAGGCCCGGGCCGCGCCCGAGGGTGCGCGCCAGGATCAGCTTCTGGATGTTGCCGCCGGAGAGAAGCCGGGTGCGCGCATCGGGTCCGGGACCGCGAACGTCCCAGGCAGCGATCGTCTCGGCCGCCTCCGCCCGGATCGCGGCGCGCCGCAGAAAGCCCGCACGCCGCACCGAGGGGTCGTCGAGCCGTTCCAGTACCAGATTCTCCCAGACCCGCATCTCACCGACCACCCCGTCGCGGTGGCGATCCTCGGGGATGCGGCCGACACCGGCGGCGGCGATCGCCCGCGGCGAGCCGCAGGGCGCCGGTCGACCGAACAGGGTGACCGTCCCCGCCTCGGGAACGACGAGTCCGGAGACGAGCGCGGCGAGCGTGGCCTGGCCATTGCCGGAGACACCGGCAATGCCGAGGATCTCGCCCGGTGCGAGTTCCAGATCGACCCCCTGGAGGCGCTGGGCGCCACGCCCGGCGGTGACGCCGGCGAGCACCAGCGCCGGCGGCGCCGGATCACGCGGCATAGCGGCGCCGCGCGGCGCGCGCTCGGCCGGGACCACCGCGCGGCCGACCATCAGCTCCGCCAGCATCGCCCGATCGGCCCCGGCGGTCGGACGGTTGGCGACCACCCGGCCGCCGCGCAGGACGACGACCCGGTCGGCGATCGCTACCACCTCCGCCAGCTTATGGCTGATGAAGATGACGGAGAGCCCCTGCGCCACCAGACGGCGCAACGTCGCGAACAGCCCCTCGGCCTCCTGTGGCGTGAGGACAGCGGTCGGCTCATCGAGGATCAGGATGCGTGCGTCGCGGTAGAGCGCCTTGAGGATCTCGACGCGCTGGCGCTCACCCACCGAGAGGGCACCGGTCCGGACCTCCGGCGACACCGCCAACCCGGAGCGCTCGGCCAGCGCCGCGAGCCGGTCCCGGGCGGTGCGGCGGTCGCGCATCGGCCGCCACAGCGGCTCGGTCCCCAGCACCACATTGTCGATCACCGACAGATTGTCGGCGAGCGCGAAATGCTGGTGAACCATGCCGATGCCGGCGTCGAGGGCCGCACGTGGCTGACCAGGCGGCAACGGGACCAGCCGCCCGTCCGGTCCCGCCACCTCGACGGTGCCGGCATCGGCGACGTAGTGGCCGAACAGGATCGACATCAGCGTCGTCTTGCCGGCGCCGTTCTCACCCAGAAGCGCCAGGATCTCACCGCGGCGAAGGTCGAGATCGATCCCCGCATTGGCGAGAACGGGGCCGAAGCGCTTGGTGATGCCCGCGAGGCGCAGGACCGGCGGCGCCGTCTCCACGGCCGTCATCGCGGACTCATACGGCAGGCTCGCTCATGCTGGAAGGGACGAGCCCCGGTCATGCCGGGGCCCCTCGTGTCACATCGTCGATGCCGGTTCCGTGTCGTCGATCTCGATGACGATCGAACCGTCAAGGATCGCCGCCTCGTGCTCGGCGACGAGGTCGATCACCTCCTGCCCGACGAGATCCGGATCAAGCGGCGCCACCGAGCTGCCGCCGACACCGAGGAAGGCGTAGCGGCCGTAATCCTCGGCAGCGAAGCTGCCGTCGCGAACCGCGGCGATCGCCGCGTCGATCATCGGCTCGCCATGCCAGAGGGCGCTGGCGATGATGGTGCCGGGATACTCGGCCTGGGTGTCGATGACATTGCCGATCGCATAGACGCCGCGCTCCGCCGCCGCGTCGGAGACGCCGTAACGCTCGGCATAGAGCACGTCGGCACCGGCATCGATGAAGGCGAAGGCCGCTTCCTTCGCCTTCGGCGGATCATACCAGGAGCCGATGAAGGTGACGCCGAAGCGGACGTCGGGATTGGCCTCGAGCGCCCCCGCCATGAAGGCATTCATCAACCGGTTGACCTCGGGGATCGCATAGCCGCCGACCATGCCGATCAGGTTGGATTTCGTCATCCGGCCGGCGACGAGGCCGGTCAGATAGGACGCTTCGTGGATGTAATTGTCGAAGACCGCGAAATTAGGCTCCTGCGGCGGCAGGCTCGATCCCATCAGGAAGGCGGTCTCGGGGTAGTCGAGCGCCACCGATCGTGCCCCGCGCTCCACGCCGAAGGACTCGCCGATGATCAGTGCCCGGCCGGCCTCGGCATATTCGCGCATCACGCGCTCGTAATCGGTGTTGGCCGTGTTCTCGGACCAGACATAGTCGATCTCGCCCCGCTCGACCGCCGCACGCAGTGCGAGGTGCAGGCGGCTGACCCATTGCTGCTCGACGGGAACGGTCCAGACACCGGCGACCGCCAGCTTCTCCTGCGCGAGCGCCGGGCGCCCGAGAAGCGCTGTACCGGCCGCAGCCCCCATCAGCCCGGCGAACCGGCGCCGGTCGATCAGAAACGTCATGCTTTGAGCCTCCCGATGCTATCGGGCGCTCTCCTCCCCCGCGCCCGATCGTAAGGCGATCGTGGCATCGTCGCCGTGCGGGCGCAACCGCGGCCGGCGCAGACTTCCGCCCCGCGCCGGGCGCGGGGGGATGGCCCCTCCTTACCGATCGTCGGGCCGGAAGGAAAGGGAGCGGTGATCACGACCGGCCACCGCATGGCTGTCGCCGGCATGCGGTCTCAGCTAGGCTGCGGCGGTGTGGCGGGATCGGGCGCGCACGGCACGCGCGGAGGTCGGCGGAGGATGACGGGCGGCTTCAAAGACCATTTTTCCGGCGTCGCCGCCGCCTATCGCGATCATCGG
The DNA here is from genome assembly GCA_964406375.1 of uncultured Mycobacteriaceae bacterium. GTDB lineage: Bacteria > Pseudomonadota > Alphaproteobacteria > DSM-16000 > Inquilinaceae > CAYORM01. The sequence goes on along the minus strand of CAYORM010000017.1, from coordinate 31,928 downwards.
CCCGACTATCCGCCGGCCCTGTTCGAGGCGCTCGCCGCACTCGCGCCACGCCGCGGTGTCGCCTGGGATTGCGGCTGCGGCAGCGGCCAGGCATCGGCCGGCCTCGCCGAAGTCTTCGATCGGGTGGTGGCGACGGATCCGAGCCGCCAGCAGATCGAGGCGGCCACACCCCATCCGCGCATCCGTTACGGAATCGCGCCGGCCGAAGCCTCCGGCTTGCCGGATGCGAGCGTCGATCTCGTCCTGGTGGCACAGGCGATCCACTGGTTCGACCTCGAGGCGTTCTATGCCGAAGCCCGGCGGGTCGCCGTCCCCGGGGCGATCCTCGCGGTGGTCGGCTACGGCCTCGTCCGGGTCGGGCCGGAGATCGACCCGATCCTCGACCAGCTCCACAACGTCACCCTCGGCCCCTTCTGGCCGGCGGAACGGCGCCTCGTCATCGAGGGCTATCGCGACCTGCCCTTCCCCTTCGAGGCGCTGGCGCCCCCGCCGGACCTCGCGATGGAGGCCGATTGGGATGTCGACCGGCTGTTCGGCTATTTCGGCACCTGGTCGGCGGTCGGGCCCTATCGTCGTGCCCATGCCGGCGCCGACCCGATCGCACCCGCCCACGAGGCGGCGGCGGCGCTGTGGCGGGGCGTCCGCCGGGTGCGCTGGCCGCTGGCCATCCGCATCGGACGGCTGACCCCGGCCGGTCGCTGACGCCCGGCGGGGCGGCCCCGCCGGGGTCCGGGGTGCTCAGGGCAGCAGGCGCGCCCGGCCCGGACGGGTCATCACGTCGAACAGCACGGCGAAGCCGAGCAGCAGACCCTTCACCACGAGCTGGATGAAGGACGAGATGTTCATCAGGCTCATGCCGTTGTCGACCGCCACCAGCAGCAGCGCGCCGATGATGGCGCCGAAGATCGTGCCGATGCCGCCGCCGAGGCTGACGCCGCCGATCACCGCCGCGGCGATCGCCTCGAGCTCGAGGAACTCGCCGACCGAAGGCGCGATCGCGTTGAGGCGGGCCGTCGTCAGCACGCCCGCGACCGCATAGATCCCGCCCATGATCACGAAGCTGACGAAGAGCGTGCGGCGGATGTTGATGCCCGAGAGATGCGCCGCCTCGCGGTTGCCGCCGATCGCATACATCTGCCGGCCGAAGACCGTGCCCATGGTGAGGAAGGCGAGGCCGCCGGCCACCGCCATCGCCACGATGATCGCCATCGGAATGCCGCGGAAGCCGAGTGCCGCATAGAGCACGATGCCACCGCCGACGGCGGCCCAGATGAGCGGCCGGAGGAGTCGGCGCATCGGCGCCGCCTCCGCCCCGAAGCGCCGCCGCTGCCGCCGCCAATGGGCGAAGGTCACGGCGGCGAAGCCGAGGAACAGGACCAGCACCACCACGACCGACCATTCCGGCGAGATGAAGCTCTCGCTGATGGCGCCGTAGCTGCGGTTCATCGGCGCATAGGTCGCGGCATTCGACCAGACGAAGCCGAGGCCACGGAAGGCGAGCAACCCCGAAAGGGTCACCACGAAGGACGGCATGTTGAAGCGGCTGACCCAGAAACCCTGCCAGGCGCCCATCGCAAGGCCGACCGCAAGCGCGATTGCCAGCGCCGGTACCGTCGACAGCCCCCATTGCGTCTGGGCGGTCGCCGCGGCGAGACCCGCGAGATAGACGGCGCTGCCGATCGACAGGTCGATCTCGCGCTGGATGATCAGGATCGACACGCCGGCGGCGACCACCGTGAGGATCGCCATCTGGCGCATGAGCTGGGCAACGTTGCGTGCCGACAGGAAGATGCCGTCGGTCAGGATGTTGAAGACGATCGCGATCACCACCAGCGCGATGATCATGCCGTAGGCGCGCCAGTCGAAGCCGGCGAGCAGGCCGGTGACGCTGCCGCGCCTTCCTGCGGGCTGATTCATCGGAACACTCCCCCCTCTCCGGCAGCCGACCGCTCCACCGCGTGCTGTCCCGCGGCATGCCGCATCACCGACTCCTGTGTCGCCTCCGCCCGCGGCAGATCGGCGACCAGACGCCCCTCATGCATCACCAGCACCCGGTCCGCCACGCCGAGCACCTCCGGCAGTTCGGAGGAGACGAACAGGATCCCCGCCCCCTCGCCCGCGAAGCGATTGAGGAGGTGGAAGATCTCGACCTTCGCGCCGACATCGACGCCGCGCGTCGGATCATCGAGCAGCAGCACCGTCGATTCCGCCGAGAGCCAGCGGCCGAGCAGCACCTTCTGCTGGTTGCCGCCGCTCAGCGCGCCGATATCCGCCTCGACCGAGGGCGTCTTGATCGCGAGATCACCGACGAAGCCCTGCGTCCGCAGCCGCTCGAGTGCGCGGTCGAGCAGCGGGCCGGTGCTCACCTTCGACAGGCTGGCGAGCGTCAGGTTCACCTGGATGTCCTTCTCCGGCACGATGCCGGTCTTCTTCCGGTCCTCGGTCAGGAAACCGAGGCCGGCCTTCATCATCGCCTTCGGCGAGGTGGGCACCACGGGCCGGCCGCGCACCGTCAGCTCGGCGAAATCGACCCGCCCGGGCCAGGCGCCGAACAGCGCCGTCAGCAGCTCGGTGCGCCCTGAGCCGACGAGGCCGTAAAGGCCGACGATCTCACCGGCGCGGATGTCGAGATCGATGTCCGACAGTACCCGGCGCTCCGGCCGTTCCGGGTCCGACACGTTGAGGCCGCGCGCACGCAGCACGGTCTCGCCGGGCTGACGCTCGGTCCGCGGATACATCTGGGAGATCGACCGGCCGACCATCATCGTGACGAGTTCGGCCGGCTTCAGCGACGCGGTCGGCCGCGTCTCGACATGGCAGCCGTCGCGCAACACCGTCACCCGGTCGGTGATCTCCATCACCTCCTCGATCTTGTGGCTGATGTAGAGCGAGGTGATCCCCTGCGCCTTGAGCAGCCGCAGCCGGTCGAACAGCCGGTCGGTCTCCGCGGTGGAGAGCGACGAGGTGGGTTCGTCGAGCACCAGGATCCGGACATCCTTCGACAGCGCCTTGGCGATCAGCACCATCTGCTGCTGCGCGGCGCTCAGCGTCTTCATCGGCGCATCGAACGGCACCTTGAGGCCGAGCCGTTCGATGTTCCGGCGCGTGCGATCGTAAAGGGCGTCCCAGTCGATCACTCCCCGATGCGCCGGCCAGGCGTTGAGGAACATGTTCTCGGCGACGGACAGCTCGCCGACGACGGCGAGCTCCTGCGGGATCATCACGACACCGGCGGCCTCGGCGTCGAGCACGCGCCCGAAACGGCATTCGGTACCGTCGATGCGGAAGGCGCCCTCGTAGCTGCCATACGGATAGACGGCCGCGAGCACCTTCATCAGCGTCGATTTGCCGGCGCCGTTCTCGCCCATCACGGCGTGGATCTCACCGCGGCCGACGGCGAAGCTCACACCGTCCAGGGCGCGGAAGGCGCCGAAGGATTTGGAGATGCGCTCCAGGCTGAGGAAAGCGTTCTCTGGCACCGATGGGACCCGAACTGGACTGACGGCAGGCGGCGCCGACGCCCGCCACCGGACCGGGGCGAAGCCCGGCCCGGCGTGCGACGGCGGCGCCGCGATGCTGGACGGATGTGCCGGGCGGCGGCGTTACTCGCCGCAGCCCTCCGGCGCCTCGACCGTGACGTAGACGTCCTCGACCGTCACCCAGCCGGCCGGCGCGACATTGGCGATCCAGTCACACATGTTGTCCCGGGTCACCGCGACCACCTCGATGAACGCCGAGGGGATGTCGGCATAGCCGTTGTTGGTCGTGCCGTCAGCCGCGGGCTCGATGTCCTGCGCCAGCGCCACGGCCACTTCGACCGCGCGGCGACCCATCTCGTCGATCTTCGTCCAGACCGACCGGGCGATCAGCCCCTCGACGATCAGCCGGTCGTTCGGCAGGTCGGCGTCGAGACCAGACACATAGATCTGGCCACCGAGGTCGCGGCCCTGGATCGCCTGGACCACGCCGATCGCCATGCCGTCATTGGAGGTGATGAAGGCGTCGATGTCGTCGTTCTGCGCCGCCAGCGCGTTCTCGGCGGTCTGCAGCGCCGTCTCGCCCGACCAGTTGTCGTGCCACTGGTCGGCGACGATGATGATCTCGCCGGCCTCGGCCAGCGGGGTCAGCATCTCGTCGTAGACGGCTGCGATGTCACGGGCGACGTTATTGTCCGGGTCACCCTTGATCAGCGCGTAACGCGGCGGATCGTCGGCATTCGGCGGCGCAAAATCGAGCGCGCCCTGGACCTGCAGCCGGCCGACCTCGCGATTGTCGCGGGTGAGGAAATAGGACACGTCGGTGTCCTGGATGCCGATGTCATAGGCGATCACCGGCACGTCCGAGGCCATGGCGTTGTCTGCCAGCGCGGCCGCCGCACGGTCGTCGACCGGCACGATGATCAGCGCGTCGATGCCCTGGCTCAGCAGGTTCTCGACCTGCGAGGATTGGCGGATCGGGTCGTCATTCGCCCATTGCACGATGAGCGTCGCGCCGAGCTCGTCCGCGCGCTCCTGCATTGAGGCGACGTCGAAGCGCCAGCGCGGCTGCGTCTCGGTGCGCATCGCCACGCCGATGGTGAGCCCCTCGCCCGACAGATCCTCCTGGGCCGCGGCCGGCACCGCGGCCATCGCTGCGGCCACCACCGACAGACCCGCCGCGCCCAGCAGCGCGGTCCTGAACACGTTCCTCATGGGCCCTCCCTCCCGAATCTCTGGCTGTTCCTGCTGTTCCGCGATCGGGGCGGCGCGGCCGCACCGCCCCTGCGGATCCCGTTACCGGCCGCCGCCGATGACCGTTTCATGCGCGGTCCAGACCCGCGCCTCCTTCGGCATCGGCGGATAGCCGAACACCTTCGGCTCGGCACCTTCGATGTCGAGCAGGAAGCGCTGCGCCGGGCCGCTCCGGTTCAGCAGTTCCGGCGTCAGATGCGCACGCTCGTCGAGCTGCTGGGGAATGTCGCGCCGGCCGATGGCCAGATGCAGGACGCGCCGCGGCTTGCCGCTCTCGTTGCGGGTACCGCCATGCCAGGCATGACCGTTCAGCACCGCCACCGAGCCCGCCTTACCGGTCAGCCGGACCTCGGTCGGGTAGGTGGCGAGCGGGTTCTCCGGCATGTACTTCCGGTCCTCTTCGGTCGCCTCGATCCGCGTCACCTCGGCCATATTGACGTCGGGCACGTTGAGAGGGACCCATTTGTGCGAGCCCGGCACGATGCGCGTCGGCCCGTTATCGAGCGTCATGTCGTCGAGCATGACCATCGAGTTGACGAGCCGCCAATCCGTCGGGTGCACGCGCGGCACGTCGCTGTGCAGCGGCTGCTGCCCCTGGCCCTTCTGCGGGTTGCGGGCGTTGAGCGAGAAGACGCGGATCTCGCCCATCAGGTAATGCGCGGCCGCGAGCGTCGGCGTGCAACGCAGGCAGCGGTCGAACACCGGTGACTTGTTGAACAGGTTCGACAGCCGCGGCGCACCGGGCTCTATATGGACCTCGTGGCCGCCATACTCGCCCTCGATCGACTGCAGGCGATCGAGCTCGGCCTTCATCTCCTCGACCTCGTCGGGGCTGAAGACGTCGGGCACGATGAAATAGCCCTGCTCGTCAAGCGCCTGGCGCTGCTCCAGGGTGAGCGCGTCGAGGGTGATCCCGAGCTGGGCCAAGGCTTCCTTGGTGTTCACGTCATCCTCCCGCCGGCCGGCCCGTCTTCTCGCGCCGAGGGTGGCGCCGGGCCATCGACCGAACCATCGAAACGTTACGCTAGGCGTGTCGCGCCGCCTACAGACTTTTTCTCGGGGCTTGGGCGGCCGCGCGGCGGCAGCGAGGGCCCTCGTAACGTTACATTGGCGGGAAATCGTCCTTCCGACAAGCGGTGGCAGCGCCACCGCAAAAATATGCGGCGCTCGCCGGGCAAGAAACGACGGTTCTGCGAACCGTTTTGAAGCCTTCACACGAGGATCAGCCAGGCGAGGCCGAGGAAGGTGAAGAAACCGACCACATCGGTGATCGCGGTCAGAAAGACCGGGCTCGCCACGGCGGGGTCGACGCGCAGCCGCTGCAACCCCAGCGGAATCAGCGTGCCAGCCAGGGCCGCGACCATCAGGTTCAGGACCATGGCGGCGCCGATGACGAGGCCGAGGTCACGTTTGCCGAACCACGCCCAGGCGACCCCGCCGATGATCAGCGCAAAGACGATGCCGTTGATCGAGCCCACCAGCACCTCTTTCCACATGACGCGCCGGGCGTTGTCGTCGGTCAGCTCGCGCATGGCGAGGCCACGGACCGCGACGGTCAGCGTCTGGGTGCCGGCATTGCCGCCCATCGAGGCGACGATCGGCATGAGCACGGCCAGCGCGACAACCTGCTGGATCGTCGTCTCGAACAGGCCGATGACCGAGGAGGTGAGCAACGCGGTCATCAGATTGAGACCGAGCCAGGTGAATCGCGAACGGGTGGTGGCCGCGACATCGCGATAGAGGTCGCTGCCCTCGGCGATCCCGCCGAGCCGGAAGATGTCTTCCTCCGCCTCCTCGTCGATAACGTCGACGATGTCGTCGACGGTGACCACGCCGATGAGCTTGCCATCGCCATCGACGACCGGCGCCGAGACGAGCCCGAAACGCCGGAACAGGAGGGCGACCTCCTCCTGGTCCAGATCGGCGGGGATGGTGCGAACCTCGGTATCGGCGACGAGATCGGCGAGGCGGACCGGACGGCGCGAGCGCACGAGATCGGACAGACGGATCTGCCCCTGCGGCCGCCGCTTCGCATCGACGATGAACAGTACGTAGAAATCGTCGGGCAGATCCTCCGCCGCCTCGCGCAGCCAGTCGATCGTCTTGCCGACCGTCCAGTAGTCGGGGACCGCAACCAGCTCGCGCTGCATGAGCCGGCCGGCGGAGGATTCGGGGAAGTCGAGCCCCTCCTCCAGCACCAGCCGGACGGCCTGCGGCAGATTGGCGAGCACCTGCTCGCGCTGGGCTTCGTCGAGGCTGCCGATGACGACGAGGGCATCATCCGAATCGAGCTCGGCGACCGCCGCGGCGGTGTCGACCGACCCGAGGATCTCGAGCACCTCGCCGCGGACATCGTCATTGAGCCAGACGAGCACCTCGCCATCGTCGCGCAGATGGCCGCGGATCAGCCCGATGACGGTGCGTCGGTCCTCGGGGCGCAGGGCCTCGAGTACTGCTGCGAGATCGGATGGGTGGAGCGGCTCGAGCGTGGCGGCGACGGCTTCGAACCGGGCCTCGTCGATCGCCTCCTCGATGTCGCGCACGAAGCCGGCCGGCAGGCCGAACTCCGACTCGCGACCGTCGGCGACCGGCGGTGCCTCGGCCAAGCTCAGCTCTCCATCGCTTCAAGAACTGCGTGGGCGGCGCGGCGTGCGGCACGGTCGATCGGGCAGACGGCACCAGCCGTCTGTGCCTCGACCGAGGCGATCGCGCTGACATTCACGAGGCCGCGGACGCTCACCGATGGGGTGACGATATGGGCGGGCCGCGCGCCGCCGAGCAGCAGCGGTCCGATCGTCACCGCCTCGCCCAGCACTTTCAGGAGGTTGAAGGCGATGTTGGCGGCGTCGAGCGACGGCATGACGAGCAGGTTCGCCGCACCGGTGAGGCGGCTGTCGGGATAGAGCCGACGCCGGATCGTCTCGCTCAGCGCCGAGTCGGAATGCATCTCGCCGTCGACCTCGAGGTCGGGCTGGCGCTCGCGGACGATGTCGAGGGCCCGCCGCATCTTCACCGGCGACGGCCCATCCATCGTCCCGAAATTGCTGTGCGACAGCAGCGCCACCTTGGGCGGGATGCCGAAGCGCCGCAGCTCCTCGGCGGCGAGGATCGTCGTCTCGGCGATCTGCTCCGGCGTCGGGTCGGGATTGATGTAGGTGTCGGCGAAGAAGAAGGTGCCGCGCGGCAGCACCGCCGCGCTCATCGCCGCCGGCGAACACACACCGGGCTTGAGGCCGATCACCCCGAGGACGTGACGCAGATGCTCGCGGTACCCGCCATAGGTGCCGCAGATCATCGCATCGGCCTCCTGCTTCTGCACCATCAGGGCCGCGATCACCGTGGTGTTGGTGCGCACGACCGTCCGCGCCACATCGGGCGAGACACCGCGCCGCGCGAGCAGATTGTGGTAGAGGCGCCAGTATTCGGGGTAGCGCGGGTCGGATTGCGGATCGACGAGCTCGACATCGCGGTCGATCCTCAGCCGCAGCCCGAGCTTCTCGATGCGCCGTTCGACGACCTCGCGCCGGCCGATCAGCACCGGGCGGGCGAGCTTGTCGTCGAGAACGATCTGGGCGGCACGCAGCACGCGCTCGTCCTCGCCCTCGGCATAGGCGACGCGCTTGGGCTCCTCGCGCGCGCGCAGGAACACCGGCCGCATGATCAGGCTCGAGCGGAAGACGAAATCCTGCAGCCGCTCGACATAGGCGGAGAAATCGGCGATCGGCCGCGTCGCGACACCCGATTCCATCGCCGCCCGGGCCACCGCCGGCGCGATCCGCACGATCAGCCGCGGATCGAAGGGCTTGGGGATGATGTAGTCGGGCCCGAAATTCGTCTCGTTGTTCTCATAGGCGGTCGCGACGATGTCCGACCCCTCCTCGAGCGCGAGATCGGCGATCGCCTTGACCGCCGCGATCTTCATCGCCTCGTTGATCGTCGTCGCGCCGACGTCGAGCGCGCCGCGGAAAATGAAGGGGAAGCACAGGACGTTGTTGACCTGGTTGGGAAAATCCGACCGCCCCGTCGCCACGATCGCGTCCGGCCGCACCGCCTTGACGGCATCCGGCATGATCTCGGGGTTGGGATTGGCGAGCGCCAGCACGATCGGGCGCTGCGCCATCCGGTCGACCATCTCGGGCGTCAGCACGCCGCCTGCCGACAGGCCGAGGAAGATGTCGGCCCCTTCGATCACCTCGCTCAGCGTGCGCGCCTCGGTCGGACGGGCGTAGCGGCCCTTGCGCGCATCCATCAGCTCGGTCCGGCCCTCATAGACGACACCGGCGATGTCGGTGACCCAGATCGCCTCGCGCGGCAGGCCCATGGTGACAAGCAGGTCGAGACAAGCGAGTGCCGCCGCACCGGCGCCGCTCGCCACCAGTTTCACCTCGGCGAGATCCTTGCCGACGATGCGCAGCGCGTTGGTGATCGCCGCGGCGACGATGATCGCCGTTCCGTGCTGGTCGTCGTGGAAGACCGGGATCTTCATCCGGGCGCGGAGTTTCTCCTCGACCTCGAAGCATTCCGGCGCCTTGATGTCCTCGAGATTGATGCCGCCGAAGGTCGGCTCGAGCGCGGCTACGGCAGCGACGATCTGGTCCGGCCCGGTCCCGGCCACCTCGATGTCGACCACGGCGATCCCCGCGAATTTCTTGAAACCGACGCCCTTGCCCTCCCTCACCGGCTTGGCGGCGAGCGGGCCGATATTCCCCAGGCCCAGCACCGCGGTGCCGTTGGAGATCACGGCGACGAGATTGCCGCGGCTGGTCAGCGTCGACGCCTCGGCCGGATCACGGGCGATCGCCTCGCAGGCGGCGGCGACGCCGGGCGAATAGGCGAGCGCCAGATCCCGCTGCGTGGTCAGCGGCTTCGAGGGCGTGACGCTGATCTTCCCGGGCGTCGGCAGACGATGATAGTCGAGCGCGGCGTCGCGCAGGTCGCTGGACATCGGAGCACTCGGCAGGTCGCGGGGGCGCACCTTATAGGCCAGCACGGTACGGAACGGGAAGGCCGGGCGGAATCACAAACCGAGGGCACGGCCGTTGAAGCGAAAGGCCCGCCACGGGGGCGGGCCTTCGATCCGGTACCGGCCGCCACAGGCGGGCCGGTGAATGGTGCGGTCGAGAAGACTCGAACTTCCACGGGGGTTAGCCCACAGCGACCTCAACGCTGCGCGTCTACCAATTCCGCCACGACCGCATCGCACTCTCGCGGGGGACGGGCGGGGGAGCCGGGCGGGCCCGGACCTTGCCGCTTGTCTTCCGCGGATCGGGGGGATAGCAGATCGATCCCATGGGATCAAGCGAGCGCATCATCATCGACGACACCCCGGTCGAATGGCGGCTGTCAGACGCACCGGTGCCCTATCCGGAGGCGCTGGCGGCGATGGATGAGCGCGTCGCAGCGATCCGCGACGCCGGCGCACCCGAGACGGTCTGGCTGCTCGAGCATCCGCCGCTCTACACCGCCGGCACCTCCGCGAGACCCGAAGACCTTCTGGCGCCGAGCCGCTTTCCCGTCTTCCAGACCGGCCGCGGCGGCCAGTTCACCTATCACGGCCCCGGCCAGCGCGTGGCCTATGTCATGCTCGACCTCAAGCGCCGCCCGGCCGATGTCCGGCTCTACGTCCATGCGCTCGAGGACTGGCTGATCCGCACGCTGGCCCTCTTCCAGATCCGCGGCGAGCGGCGCGAGGGACGGGTCGGAATCTGGGTCGTCCATGGCGGGCGCGAGGAGAAGATCGCCGCAATCGGCGTGCGCATCCGGCGCTGGGTGACGTTCCACGGCGTCTCGCTGAACGTCGATCCCGATCTCAGCCATTTCGACGGCATCGTGCCCTGCGGCCTCTCGCAATACGGCGTCACCTCGCTCACCGCGCTCGGCCTGCCGGTGACGATGGAGGACGTCGACCTGGCGCTGAAGGAAAGCTGGACGGCGGTTTTCGGTCCCGGCGGCGAGATGGGGCCGCTCGCACCGCAGCTCAGAGCGACGGACGCCGCCTGAAACCGGGCTCCTCGGGCGGATCGGCCGGCGTCGAGCGGACGGCGTCGACCCGGGCGGCGGGCGGGCCATCGGTGCAGCGCGCCACGATCGCATTCACCAGACCGGCCGGCCCTGCGAGCAGCGCCTCCACCGTACCGTCGGCGCGGTTCCTCACCCAGCCATCGACCTGCCCGCCGGCGACGCGTTCGACCGTCCCGACCAGCCAGTCCCGATAGCCGACACCCTGGACCCGCCCTTCGATCCTCAGTGTCACGCAAAGCCTGTCGCTCATCGCGGATGTCCCTGATAGAGCGCCTCGGCGACGAGGCCGATGGCGTCCCGTGCCTCCGCCTCCAGCGAGTCGGCCTCGAACCAATGCATGTCGACGGTCAGCGCCGGCGGGTCGACCTGATGCAGCCAGCGGTTGCGCGTCCGGCGCAGCTCGTCGAACCGCGCGTCCAGCCCGCTTTCGGCGAACAGGGCGCGGGCGTTGAGCAGCGGGTCGGCGACACCCCGGTGCGCCGCCCGTTCGCGGAGATGGGATTCGATCACGGCCGCCGCCAGCAGCACCGTCGCGACGAAGGCCCCGGCGGCGAAGACCGTCTCCAGCTCGACCAGGAGCGCCTGGGCGTGCTCGCCGACGCCCGCCCCGTCGCCACCGCCCCGCCGCGCCGCGCCCTCCATCGTCTCGGCGAAGAAGCGGTGCCGCGCCTCGGCGCCCGGATCGGGATCGGCGGCCGGCCGGGGCATGGCGGCGCTCAGCCGAATTCGAGGATCGCCTGATCGACGGCGAGGCTGTCGCCCGGCCGCGCCAGGATCCGCTGCACCACACCGTCACGCTCCGCCCGGAGAACGTTCTCCATCTTCATCGCCTCGACAACTGCCAGTTCCTGCCCGGCATGCACCGCCTGCCCCTCGGCCACGGCGATCGAGACGAGCAGGCCGGGCATCGGTGAGGCGAGACGCCCGGCCGCATCACCCGCCGTCCGTGTCGGCATCAGCGCCCGCAACGCGGCGGTGCGTGGCGTCAGCAGCATCGCCTCGACGGTCGAGCCCGCCCAGCCCAAGGCGAGGCCGATCGGCCGGGCATCGATCTGGACCACCAGCGGACGGCCGTCCACCGCGCCATCGAACAGCCGCTCGCCCGGCCACCAATCGCCCGAGACCAGGTGACACGCCGGCGCGTCGTCCCCGTCGCCCTCGAAGGTGACGGTCGCTCCGTCGGGACCGGGCTCGATCGAGACCGGCATCTCCTCGCCGGCGAGGACGAGGACCCGCGGGCCGCTGGGCGCGTCATCGCCGCGCGTCGCCGCCCTGTGCAGCAGCGCGGCCGCGACCGCGGCGAGGACCCGCCTGTCCGCCTCGTCCTCCGGCGGTCCGGCGCGGAAACCCTGCGGCCAGGCCTCGGCGATGAAGGTGGTGGCGAGATCGCCGGCGACAAAGCGCGGATGGCGCATGATCGCGGCGAGGAAGGGGATGTTGTGGCCGACGCCGCGGACGACGAAGCGATCCAGCGCCTCGCGCATCCCGTCGATCGCAGCAGCTCGGTCGCGGCCCCAGACGATCAGCTTCGCGATCATCGGGTCGTAATGGACGGTGATCTCGCTGCCTTCGGTGACGCCGCCATCCACCCGCACCAGCCGGTCCTCCGCTGCCACCTCCTGTGGCGGTCGATAGACCGACAGCCGGCCGATCGACGGCAGGAATCCGCGATACGGATCCTCGGCGTAGAGCCGCGCCTCGATCGCCCAGCCGTCGAAGTCGATATCGGACTGGGTGAAAGGCAGCCGCTCGCCCGCTGCGATCCGGATCATCCACTCGACGATGTCGAGCCCCGTGACCGCCTCGGACACCGGATGCTCGACCTGCAGCCGGGTGTTCATCTCGAGGAAGTAGAAGCCGCCGTCGGGGTCGACGATGAACTCGACCGTGCCGGCCGAGACATAATCGACGGCGCGGGCCAGCGCGACCGCCTGCTCGCCCATCGCACGACGCATCGCCGCATCGACCACCGGCGAGGGGGCCTCCTCTATGACCTTCTGGTGGCGGCGCTGGATCGAGCATTCGCGCTCGCCGAGATGCAGCACCGTCCCGTGCCGGTCGGCAAGGACCTGGATCTCGATGTGGCGCGGCGCCGCGATATAGCGTTCGGCGAAGACGCGATCATCGCCGAAGGCGGCACGCGCTTCATTGCGGGCGGTGCGGAACCCCTCGCGGGCCTCCCTGTCATCGGCGACGATGCGCATCCCCTTGCCGCCGCCGCCGGCCGAAGCCTTCAGCATCACCGGATAGCCGATCCGCCGGCAGATGGCGACCGCCTCCTCTTCATCGGCGATCGGCTCCAGATGGCCGGGCACGGTTGAGACACCCGCCGCCTCGGCCAGCACCTTCGAGCGGATCTTGTCGCCCATCGCCGCGATGGCGCGCGGGTCAGGCCCGATAAAGGCGATCCCGGCCTCCTCGAGCGCCAGCCGCAGATCGGGGTTTTCCGACAGAAAGCCGTAGCCCGGATGCACGGCCTCAGCGCCGGTCCGCCGGCAGGCCTCGACGATCGCATCGATCGAGAGATAGGAGCGTGCCGCCGCGGCCGGTCCGATCGCCACCGCCTCGTCGGCCATCGCCACATGCAGCGCGTCGGCATCCGCCTCGGAATAAACGGCGACGGTGGCGATCCCCATCCGCCGGGCGGTGCGGATGATGCGGCAGGCGATCTCGCCCCGGTTCGCGATCAGGATCTTCTGGAACATGCCGTGCTGCCGCCTCCTCCGCTCCGAGCGCGGCGGATCGAAGCATGCCGGACGGCCGATCTCAACCACCCGCCGCGACAGCGGCATACTTCCCGCGCCACGAGGCGGTGGAACCCTGCCGGCCGGCGGCCGGTTCGAGGGGCGCGGCCGGTCGCCCGCCGCCATGCCCTCGCCTCACCGCCCGGCAGGTCGAAATCCCCCAATCTGCCCGCATCTGATTGGTTTCGCCGCGCCGATCCTTTATTCGATGGCCGCCCGGCGCCGGGCGAGCGACCGAAGAGGTGTCATGATCGATCCGTTCCTGTTCGCGAAGGGTTTCGCGCTGGGGGTCGCCATCGCGGCACCGGTCGGACCGATCGGCATCCTGTGCATCCGCCGTACCCTCGTCTACGGGCGCGCCCATGGGGCGATGACCGGAATCGGCGCGGCCCTCGGCGACGGCGTCTACGGCATCATCGCAGCCTTCGGCATGGTGGCGCTCGGCCATTGGCTCATCAGCCTGAAGACGCCGCTGCATCTGATCGGCGCCGTGGCCATTGCCGCCTTCGGCGTCAACACTCTGCTCACCGCCGGACGCGCGCGGGAGGAGGTCGACAACGGCCGGTCGATCGCCGGCGCCTCGAGCGCCGCCCTCTCCTCCTTCCTTCTCACGCTGACCAACCCGATGACGGTGGTCTCCTTCATCACCGCCTTCACGGCGATCGGCCTGCCGGATGCCCTGTCCTTCGGCAATGGCGCGGTGCTGGTCGGCGGGGTGATCGCCGGCTCGCTCGCCTGGTTTCTGACACTCAGCAGCATCGTCCTGCTGACCGGCCACGCGCTGTCCCGCCGCGCGCTGCTGTGGATCGACCGGGTGGCGGGCATGCTGCTGCTGCTCTTCGCCGCCTATCTCCTCGTGTCGATCTGGCTGCCGGGCTTCGGCTGAGGCCGGCGGACGGGGCGCTGCGTACCCAGGGTACCCCCCGGATCGTCGGATTGACTCGCGCCGGCTCATGGCGGAGTGTTCCGACCGCCCGGCGGCACCGGTGAATGCCCGCTGACGTCCCGGGCCGATGCCCCGGCCGCCTGTTGACCTTCATGGACGAGTGTGATGCGCCTTTCGTGGATCCGCGCCGGAGTGGCGCTGTTGAGCCTGTCGATCGCGGCGCCCGCTGTCGCGCAGGACGGGGCCCCCGGCCCGGAGGCCCGCCCGGCGCCGCCGGAATTCACCATCGATGTCAGCGGCTGGCAGGGCGGCGCCTTCGGCCGGCCTGACAATCAGCAGTTCAGTCACTGCGGCGTATCGCGCCCCTATGACGATACCGTGCTGGTGTTCTCGCTGAACCCGGCGATGAACTTCAACATCGGCATCATCCGCCAGGGCTGGGGCCTCACCGAGGGTGAGACCGGCGAGGCACGGGTCCGGGTGGACGAGGCCTTCGACGAGACCTTCGAGATCATCCCCGGCTCGCCCGAGGCCTATGTCATCCCGACCGGGCCGAACGAGGCGCTGTTCACCGCGCTGGCACGCGGCAATACCGCGACCATCACGACGCCGCGGGGCGAATACCGCTTCCCGCTGACCGGCACGATGGCGGCGCTGCGGGCCCTGAACGACTGCATCGTCGCGGCACGTGAGCTGATCGCCGAACTGCCGGCCGCCGGCGGCGCCGGCCAGGGCAGCCAGCCGGGCCCCCAGGGCGAGATCATCGGTGCCCAGGGTTTCGGCATGACACTGCAGGACCTCGTCGGGTTGCTGAACGCGGCGGGCTTCAGTGATTTCGGCGTCGCCGATCCGGGCTCGATCCGTCGCGACCCGCTGCAGCTCAACCATGCCTGGGAGCTCGACGACAGCGGCGACGTCATCGGCGGGCTGCATCAGGAGCCGCGCGGTGACGAGGTCGAGATCGACATCTTCGCCAAGCGCTATCTCGACATCATGAAGTCGGGCTGCCCGACCGATTGGACCGTCGAGGAAGAGGACGCGCTGATCATGGCGAACTACGCCACCAAGATCGCCGAGCTGTCCTGCACCCTCAACGGCCAGCCGATCTTCGCCTCGGCGCTGTTCACGCTCGACGACAATTTCTACACGGTGTTCTTCCATCAGGCGACGCCGGACAACCGGGACCGCGCCAGCGCCGCAACGCGGCAGCTCGGCGATTTCATCACCGGCCTGATGCGCGAGGCCGAGCTCTCGGCCGCCGGGGCCTCGGACGCGCCGGCGGATGAGCCCGCAGAGGAGCCTGCCGAGGAAGCGCCGGCACCCTGACACGACCGCCGACCCTACCGAGGGGCCGGACGCGCCCCCGGATGGTGATGAAAAGAAACGGGGCGCCCCTCTGGGCGCCCCGCTCTCGTTTCCATCCGCGCCGCTGGCGGCCGCGCTGCGGAAATCCGCGCGGCGGGACCCGGCCGCCTCAGGGAGCGGCCGGTTCCTCCTCATTCGCGGCATCGGCAGGCGCGGCTTCGCCCGCGGCCTGGTTTCCCGCCGCCGCTGCGGCCGGCGACGCATCGGTCGCGGTCGTATCGGCGGGCGCGGTGACCGGCGACGGCTCGCTGGCCGGCCGAGCGCCCTGGGCCCCGCCGGATTGCGAGGCCTCGGCACCGGCGATCGCCTCCTGCAGCGACTGCAGCTGCGTCTCGGCGGCGGTGATCTCCTGGCCGAGCTCGGCCTGCTTCTGCATCGCCACATCGAGCTCGGAGAGGGCCGCGTCGCGCTGCGCGTTGGCGGCATTGAGCGCCTGAGTCGCCGCCTCGCGCTCGGCCTCGAGCGCGGCGAGGGTTTCACGGGCGGCGGCGGCCTGCGCCTCGAGATCGGCCACCGTCTGCTCGGAGGTCGCGATCGTCTGGCTGGCGGCCGATGCGCGCTCCTCGAGCGAGGTGATCTCGGCCTGTTTGGTGGCGAGCTGCTCGTCGAGCTCGGCCAGGCGCGCCTCGAGCGTCGCGAGCGCCTCACGGCCGGCCTCGAGCTCGCTGGTGACAGCGGCGAGTTCGGCCTCGGCCTCGGCGCGTGCGGTGCCCAGCCCCTCGAGATCGGCCTGCACCTGCTCGAGATCGGCGGCGAGCGTCGCCGCCGTCTCCTGCGCCTCGGCGAGGGCACCCGTCTCGCTCTCCAGCGCGGCGAGCGCGGTCGCGGCCGCCTCCGCCTCGGCGAGCGCGGCATCGCGCTCCGCCGTCACGGCATCGAGCGAAGCCCGAAGCCCTTCCAGCTCGGACGTCGCCGCCGCGGCCCGTTCTTCCGCCTCGGCCAGCGCATTGGCGAGCCCGCGATTCTGGGCATAGACATAAGCGACCAGAATGAGCGCCAGAACGCCGATTACGATCGCGACGAGTACGGCCGTCCGGCTTCCCCGCGACGCGCCATGGGTTTCGGGTTGTGCCATGATCTCCTCATCCCCCGGGGGTCATCGCTACGCCGGCGTCTGGGACTGGCCCGCCACCGGTCGCCCTCTTGTCAGACTATAGCGGCAGAATCGCGCGGACGCATGCGAAGCTGATTGGCGCGGCACGCGCGCTCGCCTAGCAAGGCCAGAGCATCGCCGCCGATCCGGATCGTCACCTTGCCCGCCGCATCTCGAGCCGCCCCCTACCCCGCCCTGCTGCCCGGAGACCCGTCGCGGCTCGGCGCGACGGCGCGGGGGGACGGCGTCAATTTCGCGCTGTTCTCAGCCCATGCCGAGGCGGTCACCTTGTGCCTGTTCTCACGGGACGGGCGGGATGAGATCGCGCGGCATGCGATGGTCGACCGTACCGACGGGGTCTGGCACGGCTTCCTGCCGGGCGCCGGGCCCGGAACGGTCTATGGCTATCGCGTCGACGGGCCCTGGGCGCCGATCGAGGGGCACCGATTCAACCCGGCGAAGCTGCTGCTCGACCCGTATGCCCGGGCGCTAGCCGGCGCATTCATCTGGCATGACGCCGTACACGGCCATGTCCGGGGCAGCCGCGACGGCGACCTCCTGCGCGATGACCGCGACAGCGCCCCTTACGTCTTCAAGGCCATCGTGGCAACCGAACCCGCGGCACCGAGCCCGCCCCTTCGCCGGCCGTGGCGCGATCTCGTCATCTACGAGGCGTCCGTCCGGGGACTGACGATGCGGCATCCGGACATCCCGGCCGAAGACCGCGGCACCTTCCGCGCCCTCGGCCATCCGGCGGTGACGGCCCATCTCGCCGCCCTCGGGGTGACGGCGCTCGAATTGATGCCGGTCTTCGCCTTCCTCGACGAGCGCGCCCTGGTGATGCGCGGACTGCGCAATGCCTGGGGCTACAACACCACGGCCTTCTTCGCGACCCATCCACCCTACGGCACGACCGAGGATCTGGCCCGCGCGGTGGAGCGGCTGCACGCGGCCGGCATCGAGGTGATCCTCGATGTCGTCTACAACCACACGGCCGAGAGTGACGAGCACGGACCGACGGTCTCGTTCCGCGGCATCGACAACCGGAGCTATTACCGCCATTCCGGCGTTGACTGGCGGAGGCCCGACAATCCGACGGGCACGGGCAATGCGCTCGCCCTTCATCGGGCGCCGGTCCTGCGGATGGTGATGGACAGCCTGCGCTACTGGGTGGACCGCTGCGGCATCGACGGGTTCCGCTACGATCTCGCGCCGGTGCTCGGCCGCACCGAGAACGGTTTCAGGGCCGATGCCGGTTTCTTCACGGCGATCCACCAGGACCCGGTGCTGTCCCGGGTCAAGCATATCGCCGAGCCCTGGGATATCGGCCCAGGCGGCTACCGGCTGGGCGCCTTCCCGCCGGGCTGGTCGGAATGGAACGACCAGTTCCGTGACACGGTCCGGCGGTTCTGGCGCGGCGATGTCGGAATGCGCCCGCGCCTTGCCGGCGTTGTCTCGGGCAGTGCCGGCATCTTCGAGCGCAGCAGCGCTCCCGGCCATGGCGCTGCCCGGCGCGGCCCCTCGGCCTCGATCAACTTCGTCACGGCGCATGACGGCTTCACCCTGGCCGACCTCGTGTCTTATGCGCGCAAGCACAACGAGGCGAATGGCGAGGGCAACCGCGACGGCACCGATCACAACTATTCCGACAATCTCGGTGTCGAGGGGCCGAGCGATGATCCAGAGATCCGCGCCCGGCGCGATCTGCGGCGGCGCAGTCTGCTCGCCACGCTGATGCTGGCGCAGGGCGTGCCGATGATCCTCGGCGGTGATGAGATCGGGCGCAGCCAGGCCGGCAACAACAATGCCTATTGCCAGGACGGCGAGACGACCTGGCTCGATTGGAGCCGTCGCGATCCGGCGCTGGAGGCCTGGATCGCGCGGCTCTCGGCGCTGCGCCGGGCCCACCCCTCGCTGCGCCGGCCCCATTACCTGCACGGGCAGCACCACAGTGTGGAAGGCTGGCCGGACATCGCCTGGTACCGGCCCGATGGCGCGCCGATGGGCGAAGCCGACTGGCACCTCGCCCAGGGCCATGCGCTTGCGGTGCTGCTCGGCGGTGCGGCGGGGCCGGACCGCAACGCGGACGGGACGCCGCGCACCGACCAGCCGCTCATGATCCTGTTCAACGCCTGCCCGTCGGCGATGCGCTTCGACCTGCCGGCGGAAGGCTGGCGGCTGCGCCTCGACGCCGCGCGGCCGGAGGTCGAAGACGAGCCGGTCGCCGGACCCGCCTACAGGCTGGCCGCCGGCTCCGTCGCCCTGCTGCTGCGAGATCGCCCGGCGTGACCAACTTCGAGGGCCTTCTGCCGCCGGCGCTCGGCCGGCTCGCCGACCGGCTGGGGATCGCCCGCGGCTTCCACCGGATCGACGGGGTGCCGGTGCCGGCAGCGCCCGATACCGTACGGGCGATCTGTGCCGCGCTGGGCCATCCGGCCGATACCGAGGCGGCCGCCGACGAAGCCCTCGCCGCCATCGAGGCGGCGTCCCGCTCTCGCCTCGCCCCCGAGACGGTCGTGTTGCCGGCCGAGGCGCCGCGCCGCCTGGTACGGGTCGCCGCACCCTGCGGCTGGCGGCTCGTGGCGGAGGACGGTGCCGTCAGCGAGGGCGCGGCCGAGGGCGGTCTCATCGAACTGCCGCACGATCTCGGCGAGGGCTATCACCGGCTCGAGCTTGCCGCGACCGGGGGACGCGAGCAGGCGGTCGCCCTGGTGGTCGCGCCGCCGCGCGCGACGGGTGTCGCCGAGGCGGCGGGGCGGGCGCGCTGCTGGGGCGTCTCCACCCAGCTCTATGCGCTGCGTGATGAGCGGCCCGCCGGCGTCGGCGACCTCACCAGCCTCGCCCGGCTGGCCGGGGCAGCGGCGGATCGCGGGGCGGGCCTTGTCGGCATCAACCCGCTGCACGCGCTGTTTCCGGATGATCCGGAGATGGCCAGTCCCTATTTCCCGGCGAGCCGCCTGTGGCTGAACGTGCTCGCGATCGATCCCGCGGCGATCCCGGAATGGGGTCGTGCTGCGCCCGACGGGCCGCCCGGACCGCTGATCGACTGGCGGGTGGTCGGCGCCGCGCGGATGGCCGCACTCGACGCCGCCCATGCGGCCTTCGAGGTCGGCGCCGGCGAGACCCGCCGCACCGCCTTCGCCCGGTTCCGACGCGCCGGCGGCCAGCCGCTGCGGCGCTTCGCGATCTGGTCGGCCCTGCGCGAGGTGCTGGCTAGGCGCCACGGCCGGGTACCGCCACGCGAGGCCTGGCCCGCCGGGCTGCGCCATGCGGAAGCGGCGGATGTCGAGGCCTTCGCCGCAGAACATGCCGCACGGATCGGATTCTTCGAGTGGCTGCAATTCGAGGCCGACCGTCAGCTCGCCGCCGCTGCGGCGGCCGGTCAAGGCCTCGCCCTCGGCCTCTATGCCGATCTCGCGGTCGGCACCGGGCCTGAGGCGGCCGATGTCTGGGCCGATCCGGAAGGGCACGCAGCAGGGATCGCGGTCGGCGCACCGCCCGACCCCTTCAGCCCTGCGGGGCAGAACTGGGCGCTCGTGCCGATGCGGCCCGATCGGATCGCGGCGCCGGTCGATGGCCATGGCTACGGACGCTTCGCGGCGATGCTGCGGGCGGCGATGCGCCATGCCGGCGCGCTGCGGATCGATCATGCGATGGGTCTCGTGCGCCAGTTCTGGATCCCGGACGGCCAGACCGGCGGCGCCTATGTCCGCTTTCCGCTGGACGACCTGCTGCGGGTCGCCGCGCTCGAATCGCGGCGTCACGGCTGCGTGCTGATCGGCGAGGATCTCGGAACGGTGCCAGAAGGCTTTCGCGAAACCCTGTCCGGGCGCGGCCTTCTCTCCTATCGGATCCTGCAGTTCGAGCGCTGGCCGAGCGGGCTGTACCGGCGGCCCGCCACCTACCCCGACGGCGCACTCGCCGCCTTCGGCACCCACGACCTGCCAACGGTGGCGGGCTTCTGGACAGGGCGCGACATCACTGCGCGGGCAGAGGCCGAAGAATGGGACGCCGCCCGGCGGGCGGAGGCCGAAGCCGAACGCACCCGCGAGCGCGAGCGGCTGATCGGCGCCCTCATCGATGCCGGCTGCTGGGCCGGCCCCGCACCCGCGGCGGAGCCGCCCCTGCCCGGTGATTCGGCCGAACGTCCGGATCTGGCGCCGCTCACGGCGGCGATACACGCCTTCCTTGCGGCGACGCCGGCCGCGATCGTGCTGGTCCAGCTCGAGGATGCGGATGCCTGGTGCGAGCAGGTCAACCTGCCCGGCACCACTGCAGGCCACCCGAACTGGCGCCGGCGGTTCACGCGCCCTTTGCAAACGATAATCAACAACGATGTATTAACGGACATCGCGGCAAGTTTCTCTGGCCGATCGCGCGATAAGCCCTATTCTATAGTACCTCTGCCAAGGGAGACCCGGTCATGAAGGGCGATCGCAACGTCCTACGACATTTGAATACCATTCTCACTAACGAGCTGACGGCGATCAACCAGTACTTTCTGCACGCGCGGATGCTGAAGAACTGGGGACTGTTGGGGCTGGCGAAGAAGGTTTACGATGAATCGATCGGCGAGATGAAGCACGCCGATCTGCTGATCGAGCGTATCCTGATGCTCGAGGGGCTGCCGAACCTACAGGATCTCGGCCGGCTCAAGATCGGCGAGACGGTTCCCGAAATGCTCGCCGCCGATCTGTCGGTCGAGATGCACAACCAGACCTGTCTGAAGGAGGCGATCGTCGCCTGCGAGGCCGTGCGCGATTTCGCCTCGCGCCACATCCTCGGGCACATACTCGATGATACGGAAGAACACATCGACTGGCTGGAGACCCAGCAGGGGCTGATCACCTCCGTCGGGCTCCAGAACTATCTGCAGGAGCAGATGTTCGAACAAGGATCGTGATCGGCAAGAGCCTTCAAATGGGGCGGCGGGGGCCATAGAGTGTCCCTCCTTGACGCTGTTCAGCATCGTCGACGGGGGACAGAAGCGTGCCGAACCTGCCGACGGCGGAGACGGACGAACCCGGCGAACCGGCCGCCGTGTTCTCCTACCTGTGGACCCGGTCGGACGATCGGCTGGTGTTAAGGGGGCAGGGCCGGGTGGCCGGTATTGCCCCTGAGACGGTGGCGACCGGAGGCGATCTCGACCTGGCGCTCGTCGCCGAGGACCGGGAACGGCGTCGGGCGCTGATCGCGGCGGATGTCCCTTTCGCCCGGCTCTGGCGGCTCGCCGGTGATGCCGCACCGACGGTACTCGAGACAGCACTGCCGTTGCGCCCCGCACCGGATGCACCGTCCGACCGCCTGATCGGCACCCTCACCGTCTCCCCCGCTGCGTCCGACCTCGCCCGTGCGCCGGCCATGGCCGATGACGGAACGCCCGGCCTCGTCGACCGCGCCGTGCTGCTTGAACGGCTCGGCCGTGCCATCGAGGAGGCGGCGGAGAGCGGCCGGCCGGGCGTTCTGGTGGCGCTGGGCCTCGAGGATCTGCGGCTGATCCATGACGGCTACGGTACCGCCGAGGTCGAGGCGGTCGTCGCCGAGGCTGCGGTGCGGATCGGCCAGGCGCTCCGGGCGACCGACAGCTTCGCGCGGATCGGCAGCGACCGCTTCGCGCTGCTGCTGCCCGATTGCCCCGCCGGTGCGATCCCGCGCATTGCCGAGAAGCTGCTCGCCGCCTTTCGTGGCCGTCCGGTGATCGCCGCCGGCAGCGCCTTTCCGATCTCGATCGGCCTCGGCCTGACGGCGCTGCCGCATCAGGCGCCCTCACCCGCCGAGGCGGTCGCCCGGGCCGAGGGGGCGCTGCGCGAGGCGCGCGCGATGGGCCATGACTGCTACGCCGCCTATGACGAGTCCGAGCAACGCCGCCAGGAGAGCCGGCGCATCCTCGCCATCGGCGCCGAATTCATGCAGGCGGTACAGGACGACCGGCTGTTCTTCGCCTATCAGCCGGTGATCCGGACGACCGACCGGCGCGTCTCCTATCATGAATGCCTGCTGCGGATGCGCATGTCCGATGGCCGGATCGCCGTCGCCGGTACCTTCGTGCCGGTGGTGGAGCGTCTGCGCCTCGCCCGGACGCTGGACGAGCTGGTGCTGCGCCTCGTCGTCGACGACCTCAGCCGCCACCCGCAACGCCGCCTCGCCATCAACATCTCCGCCGTGACCACCGGCGACCGGAGCTGGCTTCAACTCCTGCGCATGCTGCTCGGGGACAGGCCGGACATGGCGCAACGTCTGCTGGTCGAGGTCACCGAGACGACGGTGATGCGCGACATTGGCGACACCGCGCGCTTCCTCGCCGAGCTGCGCGCACTGGGCTGCCGCACCTCTCTCGATGATTTCGGCGCCGGGCACACCGCCTTCCGCCACCTCATCGAGCTGCCCTTCGACGTGATCAAGCTGGACGGCTCGCTGACGCGCGGGTTCATGGACGACCCGGTGCGGCTCGACTTCATTCGCAGCGTCGTCGCGCTGGCCCATACGATGGGGCGCAGCGTGGTGGCGGAGTATGTCGAATCCGAGGAAGAGATGGCGCGGCTCCGCGACGCCGGCGTCGACCACCTGCAGGGCTATTTCCTGGGCGCCCCGGCCTTCCGTTTCGCCGATTGAAGGTCGCGCGCCGCTTCAGCGGCGGCCACCGGTCAGCCCGTCGATCTGGCGCTGGAGATCGTTGAGTCGCTGCTGCAGGGCTTCGAGCGTACGCTCATCGGGCCCGCCGCCACCCGATCCGCCGCCCGCCTGCGGCGCCGTCCCCTGCTGCGCCGCACCCGGCGCCGACTGCCCGCCCGGCTGACCGCTGCGGGCACCGGTCGACCCGGCCTGACCGCCTGCGCCACCGGCCGGGCCGAAGGGCGAGAACATCTGCATCGCGCGCTCGAACAGGGCGATGTTCTGCTTGCCCATCTCCTCGAAGGCACCAAAGGGGAACACGCCCGCCATGGTGTCCTTGAAATACTGCCGCATGCGGTCCTGGTTACGCGCGAAGGACTCCATCGAATGTTCGAGATAGCGCGGCACCATGAACTGCAGGCTGTCGCCATAAAGGCTGATGAGCTGCCGCAGGAAGCTGATCGGCAGCATGTTCTGGCCCTTGGATTCCTCCTCGACGATGATCTGCGTGAGGACGGACCGGGTGATGTCCTCGCCCGTCTTGGCGTCGTAGACGACGAAATCCGTGCCTTCCTTGACCATCTGGGCGAGGTTGTCGAGGGTGACGTAACTGCTGGTGGCGGTGTTGTAGAGGCGCCGGTTGGCGTATTTCTTGATCGTCACCGGCCGGCTGTCTTCCTTCCGACCGCCACCCTCGCCCCGACCGGGATCGGGCCGCCCCCCGGAGCCCGCAGCTGGGGCGGCGCCGGGGGAGTCGCCGGAGGACGCTGCAGAGGCCGGCGCGGCGGACAACGGTACGGAGGATCCGGACTGCGACATGGTATCAACCTCCCGGACAGGGCACGAGCCGTCGGGCTTCTGGCGGCCCCTGGGCCGCCCTCATACTGGTCCCGCCGGCGACGGGTGTCACGTGTCGTTTCGCAGCGCAACCGCTGCGGCGCACACCCGACCGGCCCCTCGGAGGAAGACGCATGACCGGACGACGCGGGCGGAGTGGCCCGGCGAAGGGGCGGTGCCCCCCCGATATGGCGATGCCCGATGCGGATACGGTGTCCCCGGCTTCGGACCGGCAGGCCGGACCGGACGGCGACGCCCCGCCCGGTCGCGATGCCCCGACTGCGGACGCGCTGGCGCGCCGTTGGCTCGATGCGGTAGAGGCGATGGCCGGCCGACTGTTCAGCGACCCCGACGGCCCGGCGCTGATGGCCGAGCTGATCGCGGCCTGGGCCGTTCCCGCCACCGCACCCGCCGATGAGCAGGCCTGCGCCGCCGCGGCTGGGACCGCGCCCGCTGGCCCTGCATCTCGCGGCCGCGGCGACACTGTGGACGGCCTCCTCGCTCGCATCGCCGATCTGGAGCGACGGGTGGCGGCGCTGGAGGGCAACGCCGCTGGCAACGGCGGACGACCCGCGGACGCCTCTCGCCGCCGCCGCACAGGCGCTGGCGAACCTGCCCCCGCCCGTCGCCGCCGGCGCGCTGCACCGGCTGATCCGTGACGATTGCCGGCGGTTTCTCGCCGGCATCGCCCGCTACCGCGCACAGCCCCCGGTCCCCCGGCCCACCCCGCCGCCCGTCATCTGGCAGGAGGGGACGACGGTTCTGCGCGATTACGGCCGCGCCGGCGATCCCGCCGTGCTGGTTATCCCTTCGCTCGTCAACCGGGCCTATGTGCTGGACCTGACGGCGGAGACGAGCCTTCTGCGCGGATTGCGGGAGCGCGGGCTGCGTCCGCTTCTGGTGGAGTGGGACTGGCCCTCCGCCGCCGAGGAGACGCTGACGCTGACCGATATCGTCGCCGGTCGGCTGGAGCGTGCACTCGACATCGCGACGGGGATCGCCGCCGGTCCCGTCGCACTTCTGGGCTACTGCATGGGCGGGACATTGGCGGCGGCCCTCGCCGCCCGCCGGCCGGGGAGGATCGCAGCGCTGGCCGCCCTCGCCGCGCCCTGGGATTTCCACGCCGACCGGCCGGCCCATCACATCGCCGGCATTGCGGCCGTTGCGGCGGCGCTGCCGCATGCCGGCGGCACCCTGCCCGTCGATGCCATCCAGGCGCTGCTGATGACGCTCGACCCGCTCTCGGCTTTGCGCAAGTTCCGCGCCTTCGGCCGCGGCGACGGTGCGGGAGCCACCTCCGCTGCTGCCGCCGCGCGGTTCGTCGCACTCGAGGACTGGCTAAACGACGGCATCCCGCTGCCGGGGCCGATCGCCACCGAATGCCTGTCCGGCTGGTTTGCCGCCAACACGCCGGCAACCGGCGCCTGGCGGATCGCCGGCGCGGTCGTCCGACCGGAGACCACTGCCTGCCCGAGCCTGCACGTGATCCCGGCGCAAGACAGGATCGTGCCGCCGGCGAGCGCGCGGGCCCTTGCCCGGGCCATGCCGGGCGCGACGATGCTGGAGCCGCCGCTCGGCCATATCGGGATGGCGGTGTCGACCCGGGCGCCGGCGCTGGCCTGGGACCCGCTGGCCGAGTGGCTGCGCCGGCATGTCCCGGGGCCTGCGGTTGCACGGCCGCGGACCCGCCCCTATCGTTCGGGCGGGTCCGGACGTCGAGGCCGCGCCGGGCACACCCGTCAGCCCCGGCGGGAGGGCGGGTCTCAAGGAGACGAGGCATGACCGAGATCGTCATCGCGGGGGCCGCCCGCACCCCCGTCGGCGCCTTCAACGGCGCCTTCGCCAGCCTTCCCGCGCACACGCTCGGTGCGGCGGCGATTACGGCGGCGCTCGGCCGTGCCCGCACTGCAGCGGATGAGGTGGACGAGGCGGTGATAGGCCAAGTTCTGACCGCTGGTGCCGGCCAGAACCCCGCGCGACAGGCGGCGATCGCCGCAGGCATCCCCGTCGAGCGCACCGCCTATGGCGTCAACCAGCTCTGCGGCTCGGGGCTGCGCTCGGTGGCGCTGGGGTTCCAGGCGATCCGGCTGGGCGATGCCCGCATCGTCGTCGCCGGGGGGCAGGAGAGCATGACCCAGGCGCCGCACGTCGCCCATCTGCGCTCGGCCACCAAGATGGGCGACACCAAGCTCGTCGACACCATGATCCGCGACGGGCTGTGGGACGCCTTCAACGGCTACCACATGGGGAACACGGCGGAGAACGTCGCCCGGCGCTGGCAACTCAGCCGGGACGAGCAGGATCGCTTCGCCTATGAGAGCCAGATGAAGGCCAAGGCGGCGATGGAAGCGGGCCGGTTCCGGGCAGAGATCACCCCGGTCACGGTGCCGGGCCGGAAGGGCGACGTGGTGGTGGATACCGACGAGCATCCCCGGCCCGACACCTCGCCGGAGATGCTGGCGAAGCTGCGCCCGGCCTTCGCCAAGGACGGCACGGTGACGGCCGGAAACGCCTCGGGGATCAATGACGGCGCGGCCGCCGTCGTGCTGATGCGCGACACGGACGCCGCATCCCGGGGGGTGGAGCCGCTGGCCCGGATCGTCTCCTGGGCAACCGCGGGGGTCGACCCGGCGGTGATGGGCACGGGTCCGATCCCGGCCAGCCGGCGGGCGCTGGAACGGGCCGGGTGGACGGTCGACGATCTCGACCTCGTCGAGGCCAACGAGGCCTTCGCCGCCCAGGCCTGCGCGGTCAATCGCGAGATGGGCTGGGATCCGGCGAAGGTGAACGTCAATGGCGGCGCGATCGCGTTGGGCCATCCGATCGGTGCGTCCGGCGCGCGGGTGCTGGTGACGCTGCTCCACGAGATGGTGCGGCGCAATGCCCGCCGCGGTCTCGCCACGTTGTGCATCGGCGGCGGCATGGGTATCGCCATGTGCCTTGAGCGCTGACTCGGCACTGACCGGGCGTGCCGACGGGGAGCTGAGGGAGAGAGCGATGGGCAGAGTGGCGGTCGTCACGGGTGGTACGCGCGGGATCGGCGAGGCGATCTCGGTGGCACTCGCAGAGAAGGGCTATCGTGTCGCCGCCGTCTATGCCGGTAATGACGCGGCGGCCACGGCCTTCTCCGAGCGCACCGGCATCCCCGTCTTCAAGTTCGACGTCTCCGATTACGATGCCTGCCGCGACGGCGTCGCCCGCATCGAGGCGGCGCTCGGGCCGATCGAGGTCCTGGTCAACAATGCCGGCATCACCCGCGACGGCACGATCCACAAGATGAGCCGGTCGGCCTGGGACGAGGTCATCGACACCAATCTCGGCTCCTGCTTCAACATGTGCCGCTGCGTGATCGACGGCATGCGGGAGCGCGGCTTCGGCCGGATCGTCAATATCGGCTCGATCAACGGCCAGGCCGGCCAGTACGGCCAGGTGAACTACGCTGCCGCGAAATCGGGCATCCACGGCTTCACCAAGGCGCTGGCCCAGGAGGGCGCGGCCAAGGGCATCACTGTGAATGCCATCGCCCCGGGCTATATCGACACCGACATGGTCCGCGCGGTGCCGCCCCATGTGCTCGAGAAGATCGTCGCCCGCATCCCGGTCGGCCGGCTCGGCCGTGCCTCGGAGATCGCCCGCGGCGTCCTCTTCCTGGTGGATGACGAAGCGGGCTTCATCACCGGCTCGACCCTCAGTATCAATGGCGGCCAGCACATGTACTGATAGGGCACCGGGCACGGTACGACTCGACCCGCGACCCGCGCTGCGCTAAGAGCGCCGAGACAGGCCGTCTCATCGGCCGGCCTATCGACGCGTTGCCATCGCGCCGACGCCCTGCCCTCCCATCCTGTCCGAGATGGTCGTGCTCGCGCATCTGCTCCACCTGCACGAGCCGCGCCTGCTGATTCTGGCGGCGCTGGTATCCTTCCTCACCGCGCTGACCGCCATCACGGTCTGGCGCCGGCGGGCGGCGCCTGGCAGCCCGCGGCGGCGCGCCGTGCTGGCCGGCGTGACCTTTGGGGCCGGTGCCTGGACCACGCATTTCATTGCAATGCTGGCCTTCGACCCGGGCGTCCCGGTCGCCTACGATATCTTCGGGACGTTCTTCTCGGTCGGGCTCGGCATGGCGGCGTCGGCCTGCGCATTCGCGCTGCTGCAGTCCCGCGCCTTCGCCGCAGGGCTGGTGCTCGGGCTGGGCATCGCCGCGCTCCACTATGTGGGCATGTCCGCGCTGCGCGTGCCGGGGCGTGTCGATATCGGTCCGGCCGCCATCATCCTGTCGGTCGCCGTCGGCATCGCCTTCTCCATCGCCGCCGGCGCAGTGGCGCGCAGCGAAGGGCGTGGTGGGCACCGTGCAGTCGCGGCGGCACTGCTGGTCGGTGCCGTCTATGGGCTTCACATGGTCGGGATGGCGGGGCTGACGGTCACCCCCGATCCCGTGGCCGATGCCAGCTGGGCCCAGTCGACCTTCACCACCGGCGCCCTGTCGCCGGGTGCGCTGGCGCTGGTTCTGACGCTGGGCAGCCTTCTCATCGGCATCATCACCGTCGGCATTTCGCTGGTCGACGATCACCTCGCCCAGCGCAGCGAACGGGAGGCCGAGCGCCTGCGCGGCCTCGCCGAGGCGACGACGGAGGGCGTCCTGATCGAAGTCGCCGGTGTCGCGGTGGAGGCCAACAGTGCCCTCTGCGCCCTGCTCGGCCGCGACCGCGCCGCCGTCGTCGGCTGGATGGTCGCCGATCTCCTTCCCACAGCGGTCCATCGCGGCGCTGGCGAGGGCATGGGGCCGCGGACGGTCGAGCTTCGCGCAGCGTCCGAAGCGCGCATCGTCGAGGTCTCGACCCGTCCGGCCGAGCATGGCGGCGCCCCGGCACGCATCTGGTCGCTGCGCGACGTCACCGAACGCCGCCGCTACGAGGCGGTGCGTGAGACCGAGACGCGGCTTCTGGAGGCGACCGCGCGCGATCACCCGCTCCCCGAGATCCTGGAGGTTGCTTGCCGTTCGGTCGAGGCGGCGCTGCCTGGGGCACGCACCTCCATCATGCTGGTCGATGAGGACGGGAAGACGCTGCATCTCGGGGCGGGACCGCGCCTGTCCGCCTCCTACCGGCGGGCGGTCGACGGCATCGCCATCGCGCCCGGTGCCGGTGTCTGCGGGACGGCGGCCTATCTCAATGAGACCGTCGTGATCAGCGACGTCGAGACGGACCCGCGCGTCGAAGCGTGGCGCATGGCGGTCAGGAGAGAGGGAATCCGCGCCTGTTGGGCGACGCCGCTCGTCGCCCGGGACGGTCGCGTCCTCGGCACGCTCACTACCTATCATGCCGAGACGTACCACCCCTCCGCCGAGGATCTCGCCGCGGTTGGCCGCATCGCGGCCGTCGTCTCGGTCGCGGTCGAGCACCAGCGCCTGCGCGCCGATCTCGTCGCAGCGCGCGACCGGGCGGAGGCCGCCAGTCGCGCCAAGTCGGAATTTCTGGCCAGCATGAGCCACGAGCTGCGTACGCCGCTCAACGCGATTCTCGGCTTCAGCGAGCTGATCGAGGCGGATGCCGGCACGGCGGCATCGGGCAGTCGGGCCGCGGAGTACGCCGCCGACATCCACCGCAGCGGCCGCCATCTCCTCGCCGTCATCAACGACATCCTCGATGTGGCGCGGATCGAGGCCGGCCGCTTCGATCTCGCCGAAGAGCGTTGTGACGTGGTGGCGGTGACGACGACACAGGCCGGCATCGTCCGGCACGCCTTTCCCGAGGCACCGCCGATCCGGATCGACCAGACGACCACGCCGCCGCTGCTCCTCGCCGATGAGCGGGCGCTGGCACAGATCCTGCTCAACCTTCTTGGGAACGCGGCGAAATTCACCCCGCCGGAGGGACAGATCACCGTCAGCTTCGACTCGACGGCGCCGGGCATGCGGATCCGCATACGCGATACCGGACCCGGCATCCCGCGCGAACTCCTGCCGGAACTTGGCCAACCCTTCCGTCAGGCCGGGCTCGCCTACAGCCGCCCCAAGGGCGGGACCGGCCTCGGCCTCTATATCTGCCGGTCGCTCGCCGAGGCCCATGGCGGGCAGCTGACGATCGAAAGCGAACCCGGCGAAGGCACCTGCGTCACGCTCGCCTTGCCCGAGCGGCGGGTGATCCGCGAGGCCGCGGCAGGCTGACGACAGCGGGCTGACCGAGGCAAGCGGGCTGACGGCGCGGCCTCTGCCGCGCCGCTCTCAGGCGAGTCCGAGGAGGCGCTCGATCTCGGCCGTGACGGCATTGATCGGCTGCATGCCGTCGAGCGTCCGGAGGATGCCCTTGTCGCGATAATACGGAATGATCGGCGCGGTCTGTGCGCGATAGACGTCGAGCCGCTTGCGCAGCGTTTCCGGCGTGTCGTCGCTGCGCTTCTGGCTCGACTCGGCCGCCCGGGTCGCGATGCGGTCGAACAGCGCCGTCTCATCGACCCGGATTTCCAGCACCATGTCGAGCGACCGCCCCTCGGCCGCGAGCGTCGTGTCGAGACCCTCGGCCTGCGGGACCGTGCGCGGAAAGCCGTCGAGGATGAAGCCGCGCGCGCAATCGGGGTCGCGGATGCGCTCGGCGATCATGTCGAGCATCACCCCGTCCGGCACGAGATCGCCCCGATCGAGGATCGCCTTGACCTGCAGGCCGAGCGGCGTGCCCGCGGCGATCGCCGCCCGCAGCATGTCGCCGGTCGAGAGCTGCCGCAGCCCGTGCCGCTCTTCCAGCCGCTTGGCCTGCGTTCCCTTGCCCGCGCCCGGCGGCCCCAGAAGGATCAGGTTCATCCGCGCCGCCCCCGCAGCTTCGCTTTCTTGATCAGCCCCTCATACTGGTGCGCCAGCAGATGCGAGTGGATCTGGGCCACGGTGTCCATGGTCACCGTCACCACGATCAGGAGGCTGGTGCCGCCGAAATAGAAGGGAATCGCGTACTCCGCCATCAGCACCTCCGGCAACAGGCAGACCGCGGTCAGATAGGCGGCCCCCAGCACCGTGATGCGGGTGAGGACGTAGTCGATGTGGTCGGCGGTCGCTTTGCCCGGGCGAATCCCGGGGATGAACCCGCCATACTTCTTCAGATTGTCGGCGGTCTCGCTCGGGTTGAACACGATGGCCGTGTAGAAGAAGCAGAAGAAGATGATCAGCGAGGCGTAGAGCAGCATGAAGATCGGCTGCCCGTGGCCGAGCTGCGTCGCGATCCACGGCATCCAGCCGCCCGCAGCATCCGGATCACTGCCGGCGAAGCCGACGAGCGTCGCCGGCAGCAGCAGCAGCGAGGAGGCGAAGATCGGCGGGATCACGCCCGAGGTGTTGAGCTTGAGCGGCAGATGCGAGCTCTCGCCGCCCATCATGCGATTGCCGACCTGGCGCTTGGGGTACTGGACGATCAGGCGGCGCTGCGCCCGCTCCATGAAGACGATGAAGGCGATGACGCCGACGATCAGGACGATCAGCACCAGGATCAGGAAGGGCGACAGCGCACCGGTCCGCCCGAGCTCGAGCATCGAGACGAGCGCGCCGGGCAGCGAGGCGACGATGCCCGCGAAGATGATCAGCGAGATGCCGTTGCCGACGCCGCGCGCGGTGATCTGCTCGCCCAGCCACATCAGGAACATCGTGCCGCCGACGA
>CAYORM010000016.1:41597-57698 GCA_964406375.1 uncultured Mycobacteriaceae bacterium | reverse complement strand
CTACCCGTCGCCTCTTCGCGACGACGGATACGACATTCAGGATTACCGGAGCATCAACCCGTCCTACGGCACGATGGCCGATGTGAAGCGGCTGATCCGCGAAGCGCATCGCCGCGGCCTCAGGCTGATCACCGAACTCGTCATCAACCACACCTCGGACCAGCATGCCTGGTTCCAGAAGTCACGGGCCTCAAAGCCCGGATCGCACTGGCGGAACTACTACGTCTGGTCCGACACCGACCAGAAATACAAGGACGCCCGCATCATCTTCCTCGACACCGAGGTGTCGAACTGGACGTGGGATCCGGTCGCCAAGGCTTATTATTGGCATCGTTTCTACGGCCATCAGCCCGACCTCAATTTCGACAACCCGGCGGTGATGCGCGAGGTGCGCAACATGTTGCATTACTGGCTGGAGCTCGGGATCGACGGGCTGCGGCTCGACGCCATCCCCTATCTGATCGAGCGCGACGGCACCAATTGCGAGAACCTCCCGGAGACCCATACGATCCTCAAGCGCATCCGCGCCGAGATGGATGCCCATTTCCCCGGCCGCATGCTGCTCGCCGAGGCCAATCAGTGGCCGGAAGACACCCGCCCCTATTTCGGCGAGGGCGATGAATGCCACATGTCATTCCACTTCCCGCTGATGCCGCGGATGTATCTGGCGCTGGCGCAGGAGGACCGGCATCCGATCACCGACATCATGCGGCAGACGCCGGACATCCCGGAGAGCTGCCAATGGGCGATCTTCCTGCGCAACCATGACGAGCTAACGCTCGAGATGGTGACCGAGAACGAGCGGGAGTATCTCTGGAACACCTATGCCGCCGACCGGCGGATGCGGATCAATCTCGGCATCCGCCGGCGCCTTGCGCCGCTGCTCGACAATGACCGGCGCAAGATCGAGCTGATGAACTCGATGCTGTTCTCCATGCCGGGCACGCCGGTCGTCTATTACGGCGACGAGATCGGGATGGGCGACAACATCTATCTCGGCGACCGCGACGGCGTGCGCACGCCGATGCAATGGTCGATGGACCGCAATGGCGGGTTCAGCCGCGCCAACCCGCAGCAGCTGTACCTGCCGGCGCTGATGGATTCCGTCTACGGCTTCCAGGCGGTGAACGTCGAATCCCAGGCGCGCAATCCGTTCTCGCTGCTCAACTGGATGCGCCAGATCATCGCCGTACGCCGGGCCCATCGCGCCTTCTCACGCGGCACGCTGTCCTTCCTTTACCCGGGCAACCGCAAGATCCTCGCCTACACCCGCGATTATGACGGCGAGGTGATCCTGTGCGTCGTCAACCTGTCGCGACACGCCCAGCCGGTCGAGCTGGACCTGCGGGCCTTCCGCGGATCGGTGCCGATCGAGCTGATGGGGCGCGCGCCCTTCCCGCCGATCGGCGACCTGCCCTACCTGCTGACCCTGCCGGGCTTCGGCTTCTACTGGTTCCGGCTCGAGCCGGAAGCCGACGCGCCGTCCTGGCATACCGACGTCCCCGAGCCGCTGGCGGATCTGATGACCATCGTCCTGTCGCAGGGCTGGCGCAGCGTCATGGAGGAGCGCACCCGGCGCGAACTGGAGCAGCAGGTGCTGCCGCGCTTCGCCGGCCACCAGCGCTGGTTCGCCGCCAAGGATGCGGCGATCACCGGCATCCGCCTCGTCCGCGGCACGGCGGTCGAGGCCGCCGGCGAGAGTGTGCTGATGACTGAGCTCGAGGTCGACTTCGCCGACCGCGAAAGGCAGCACTATCAGCTCCCGCTGGCCATCGCCTGGGGCGAGGAGACCCTCGGTCCCACCGCCCCGCTCGCCCCCTTCACCCTCGCCAAGGTCCGGCGCGCCCAACGCGTCGGCGCACTCTATGACGCCACCGCCGGCGAAGGGCTCGGCCGTCTCCTGCTCGAGGGCATGCGCCGCGGCAAGGAGATCGCCGGCGAAGGCGGGGTGCTGCGCTTCACCGCCGGCGACGGCCTCACCGCCCTCGACCTTCCTGAAGCGCCGGAGATCCGCCGCCTGGGGGTCGAACAGAGCAACACCTCGCTGCTCGTCGCGCGCGACCTGATCCTGAAGGTCTATCGGCGCTTGCAGCCGGGGCTGCATCCCGAGATCGAGATCGCCCGCTATCTGACGGATGTCGCGGGGTTCGCCCACACCCCGCCCTTGCTCGGCGCGCTCGAACGGGTCGATGGCGAGGGCCGGACGACCGCACTCGCCGCCGCCTATGGCTTCGTTCTCAACCAGGGTGATGGCTGGAGCTTTGCCATCGAGACGCTGGGGCGGGCATTCGAGGCGGTGGTGATGGCGACGACGGCGGACGAGTCGCCGGCGGAGGACGGCGCGGCCGAGCTGATCACCGTGACCAGACCCTATGCCGAACGGCTGGGCCAACGCACGGCCGATCTGCACAACGCGTTCGCTCGGGCGACGGACGACCCGGCCTTCGTGCCGGAGCCCATCACCCCCGACGATCTCGCAGGCTGGGTCGCCGGAGCCCGTGCGCAGGCCGAAGCCGCCTTCGCCGCCGTGATCGCGACACGCGACGCGCTCTCGGCGGCGGATACGGAGCTGGCCGACCGTGTGCTCGGTCTCAGGACGGCGGTTGAGGACCGGCTGCGGCGGATCGCCGAGGGCACCGTTGATGCGATGAAGTCGCGTGTCCATGGCGACTACCATCTCGGCCAGGTGCTGGTCGCGCGGGACGATTTCTACATCCTCGATTTTGAGGGAGAGCCGAGCCGCCCGATCGAGGAGCGGCGTGCCAAACAGTCCCCCCTCAAGGACGTCGCCGGCATGCTGCGTTCCTTCGACTACGCAGCCTGGACCGTCGCCGGTTCGACGCTCGACCGGAACCCCGGGCGCGAGGAGATGGTGCGCCGGCTCGCGGCGAGCTGGCGGAGGACGACCTGCCAGGCCTTCCTCGACGGCTATGCGACGCTGGCCGCCGGCTCACCGACCATGCCGAGCGACGTCGCTGCGGCCAACCGGCTGCTCGATTTCTTCCTGATCGAAAAGGCCCTCTACGAGATCGCCTACGAGGCGGCGAACCGTCCGGCTTGGCTGCGGATCCCGATGGCGGGGCTGGTCGAACTGTTGGACGATGCCGCCAACCGGCAGGAATTCCGAGATGACCGCCCCATTGACTGACGCCACCTCCGAGGATCTCCGGCCATGCCGGCGGCGCTGATCGACGCTGCCGCCGCCGAGGCGATCGCCCGCGGTACCCATGGTGACCCCTTCGCCATCCTCGGGCCGCATCCGCAGGGTGATGTCACGGTGCTGCGGTGCTTTCTGCCCGGCGCCGATCGGGTGGCGGTGATCGATGCCGCCGGCGAACGCGTGCTGGAGCTGCAGTGCGTCCACCCGGATGGGATCTTCGCCGGCCGGCTGCCCCGGCCAGCACCGCTGCGCTACCGGCTGGAGGTCGAGCGCGCCGGCGTCCGCACCCTGGTCGAGGACCCTTACCGGTTCCCGCCGCTGCTGGGCGAGATGGATGTCTATCTGCTCGCGGAAGGCCGCCATCTGCGCCTTTATGAGAGGCTGGGGGCTCATCCGACCGAGATCGACGGCGTCGCAGGCACGGCCTTCGCGGTCTGGGCGCCGAACGCCACGCGGGTCAGCGTCGTCGGCGCCTTCAACGACTGGGACGGGCGGCGCCATCCGATGCGTCGCCGCGTCGAATGCGGGGTGTGGGAGCTGTTCCTGCCCGGTGTCGGCCCGGGTACGCCCTACAAATATGAGATCCTCGGCCCGGACGGCAGGATGCAGCCACTGAAGGCCGATCCCGTCGCCTTCCGCGCCGAGCACCCGCCGGCGACGGCCTCGGTGGTGCACGGGCTGGTCCAGCACAGCTGGACGGATGAGGCGTGGCTCGCGCGCCGGGCGCAGGCACAGTCACTCGCGGCACCGATCGCGATCTACGAATGCCATCTCGGTTCCTGGGCCCGCATCGCCGAGGACGGCAATCGCTATCTCTCCTATGCCGAGCTGGGCGAGCGGCTGATCCCTTATGTGCGCGACATGGGCTTCACCCATATCGAGCTGATGCCGATCAGCGAGTACCCGTTCGACGGCTCCTGGGGCTATCAGCCGATCGGACTGTTCGCCCCGACGATCCGGCACGGCACGCCGGAAGAGTTCGCGGCCTTCGTCGATCGCTGCCACGAGGCCGGGCTCGGCGTGCTGATCGATTGGGTGCCGGGTCATTTCCCGACCGATGCGCATGGTCTCGCCCGGTTCGACGGGACCGCGCTCTATGAACATGCCGATCCGCGCCAGGGCTTCCATCAGGACTGGAACACCCTGATCTACAATTTCGGGCGCAACGAGGTGGCGAATTTCCTGCACGCCAACGCGCTGTTCTGGCTCGACCGCTTCCATCTCGATGGGCTGCGCGTCGATGCGGTCGCGTCGATGCTCTATCTCGACTATTCGCGTAAAGTCGGCGAGTGGCTGCCCAACCGCCATGGCGGCAATGAGAACCTCGAGGCAATCGCCTTCCTGCGCCGCCTCAATGAGCTCGCCTACGGCAGCCGACCCGGCGTGACGACCATCGCCGAGGAGTCGACCGCCTGGCCCGGCGTATCGCGGCCGACTTACTTCGGCGGCCTCGGCTTCGGCTACAAGTGGAACATGGGCTGGATGCACGACACGCTGGCCTATTTCAGCCGCGATCCGATCCATCGCCGCCATCATCAGCATGAGCTGACCTTCGGCCTGCACTACGCCTTCTCGGAGAACTTCGTGCTGCCGCTCAGCCATGACGAGGTGGTGCATGGCAAGGGGTCACTGATCGGCAAGATGCCGGGCGATGACTGGCAGAAATTCGCCAATCTGCGCGCCTACTTCGGCTTCATGTGGAGCCATCCCGGCAAGAAGCTGCTGTTCATGGGTGGTGAGTTCGGGCAGCGGCGCGAATGGAACGAGGACCGCGGACTCGACTGGCACCTTCTCGCCGATCCCCTGCATCGCGGACTGCAGGATCTGGTGCGTGATCTCAACCGTCTCTACCGGTCCGAGCCGGCACTGCATCAACGCGACTGCGACCCCCAGGGCTTCGAGTGGATCGACGCCAGCGACACCGAACAGAGCGTTATCGCCTTCTTGCGCCGGGCCGAGGATACGGCCCGGCATGCGGTCATCGTCGCCAACCTCACGCCGGTGGTGCGCAGCGGCTATCGCGTCGGCGTACCCGGTCCGGGCTTCTATGCGGAGGCGATCAATACCGATGCCGCCCCCTATGGCGGCAGCGGCGTCGGCAATCTCGGCGGTGTCCGGGCCGAGGCGACGCCCTGCCACGGGCGGCCCTGGTCGATTGACTTGACCCTGCCCCCCCTGTCCACCCTCATCCTGGTGCCCCGCGATGGCTGACCCCGCCCGCATGATGGTGCGCCTTGCGGCGCAGTTCCGCCTGCCTCTCGGGATGGCCGCGCTCGCCGCCGCCTTCGAGGCGCATGGCAATGCAAGGGCAGCCGAGTCGGCAAGCGCAGCGATGCGCGCAGTGGCGCCCGCGGCGACCCGCGTGGTTCCGGCCGGCGACACGACGCTCAACCTGCTCGATACCGGTGCGGGCCCACCCATCGTGCTGCTGCACGGCAACGGGGCCACCGGCCTCGATTTCGTGCTGTCCGGCCTCGTCGACCGCCTGCGCCACGCCCATCGGGTGATCGTCCCCGACCGGCCCGGCTACGGCCTCTCGCCGCGCCCGCACGGCAGCGGCGCTTCTCCCTTCGAACAGGCGGCGCTGCTGCGCTCGGCGCTGCGCCGCGTCGGCGTCGTTCGACCGGTGATCGTCGGCCATTCCTGGGGAACGCTGCCGGCGCTGGCCTGGGCGCTCGACGAGCCCGAAGCGATCGCCGGGCTCGCCCTGATATCGGGCTACTACTATCCTGAACGGAAGCCTGCCCTCGGCGCCGCCCGGATCGCCGATCTGCCGCTGTTCGCCGGGCCGATGCGCCGCGCGGTCCTTGGCCTCCTCGGACTCGCCACCGGCCGGGCGGTGCTACGCCGCATCTTCGCGCCGCAGCCGGTCCCGCCATCTTATGAGGGCGCGCCGCTCGGCCTTGCGATGCGTCCCTCGCAACTCCAGGCGAGCCTCTCCGACGCCGCCATCATGCCGCGCGTCGTCGAGACGATGGCGCCGCGTTATCGCGACCTGCACTGTCCGGTGCTGCTGGTGGCCGGCGAGGCCGACCGCATCGTCGACACCGCGCGGCAGACCTTGCGGCTGCACGCCGAACTTCCCGATGCGGTGCTGCTGTCGATACCGGGTGCCGGACACATGGTGCACCACGCCGCGCCCGATCAGGTGGCACTCGCGGTACGCCGCCTCTCCCGTGGCACACTGGCGCGGCGATCCCCGCTCGCCCCGGCAGCCTAGGTAACGATGCGCCGCCGATAGGTCCAGACGACCGCCGGCCAGAGATTGAGCCAGATCCGCCGCGAGACCGAGGCGTCGACCGTGGCCGGATCGAAGGGAAAGGGCGAGATCGTCGAGTAGGTGAACTGCACGACGCGCCCGCCCGACGTCGCGTCGCCGGAACTCCGGCCGCTCGCGGCGACGGTGAGCGCTTGGTCGAGCAGATACTCCCGCCGTTCCTTGGGATAGACGAAGAGAGGCAGGCTGGACACGACGGCACCGACCGGTCCATCGAGATAACCTGCGACGCTTTGCGCGAGCTCAAAGGCGTCGCCCTGCACTACCCGCACCCCTGGGAAGCTGCGGCGCAGATAGGAGCAGAAATCGGGATTGAGCTCGACGAGGAGCAGCCGCTCCGCAGGCACGCCCTGGGCGAGCAGCGCGCGCGTCACGACGCCCGTGCCAGGACCGATCTCGACGACCGTCTCGCCGACGGCCGGCGCTGCCGCCGCTGCCATGGCGCGGGCCAGCTTGCGCGAACTGGGGACCTGCGCGCCGGTTTTCAGCGGCGATTTGAGCCAGCCCCTGAGAAACACCGTGCGTTCGCCGGACGTCCTGTCCATGTGCGTTCGATCTTTCGTGTGGTGGACCGGGGATGATGGCGCCGGACGGGGCCGGATGCCGACGGGACGGCGCCTCGTCTCATCCCTTCTCGCGCAGCACGCGCGCCTTCTCCCGCTGCCAGTCGCGCTGCTTGATCGTCTCGCGCCGGTCCGGCGCCTTCTTGCCGCGCGCCAGGCCGAGATCGACCTTGGCGATGCCACGCTCGTTGAAATAGATCGACAACGGCACGATCGTCATGCCCTGGCGGCGGACCGCGCCGAGCAGCCGGTCGCGCTCGCGCCGGTGCACCAGCAGCCGTCGTGGCCGCTTCAGCTCGTGGTTGAATCGATTGGCCGGTTTATACTCGGGGATATAGGCGTTGAACAGGAAGAGCTCGCCCCCGAGCTCGCCGGCATAGGCGTCCTGCAGATTGCCCCGTCCTTCGCGCAGAGCCTTGACCTCCGTCCCCTGCAGGACGATGCCCGCCTCAAGGCGTTCGTCGATGAAATAGTCGTGGCGCGCCCGCCGGTTCTGGGCGGCGATGCGGTGGGGTGCGGAAGGCTTGGCCATGGCGCCAGCAGATGGTGTTGCGGCGTGGCGGAGTCGAGGCCCGCGCGTCAGCCGAGATTGAGACCGGCGAAAGCGAGCGCCTCGCGCACCGCGGCGCGCGTCGCCTCGCCCGGCGGGACGAGCGGCAGGCGCACGCGTTCATCGCAGAGGCCGAGCAGGCTCGCGGCATACTTCACCGGGCCGGGACTCGTCTCGAGGAACAGCGCGCGATGCAGCGGCATCAGCCGGTCACGCAGCTCCGCCATCGTCTTGAGATCCCCGTCCGCCCAGGCCCGGTGCATCTGTGCGCACAGCGCCGGCGCGACATTCGCCGTCACCGAGATGCAGCCATGGCCGCCCTGCGCCAGGAAGGCGGTGGCGGTGGCATCCTCTCCGGAAAGCTGGCAAAACGTCTCGCCGAGGCGCAGCCGCGTCGCCAGCGGACGGACGAGGTCGTTGGTCGCATCCTTGACCCCTGCGATCCGGGGCAGCTCAGCCAGCCGCGCCATGGTGTCGATCGACATGTCGATCACACTGCGGCCCGGGATGTTGTAGATGATGATGGGTAGCTCGACCGCGTCATGAATCGCCTGGAAGTGACGATACAGACCCTCCTGGGTCGGCTTGTTGTAATAGGGCGTGACGATCAGGAGAGCGTCGGCACCCGCGGTCTGCGCGTGGCGCGACAGCGAAATCGCCTCCTCGGTC
The DNA here is from genome assembly GCA_964406375.1 of uncultured Mycobacteriaceae bacterium. Lineage (GTDB taxonomy): Bacteria > Pseudomonadota > Alphaproteobacteria > DSM-16000 > Inquilinaceae > CAYORM01. The sequence continues at coordinate 49,479 of CAYORM010000016.1, read as the reverse complement.
GAGTTCGACCCGGCGCCGGCGATCACCGGGACCCGGCCCTTGGCCACTTCGATGCAGAGCTCGACGACGCGATGATGTTCCTCATGCGACAGGGTCGGGGATTCCCCGGTGGTACCGCAGGGCACGACCGCGCTCGACCCCTGGCCGATCTGCCAGTCGACCAGGTGCTGGAACGCCTTGTCGTCGATCCCATCCTCGGTGAAGGGGGTAATGAGGGCGGGGATCGAGCCGGAGAACATCGCTTGCTTCCTGTCGCGGCAGACGCGGGTCGGCGGACCATAGCGGCGCTCTGCCGGGCCAGCAAGGCGGTGGCCACAGCGCTCTTCGCCGTTTCGGTCGCATTCGCCGCCACCGCCCTGCCGGCGACGGCCGAGGCCCCCTCGGAGGCAGAGATCCGTGCGGCGCGCGCCGTCTTCTCGGCTGCTGACCAGGGGGCCTGGGACGTGGTCGAGGCGATGTCGAACGAGATGGGTTCGACGCTCGTCGCCCGGCTCGCCCGCTGGTCGGTGGTGACGCGCAGTGACGACGACAGCACCTTCCAGGAACTCGCCGCCTTCATCGCCGAAAATCCCGACTGGCCCGGCGTGACGACGCTGCGCCGGCGCGCGGAGGCGATGATGCCGGCCGGCCTGCCGTCGGAGGCGGTCGTCACTTGGTTCGACACCTTCCCGCCGCTGACCATCGATGGCGTCATCCGCTACGGCGATGCCCTCGAGCGCGCCGATCCGATCGCCGTCCAGCGCTGGGCGCGCGACACTTGGCGTACCTTGCCGCTGACCATCGAGGAGGAGGCCCGCTTCCTTGGGCGTTTCGGCCGGATCCTCACCGAGGACGATCATTGGGCGCGCCTCGAGGCGTCCCTGTGGGAAGACCGGGTCGATGAGGCTCGGCGTCTCGTTCCGCTGGTCTCTCCGGCCCGCCGGGCGGTGGCCGATGCGCGCATCAAGCTGATCACCCGTGCCGAGGATGTAAACGCCGCGGTCGCCGCCGTGCCGGAAGACATGCTCGGCAATGAAGGGCTGATCTTCGACCGCGCCCGCTGGCGCCGCCGGGCCGGTGACGAACGCGGCGCCCTCGACATGCTCAGCCGCGCCCCGGCCGACACCGCCTATGCCCAGTCCTGGTGGCGCGAGCGCCAGTATCTCATGCGCCAGAGCTTCGAGGCCGGCGAGATCGAGATGGCCTATGCGCTGGCGAGCGGCGGCACGCCGCCTGACAGCCTCGGGATGGCCGAAACGCAGTTCTTCGCGGGCTGGCTCGCCCTGCGCCGGCTCGGCCGGCCGCTCGATGCCGCCCGGCATTTCGAGACGCTCTATGCCGGGGTGGGGGCACCCGTCAGCCTCGCGCGCGGCGCCTATTGGGCAGGGCGCGCCTATGATGCCGCCGGCGACGAGGCCGCGGCGGTGGCGTGGTATGAGCGCGCGGCCGAATGGCCGGTCACCTTCTACGGCCAGCTCGCGGCCGCCCGGCTCGGACGCCCGGCACTGGCTGTGCCGCCGGCCAGCGCCATGCCCGACCCCGCCGCGCGAACCGCCTTCGAGGCCCAGGCGCTGACCCGGGCGACGCGGCTGCTCGAAGCGGTGGGCCAGCCATCCCGGGCAGAGATGTTCCTGCGTCAGCTCCTCGCCGAGGCCGAAACCGCCGACGAGTTCCTGCTGATCGCCGGGCTCGCCCACGGGATGGGCCGAACCTTCATCGGCGTCCGTGCCGCCAAGGCGGCGCTGCTGCGCGGTGCACTCGCCTTCGAGGCCGCCTTCCCCCTCGCCGCCCTGCCCGAGGACCTCCGGGGCGTCGATCCTGCGCTGGTCCTCGCCGTCATGCGGCAGGAGACGGAGTTCAATGACGCCGCGATCAGCTCAGCCGGGGCGGTCGGACTGATGCAGGTGCTGCCCTCGACGGCGGCGGAGGTCGCCGAGGCCCACAATCTGCCCTTCGACCGCGGCCGGCTGCTGCGCGACCCGCTCTACAACGCCCAGATCGGGGCGCTCTATCTCGACGTCCTGATCAGCCGCTATCGCGGGGACATCGTCCGCGCCGTCGCGGCCTACAATGCCGGCTTCAACCGCGTCGACCAGTGGGGCGTGCCGGGCGATACGATCGAGGAACGCGTCGACTGGATCGAGAGCCTGCCCTATGCCGAGACGCGCAACTATGTGCAGCGCGTGCTGGAGAACCTTCAGGTCTACCGGCTACGGCTGGCCGATGGCGCGCCGGAGCGCTCGATCGCGGAGGATCTCGCCGGATGAACAGCGGAGTGTCTGACCCCGGGGTGTCGCCGCCGACCGCAGCGGATGTCGAGCGCGCCGCGCACGTCATCGAGGGCCATGCGGTGCGTACCCCGCTGCTCGACGCCGCGGCGCTGCACCGCCGCGCCGGGCGCCGGATTCTGGTCAAGGCCGAGCCGCTGCAGCGCACCGGCTCCTTCAAGTTCCGCGGCGCCTTCAACCGCATCTCCGCGATCCCCGAGGCGGACCGGCCGCGGGGCGTCGTTGCCTTCTCCAGCGGCAATCATGCCCAGGGCGTGGCGGCGGCGGCCGGCATCCTCGGCATCCCGGCAACGATCGTCATGCCGGACGATGCGCCGACGGTGAAGCGGCGCAACACGGAAGCGCTGGGCGCCCGGGTCCGCCTGTATCGCCGGCATGGCGAGGATCGCGAGGCCATTGCCGCCGCCATCGTCGCCGAGACCGGCGCGACGCTGGTGCGTCCCTATGACGATCCCGCGGTCATCGCCGGGCAGGGCACCGTGGGGCTCGAGATCGCGGCACAATGCACGGCGCTCGGCGTGGTGCCCGATGCGGTGCTGGTGTGCTGCGGCGGCGGCGGGCTGACGGCGGGGATCGTCCTCGCCATGGCCGCCGCGATGCCCGGCGTGCCGGTGCATACGGTCGAACCGGCGGGTTTTGACGACACCGCCCGCTCGATCGCCGCGGGGCAGCGGCTGCCGAATACGGCGGGGCCGACGACGCTGTGTGACGGGCTGATGGCCCCTCAACCCGGCCGGCTCACCTTCCCGATCAATATGCGCGGCGTCACCTCCGGCTTCGCGGTCGATGACGAGGCGATCCGCGCCGCGATGCGCGCGGCTTTCGAGGATCTGCGCCTCGTCGTGGAGCCGAGCGGCGCCGCGGCGCTTGCTGCCGCGCTCGACCGCGCAACGCTGCCGGCGGCGCAGACTATCGTCTGTGTTGCAACGGGCGGCAATGTCGATCCGGCCCTCTATCGAGAGGTGCTCGCGGCCGCCTGACCCGCGCGGCCGAGAGGCACCACGAGCCATGCCCCTGGCGCATTCCTACCCTTAAAAAAGTTTAACGACATATACGGCGCACCGGCAAGGCGTTGATTTGATTGATGGTTATTCCGGGCACAAGCGACAGGTGCGCGCAAGGTGCGACCGAGGCTCACTTGCGCCGCCGCGAAGCGCCAACATATCTAGCGGCGTGGACGCGATGGTTCTCCTCCCCCCAAACCATCGCAGCGGATGCGAAAGCGCCGCACCACAAGGTCCCGGAGGCGCAAGTCCCTCCTCCTAGCGCCTCAGGACGGGACCGCGCGTCGAGCCCCGGTGCCTCCTCCCCCCGGCACCGGGGCCAACGCCTCTCCTCCCCCGCTGATTGAGACAGCCCGGCGTCGGCGTCAATCTCGCATTTGCGATGATGCATCTGCGAGATGGTAGGCCCGGGCGCGTTGACAGCCCGCCGCACGGCTCGCATCGTCGCGCCCGCCTGCACAAGCCATCCGGGAGGTTCGAAGTCATGCCCGACAATGCGGGAGCGGCGGCGATCCCCCGCGAGCGGACGGCCGAACTTGCGCGCCAGCTCCGCTCTCTTCTCGCAGAGTATCGCGAGCGGGAGAGCGAGTACGCGCTTGCCAATCCCATCCAGCAACTGTCGATCGCATTGTCGGGCCGGTTGCGCGACGGGACGCTCTCGATCGATCAGATCGAGGCGCTGATCGCCCATCTGACAGCCCAGGGCTACGAGCACCGGGCCCGACGCCTCGCCCGTTATGTCGGTGAGACCGATGTCACGGCCAATGACGCCTGCCTGCGCGCCGTCTTCGAGGCGGTCGCCCGTGACGAGACCGGAGCGCCGGTCACCTTCGAGGAATTCCGCGCGCGCGTCGAGCAGGAAGTCTTCGGCATCGTCTTCACGGCCCATCCCACCTTCAACCTGTCGGGCGCGCTGATGCGCGACCTCGCCGACCTCGCGGCCGGAAGCGACGGCCAGGGGCAGCCGCTCGACGAGGCGGCGCGTCGGGCCATCATCGAGCGCGCGGCCGTGGCCGAGCATCGCCCCGATGACGATCTGTCGCTGCAGCGCGAGCACGCCTTGTCGGTCGAGGTGATCGGTCGGGCGCGCGCGGCCATCGCCCGGGCCTACCAGATCCTCATCTCGGTCGCCCGCAGCCACTGGCCCGACCGCTATCGCGAGCTGACGCCGCGGCTCCTCACCGTCGCGAGCTGGGTGGGCTACGATCTCGACGGGCGGTCCGACATCGGCTGGACCGACACGCTGCACAAGCGGCTGGTCGTCCAGTCGGTCCAGCTCTCCGCACATCTCGATACGGTGCGCCGGATCCGGGCCGACCACCCGCAGACGGGCACCGGCCTCGCCGAGGCGCTCGAACTCCTGCAGAGCCGGCTCGCCCTCGCCGTCACCCAGATCCAGGACGAGATCGCCGTCTTCTCGATGGCCGATCCCGCGACACCCGCGGGACGCGAGCACATCCGGGCGATGAACCGCCGCATGCATGACGGGCGGGCGCTGCGCATGAACGAGGCCGCCGACCTCGTCGAGATCGTCGATCGCGCCCTCGGCCGGGCCGAGGACGAGGATCTCATCGAGCGGCTCCTGCTGCTGCGGGCAGAGCTGGCGACGCATGGTCTTGGCCAGTCCCACACCCATGTCCGCATCAACGCCACGCAGATCCACAATGCGATCCGCAAGGCGGTCGGGCTGGTCGGCGATCCCAACGACCCGCGCTACAGGCAATCCTATCTCAACCGCCTCAATGCCCTGCTCGAACAGGCGCGGCCGGAGACGGTGAATTTCGGTTCGGTGCTCGGCGAGCGTACCTCGGCCAAGCGGCTCTACATGCTGCTGGCGCAGATGCTGAAGTTCAACGACCGCTCGGTGCCAATCCGCTTCCTGATCGCCGAGACCGAGAGCGCCTTCACCTGCCTCGCCGCGCTCTATTACGCCCGCGTCTTCGGCATCGACGGCATGCTCGATATCTCGCCGCTGTTCGAGACCGAGAAGGCCCTCGAGGGCGGCAGCCGGATCGTCGAGCAATTGCTGGAGAACCCGCACTACCGGGCCTATGTCCAGGCGCGCGGCCGCCTCTGCATCCAGACCGGCTATTCCGACGCCGGTCGCTATCTCGGCCAGACGCCCGCCGCCGCCTCGATCGAGCGGCTGCGACTGCGGCTGATCCGGGTGCTCGCCAAGGCCGGCCTGCCGGATGTGCAGCTCGTCCTGTTCGACACCCATGGCGAGAGCGTCGGCCGCGGCGCCCATCCCGACGGCTTCCCCGATCGTCTGTCCTATATCGACACGCCGGCGACGCGCGGCTTCATGGCCGAGATGGGGGTGCGCTTCAAGCAGGAGGTCAGCTTCCAGGGCGGCGACGGCTTCACCTTCTTCGCCAACCCTGCCCTCGCCTATGCGGTCGTCGTGCGCATCCTCGAGCATGTGATGCGACGCGGCGTCAACTCGACCGACGACCCGTTCTACGATGAGCCCGCCTATGTCCGGGAGTTCTTCACGACGGTGAAGGCCTTCCAGGTGCGTCTCATGTCCGACCGCGACTATGGGACCCTGCTGACCGCCTTCGGCGCCAACATGCTCTTCCCCTCCGGCAGCCGATCACTGAAGCGCCAGCATGAGGATCCGGCGGAGCTCGATCAGACGATGCCGTCGCAGCTCCGCGCCATCCCGCACAATGCGGTGCTGATGCAGCTCGGCCTGCTGGCCAATTCCGTCGGCGGGCTGGGCGCGGCGATCGCCAAGGATCCGGAGCCCTTCCGGTCGCTCTACCGGCGGTCGCGGCGGTTCCGCCAGCTGATGGCGATCGTCGCCTATGCCGCCGGGGTCAGCGACCCGCGCGCGATGCAGGCCTATGTCGGCGCGCTCGACCCCGGCATCTGGGTCGCGCGCGCCGCCCATGAACCCGACCGGGAGATGGCGGAGCGGATGCTCGGCCTCGCCGAGCACCTCGAACCGCTAGCGATGCATGAGAAGCAGGGCCGGGTGTTCCGCACGCTCTACCGCGACTTCATCCTGCTGCGCGCGGGTCTCGCCGAGGTCGGTGTGCCGGAGCCGGTGGATACCGAGAGCCGCGATGCGATCGCCCTTCTGCATGCGATCCGTCTGACGCTGATCCACGAGATCTGTCTCGCCGCGATGGAGATCCCGGAGTTCTCGAGCCGGCATGCGGTGACGCGCCGGCAGCTCGTCGCCCGGATCCTGCATCTCGACGTCGCATCCTCGGTTGACCTGCTCGAGGAGATCTTCCCCTTGACCGACGGGGCCCCGACCGCCGACGACTGGGGCGAGCCGGCCTCCTACCGGTCGGATGAGAGCCAGAACTACCGCGTGGAGAACGAGACCATCTTCGACCCGATGCGGCGGCTGCACCGCCTGGTCTGCCGGGTGTCGGGAGCGGTCGTCCACCGTGCGGGGTTCTTCGGCTGAGCAGCAGGCGAACAGACGAGCAGGGCCCTGAGCCGATGGCCGACCAGACCGCAGCGCCGCCCACCCGGCGCCTCGCTGACTACACCGTGCCGGATTTCCTGATCGACACGGTCGATCTGGCCTTCGATCTGCGCGACGACGGCGCCACCATGCGCTCGCGGCTGACGGTGCGGCGCAACCCGGCCGCCTCGCGCCCGATGGCGCCGCTGGTGCTCGACGGGCGCGATCTCGACCTGAAGCGGGTTGCGCTCGACGGTGCCGATCTCGGGCCGAACCGCTACACCCGGGACGACGAGAGCCTCACCATCGCCGATGTGCCCGACGCCTTCGTCCTCGATGTCGAGACCGCCATCCGGCCGCATGAGAACACGGCTCTCGAGGGGCTCTATGTCTCGGGTGGTAATTTCACCACCCAGTGCGAGGCCGAAGGTTTTCGCCGCATCACCTATTTCCTCGACAGGCCGGACGTGCTCTCCCGCTACACCGTGACGATCACGGCGGATGCCGAGACCTGCCCGGTCCTCCTGTCGAACGGCAATCCGGTCGCCTCCGGCACCTTGCCGGAGGGGCGCCACTGGGCCCGCTGGGAGGATCCCTATCCCAAGCCGAGCTACCTCTTCGCGCTCGTCGCCGGTCGGCTCGAGCGGATCGAGGACCGCTTTATCACCCGCTCGGGCCGGGAGGTCGCGCTCCATCTCTATGTCCGCCCCGAGGATCTCGGCAAATGTGACCACGCGATGCGGTCGCTGAAAGCGTCGATGGCGTGGGACGAGCGGGTCTACGGCTTCGAATACGATCTCGACCTCTTCATGATCGTCGCCGTGTCGGACTTCAACATGGGGGCGATGGAGAACAAGGGCCTCAACATCTTCAATACCGCGCTGGTCCTCGCGAGCCCCGAGACCGCGACCGACACCGACTATCAGCGCGTCGAATCCGTCATCGCGCATGAGTATTTCCACAACTGGACCGGCAATCGCATCACCTGCCGCGACTGGTTCCAGCTGTCGCTGAAGGAGGGGCTCACGGTCTTCCGTGATCAGCAATTCTCGGCCGACATGAACGACCCGGCCGTCCAGCGGATCGCCGACGTCCGGCGGCTGCGGACGATCCAGTTCCCGGAGGATGACGGGCCGACCGCCCATCCGATCCGTCCGGACAGCTATATCGAGATCAACAATTTCTAC
>CAYORM010000016.1:0-41587 GCA_964406375.1 uncultured Mycobacteriaceae bacterium | reverse complement strand
ACACGCCGACCGTCTACGAGAAAGGCGCCGAGGTGGTGCGGATGATCCACACCCTGATCGGCGCCGAGCGCTTCCGGCGCGGCATCGACCTCTATGTCGCGCGGCATGACGGCTCGGCCGCGACCTGCGAGGATTTCGTCGAGGCCATGGAAGAGGCGGGCGAGATCGATCTCTCGCAGTTCCGCCTGTGGTACCGCCAGGCCGGCACGCCGCGCATCACCGCGCGCGGACACTGGGACGAGGCGGCGGGGCGCTATGTCCTGACGCTGCGGCAGATGACGCCGCCCACCCCCGGCCAGCCCGACAAGGCGCCGCTGCACATCCCGGTCGCGCTCGGGCTCGTCTCCGCCGACGGCGAGCGGTTGCCGCTGCGTCTGGAGGGAGATGGTGAGGCGGACGAGCGCCGGCCGGTGCCGGAGGATGCCGATGGCACGATCGTGCTGTCGCTGCGCGAGGCCGAGCAGAGCTTCACCTTCACCGGCCTGAAGAGCCGGCCGGTCCCGTCCCTGTTCCGCGACTTCTCGGCGCCGGTGCGGCTGGAGCCGCTCGACATGGAGGAGCTGCTCGTCCTGTTCGCGCATGACGAGAATGCCTTCAACCGCTGGGAGGCCGGCCAGCAGATCGCGACGCGGCTTCTCCTCGGCACCATCGCCGAGGGCGGTGACGGTATCGAGACCGGACGCCTTCCGGGCCGCTTCATCGCCGCCATTGACCGGCTGCTCGCCGATCGCAGCCTCGCCCCCGCCTTCGTGGCCGAGGCGATCCAGCTCCCCTCGGAGGCGTTTCTCGCCGACCAGATGAGCGAGATCGACGTCGAGGCGATCCACCGGGTGCGGGAGGCCGCGCGCGCCAAGATCGGCACGCTGCTCGCCGACCGGCTCGCCGAACGCTACGAGGAGCTGGCCGAGGACGGGCCGCCGGCGATCGACTCGGCGGCCATGGGCCGGCGGGCGCTGCGCAATGTCTGCCTCGCCTATCTCGCCACCGATCCGGCACAGCTCCATCGCGTCGTCCATCAGGCCGAACACGGCCGGACCATGACGGAGGTGTTGGCGGCGCTGACGATCCTGCGCGACCTCGACACGCCGGAGCGGCCGCGCCTTCTCGCCGCCTTCTATGAGCGCTGGCAGCACGAGCCGCTGGTCGTCGACAAATGGTTCACGCTGCAGGCGACCTCGGCACGGCCCGACACGCTCCCCACGGTCCGGGCGCTGCTCGACCACCCGGCCTTCACCTGGCGGACGCCCAACCGTGTCCGCGCACTCGTCTCGGCCTTCGCATCGGCCAACCAGCTCCGCTTCCACGCCGCCGACGGCAGCGGCTACGCATTCCTCGCCGACCAAGTGCTCCATCTCGACGGCATCAACCCGCAACTCGCCGCGCGGACCCTCCTGCCCCTCGGTCGCTGGCAGCGCCACGAACCGGGTCGCCAAGCGCTGATGCGCGCCCAGCTCGACCGCATCCTGAATACCCCGGGCCTGTCGCCCGACGTCTACGAGATCGCCTCCAAGAGCCGCGGCTGAACGGCGGCTCTGCTACATTTCGCGCGGTTGCCGGCTGGGGTGGCCGGAACTAGGCGGACGGCGATGACGAAAGAGGCGACGACAACACCGGCGGAGGCGCCGCCGGATGCCCGGGCGGTCGGCCGCTGGTTGCGGCAGCAATCGCATCCGGGACGCCGCCCGGTCGCGCTGGCCGGCGCCTGCCGCGCCGGGCAGAGCGTCTGCGCCGTCGGCCAGGCCTGGGCGCTGGCCATCGGCTTCGGCACGCTTCTGGGCGGCGCCGACGCTGCTGTCCTCGGCCTCGATCCGGCGCTGGCGGCGGTCGTGATCTTCCTCGCCCTGATACCCTGTCGGATGATCCTCGCAGTCGCGGCCGAGGCGGCCGGTGCCACCGCCGCCGCGCGGGTGAAATCACGACTGCGGGCGATCCTGTTCACCCGGCTGCTCTCACTCGGCCCCGCGGGACGCGATGGGCGGGACGCCGGCAGCCTCGCCACGCTGCTGGTCGAGCAGGTCGACGCCCTGGAGGGCTACGTCGCCCGTTATCTGCCGCAGCGTCTCGCCACCGCACTCGTCCCCCCGGCCATCCTGCTTCTCGTCTTCGTCTTGGACGTGACGGCCGGCCTGTTTCTCGCAGGGCTGGGTGTCGCCGCCCTCGTCCTGATGGCGGTCATCGGCATGCGCACCGCCGCCGAGAGCCGGCGGCAATTCGCCAGCCTTGCCCGCATGGGTGCGGTCTTCCTCGACCGCCTCGCCGGGCTCACCACGCTGCGGCTGTTCGGGCGGGTGGAAGCCGAGACGGCGCGGATCGAGGCCGCCGCCGACGCCTTCCGCGGCCGCACGATGGCCGTGCTGCGCATCGCCTTCCTGTCCTCGGCCGCCCTCGATCTCTGCGCGCTCGCGGCGATCGCGCTGGTGGCGGGCCATGTGGTGGTCTCCGGGGTTGAGCCGGCGACGGGCCTGCTGCTCGTGCTGCTCGCGGTGGAGTATCTGCAGCCGCTGCGCGCCCTCGCCTCCACCTATCACGACCGCATGGCGGCGATCGGCGCCGGCGAGGCCCTGCGGGCAACGGCCGAGGTGGTGCCCTCCGGCCATTCGCGCGGTGCCGCGACGCTGCCCGCCGGTGCTCCGGCATTGCGGTTCGAGGACGTCTCCTTCGCCTATGACGGCGGGGAGCGCCCGGCCCTGCGACGGCTCGACCTCACCATCGCACCCGGCGAGACGGTGGCGTTGATCGGCGAGAGCGGCGCCGGCAAGTCGACGGTGTTGCAGCTCGTTCTGGGCTTCCTGTCGCCGGATGAAGGGCGGGTGCTGATCGGCGGCCAGCCGGTCGAGACGCTGGCGCCCGAAGCACTGCTTGCGCGCATCGCCTGGGTCGGCCAGTCGCCGATGCTCTTCCATGGCACGCTGCGCGACAATCTCGCACTCGGCCGGCCCGGCGCGGGTGACGCGGCGCTCCACGAGGCCTGCCTCCAGGCCGGGCTGGCACCGCTGCTGGAGCGGTTACCGCAGGGGCTCGACACCCCGATCGGCGAGCGGGGCATCGGCCTTTCCGGCGGCGAGATCCAGCGCATCGCCCTCGCCCGCGCCTTCCTCAAGGACGCGCCGATCCTGCTGCTCGACGAGCCGACGGCCTCGCTCGACCCGGCGACGGAGACGGCGCTCATCGCGACGCTGCGCCGGCTCGCGGAAGGCCGCACGACGCTTCTCGCAACACACAGCCCACGCCTCGCCGCCATCGCCGCGCGCCGCATCCGGCTGGCAGACGGAAGGAGCGAGGCGGAGGCCGCATGACGGGACCGGTCCGGGACTTGCTGCGGGCGGTACCGCCCGAACCCGAACGGTGGCTCTTTGGCGCCGCCGTCGCGCTGCTGGGGGCGGCGGCCGGCATCCTGCTGTTCGGCCTCGCCGGGGCTGCGGCAGGAGGTGCGCTCGCCGGGGGTGCAGCGGCAGGCATCGTGTGGCTGCGCCTTCTTGCCCCGGCCCGGGCGGGGCTGCGCTGGGCCGAACGTCTCGCCACCCATGACGCGACCTTCCGCCATCTCGCGGCGCTGCGCCTGTGGCTGTTCAGGCGGGCCGCCGAGATCGAGCCGCGCGCCTACGAGCAGCTTCGCGCCGGCGATCTCCTGAGCCGGATGACCGCCGATATCGACGCCGTCGATGCGCTCCATCTGCGCGTGCTGCTGCCGCTGCTCGTCGGCGGCGCGGCCCTCGTTTCGACGGCCCTCCTGCTGATTGCGGCCGATGCCGTGTTCGGCATCGTCCTGGCGACCGGCGGTGCCATCGCCTTCCTCCTCGTTCCGCCGCTTGCCGCGCGGCTCGGCCGGCGGGCATCGGCCGCCATAGCACCCCGCTCCGCCGCGCTGCGCGAGCGCCTCGTCGAGGGCTTGAACGGTCAGGCCGAACTCGCCGCCTATGGCGCAGCCGAACGCTTCAGCGAAGATACCCGCAGCGTCGAGGCGGGCCTCGCCGATGCCCAGCTGCGCGCCGCCGTGGCCAGCGCCTGGGGCGGTGCCCTCTCCGCCGCCGTGGCGCAGCTCGCCATCGCCGGCATCCTGGCGATCGGCATCGGCCTGCTTGGCGCCGCGCGCGCCCCTGTCCTGCTCGGCACGGCGCTGCTTCTCGCCGTGGGTCTTTTCGAGCTGCTCGGCCCGACCGGCGGCGCGCTCGTGGCGCTCGGCCGCGTGCGGTCGGCGATCCACCGCCTCCTCGCCCTGACCCCGGTCACGCCGCCCGGCCCGCCGCCGGGCGGCGACGCGATGCCGCTTCGCGGTGACATCGTGCTGGAAGATCTGCGCTTCACCTATGCCGCGGACCGCCCGCCGGTACTCGACGGGGTGGCGCTGGTGCTCCGGGCAGGCGAGACGGTCCTCCTCGAGGGGCCGAGCGGCACCGGCAAATCGACCCTCATCGCCCTCCTGCTGCGCTTGCGCGATCCACGGTCGGGCCGGATCCGTATCGGCGATCGCGACCTCGCCTCGCTCCCGCCCGAGCGGGTCTGGGACGCGTTCACCGTGCTGCCGCAGCGCTTCGCACTCTTCGCCGGCACGCTGCGGGAGCAGCTCGTCCTCGGCGACCCGGAGGCTGGTGACGAGCGGCTGCGTCAGGTCCTCGCCGATGTCGGGCTCGAGGCCTGGGCGGCGGCGCTGCCCGATGGGCTCGACACCTGGCTCGGCGAGGGCGGACGCAAACTGTCCGGCGGCCAGGCCCGCCGCATCGCCCTCGCCCGCACATTGCTGCGCGACCGGCCCTTCGCCATCCTCGACGAGCCGACCGACGGGCTCGATGCCGAGACGGAGGCGCGGATCGTCGCGACCCTCGCCCGGTGGCGACAGGGCCGCACCGTCCTTCTCGTCTCCCACCGCCCGGCGCTGCGCGCCACGGCCGACCGCATCCTGACCCTCTCGGACGGCCGGCTCGTCGAGTTGCCGCGGTGACCGGCGGCGGCACAGGGCCTCCTCCGTCGCGGATGACCCGCCTGCTGCTGCGCGCGCTCGGCGGGGTCTGTGTCGGCATCGGCCTTATCGGTGTCGTCGTTCCTGGCCTGCCGACGACGATCTTCATGATCGCGGCACTGTGGGCCTTCAGCCGCTCCTCGCCCCGCTTCGAGGCTTGGCTGCTCAACCATCCGCGTTTCGGGCCGCCACTGCGCACTTGGCGCGAGGAGCGGGCGATCCCAATTCGTGCGAAGCGGCTCGCCACCCTCGCGATCGCCGTGAGTTGGGTGATCATTGTGCTGACGACGGGTAGCGTCTGGATAGCGATCCTCGCGGCGGCGGGTCTCGGGGCGGTGCTGGCCTTCCTGTGGACGCGTCCGGAACCCTCACCGGCCGCGGCGGGCAGCGACCACCCCGGACCGCGCGAGGGCGAACCGCCGGAGGGCGATCGGCCGGGCGCATGAGCGCATTGTCATTTTTGATGCAGCCGAGGCGGGTCTAGGGTCGACGCGACATGAAACTGCTGGTCATCGAAGACGATAAGGAAGCGGCGCTCTACCTGACCAAGGCGCTGCGCGAATGCGGCTACACCGTCGACCATGCGGCCGATGGGCCGCAGGGCCTGTTTCTGGCGACGACCGAGACCTATGACGCGCTGATCGTCGATCGGATGCTGCCGGGGATGGACGGGCTGCTGATCGTAGAGACGATCCGGCGCAATGGCAGCCGCGTGCCGGTCCTCTTCCTCAGCGCCATGGGGCAGGTCGACGATCGTGTCCGCGGGCTGCGCGCCGGCGGCGACGACTATCTCGTCAAGCCCTATGCCTTCGCCGAGCTGCAGGCGCGGCTCGAGGCGCTGCTGCGCCGCGGCAGCGCCGCCGCCGAGACGCGCACCGAGCTCAATGTCGCCGATCTGTCGATGAACCTGCTGTCGCGGGTCGTGACCCGCGCCGGCCGCAAGATCGACCTGCAGCAGCGCGAGTTCCAGATCCTGGAATATCTGATGCGCCACGCCGGTCAGGTCGTCACCCGGACGATGCTGCTCGAGAACGTCTGGAACTATCACTTCGACCCGCAGACCAACGTCATCGACGTGCATATCAGCCGGCTGCGGCAGAAGATCGACAAGGATTTCGAGACGCCGCTCCTGCATACCGTGCGGGGCGCCGGGTACTGCCTCCGTGCGCCCGGCTAACCTGTTCGGCAGCTCGTTCTTTCGCTATGCGATCGCCTATGTGGTGGTCTTCGCCCTCTCGGTCACGGGCGTCCTCGGCTATGTCTACTGGCGCACCGTCGAGGTCATCGGTGCGCAGACCGACGAGACGATCGAGGCCGAGGTGCTGGGCCTCGCCGAGCAGTACCGGCTGCTCGGCCTGCCCGGGCTGATCGGGCTGATCCGCGAGCGCAGCGCCGCCCGCCCCGGCCATCGCGGCCTCTATCTTCTCGTCGATTCGGAATACCGGCTGCTCGCCGGCAATCTGTCACATTGGCCCGACATCGCGATGGGGCCGCCGGGCTGGATCACCTTCCTGATCGATACCCCGGCAGGCGACGACCGGCCGCAGATCGCCCGTGCCCGCACCTTCGAGCTGCAGGGCGGTTTCTCGCTGCTGGTCGGCCGCGACATGACCGAGCGGACCGACTTCCAGAACCTGATCAATGACGCGCTGCTCGGCGGCCTGGTGCTGACCGTGGTGGTCGGGTTCGTCGGCGGCGTCATCGTCACCCGCGGCGTGCTCTCACGCATCGACGCGATCGCCAGCGGCGCTGCCGCGATCCTGCACGGCGATCTCGACCGGCGCATGCCGGTTCGTGGAACGGGCGACGAGTTCGACCGCCTGTCGCTGCGCCTCAACGAGATGCTCGACCAGATCGGCCGGCTGATGGAGCAGATGCGCGGCGTCGCCGACAGCATCGCCCACGATCTGCGCAGCCCGATCAGCCGGCTGCGCAGCCGCGTCGAGGTCACGCTGATGCAGGCACCCGACGCCGATGCCTATCGTGCGGCGCTCGAGGAGACGATCCGCGAGGCCGATGGCATCCTCGCGACCTTCAACGCGCTGCTCGATATCGCGGTCGCGGAGTCGGGAGCGATCCACGAGAAGATGCAGCCGATCGATCTCGGCCTGCTCGCCCGCGATCTCGGCGAGCTCTACGCACCGGCCGCCGAGGATGCCGGGCTGACGCTGACGGTCGAGGCCGCCGACGGCATCGTCCTGCCCGGGCACCATCATCTGCTCTCCCAGGCGGTGTCGAATCTGATCGACAATGCGATCAAATATACGCCGGCCGGCGGGCGGGTGAGGATCGAGGTGACGACCGGCGACACCGGCACCGCCATCCTGTCTGTCGCCGACAGCGGACCGGGGGTGCCCGCCGCCGATCGGGACCGCATCCAGCAGCGCTTCGTGCGGCTCGACCAGAGCCGCAGCCGCCCGGGCGCCGGGCTCGGCCTGAGCCTCGTCGCCGCGGTGGCGCGACTGCACCATGCCCGGCTGACGCTCGACGACGCCCGGCCGGGGCTGCGCGCCTCGCTCGTCTTCGATCCGCCGGCGGGGCCGCCGCGGCCGCGTTCGCCCACGACTCCACCGCTGCGCCCCGCCTGAACGCCCCGCCTGAACGCCCCGCCTGAACGCAAAGCCCCCTGCGGCGAAGCGCAGGGGGCCGCCGTACAGCCGCTTCAGGCCCGTCAGGCGTCGTTCAGGGGCACTGCCACGAAGCGCTCATTGCCCTGCCGGCCGACCAGCAGCATCACCGCGCTGCGATCGTCACGCCGAGCCTGCTCGATACCGGTGACGATGTCCTCGACCGACCGCACCTCGGACGAGCCGATGCGCAGGATGATGTCGCCCGGTCCGACACCGGTCCCGCGCGCCGGACCGTCTTCCCGGACGCCGGTGACCAGCACGCCGCCCGTCTCGTCGACGATCCCGAAGCGTTCTCGGATCTCTGGCGAGAGTGGCGCGACCGCGAGCCCGAGCGCCGATTCCACCGCGGCGTTGCCGTCGAGGGCGCCGGTCGCGGTGCGCGGATCCGCGCTGGCGACCTGTTCCTCACCCGGCATGTCGCCGACCGTCACCTCGATGGTCTTGCGCGCGCCGTCCCGCAGCACCTCGACCGGTACGGTCTCGCCCGACTTGGTGGCGGCGACGATCCGCGGCAACGCGATCATGCTGTCGATCGGCTTGCCGTCGAAGGACAGGATCACGTCGCCCTGGGCGAGCCCGGCCGCCGCAGCCGGACCGTCCTCGAGCGTGCCGGCGACCAGCGCACCGCGCGCCTCGTCGAGACCCAGCGCCTCGGCCATCGCTTCGGTCACCGTCTGCACCTGCACGCCGATCCAACCGCGGGCCACTGTCCCTGTCTCCTGGAGCTGGCCGATGACGTCGCGCGCCATGTTCGACGGGATGGCGAAGCCGATGCCGACCGAGCCGCCCGAAGGCGAGAAGATCGCCGTGTTGATGCCGATCACATGCCCTTCGAGGTCGAAGGTCGGGCCGCCGGAATTGCCGCGGTTGATCGCGGCATCGATCTGCAGGAAGTCGTCGAACGGGCCCGACTGGAGGTTGCGGCCCCGCGCCGAGACGATCCCCGTCGTGACCGTGCCGCCGAGACCGAACGGATTGCCGACCGCAACGACCCAGTCGCCGACCTCGACCGCGTCGCTGTCGCCCCATTCGACGAAGGGAAGCGGTTCGTCCGCCTCGATCTTCAGCAATGCAAGGTCGGTCTTCGTGTCGCGCCCGACGATCTCGGCCTCGTACTGCCTGCCGTCGTCGAGCGTCACCATGATCTCATTGGCTTTTTCGACCACGTGGTTGTTGGTGACCACGTAGCCCTCCGGATCGATGATGAAGCCCGAACCGACTGCTCGGACCGGTTCCGCCCGACGCGGGGCGCCCGGCTGGCCCTCGAAGAAGCGACGGAACATGTCGGCGAAGGGCGAGCCCGGCGGGAACTGCGGCATCTCCGGTACGCCGCCCCCCGCCACCTCGGCGGCGGCCACGACGGAGACGTTGACCACGGCGGGCGCGACCGCCTTCACGATGCCAGAGAAGGTGGCAGGCGCGTTCATCATCGGCGTTTCGACCGGCGCGGCCTGCGCCGTCGCCGAGCCCGCCGGCTGCCCGGCCGGCACCTGTTCGACGGGTGTCTGTTCTGCGGGCGTCTGCTCCACGGGTGTGGCCGCCTCGGAGGGCAGGACGAGCGAGCCGGCGACCGGCAGGCCAATGAGCGCCGTCCCGATCAGCAGCACGGCGGCGATGCGCCGGCTGGACCGCATCGGCCGCGATTCGGAAGCATGTGTCATGCCAAGCGATCCTCAGGATGGAAGGAGGAAGGGGACGAACCCGGGTGGTCCACCCGGGTTCGTCCCCGATGCCTGCCTTTTTCGCTGAAACCGCCTGACGTCGTGCTGAACTGCGGATTAAATCACGTATAGCTCGGCCGCGTCCGACAGCACCTCCGGCGGCGCGGAGTTGGGCCAGACCATGACGGCCGGCGACCCGACCGCCAGGCCGAGGGCCGACACCTCGGCGATGAAGCTGACCATCCCGACCTCGTCGAGCAGCGGCAGCGCCACGCCGGGACAAGTGATCGTCACCCTCGGCCAGTCGGCTGTCATTTCAAGCGGCACCGGCATCTCGCGCATCATCGCGGCCTGCAGTGTTTCGTTGAGCGCCGCTGCCTGGCGATCCGGCACGATCTCCTCGAGGCGCGCGCCGAAGACCGGCCCGGGCACCGCCGGGCGGGCGGCCGGCAAGGCCAGGACCAGTCGGAAATGGCGCTCATGCGGCATCCAGCTCCACAGCCGGACACCGACCCAGCCGATCCTTGCCATGAATCGCCTGGCATCGGGCGGCACACGCCCATGTTGCCAAGGCGAACAAATGACGCTCAGCCGATCGCCGAGCGACGCGGTCTCCCCCATCGTCTCCTACCCCGCGCGGGCCGCCCTTTACGGATCTTGCCGCTCGAAAGCCTCCTGATACGCCCATCATCGGCGAGGCGAAGCGCCGATGCATCCTTCATTCGGGGGATGCCATCGCATTGCGCCGGCGGGGCCGGCGCCGCATCCTGTGATCGCGGGCCGGACGTATCCTCCCGCAGTGGAATCGCGGGCCTTCGGAAACACTGTCGAGGAGAGAAGCGTATGGATGGCGACCGGCATCGCGGAGAGGGCCGCACGTCCGGGGCCGACCCCCTGATCGTGTTTCTCGACCGGGAGACCCTGGCGCCGGAAATCGTCCTGCGCCGCCCCGGCTTTGCGCATCGCTGGGTGGAGTACGGCCGGACGGCGCCGGAACAGGTGGCGGACCGACTATCCGGGGCGACGATCGCGATCGTCAACAAGGTCCCGGTCCGCGCGGCCGCGCTCGAGACGCTGCCGGATCTGCGGCTGATCGCCGTGGCTGCCACCGGCACCGACTGTGTCGACACCGCCTGGTGCGCGCAGCACGGCATCGCGGTGACCAATATCCGCGGCTATGCGGTTCATTCGGTGCCCGAGCACGTCTTCGCGCTGATCCTGGCGCTGCGCCGTTCGCTGCCGGGCTATCGCGCGGCGGTGGCCGCGGGGCGGTGGCAGGCCGCACGGCAGTTCTGCTTCTTCGACTATCCGATCCGCGACCTGCACGGCAGCCGACTCGCCATCATCGGCGGCGGCGCGCTCGGCGGCTCCGTCGCGGCGCTCGGCCGGGCCTTCGGGATGGAGCCAGTCTTCGTCGCCCGCAAGGGCGACCGCTTCCCCCCGGCGGATCGCGTGCCTTTCGAAGAGGCGTTGGCCACCGCCGACGTGCTGACGCTGCACTGCCCGCTGACCGAGGAGACCCGCGGCCTGATCGGCGCGGCGGAGCTGGCCCTGATGAAGCCGGACGCGATTCTCGTGAACACCGCGCGGGGCGGGCTGGTCGAGGAAGCGGCGCTAGCCGAGGCGTTGCGCGCCGGCAGGTTGGGCGGCGCCGGCTTCGACGTGACGATGCCGGAGCCGCCGCCGGCCGACTCGCCGCTCATGGGTTTGCTCGACCTTCCCAATTTCATCCTGACGCCGCATGTCGCCTGGGCCGGCCGTGACGCGATGCAGAGTCTCGCCGACCAGCTGACCACGGTGATCGAGGCATTCATGGCAGGCACGCCCCGCAATCTCGTCACCGGCGGGCGCGGATGACTGGCAGGCGGGATGGTGGCGGCGGGAACGCGGGCCTTTCCCCCGCCCTTTCGCCGTTGCCCGCTTCCTCCTCCCCGCCCCCACGACCGGCAGACAGGCCATGAGCGATTCCCGGACGGCGCCCGATCCGCACCCTTCCAGCCTGCACCCGGCGGATCTCCATCCCGGCGTGCTGGTGCGCCATCCGCAGGAACCGGATTGGGGGCTGGGCCAGGTGCAATCCGCCATCGGTAACCGGGTGACGGTCAATTTCGAGCATCGCGGCAAGGTGACGATCAACACCGCCGTGATCACCCTGCTGGCCGCCGACGATGCGTCTTAGCCAGCGTTTCGCCGCCCTGGTCCTGACACTGGCGCTGGCCGTGACCGGTTGTGCCGGCCTGACCGACCGCAGCGCGACGCCGCAGACACGGTCCGAGACGGGGATGCTCGCCGACGGGCTGCTGTTCGAGGCGACGGCCCAGGGTCGGACCGATGTGATGGCGACGCTGGTCGAGATGGGCGCCGATCCGGATGCACGCCTGCCGGAGAGCGGGCTGACGCCGCTGATGGTCGCCGCCGTCTCCAATCAGGCGGAGGCGGCGACCCTGCTGCTCGCGCTCGGCGCCGATCCCGACCTGGCGGATGCGGACGGCTTCACGGCGCTGCATTGGGCGGCGACGCTGGACGCGCGGCGGGTCGCCACCGTCCTTCTCGAAGCCGGCGCCGCGGTCGATGCGCGCGAACCGGTATTCGGCCATACACCGATGATGGGCGCCGCCTTCCTCGGGCGGGCCGACATGGTGGCGACGCTGCTCGACGGTGGCGCGGCGCTCGACGCCACCGACACCGCCCTCGCATCATCCGCCCTTCACCTCGCTGCGACCGGGCGCGACCTCGCGGCCACCGAGACCGTGGCCGAGCTGATCGTCAGAGGCGCCGCCATCGATGCGACGCGACGCGACGGCTGGACGCCGCTGATGATCGCTGCCCTCGCCGCCAACCCTGCGACGGTCGATCTTTTGCTCGGCGAAGGGGCCGATCCCGACCATCGCGCGGCGGATGGGACGACGGCGCTGATCGCCGCCGCCAGTACGGGCGACCCCGCGACGGTCCGCCGCCTGCTGCGGGCGGGGGCCGATCCGCGGCTCACTGATGCCAGGGGCATGACGGCGCTGGATGCGGCGCGGGCCGAGGGTCACACGGCGGTGACGACGCTCATCCGCGAGGCGGGTGGCTGAACGCCGCCTCTGCTGCCGAGAGATCCTCCGGCGTATTGAGATTGCGGAAGGGATCTTCGCCGCCGGCGTCGGCAAACGGCACCGTGGCGACCGGGAACCGCTCGGCCCAGGCCGTGACTGCCCGCGGTCCGGGCCGGGCCAGATGGGCCTCGAGCGCCGGCGCCAGCCCGACCGGCCACAGCGCGATGACGGGATGGCCGCGGCCCCGCGATGCGGCCCGAACGATCCCCTCGCCTCGCGCGGCGAGCCGCGCCACGAGGTCGGGCGGCAGGAAGGGGGTGTCGCAGGGCACCGTCAGCACCCTGTCCGGCACCGGGTGCAGCTCCGCCGCCCAGCGCAGTGCCGCAAGGATTCCGGCAAGCGGCCCCTGCCCCGCCCATGGCCCGTCTGGCAGGATCGGCAGGTCGGCCGCCGCATGCGCGGCGGCATCAATGGTGTTGATCGCCAGCGGGGCGGCCTGGGGGGAAAGGCGGTCGATGACATGACGGATCAGCGGCCGCCCGGCGAGCGGCAGGAGCGCCTTGTCGACCCCGCCCATGCGGCGCCCGGCGCCTCCGGCCAGGATGACGGCCGGCAGCCGATTAGGACCGGTCGGCGCGGCCGTGCCCGTCACCGCGCCAGGGTGAGATACAGCACCGCCGCCGCCGCGATGATCAGCAGCGCCGCGATCAGCCCGGCGAGGCCGGCGGGGCGGGCGGCCGCCCGCTCGATCGTCGCCGTCCGGGTCGGCAGAACCGATTCGCGTCGGCCGAACCGCTGCACCGCCGGGGTATGCGCCACCTCGAGCGACGGCGCGCCAGGCGCCGCGGCCTCCGCGGCCGCTTCCACCGCCGCACCCGCCTTCCGCGCCGCGCGAGCCTTCTCCGCGGCACGCGCCGCCGCACGCACGCTGGCGAGCGGCCGGTGATAGCCCGGCATCGGCACGGGCAGCCCGCGCCGGCGCGCCAGCTTGACCCCGAGCGCCAGGAGCAGCACGGCAAGACCGCCGGACAACGCCTCTTCGCTCCACAGAGCCCGCGGATCATCGAGATAGGCCGACCGCGGATCGGTGGGGTCCACCCGCACGAAAACGATCGACTGCGCCTCCTGCTCGCCGGCAAAGCCGCGCGCGAGCGAAGCATGATCACGCCCGCCGACCGGCGAGTCGAGCCGGACCACCGTCTCGTCCGCATCCAGCGTCGGGTCCTGCTCGCGCAGCTTCTCGGCGGCAGATTCGGCCAGTACCGTCGCGCGAACGGTCACCGACCGTTCCTGCCGGGCGAGTTCGTCGATGGTCAGTACGACGGCGAAGCCGAGGGCCCACAGGCCGAGGACAAGCAGGATCGACCCGATCAAACGCCTGAACATTGTGCGCCGCTTCTCGACTCCGTCGCTATGCGTGACAATCTTATCGGAACGTCCGCCCGAAATGCCATGTCACGCCCAATCGAGTTGAATTTGATCTCATGACCCGAGACCCGGCCACGCAGCCATCGGCCATGCCAGCGGCGCAGCCCGCACCGGCCCGCCGCCCCGCCCCGCTGATCGATCCGTTCGACCGGAGGATCACCTATCTGCGGGTATCGGTGACCGACCGCTGCGACTTCCGCTGCGTCTATTGCATGGCCGAGGAGATGACCTTCCTCCCCAAGGCCGAGCTGCTGACGCTCGAGGAGCTCGACCGGCTGTGCTCGGCCTTCATCCGCCATGGCGTCCGCAAACTGCGGCTGACAGGCGGCGAGCCGCTCGTCCGCCGCGACGTCATGGACCTGATCCGGTCGCTCGGTCGGCACCTGCGGACCGGCGATCTTGACGAGCTGACCCTGACGACGAACGGCAGCCAGCTCGCCCGTCATGCCGAGGGGCTGGCGGCGGCCGGCGTACGGCGGGTCAATGTCAGCCTGGACACGCTCGATCCCGACAAGTTCCTGGCGATCACCCGCTGGGGCAAGTTCGACCGGGTGATGGCCGGGCTCGCCGCGGCCAAGGCGGCGGGCATCGCCATCAAGATCAACGCGGTGGCGCTGAAGGGCGTGAATGACGACGAGTTCGACACGCTGATCCGCTGGTGCGGCGAGCATGGGCACGACCTGACCCTGATCGAGGTCATGCCGATGGGCGACATCGGCGGCGAGACACGCCTCGACCAGTACCTGCCGCTCTCGGCGGTGCGCGCAGATCTGGCGCGGCGCTGGACGCTGACCGAGATTCCGCATCGCACCGGCGGCCCGGCCCGTTATGTTCGGATCGAGGAGACCGGCGGGCGCCTCGGCTTCATCACGCCGCTCACCCACAATTTCTGCGAGGGCTGCAACCGAGTCCGGCTGACCTGCACCGGCCAGCTCTATATGTGCCTGGGCCAGGAGGATGCGGCGGATCTGCGTGCGCCGCTTCGGGCCCATGCCGATGACGGGCCGCTCGAGGAGGCGATCCGCGAGGCGATTGCCCGCAAGCCCAAGGGACATGACTTCGTGATCGACCGGCGCCAGCACGGCCCGGCGGTGCCGCGGCATATGAGCGTCACCGGTGGCTGAGGCGCCCGTGGCGGCGCCGGCGGTCCCGCCCGCCGTCGTCGACCGGGCGCCGCGCCTCGCCATCGTCGCCTCCGAAGCGCCGGAGGCGCAGGCGGCGCTCGCCACCCTCATCGCGGCGCTCCACCCCGTCCCGCCCGATTCGGCCGATGCGATCGTCGCGCTCGGCGGCGACGGCTTCCTGCTCGAGACGCTGCACCGGTTCACGGGGCTCGGGCGCCCGGTCTTCGGGATGAATTGCGGGTCGGTCGGCTTCCTGCTGAACGAGTTCCGGATCGACGGGTTGCCTGAACGGGTCGCCGCGGCACAGCGCGTGACACTTCACCCGCTGCGGATGGAGGCGACGACCGCGTCCGGCGAACACCATACCGCCTATGCCTTCAACGAGGTGTCGCTGCTGCGCGAAACCCGCCAGGCTGCCAAGCTGCGTATCCTGATCGACGAGGTGCCGCGCCTGCCGGAGTTGATCTGCGATGGGGCGCTCGTCGCCACACCCGCGGGCTCGACGGCCTACAATCTGTCGGCGCACGGCCCTATCCTGCCGCTCGGTGCCGGCATCCTGGCGCTGACCCCGATCAGCGCCTTCCGGCCGCGACGCTGGCGCGGGGCGCTGCTGCCCCATACGGCGCGGATCGTCTTCGACGTGCTCGAACAGGCCAAGCGGCCGGTCAGTGCGGTCGCCGATTTCACCGAGGTTCGTGACGTCGTCCGCGTCGAGGTGGTCGAGGACCGGGTGGTCGGGCTCGATCTCCTCTTCGATCCCGACCGGACGCTCCAGGAGCGCATTCTGGCCGAGCAGTTCGCACCTTGAGCGAGGTGACGGTCCGGAAGTGGTGGCGGCGGTAGGCCGCCGCCGCTATGACCTCGCATATGGGTCTTTCGATCTCCCGTCTCCCCCCCGCCATCATCATCCTTCTTCGCACCCTTGCCATCGCCGTCATCGGCGGTGTCGTTGCCGCCGCCGCTGCCTTGCCGCTGGCCTGGATGATCGGTGCGATGGCGACATGCGCTATCGCCGCCATCGCCGGGGCGCGGGTAGCGGTACCGCCCGGCGTGCGCACTGCGATGGTGACGGTGCTGGGCGTGCTGCTCGGCAGCGCCTTCCGGCCCGAGATGCTCGACCATGTCGAACGCTGGGCGGTCACCATCACGGCGCTCGTGCCCTACATCGTGCTGGCGCTGTTCATCGGTTTCTACGCGCTGCGCCGCTTCGCCGGCTTCGACCGGACGACGGCCTATTTCACGGCGGCGCCCGGCGGGCTCAACGAGATGGTCACCGTCGGCGGCGCCCTGGGTGGCGACGAGCGCACCATCGCGCTGGTACACAGCGCGCGTATCATGCTCGTCGTCTTTACGATCCCGCTGTGGTTCGGCGCGTCGAGCTCGAGCAGCGGTCCCTTCACGGCCCTCTTGCACCCGGGCGAGCTGTCGCTGCAGGACATCGTGCTGCTTGCCGCCTGCCTCCTCGGCGCCCCGCTCGCCCAGATGGTGCGCATCCCCGCCGCGCAGCTGGTCGGCCCGATGATCCTGAGCGCCGCCCTGCACCTGACCGGGCTGACCGAGGGGGTGCCGCCGCCGGCCGTCGTCGCCATCGCCCAGATCGTCGTCGGCGCGGCGATCGGCGCGCGGTTCGGCGGCATCCATCCACGGCGGCTGCTAACCCTGTTCGGCCATGCGATCTTGCTGACCGCGCTGCTTCTGGCCCTCGACATCGGTTTCGCCTTCGCGCTGTCGTCGATGACCGGCCTGCCGGTGCCCGACCTCGTGCTCGCCTATGCGCCCGGCGGCTTGTCCGAGATGAGCCTCGTCGCCCTCGCCCTCGGTACGGATGCGGCGTTCGTCTCCACCCACCACATCGTCCGGATCATCCTGATCGTGACGCTGGCGCCCGTCGTCTTCCGGCTGATGCCGCGCAACTAGCGCGTCTCGCCGCGCTCGGCCCGTCCAGGGTGCATCGATGGCGACGATCCGAGCGCGACGGCAGTGGTCGTCTGCTCCATCACCGATCCGCATGAGCGGCGAAAGCCTGCAGAAGGCGCGGCCAGCCGCCGTCGAGACTGGTGCGGGCGCGGTCGGCGGCTGCGCCCAGCCGCTCCAGACCGCGATGTTCGAGAGTCACCGTGGTGCCCCCTTCGGGACGGGGCTCGAACGTGACCTCCACCTCCGTCGCGAGCGCGGGGTCGAACTTGAAGTCCGGTCCGATCTGCCACGCGAGCACAGCGCGTCGCGGCGGATCCCAGCTCAGCACGCGGCCCCAGTCGCACTCGACCCCATCTTCGTCAACTTCGTACCAGCGGCCGTCGGGCGGCTCGATCTTCACCGCGACGTGCGGCTTGGCGCCGATGGTCATACCCCTGGGCCACCACTCCCCCATGCGGGTCATGAAGATCTCGAAGGCGCAATCTGGCGCCGCCCGGGTGTCAACGCGGCGGATGATCGGGACAATTGTCATGAGCGACCCTTCCTTGCGTCATTGATCTCGGTTTCGGCGTCGGCCAGGGCCGCAAAGCCACCGAGAGCTTCCGACCACAGTTGATCCAGCCAGTTGCGCAACGCGCCGATGCCACGCGGGTCCAGCCGATAAATGCGCCTTGTCCCTTCGGCGGTATCGCAGACAAGTCCCGCCTCTTTGAGAGTCGCCAAATGCTGAGAGACCGCCGATCGGGTGACGGGAAGCCGCTCTGCCAGACGACCGACGGGCGATGGTCCCAGTGTCGCGAGCTGTTCGACGATGGCTCGCCGCGTGGGATCAGCGAGCGTCGCCAGGGCGGCCAGAGCGAGGCCGGCTGTTGCGTTAGCCATAGCTAACGGTTAGCACAGACTAACTCTTTCATCCATCAATCACGGCGCCTCGAGCGCGACGGGTGCGAAACCGCGCCGCACGTGGCACAGTGGCGCCCTCGATTCTGCGCGCTGTCCACCGAGGCTCGAGCGATGGATTCCTTGTCCGGCTTTGCGATCTTCGTGGCCGTCGTCGTGGTCCTGGCGATCGTCACTGTCTTCGCCGGTGTCAAATCGGTCCCGCAGGGACGCGAATGGACGGTGGAACGGTTCGGCCGCTACACGCGGACATTGCGCCCGGGTCTGAACCTGATCGTCCCCTTCATCGATCGCATCGGCGCCAAGCTGTCGATGATGGAATCGGTGCTCGACGTGCCGCAGCAGGAGGTGATCACCCGCGACAATGCGATGGTCACGGCCGACGGGGTGATCTTCTATCAGGTGATCGACGCCTCGCGGGCCGCCTATGAGGTGACCAACCTCGAATCGGCGATCGTCAACCTGACCATGACCAACATCCGAACGGTCATGGGCTCAATGGATCTCGACGAACTGCTGTCCAATCGCGACGCGATCAATGGCAGGCTTATGCAGGTCGTCGACGATGCGACGGCCCCCTGGGGTGTGAAGGTCACCCGCATCGAGATCCGCGACATCACCCCGCCGCGCGACCTCGTCGACAGCATGGCCCGGCAGATGAAGGCGGAGCGCGAGCGGCGCGCGACCATCCTCGAGGCCGAAGGCACCCGCCAGGCTCAGATCCTGCGCGCCGAAGGCATGAAGCAGGCCGCGATCCTCGAGGCGGAAGGCCGTCGTGAAGCGGCGTTCCGCGACGCCGAGGCCCGGGAACGCCAGGCCGAGGCCGAGGCCCGGGCGACCGAGATGGTCAGCTCGGCGATCGCCTCCGGAAACATGCAGGCGATCAATTACTTCGTCGCGATGCGCTATGTCGATGCACTGCAGCAGATGGCCTCGGCACCGAACCACAAGGTGCTGCTGATGCCCGTCGAGGCGTCGAACGTCATCGGCGCCATCGGCGGCATCGCCGAGATCGCCCGCGAGGCCTTCGGTGGCGATGGCCCGGCAGGGGTGCCACCGCGCCCTGCGCCGCGATCCCCGTCGGCCTCGGGCCCGGCCACGCCGGGCACCGACCGACCAGCGGCCGAGCGGCCGGTCTCGGGCGGTGGGCCGACCGGCCCGTGGACTCCGTGATGCTCCGGGCGGGTGAACAGCATGGGTGATCCGCAGTTCTGGTGGTGGTGGATCGCGGCGATCGTGCTCCTCGTCACCGAGGTGGTGATCCCCGGCACCTTCTTCCTCTGGCTGGCGATCTCGGCCGGCGTCGTCGGTCTGTTGCTGCTGCTGCTGCCGGACATCACACCGCAGATCCAGCTCCTGATCTTCGCGGCGCTTGCGGTGGCGAGCGTGGTGCTCTGGCAGTTCGTCTCCCGCCGCCGGCGGCGTAGCGAGGACGTGACCACGCTGAACCGGCGCAGCGCGCAATATGTCGGCAGGGTCGTCGACATCGTCGAACCGGTGCGCAACGGGATGGGCCGGGCGCGTGTCGGCGACACGCTGTGGACGGTGGAGGGGCCGGACATGCCGGCAGGCGCTAGGGCGCGTGTTACTGGCGCGCGCGGCACCCGCCTCACGGTCGAGCCGGCCCCGTAAGACAGGACCGGTTCAAGGGCCGGCCGGCGGCCATGCCGGCCTCCCCCGCCCTGGGACGTGACGCCACGCCCGGGCGGATGGTAGTCCTAGGCGCGATGACCGCCGAACCTCCCCTCGTCCCGCGGCCGCTGCCGCACCCCATCCCGCTCGCCGAGGTCGCCGACCGCATCGGCGCGACGCTGATCGGCGATGGCACCCGTCCCGTCGACCGCATCTGCCACCCAAGTGCGGCGACGCGCCCGACCGATCTGGCGCTCGCCATGCAGGCCGACACGCTGGCCGCGTTGAACGAGGGGGCAGCGCAACTCGCGGCGGTCGCCGAAGGGGCCGCCGGCACCGGCGTCGACCGGCTCGCCGCACGGATCGAGATCGCCCGGCCGCGCTTCGCCCTCGCACAGCTCTCGGCGCTGTTCGCCCAGCCGGGGTGGCCGGCCGAAGGCGTGCACCCGACAGCGGTGGTCAATCCCTCGGCGGAGCTGGGGCGTGGCGTGCGGATCGGGCCGCTCTGCGTGATCGAGGCCGGCGCCGTCCTTGGCGATGGGGTGGTGCTCGCCGGACAGGTGACGATCGGCGCGGGCGCCCGCATCGGCGCCGGGACCATCCTCAAATCCGGTGTCCGGGTGGCGCATGAGGTGACGCTGGGACGCCACTGCCTCGTCCACGAGAATGCGGTGATCGGCAGTGACGGCTTCAGCTTCACCACGCCGGAACCGGGCAGCGTTGAAGCGGTGCGCAGCGGCGGCGCCGTCTCGGCCCGCAATCTCGCCATCGCCCGGATCCATGCGCTCGGCACCGTCCGTATCGGCGATGACGTGGAGATCGGGGCTTGCACGACGATTGATCGGGCGACGCTCGAGGCGACGGTCATCGGTGACGGCACGAAGATCGACAATCTCGTCCAGATCGCCCACAACGTGCGCGTCGGCAGCAACTGCCTGTTCGCGGCACAGGTCGGCATCGCGGGCAGCACCGTGGTGGGGGACCGGGTTGTGCTGGGCGGCAAGGTGGGGGTAGCCGACCATCTGAAGGTCGGCGACGATGCGGTGGTGCTCGGCGGCTCGGGCATTGGCAGCAACGTGCCGCCGAAGGGTGTCTATGCGGGTTTCCCGGCCCGACCGAGAGACGAGGCGATGCAGACGTTGATGAATGTGAGCCGGCTCGGCCGCCTGCTCAAGGACATTGCCGCGCTCGGTCGGCGGGTGGCGGCATTGGAGAAGCGATGACGCGCACGGGCACCCGCCGCCCGCGCGAGGGCTGCGCGACTGCAGGAAGAGGATGACCAGGACATGGCCGATACCGCGCAGAAGATCATCGACATCATCGCCTCGGAGATGAAGATCGATCCCGCCGGGCTGAGCGTCGATACGCAGCTCGCGCCGCTGAACATCGAATCCCTCGACATGGTGAACATCCTGTTCAAGGTCGAAGAGACATTCGACGTCTACGTGCCGTTCGACCAGACGGAGAACCGGCCCACCACCATCGGCGACATCGTGGCCGGGGTCGAGAAGCTGTTGGCCGAGAAGGTCGCGTGACCGGGTATGGAAAGACCCGCGGTCGCGTCGCGATCCCGGGGGGAGCGTGCTGACCGTGCGTCGGGTGGTGGTGACGGGGCTGGGCTGCGTCTCGCCCTATGGGATCGGTGTGCCCGCCTTCTGGGAGGGCATCGCCGCCGGCCGGCCGGCGATCCGGCCGATTGCCGATATGGAGGGGGCAGAGCAGCTCAACATCCGCGTCGCGGCGCAGTTGCTGGGCTATCGCCCGGAAGCGCATTTCGACGAGAAGGCGCTGCAGGTTCTCGACCGCTTCTCGCAATTCGCCCTGCTCGCTGGCAGCGAGGCGGTCGCGGCTTCCGGCATCGCCTGGACGCCGGAGACGGCGGCGCGCACGGCCGTCATCCTGGGCGGCGGCATCGGTGGCGTGCAGACGATCGAGGAAGCCTACAGCCGCCTGTTCAAGGGTGGCAGCAGCCGCACCCATCCGATGACGGTACCGCGGCAGATGCTCAACGCCGCGGCGAGCCAGATTTCCATGCGCTTCGGGCTGAAGGGCCCCTGCTTTGCGATATCCAGCGCCTGTTCATCCTCCAACCACGCCATTGGCGAGGCGTTCTGGATGGTGCGCACCGGGCGTGCCGACATCGCGCTCACCGGCGGGGTCGAGACGCCGATCACCTGGGGCATGATTCGCGCCTGGGAATCGCTGCGGGTGATGGCGCCGGACACCTGCCGGCCGTTCAGCGGCGACCGCCGCGGCCTCGTCCTCGGTGAGGGCGCCGGCGTCGCCGTCATCGAAACTCTGGAGGGGGCGCTGGCCCGCGGGGCGCCGATCCTGGCAGAGATCGCCGGCTATGGCGCCACCGCCGATGCCGGTGACATCGTCCAGCCTTCGGCCGAGGATGCCGCGGCCGCGATGCGGCAGGCGCTGGAGACGGCAGGGCTTGCGCCCGAGGATGTCGACCACGTCAACGCCCATGGCACCGGCACGGTGCTGAACGATCGGACCGAGACGCAGGCGATCCGCCGCACCTTCGGTGCCCATGCCGACCGGCTGGCGGTCAGCGCCACCAAATCGATGCACGGCCACGCCCTGGGTGGCGCGGGCGCGCTCGAACTCGTCGCGACCGTGCAGTCGATCCGCGAGGGCCTTGCGCCACCGACCGCGAACTACACCCGCCCCGATCCCGGCTGCGATCTCGACGTCGTCCCCAATGAGGCGCGGCGGATGGAGATCCGGGCAGCGCTGTCGAACTCCTTTGCCTTCGGCGGCCTCAACGCAGTCCTCGCGCTGCGCCGCTGGGATGGCTGAGCCGTCCGCCCGGGCCGTGGCGTGACCGCCAGCGTATGACCAAGGGCGTATGACCGACGACCGGATCGCCACCGAGCTGTGGGTCAGCGCGCATCTGCGACGCCTGGGACGCGAGGGGCTGCCGGCCTATCTGCTGCGCCGGGGCGATCCGCGCGGCGGCCTCGTGCTTCTCAAGCTGGTCGACGGGCGCGGCGCAGCCCGGGTGCTGACCCAGTCGCGCGACATCGACGGCCGGAGGATCTGGATGACCGCCGGCGGCCGGCCCGGAGCGGCCTCGCCGGCCATGATGGCGGAGGCCGACGCCGACGCCTATATCTCACGGGCGACCGGCCGTGATCCCGATCTCTGGGTGATCGAGATCGAGGACCGCGACGGGCGCCATCCCTTCGACGACCCGGTCCTGTGACCGCGGTCCGGGATTTCGCCGGCGGCCGGCTCCGGGCCGCCTCGCTCCGCCTGTGACGACAGGACACCGATGACGGCCTCCGCTCCCGACGCCACCGCCAATCCCCTCATCGAGCGCTCGACGCTGCCGCATGATGCGATCCCTTTCGATCGCATCCGGCCCGAGCATTTCCTGCCGGCCCTGGAGGAGACGGTCGCCGCCGCCAAGGCCGAGCTCGAGCGGATGGTGACGGATCCGGCGCCGGCCGATTTCGCCAACACGATCGTGGCGCTCGACCAGCTCACCCAGGATGTCGACCGGGTGGCAGGCGTCTTCTACAACCAGCTCAGCGCCCATACGAGCGACGCGCTGCAGGAGCTCGCGCCCCGCATCGGCGCGATCGCCGCCAATTTTGGCTCCGACATCCAGCTCGACCCGCGCCTGTTCGCGCGGGTGAAGGCGGTGTGGGAGAGCCGCGACGGCCTGACGCTGTCGCCGGAGGAGCGGCAGCTTCTCGAGGAGACCTACAAAGGTTTCGTGCGCAACGGCGCGCTTCTCTCCGACAATGAGAAGGGCGAGCTGCGCGCCATCGACGAGCAGCTCTCGCGCCTCGGCCCGGAGTTCTCGCACAATGTCCTGAAGGACACGAACGGCTTCGTCCTCACCATCGAGGATGAGGCGGACCTCGCCGGCCTGCCGCCTTCCGCCATCCGCTCGGCACGTGAAGCGGCGGCCGAGCGCGGGCTCGAGACCGGCTGGGTCTTCACGCTCGACGCGCCGTCCTACGTCCCCTTCATGACCTATTCCGAGCGCCGGGCGCTGCGCGAACGGATGTGGCGTGCCTTCGGCGCCCGCGGTTTCGGCGGCGACAACGACAATCGCGGGCTGGTGAAGGAGATCGTGCGCCTGCGCCACCGGCGGGCGAAGCTGCTCGGCTATGACAGCCATGCCGCCTTCGTCCTCGAACAGCGCATGGCCGAGACGCCCGACCGCGTCCGCGCCTTCCTCGACCGGCTCCTCGCGGCGGCCCGCCCCGCCGCCGAGCGCGACCTCGCCGACATCACCGCATTCGCGGCCGGCCACGGCGCGCCGACGCCGCTCATGCCCTGGGACGTCACCTATTGGGGCGAGCGCCTCAAGCAGGAACGATTCGCCTATAATGACGAGGAGCTGCGGCCCTATTTTCCGTTGCCGCAGGTCATCGACGGCGTCTTCGAGCATTGCCGGCGGCTCTACGGCATCGTCTTCGAGCCGGCGGACCACTACCCGGTCTGGCACCCCGATGTGCGCGTCTACGAGGTGAAGGAGGAGGAGAGCGGCAATTTCGTCGGGCTTTTCTACGCCGACTTCTTCCCGCGCCCGTCCAAGCGCAACGGTGCCTGGATGACAAGCTATCGCGATCAGGGCCTCTACCGCAGCGGCATGGCACGACCACATGTCGCCATCGTCTGCAACTTCACCAAGCCGGGCAAGGACGAGCCCTCGCTTCTCACCTTCGACGAGGTGTCGACCTTCTTCCACGAGATGGGGCACGCGCTGCACGGGCTGCTAAGCCGCTGCACCTACCGGTCGCTCTCGGGCACCAATGTCCGCTGGGACTTCGTCGAGCTGCCG
This sequence comes from uncultured Mycobacteriaceae bacterium, assembly GCA_964406375.1. GTDB lineage: Bacteria > Pseudomonadota > Alphaproteobacteria > DSM-16000 > Inquilinaceae > CAYORM01. The sequence goes on along the minus strand of CAYORM010000016.1, from coordinate 17,493 downwards.
AGCCAGATCTTCGAGAACTGGGTCCGCGAGAAGGAGAGCCTCGATCTCTTCGCCCGCCATTACGAGACCGGCGCGCCGATGCCAGAGGCGCTGGTGGAGAAGATCAAGGCGAGCGCGCGCTTCATGGCGGGATGGATGGCGCTGCGGCAGGTCTCCCTCGGCCTGCTCGACATGGCCTGGCACGAGGGCGATCCGGGCGCCGTCGAGGATGTCGATGCCTTCGAGCGGGCGGCAACGGAGGCAGCACGCATCCTGCCACGGATCGAGGGCACCAACGTCTCCACCTCCTTCGGGCACATCTTCGCCGGCGGTTACGCGGCGGGGTACTATAGCTACAAATGGGCTGAGGTCCTCGACGCCGATGCCTTCGAGCTGTTCCGTGAGCGGGGCCTGTTCGACAGGGAGACGGCGGCGAGCTTCAAGCGCAACATCCTCGAACGCGGGGGCAGCGAACCGCCGCTCGATCTCTATCGCCGGTTCCGCGGCCGCGATCCCGATCCCGATGCCATGCTGCGTCGTGACGGACTGATTTGATGGAAAGCTGCGGTAACGCATAGGCATCGCGAAGCGATGTTGTTATGCTTCGCTTCCGCAGCAGGTCGCTGCGACCTGCCAGAGGAGGGGAAGAATGCGCACACTCGTTTGTGTCGTCGCGGCCGTGGGGCTGCTCGGTGCGATGCCTGCCGTCGCGCAGGACGCGGTGATCAGCGAGCCGGCGGAACCCATCATCGAGTCGCCGGACAACTGGTCGGTGGACCAGACGACGGTCGTCGCCGTCGGCGCGCTCGCCGGCTTCGTCCTAGCCTCGACCCCGGTCACCGTCCCTGCCCTCATCGGCGCAGCGGCCGGCAGCGGTGTCGCCTATTGGTGGTACGGGACGACCGGCGCGGACTGAGCGCCGGTTCGCCTCAGCCTCCGGGCTCGTCACGGCGGGCCGCGCGCGGCGTCCCGTGACCCGCCGCTTCGACGGGGGACGTCTGCTAAGCCGTCCCCAGGGGGGATCCGTGCGTTTCGCGGGAGGTTCGTGCTAAGAGGGGCGCTCGTCGAGCCCCCTCCCAGCACGAACTCCGTCCTCATGGATTCCGAAACCAGTCCGATCGCCCGCCGCCGGACCTTCGCGATCATCGCGCATCCCGACGCCGGGAAGACCACGCTGACCGAGAAGCTGCTGCTGTTCGGAGGCGCCATCCAGATGGCCGGCGCGGTGAAGGCGCGGGGTGAGCAGCGGCGTGCCCATTCCGACTGGATGAAGGTCGAACGCGAGCGCGGAATCTCCGTCACCGCCTCAGTGATGACCTATGATTATGCCGGCCGCGTCTTCAACCTTCTCGACACGCCTGGCCACCAGGATTTCTCGGAAGACACCTATCGCACGCTGACCGCGGTCGACAGCGCGGTGATGGTGATCGACGGCGCCAAGGGCATCGAGGAGCAGACCCTGAAGCTCTTCGAGGTCTGCCGGCTGCGCGACGTGCCGATCGTCACCTTCGTCAACAAGATGGACCGCGAGAGCCGCGATCCCTTCGATCTCATCGACGAGATCGAGCAGAGCCTGGCGCTCGACGTGACCCCCGCGACCTGGCCGATCGGCAGCGGCCGTGACTTCCTGGGTTGTTATGACCTGCTGCACGACCGGCTGGTGCTGATGGAGAAGGGCGCGCGTGGCGCCCTGCCGGCGATCGGTGAGGCCTGCGAGGGGCTGGACGACCCCAAGCTCGACCGGCTGCTGCCAGCCCATGCCGTCGCGACGCTGCGCGAGCAGGTGGAGATGGCGCGCGGGCTGTGCCCCGCCTTCGATCTCGAGGCCTATCGCGCCGGCCATCTGACGCCGATCTTCTTCGGCTCGGCAGTCAACAATTTCGGCGTGCGGGAGTTGCTCGACGGTCTTGCCACCATGGCTCCGTCGCCGCGCAGGCAGCCGGCACAGCCCGAACCCGTCGACCCTGAGAATCCAGAGGTTTCCGGCTTCGTCTTCAAGATTCAGGCGAACATGGATCCCAAGCACCGGGACCGCATCGCCTTCATGAGACTCGCCTCCGGGCACTTCAAGCGGGGCATGAAGCTCAAGCATGTAAGATCCGGAAAAACCTTGAACATGCACAACCCTGTCCTGTTTCTCGCGCAGGATCGCGAGCTGGCGGAGGAGGCCTGGGCCGGCGACATCGTCGGCATTCCCAATCACGGCAATCTCCGCATCGGCGATGCGCTGACGGAAGGGACGGAAATCCGCTTCACGGGCATCCCGAGCTTCGCGCCGGAGATGCTGCAGCGGGTGCGCGCCGACGATCCGATGAAGGCGAAGCATCTCGGCCGGGCCCTCGAACAGCTCGCCGAGGAGGGCGCCGCCCGCGTCTTCAAGCCGCTGCTCGATCCGAATTGGGTGGTCGGCGTGGTCGGGGCGCTGCAATTCGAGGTGCTGGCCGACCGCATCCGCACCGAGTACGGCATCCCCGTCCATTTCGAGCCGGCGCCGCTCTATACTGCGCGCTGGGTCGAGGGCAGCGCCGCGGACCTCAAGGCCTTCCAGGACGAGAACCGCGCCGCCTTCGCCGTGGATCACGACGGCGCGCCGGTCTTCCTGGCGCGCAATGCTTGGCATCTCGAGACGACACAGAAGAGCTACCCTTCCCTCGCCTTCCAGCGGACCCGGGAGCAGGCGGGGTGAGCGGGGGCGGCGGCCGGAAGAGGAAGACGGAGGGGGCCGCCAGCCTGCCGGCCGGTCGGCTTGCACGGCTCGACATGACGCACCGGCCCGATGCCGGCGACGCCAAGCTGCTGGAGAGCCTGCAGGACCGTATGATGCTGGTGCAGCAGGCTTATTTCCGGCAGCAGCGGCGCGCGGTGGTGGTGATGGAAGGGTGGGACGCCGCCGGCAAGGGCGGCGCCATCCGCCGCATGACGAGCCGCCTCGACCCGCGCGGCTTCGCCGTCTGGCCGATCGGCGCTCCGAGCGCCGAGGAGCGCAAGATGCCCTTCCTCCATCGCTTCTGGATGCGGCTGCCGCAGCCGGGTCAGATCGGCATCTTCGACCGCTCCTGGTACGGACGCGTCCTGGTCGAGCGGGTGGAGGGCTTCGCCAGGGCGGTGGAGTGGCGTCGCGCTTATGACGAGATCGTGCAGTTCGAACGGCTTCTGGTCGAGGACGGCATCCGGGTCGTCAAGATCTTCCTGCACATCACTCCGGAGGAACAGGCGCGCCGCTTCGTCGCCCGGCTGCAATCGCCCGAGAAGAACTGGAAGCTGACCGAGGACGATTTCCGCAACCGCGCGCGCTGGTCCGACTATCTCGTCGCTATCGAGGACATGTTCGCCCGCACCGACCGGCCCGAGGCGCCGTGGATCGCGATCGCCGGTAACGTGAAGGAACAGGCGCGAATCGACGTGCTGCGCTGCGTCACCGATTGGCTGGCCGATGGCGTCGATCTCGCGCCGCCACCCGTCGACCCCCATCTCCTGGCCCGGGCGGAGGCGGAGCTCGGTGCGATCCCGGCTCCCTGAGGGTACGGCGTCGGCCGCGGGCGAAGGGATCGCCGCGGCGGTCGTCATGCCGGGGCTCTTCGTGCTGCTCTGGGCCAGCGGCTTCATCGGCGCCCGGCTGGCGATGCCCTACGTCGAGCCGATGACCTTCCTGGCCATCCGCTTCGCGCTGGTTCTGGCGCTGATCGTCCCGGCGATCGTCCTATTGGGCCGGCGCTTCCCGCGCTCCCCCGCCCTTCTCCTTCATCTCTCGGTATCGGGGCTGCTCGTCCATGTCGCCTATCTCGGCGGCGTCTTCGCAAGCATCGAGCGCGGCCTGCCGGCGGGCCTCTCGGCTCTCGTCATCGGTCTGCAGCCGCTCCTCTCGGCACTCGTCGCGGGCTGGCTGCTCGGCGAGCGGATCAACGCCCGTCAATGGGCGGGTCTCGTACTCGGCCTCGCCGGCGTCGCAATCGTGCTGTCGGAACGGCTCAACGGTGCCGGCCTCCTCGCCTTCGACGGCTTCGGCCCCGCGGCACTGCTCCTGAGCGTCGTGGCCCTCCTCGGCATCACCGCCGGCACGCTCTACCAGAAGCGCTTTTGCGGTGGCATGGAGCTCCTCACCGGCACCGCTGTGCAGTATGCCGCCGCCCTCATCGTGTCGCTGCCGATCGCCCTCGCCGCCGAGACGGGCCGCATCCGGTGGAATCTCGAACTGGCGATCGCCCTCGCCTGGTCGGTCTTCGGCCTGTCGATCGCGGCGGTGTTCCTGCTGATGCTGATGATCCGGCGCGGCGCCGCCTATCGGGTGGCGAGCCTCTTCTATCTCGTTCCCCCCGCGGCGGCGCTGATGGCGTATGCTTTGTTCGGTGAACGCCTGGGCCCGGTCGGGCTGACCGGCACGGTGATCGTCGTCCTGGGCGTCGCGCTGGCGATGGCGCCGCGACCTGCGGCGCACGCCCTCGCCTGACGCCTTGGGAGACGGGCTCACGCCTGCAGGATGCTGCAAGACCAGAACTGTACGAGGAAACCCGATGCCGCGCTTCGCCGCGAACCTGACCTTCCTGTTCACCGAGCGCCCCTATGCAGAGCGTTTCGCGGCGGCGGCGGCCGCCGGCTTCGAGGCCGTCGAGGCGATGGCCCCCTATGAGCTGCCGGCCGAGGAGAATGCCCGGCTCTGCGCCGAGAACGGGCTGCGATTCGTGCTGTTCAACACCCCGGCGGGGGACTGGGCGGCCGGCGAGCGGGGATTCGGGGCGGTGCCGGGGCAGGAGGCCGCGTTCGATGCCGGGCTGGACCGGGCGCTCGCCTATGCCGCGGCGCTGGATTGCCCGCGCATCCATGTGATGGCTGGGATCCAGCCCGAGGGCGTGTCGATCGAGCAGTGTATGGAAACCTTCCGCGCCAATCTCGAACGCGCAGCGCCGAAGGCGGCGGCCCGGGGCGTGACACTGATGCTCGAGCCGATCAACCCGGTCGACATGCCGGGCTATGCGCTGCGGCGCTTCGACGATGCGCTCGGACTGCTCGATGCGCTCGCCGCTCATCCCAACATCCGGCTGCAGTTCGATGTCTATCACTGCCAGATGATCGAGGGCGCGGTCCTCGACCGGCTCGACCAGACGCTGCCGCGGATCGGACATGTGCAGATTGCCTCGGTTCCCGGCCGGCACGAACCCTGCCCCGGCGTGATTCCCTTTGCGACCGTCTTCGAGCGGCTCGACGGGGCCGGCTGGGACGGCTGGATCGGCTGTGAGTACAAGCCGCGCGGCCGCACCGAGGAGGGTCTTGCCTGGATGCGCGATCTGGGCTGATACCCGGTCCCATCATGGCCACGCAGCTCCGCGGACAGGCACGGCAAGCCACAATTGGCGCCAAGCTCCAGCAATTCAGCTGGGGCTTGATCGTGCTCGTCTGCGCGATCGCCGGGGTTGGCGTGCTGCTCCTCTACTCCGCCGGTGGCGGGACCTGGTCGCAATGGGCCGCGCCTCAGGCGATGCGCTTTGCGAGCGGCCTCGTGGCCATGATCATCGTGGCGCTGATCGACATCAGGCTGTGGCTGCGCTTCGCCTATTGGGTCTATTGCGCGGTCTTCGCCCTGCTGATCGTCGTGGAGTTCATGGGCCATGTCGGCATGGGCGCCGAGCGCTGGATCAATCTCGGCTTCATGGTGCTCCAGCCCTCGGAGCTGATGAAGATCGCGATGGTTCTGGCGATCGCCCGCTATTTCCATGGGTTGACGCTGGTCGAGATACGCAATCCGCTCGCGCTGATCGTCCCCCTCCTGCTGATCATCGCGCCGGTCGGGCTGGTGCTGCTCCAGCCCAATCTCGGCACTGCGACGCTGCTGATCCTCGCCGGCGGCGCCCTCGCCTTCACCGCGGGCGTGCCGCTCTGGGTGTTCGGCATCATCATCGCGCTGGGTTTGGCCGCCGTGCCGGTCGGATGGGAATTCCTGCACGACTACCAGCGGCGGCGCATCTTCACCTTCCTCGATCCCGAGAGCGACCCGCTCGGCGCTGGCTACAACATCATGCAGTCGAAGATCGCGCTGGGTTCGGGCGGGCTGTTCGGCAAGGGTTTCCTCGAGGGCACGCAGAGCCAGCTCGCCTTCCTGCCGGAACGCCATACCGACTTTATCTTCGTCGTGCTGGCGGAGGAGTTCGGCATGGTCGGTGCCTGCATCCTGCTGTTCCTCTACGCCATGCTGCTCGTCTACGGCGTGATGATCGCGCTCAGCGCCAAGAGTCAGTTCGGCCGGCTGGTCGGCGTCGGGATGACGACGACGATGTTCCTTTACGTCTTCGTCAATGTGGCGATGGTGACCGGTCTGATCCCGGTCGTCGGCATCCCGCTGCCGCTCGTCTCCTATGGCGGCACGGCGATGCTGACGCTGCTGATCGCCTGCGGCATGCTCTTGAACGTCTGGATCCACCGCGACACGCGGATCCCGCGCACCGGCACCGTCGACTGACCGTCCGACTTCAGCGGCCGGCGCGGGCGCCGAGGCTGGCGATGAGCGCGTGGTAGAGGCGCGGCGGCAAGAGCCGCGCCAGCTTGGCCATCAGCACCAGCGGCCAGGGGAAGGCGATCTCGAATCGGGGTGAACGCAGCCCCCGTACGATCACATCCGCCGCCCGTTCGGCTTCCATCAGGAATGGCATCGGAAAGCCCGCCCCGTCCGTCAGCGGCGTGCGCACGAAGCCGGGGCAGATGCTCTGCACCCTGATGCCGCGCGGGTGAAGATCGAAGGCCAGCGCCTCCACCATGTTGCGCAGCGCGGCCTTTGAGCCGCCATAGCCGATCGCCCCCGGCAGGCCACGATAGCCGGCGAGCGAGGCGATGAAGGCGATCTGTCCGCGCTGGCGATCGGTCATGCGCGCGGCGGCAGCCTCGGCACAGCCCATGGCAGCGATGACGTTGAGCTCGAAGACCGCGCGCAGCCCGGGGAGATCGAGCCCTGGCATACGGTCGGCCTGCTGCATCCCGGCCGACAGGACGGCAAGCGCCAGCGGGCCCGCCGTCGCCTCGATGCGCGCCACGGCCTCCGCCGGGGCACCGCATGCCGTCAGATCGCAAGGGATCGGCACGATACGGCCGGCAAGGCCGCCTGCCTCCGCCGCCAGCGCCTCGAGCAGCGCGGTACGGCGCGCACTTGCCGCGACGGTCCAGCCGTCGCGGGCAAGCCGCAGAGCCAGCGCCCGGCCGATGCCGCTCGATGCCCCGGTGATCCAGGCGACGCCGTCTGACGGCTCAACACGGCCGGCGCGCACCGCCATCGCCGGCGCGCTGTCAGCCTTCCCGGTGGGCCGGGACGGCTGCGGCTGCCGGCGTCGGGATCACTCCGCTGCCAGCGGGGCGGCGTTGCGCCGTTCGCGAATGATCCGCCACAGCTTCTCCGGCGTCGCGGGCATGTCGACATGCCGGACCCCGAGCGGCGACAGCGCGTCGACCACCGCATTGATGATCGCCGGCGGCGCACCGATCGCCCCGGCCTCGCCAGCGCCCTTGATGCCGAGCGGATTGGTCCGGCAGGGGATCTCGTTGTAGCTGAAGTCGATCGACACGAGATCCGCCGCCCGCGGCATCTGATAATCCATGAACGAGGCGGAGAGAAGCTGGCCGGTCTCGTCATAGACGGTGTGCTCGAGCAGCGCCTGGCCCAGACCCTGCGCGATGCCGCCATGGACCTGCCCCGCCACCAGCAGCGGGTTCAGCACCTTGCCGAAATCGTCGACGACCGTGTAGCGCAGAATCTCGATCGTCCCGGTCTCCTCGTCGATCTCCAGCTCGCAGATATGGGCGCCGTTCGGATAGGTGCCCTCAGGCGGGGTGAAATCACCGGTCTCGTCGAAGGCGATGCTCGCCTCGCTGCGGGCGGCGATCTCGGCGAGGCTGACGCCGCGATCGGTGCCGACCACCATGAAGCGGCCGTCGCGGAACTCGATGTCGATCGCCGCGGCCTCCAGCATCTCCGCCGCCTTGAGGCGCGCCTTCTCCTGAATCTTCAGCGCGCCGTCGCGCAGCGCGCCGCCGCCCACCGGCACCGAGCGCGAGCCGCCAGTGCCATTGCCGCTGCGCACCAGATCGCTGTCGCCCTGCACCACAGTGACGGTATCGGGATCGACCCCGAGATGCTCGCCGAGGATCTGCTTGTAGGTCGTCTCGTGCCCCTGCCCGTTCGACTGGGTGCCGATATAGACGGTGACCGAGCCGGTCTTCTCCACCTCGACCCGCGCCCGCTCGCCGGGCGCCCCACCGCAGACCTCGACATAGGTCGCGATGCCGAGACCGCGCAGCTTCCCGCGGCGTGCCGATTCGGCGCGCCGCGCCTCGAAGCCGGCGCGGTCGGCGCGCGCCACGGCATCGGCGAGGTTGCGGGCGAACTCGCCACTGTCGAAGGTCACGCCGGTGACCGCCTTGTAGGGCATCGCCTCCGGCGGGACGAAGTTGCGGTTGCGCAGTTCGACCGGATCAATTCCCAAATCGCGTGCCGCGACATCGACAATGCGCTCGACGCTGTAGGCCGTCTCGGGACGTCCGGCGCCGCGATAGGCGTCGACCGGTTGGGTATTGGTATAGACGCCGCGCACCCGCTCATGGACGGCCTGCAGGGTGTAAAGGCCGTTCAGCATCTCCGCCCCGCCGGCCATCGTCGGGATGAACGGGCCGAACTGCGAGAGATAGGCGCCCATATTGGCGATCATGTCGACGCGCAGGGCCAGGAACTTGTAGTCGGCGTCGAGCGCCAGCTCGACACGGGTGACGTTGTCGCGGCCGTGATCGTCGCTCAGGAAGCTCTCGGTCCGCTCGGCCATCCACTTCACCGGCCGGCCGAACTGGCGGGCGGCGAACATGGTCACCGGATACTCCGGATACATGAAGGTCTTCATGCCGAACCCGCCCCCCACATCGGGGGTGCGGACGAGGAAGGTCTCGCGCGGCAGCTTGAAGATGTCGTCGGCGAACTGCTCGAGCAGCCCGTGCACGCCCTGGCTGCCGACATAGATGGTGAAGCGGCCGGCCGCCTCGTCCCAGGCCGAGGCACAGGCTCGCGGCTCCATCGAACTCGGCACGACCCGGTTGTTGACGAGATCGAGCGAGACCACATGCGCCGCCTGCGCGAAGAGGCTCTCGGTCTTCTCGCGCTGGCCGAACTCCCACTCGAAGCAGAGATTGTTGGGCGCCTCCTGCCAGATCGCCGGCCCCGACAGCGCGGCGGCGGTGTCGGCGACCGCGGGCAGCGGGCGGTAGCGTACCTCGATCAGCTCCGACGCGTCCTTCGCCGCGAGCACACTGTCGGCGATCACCGCGGCGACCGGCTCGCCGACATGGCGGACGCGGCCGATGGCGAGCGCCGGGCGCGGCGTCATCACCACCTTGCCGCCGAGATCGGCATGGCACTTCAGGTGGCCGAGACCGGCAGCCTCGAGATCCGCCCCGGTGAGAACGCCGATGACGCCGGGCGCCGCGCGCGCCGCCGTGACGTCGATACTCTCGATCTCCGCATGGGCGTGGGGCGAGCGCAGGAAATACGCATAGGCCTGCCCGGGCATCGAGATGTCGTCGGTGTACTGGCCCCGCCCGGTCAGGAACCGGCTGTCCTCGGTACGACGTATCGCCTGGCCCACACCGAACTTCGCCATCGTGACACTCCCTCGATCCGCGCCTTATCCCTGGCTGCGGCCGCTAGGATCGGGGGATGAGCGTGGGACGTCAATCCCGCCCCTTACACCGCCTTGCGGCCGGACACCCGGACCGGCGCCGGATCCGGGTCCGCCGGTTCGGACGATGATTGCCGCTGGCGGAATTGGTGTATGGTTTCACCCTTTCTGGTTGCTTTCGGCCCGAATGAGCGAGCGTTTCAGAGAGAGATGACGTTCCTTCCCGAACAGTGTCGCGCGGCCCGTGGGCTGGTCGGCTGGACGCAGACGGACCTCGCGGAGCGCGCCGGCGTCTCCCGCAGCACGATCCGCGATTTCGAATGCGGCCGACATGCCCTCCACCGGGCGACCGAGGCCCAGCTGGTGCGGGCCCTCGATGCCGCCGGCGTCGACCTCATCGGTCCGTGCGAGGCGGAAGGCCCGGGGGTCAGGCTGAAGCGGCCCCGCAACGGCGCCTGAAGGCCGCTTCTCCCGGACAGTCACTGGGCGGTGTAGCCGCCATCGATCACCAGCTCGGCCCCGGTCACGAATTTCGATTCGTCCGAGGCGAGGTAGAGGACGCCATAGGCGATGTCGTCCGGCTCCCCGACATGGCCGATCGGATGCATCGCGTCGAGCGCCTTGCGGCCGGCCTCGACGTCGCCGGTCTGCCGCAGGTAGTTCTCAACCATCGGCGTCCAGATGTAACCCGGATGGACCGAGTTCACGCGGATGCCCAGCCCATTCTTGGCGCAATAGAGCGCGACTGATTTCGTGTAGATCCGGACGCCGCCTTTGGACGCGTTGTAGGCACCGAGATTGGGATCGCCGACCAGCCCCTCGATCGATGAGAGGTTGATGATCGAACCGCTACTCTTCGGCTTGTTCCCTTTCATCGCCCGAATGGCATGCTTGGTGCCGAGGAAGACGGCGTCGAGATTGACCGCCATCAGCCGCCGCCAATCGGCGAGTGTCTGCTCCTCGGGCGGGCCGCCGATGCCCAGCCCGGCATTGTTGACCAGCACGTCCAGCCGGCCATAGCGGTCGAGCGTCGTCTTGATGACCTCCTCCCAGCGCTGCTCGTCGGTGACGTCCTGGTGGAGGTAGATGGCCTCGCCGCCGGCAGCGATGATGCCGGCGGCGACGGCCTCGCCGGCCTCGTCCTTGAGATCGGTCAGCACGACCTTGGCACCCTCGCGGGCGAGCAGCCTCACCATCGCCTCGCCGAGACCCATCGCCGCACCGGTCACCAAGGCGACCTTGCCCTGAACCCGTCCCATAGCATCGCTCCTTCTCAATCGCCGGCTGAAGGCCGGCCATGGCTCAATCGCCGGCCCATGACCGGCCATGGCCCGATCCGAGCATGGGCGCAGCAGGGAACGCTGCGCCTTGATCTGGATCAGCCGCGCCGGCGGGCACGCATGCCAGGAACGGTTCGCGGCCGTGCCCGTTTCCGGGAACGGAGGTTTCCATGACCGAAGGCCCGACACGCCATGTCGGCGAGACGACGCCGCCCCTGGCGCCACCCCCGGAAGATCGCCCGGCCGACCGCCCCGCGGGGCCCGACTATGCCGGCGCACCCCGACCCTACCCGGCCGAGAAGGCACGCCAGGGCGAGATCATCCTGCGCAGTCGTACTCGGCGGGCGATCTTCCTGACCGGCCTTGCCGGGATCGCCGTCGTCGTGCTGCTGCTCGCGCTGCTGGTATAGGGCTCTCAGGGGTCTTGCGCGGTCATCGGCGTCGACGCAGCAGCCGGCCCCGCCGGCAGGCCGCCGCCGGCCCGCGCCTGACGGGCGATATCCAGACGCAGCGCCGCCTGCCGCTCGGCCGTGAGGCCATAGCGCGACATGAGGCCGAGCGCGGCGAGCTTGAACGCCACCGGCGCCACGCCGTAGAGCACCGCCAGCATCGTCAGCGCCTCCGGCGGCATTTCTCCCTGCCCCGCATCGTAGCCGGCGAGGCCGAGCAGCGGGAAGGACAGACCCACTGCCAGCGCCAGGGCCAGCTTGGTCGCCATCCCCCACAATGCGAAGAACAGCCCGGCCCGTCCGCGGCCGCCGGCGGAGCCGGTTTCCGCGGTGTCGACATCGATGACATCGGCCTGCATGGCGCTGGGCAGGATCAGATCGGCGCCGAGCGCGAGCCCCGTCCCCATCACGATTGCCAGGAAGAGATGGGCGTCACCCGGCCCGAGGAACGGCGTCCAGACGAAGACCGCGGCCGACCAGCCCAGCCCCACCATCCAGGCGCGGTGCTTGCCGATCCGGCGCGAGAGCATGACCCAGAGCGGCGCCGCGACGACACCGCTGAGGAAATAGCCGAACAGCAGCCCGCCGGCCTGGTCGGGCATACCGATCACATGCTCGACATAGAGCAGGAAGAGGGTCGCTGGCAGGCTGTTGGCGATGCCGTTGAGCAGATAGGCGAGAATGAGCAGCCGGAACGGGCGATTGCGCAGGATCGGCCGCACCCGTCGCCACAGGCCCGGCTCGCCCGTGCGCCGCGCCGGCACCGGCTGGTCCGGCACCATCAGCGCGAAACCCGCGACCGTCGCCGGCAGCAGGATGACGCAGGTGATCGCCATGACGTGCAGCGCCGGCCCCGGCTGCTGGGCATCGCCATGGCCGAGCGCGAAGGGCAGGCCGAGGGCGACGAGAGTGCCGAGCACGGTGGCGACCTCGCGCCAACCGGCGATGCGGCTGCGCTCGTGATAATCGTCCGCGAGCTCCGCCCCCAGCGCCGTCAGCGGGATCATCATCATGATCCAGCCGGTGTAGAGAACGAGGCTCCACAGGAGGAGATGCCCCGTCCCCGCCCCATCGGGCGGCACGAAGAGCAGCCAGCTGGCGACGGCGACGAGCGGCATCCCCAGAACGACCCAGGGCTTGCGGCGGCCGAAGCGGCCGGCCGTGCGATCGCTGAGCGCACCGATCACCGGATCGACGAGCACGTCCCACAGCCGCGCAACCAGCAGGATCGTGCCGACCGTCGTCAGCCCGAGCCCCAGCGTCTGGGCATAGAAGGTCGGCAGCAGGATGTAGGTCGGCAGGGTCAGGGCCGCAAGCGGCAAGGCGGGCGCGGCATAGGCCAGCAGCGACGCCGAGGCGATGCGACCGCCGCGGGGCGGCACGTGACGATCCGGTCTCAAAGGGTGGCTCGGCCGCTGGCGATCGGACACTCACGGGATCGTGCCGGTTAACGGCCGCGCCGCGCAATCGTCTTCATCGAGATCGGCTCAAATACGCCATGCGTCGGCGTCGGACGGGCGGTGGGTGGCAGCCACCGGATACGCAAACGCCCCCTTTGCGGGGGCGCCGGAAGCCGGATGCGATGCCGCGATCACCAGTAGCGGATATCCCCGGTGTCGACATGGACGAAGCCGGAACGGGGATAATAACCCACCCCGCCGGCCTGCAGCGATTTGGCGTTGTCGCGCAGCCTGCTGAGATTGAGGCCCGGCATGTAGATGTCGGAGGCCTGCCCGGTGATGTGCAGGCTGTTGCGGGCAACGCCCCGGCTACGCCGCGCCAGCATCGCGTTCGTCGTGCGCGAGCGGTAACCGCACAGGAGATGGATCGGCTCGCGCTGCGACCCCATGTTCTGCAGGGCGTGAAGGATGTCGAGCAGGCCCGGATCCATGTTCCGCACCTCGCCCGACCGGCGATCCTTCATGAAATGATTGAACCGGGAGAGCGCGTCGGGGTTGTACCAACCGTCGACCCAGTATTCTTCGTCGATCTCGGCGCCGGAATGTGCGTCGTAGAGATACAGGCGCTTGCGTGGAAGGGCCGCCGATACGATGCGGGGCATCGCGATTGCTGCCCCCGCCATGCCGGCCATCGTCAGCACGCTCCGTCGCTGCATCGTGCGTGGTTCCTCTGCCCGATCGGCCCCGATGCGGGGGCCCCGCCATGAGATTGCGCCGAGGACGGCGCCGCGACGGGACTCTTTGTGCAGCAGCTTGGGCGGGGAATCAAGTCGCCGATGCGATGACAATGCGGCGCACCCATGTTGCACTGCCGCAACATTGTGGCATTCGCGCCGATCCGCAAGTCAATATAGGCCAATCCACAACAAATATTCAGACCTATTCTTTAGTGACAGAAGATTTCTTCAGAAAAGCGAAGGGCGGGTCGGTGCAATACCGGCCCGCCCGCAGCATCCCGTCAAATGCAAACAAAACTCAATCCAGCAGCGCCATCTGTCCCAGACCTGCCGAGCGATGTTCGACCGCATCCAGAACCAGCCGGTCGAAACCATAGATATCGCTGCGGAACCGCACTTCCGACGTCGTTGGATCGACGACCGCCGTCTCATAGACGAGATAGAGCGGCATCGGCTCCGGCAGGTCGATCCGCGTGGTCGGCCGCCAGCTGCCGAGGATGCGCTCCCGGTCCGCCTCGTCCCAGGCGTCGGACCCGGCCAGCAGATGGTCGGCGAGCCAGATCGGGTCCTCCAGCCGCACACAGCCGGAGCTAAAGGAGCGCACGTCGCGGTTGAAGAGGTCCCGGTCGGGCGTGTCGTGCAGATAGACGCTCCAGTTGTTCTCCATCATGAACTTGACCTTGCCGAGCGCATTGCCCGGTCCCGGCGGCTGCACGATGCGGAAGTTGCGGATGCCGCTGCCAACCCCGTACCAGTCGATCCAGGAGCTGTTCATCTGCTGGGCGCCGGAGCCCCAGCTCGAATAGAGCGCGTAGCCGTTGCGGTCGAGATAGGAGGGGTCGCGCTTGAGCCGCGGCAGGTAGTCCCGGACGGCGATGCTGGTCGGCATCGTCCAGGTCGGGTTGAACTCGAGATAGGTCAGCGCGCTGTTGAAGAGCGGCGTCTGCCGGTCGGGACGGCCGACGATCACGTCCATCTCGCGCACCAAGACCCCGTCCTGGACGACCTCCAGCCTGAAATCGGCGATATTGACCATCAGATGGTCCTCGCCGAGCTCCTCCGGCAGCCAGCGCATCCGCTCCATCGTCGCGATCACGCTCTCGAGCCGGTTGATCGGCGTGCCGGCATTGAGTGCAGCGAGCGTATCACGGCCGACGATACCGTCGACCACGAGCCCCGCCTCATGCTGGAAGGCACGCACTGAGGCGACAAGCCCCTCGTCGTAAAGGCGCGGATCGGTCGGATCTTCCTCCGTCGCCACGATCAGATCGGCCATCGGATCGGCCGCCACCTCACCCGAGGCGGCCGGCTCGGACGGCAGGGGGTGATGACCGCTCGCCTCGAGTCGGGCCCGCAGGACCGCCACCCGGTCATCGACCATGCCCGGCCGCAGCGCCGGCCCGCCCGGCACCTCCGGCCAGGCCGCCGCCTCCTGCTGCTCGATGCGCAGCGCGGCGAGCTCCGCGCGCAGAACTGCATAGGCCTCAGTCTGCGGCGCGAGGCTGGCGAGATAGGCCTGCGGATCGGGCATGATCGCCGCGGCCACCGCGATCGCCGGACGATCGACCGGCCGCGGGTCGATGTCGAAGTTCCGGTCGATCTCGCGCGGCGCGATGCGGCCGGCATGCAGATCGGCGCCATACCGCATCACCGCCGCGCTCAGCAGCAGTTCGGTCTCGGCCGGCCGGGTGCCCGAGGCCAGCATCGCCTCCAGGGCCTCGACGAAATAGTCGCGCGGCTCGAGCCCTTCCGCCGCCGCATCCGCGAGGACCGCCAGCACCGCTGCGGCCCGCTCGCCATCGATCGTGCCGTCATCGCCGATCCAGAGGGGGTACCAGGCCCGGCTGCGATAGAGCGTCACGAGGTCGCCACTATCAACGGTCACGGCGCCGCCGATCGTGACCGGCGATCCCGCGCCGCCTGAAACGGGCCTCAGCAGCTCGGCGATGGCGCCACGCACCGCATCGATGGGCCCCGCCTCAACCGCGAACTCCGCCACGCCGCCATCCTGCACCGCGGGCGGGGCGAGCCTGTCCGATGTGACTGTTGCAGGGCCGGCTGCGGGCGTCGCGGCACCCGCCGAGGCGACGCCGAGAGCGATGAGAAGGGCGATGGCCGCGCCTCCTCGCGAAACGTAGCATCCGTGCATAGGCTGAATACCCCCGTACGCCGATCTCACACTAGACGGTCCGCAAGCGCAGCGCGAGAGGGGACCATCCCGATGCGTGACACTCTGTGTCCTGCGCGCAACACACCGGGCGCCCTCCCCTTTCCGCGACGCCATCGCCGCCCTACCTTCGGTCGACCATGGCTCTCCCCCTACGTCCCGGCAGTGACCGCGGTCACGCCTCGCGGGACGGATTGGCCCGCGAACGCGGCCCGATCCGGTCCCTTCTGCCCTATCTCTGGCCGCGCGGCCGGCTCGCGATGCGCATCCGCGTGGCCGTGGCGGTGGGCTGTCTCATTCTCGCCAAGCTGTTCACCGTCCTCGTCCCGCTGTTCTACAAGGATGCCGTGGACGCGCTTTCGGTTCCCGCGGAAGCGCTGGCGATCCCGGTCGCCGCCATCCTCGCCTATGGCGTGGCACGGATTTTCAGCCTCGCTTTCGGCGAGTTGCGCGATGCCGTCTTCGCACGGGTCGGGCAGAGCGCCATCCGGGACGTCGCGCTGAGCGTCTTCCGGCACCTCCATGGCCTGTCGCTGCGCTTCCATCTCGAACGCCAGACCGGCGGGTTGTCGCGCGTCATCGAGCGCGGCACGCGGGCGATCGAGACGCTGCTCAACTTCATGCTGTTCAACATCCTGCCGACGCTGGTCGAGATCGCCCTCGTCCTCGGGGTGTTGTGGTACATGCTCGACGGCTGGTACGCGCTCGTCACGCTGGTGACGGTCGGCGGCTACATCGCCTTCACCCTCATCGTGACGGAATGGCGGCTGAAGTTCCGCCGCACGATGAACCAGAGCGATCAGGAGGCAAACACCAAGGCCATCGACAGCCTGCTCAACTTCGAGACGGTCAAGTATTTCGGCAATGAGCGGCACGAGGCCAGCCGCTACGACCGGGCGCTGGCCGGCTACGAGGCCGCCGCGGTCAAGAGCCGTGTCTCGCTCTCCTTCCTCAATATCGGCCAGGCGCTGATCATCGCGGTCGGGCTGACGGTGGTGATGTGGATGGCGGCGGCGGCGATCGTCGACGGCACGATGACGGTCGGCGACTTCGTCCTGGTGAACACCTATCTGCTCCAGCTCTACCTGCCGCTCAACTTCTTCGGCTTCGTCTATCGCGAGGTGAAGCAGTCGCTGATCGACATGGAGGCGATGTTCGTCCTGCTCGACGAGACGCCGGAGGTGAGGGACCGGCCGGGCGCACCGGCATTGCGGGTCGAGGCCGGACGGATCACCTTCGATGATGTCCACTTCGGCTACGATCCGCGGCGACCGATCCTCCAGGGCGTGAGCTTCGAGGTCCCGCCCGGCCAGACCTTCGCGATCGTCGGCCCCACCGGTGCCGGCAAGTCGACGATCAGCCGCCTGCTCTTCCGCTTCTATGACGCGACGGGTGGCGCCGTCAGGATCGACGGGCAGGACATCCGCGACGTGACGCAGGAGAGCCTGCGCGCCGCGATCGGCATCGTTCCGCAGGACACCGTTCTGTTCAACGACACGATCCGCTACAATATCGCCTATGGCCGTCCCGGCGCCGCCCCCGCGGAGGTCGTCGCCGCGGCCCGCATGGCACGGATCCACGACTTCGTCGAAGGCCTGCCCGACGGCTATGAGACACGGGTGGGCGAGCGCGGGCTGAAGCTGTCCGGTGGCGAGAAGCAGCGGGTGGCGATCGCGCGCACCATCCTCAAGAACCCGCCGATCCTGATCTTCGACGAGGCGACCTCGGCGCTCGACACCGCGACCGAGCGCGAGATCCAGGCCAATCTGCACGAAGTCAGCCGCGGTCGGACGACGCTCGTCATCGCGCCCCGCCTGTCGACCGTGATCGACGCCCATCA
>CAYORM010000015.1:0-57729 GCA_964406375.1 uncultured Mycobacteriaceae bacterium | reverse complement strand
GGAGCGGCGGGGACGAACGGCCCCGCCGCCCTGCCTGCCGCGATACCGACCACCATCGCCGCGCCCCCTTCGACGCGGTCGCGCGCGGCGAGCATCCGAACTCGACGCTCTTCGTCCGGATCATGGCCCGTGCCGAGCCGAAAACTGTCGCTTCAGTCCCCTTCGACCTGACGAAGCTCTGGCCGCTCAACCGGCCGAGGGCGCCGGTGATCACCTTCATGCACGGCCAGCCACCGGCAGATATAGGGAGGCAGGCGCGAACGGCACGCCTTGCCGCTCTACGGTGTCCAGGACCAGGAAGTTCGGGAGAAATGGAGCGGGCGATGGGATTCGAACCCACGACCCCAACCTTGGCAAGGTTGTGCTCTACCCCTGAGCTACGCCCGCTCGGCGACGACCGGTGCGGGGGCCGAGGGCCCGCGGTGGGTCGCGGCGGCGGACTATAACGATCGGCTTCGGCCGCGCAAGCGCTTTCTTGCGGGCCGCGCGCGGGGGCGCTTGGAGCCTCTGCCGCGGGCTGGTAAGAGGCCGCCATGACTGCCGACACCGACACCGCCGATACCACCACCACCACCGCCGGCGACATGGCCGCGACGTCTGCCGCCCCGACCGCGCCGGAGGGTGCCCCGTCCCCTGCCTCCGCAGCCGATGCGAAAGAGGAGGGTGCAGCGCCCGATCCCGAGGGGCGCGATCTGCCGACGACGCCGGCTCAGCTCCTCGCCCTGTTCGAGGAACTCGGCATCACGGTCGAGACGCATCGCCACCGGCCGGTCTTCACCGTCGAGGAGTCGCAGTTCCTGGTCGACCTCCTGCCCGGGGCGCATTCGAAGAACCTCTTCCTGCGCAACAAGAAGGGCGAGAGCTGGCTGGTCACCTGCGAGGAGGAGCGGCGGATCGACATCAAGGCGCTGGGGGCGCTGCTCGGTGCCGGGCGGCTCTCCTTCGGCTCGCCCGAGCGGCTGTGGGAGACGCTCGGCGTGAGGCCGGGCTCGGTCACCCCCTTCGCGCTGGTCAACGACCGCGAGGCGCGGCGCGTCACCTTCGTCATCGACGCCGCGATGATGCGGAAGTCGCCGCTCAACTTCCATCCGCTGATCAATACGATGACCTGCGCGATCAGCCCGGCGGACTTCCTGAAATTCGTTGCGCATTGCGGCCACGAGGCCCACATCATCGACCTGGATCCGGCAGCGCCCGCCACGCCGTGACCGCCCGGCCGCAAGGCGCGTCCCGCCCGTCCGGCACCCGCCCGGTGGGGGTGGGGCCCCGGCATGGTCGCGGTGGGCTTGCCGCCGCTCGATCGCGGCCCACTTGATTTCTCGACCGGACGGATATGATGGACAGCCTGAGCAATTCCCCGATGGGTGCCGCGACCGGCGGCGGGGCCGTTATCAAGGACGGCTCGACCGCGACGTTCCGCAGCGACGTCATCGACGCCTCCATGGAGGTGCCGGTCATCGTCGATTTCTGGGCGACCTGGTGTGGTCCGTGCAAGACGCTGGGACCGATCATCGAGCGCGTGGTGCAGGGCGCCAAGGGCAAGGTGCGGCTGGTCAAGATCGACATCGACCAGAATCAGGCGCTCGCCGCACAGCTCCGCATCCAGTCCGTGCCGACGGTCTACGCCTTCTTCCAGGGCCGTCCGGTCGACGGCTTCATGGGCGCACTGCCCGAGAGCCAGGTGAAGGCCTTCGTCGACAAGCTCGTCCATCTCGCCGGCGGCGATGACGGCCATGCCGAGCAGCTCCTCACCGAGGCGAAGGCGGCGCTCGAGCGCGGTGATTTCCAGCAGGCCGGCGGCCTCTACCAGCATCTCCTCGAGCACGAGCCCGACCATCCGGCCGCGACGGCGGGGCTGCTGCGCTGCCTTCTCGGCCTCGGCCAGACGGCGCAGGCCCGCCAGTTCCTCGATTCGCTGAGCCCGGAGCTGGCGGCCCATGCCGACATCGCCGCGGCGCGCACCGCGATCGAGCTGGCCGAGGCCTCGGCCGGTGCGATGGCGGCGGTGCCGGCGCTGCGGGCGCGCATCGATACGAACCCCGATGATCACGAGGCGCGTCTCGAACTCGCGACGGCGCTGTTCGGCGCCGGGCAGCGCGAGGCGGCGCTGGACGAGCTGTTCGAGAGCTTCCGGCGTGATCGCGAGTGGAACGAGCAGGCGGCGCGCAAGCAGATCCTGAAGCTGTTCGAGGCGATGGGGCCGACCGACCCGCTGACGCTGAAGGGCCGGCGGCGCCTGTCGTCGCTCCTGTTCTCCTGACGGCGCCGCGGGCGCCAGCGAGGCCGTGGTGAGCCGCCCCTCCTTCTTCCCGCGCTTTGCCGATCTGCCGGAAACCCTCCCGGTCTTCCCGCTGACCGGCGTCCTGCTGCTGCCGCGGGGCCGGCTGCCGCTCAACATCTTTGAGCCGCGCTACCTCGCGATGGTCGATGATGCACTCGCCGGCGACCGGATCATCGGCATGATCCAGCCCCGGGACGAGGACGAGGAGGAGGAAGGGGGTCAGCCGGCGCTCTACGAGGTCGGCTGCGCCGGGCGGATCACCAGCTTCGACGAGACCGATGACGGGCGCTACCTGATCACGCTGACCGGGCTGTGCCGGTTCCGGGTCGAAGGCGAACGCCCGATGCGCCGCGGTTACCGGCGCTGCGCCGTCACCTGGACCGGCTATGCCGGCGACATGCGGGAGGACGCGCCGGAGGGCGGGGTCGACCGGGAACGGCTGCTCGCCGCGCTCTCGGCCTATTTCCGCGCGACCGGCCTCTCGGCCAATTGGCAGGCGATCGAGGAGACACCGGACGAGCGGCTGGTGACCTCGCTCGCCATGATCTGCCCCTTCGAGCCGGGCGAGAAGCAGGCGCTTCTCGAAGCGCCCGATCTCGGCCGGCGCGCCGATCTCATGCTGTCGGTACTGGAACTGGCCGCCCATGCCGCGCAGGGCGGCACGGTCCGGCACTGACAAGCGGCAGGTGGCCGGAACCAGGGAGAGCAGGATGACCGACCCGATGCAGGATCAGGAGCCACGCCAGGCCAGGCCGGCGCCCGCCGCCGTCGATCCGCGGCTGCTGGAAATCCTGGTCTGTCCGCTGACCAAGACGGTGCTGCGTTACGATGCCCAGGCGCAGGAGCTGATCTCCGACAAGGCCGGTCTCGCCTTCCCGATCCGTGATGGCATCCCGATCATGCTGCCCGACGAGGCGCGGCCGCTTGGCGAGGGCGAGGCGCGCCCGGCCCCGCGCCCCGTCACCGAGCGCTGACGCCGAGGCAGGTCGGCAGCGCGATGCCGCCATCCGCTGATGCCTCGCCGCGGCCCGTCGAGATCCGGCTCAAGGCCGACCGGCGGGCCCTCGAGATCAGTTTCGACGACGGGACGCGGGCGTCGCTCTCCGCCGAGCTACTGCGCGTCGAGAGCCCCTCCGCCGAGGTGCAGGGACACGGGCCGGGACAAAAGCAGCTCGTCCGCGGCAAGGCCGAGGTCACGATCCGGGCGGTCGAGCCGGTCGGGCATTACGCCGTGCGCCTCGTCTTCAGTGACGGGCACGACACCGGCCTTTTTTCCTGGCCCTATCTCCACCGGCTGGCGCGCGAGGGCGAGGCGCTGATGCGCGCCTATCGC
Source organism: uncultured Mycobacteriaceae bacterium (assembly GCA_964406375.1). Classification (GTDB taxonomy): domain Bacteria; phylum Pseudomonadota; class Alphaproteobacteria; order DSM-16000; family Inquilinaceae; genus CAYORM01. The sequence goes on along the minus strand of CAYORM010000015.1, from coordinate 54,115 downwards.
GCGGCGCTCGCACGCGGCTGACCGGCGCGCGGCCGCGGGCCGACGTCAGCCGGTCGCCAGCCCCCGCAGCGCCCGCAGCGCGACGGTCAGCATCGCAAGGTCCGGACTCGCCGCGGCGCGCGCCTCGGTCAGCAGCCGGTCGATCCGCGCGACGGTCGCCGGCCGCGAGGCGGCCCAGCTCTCGACACGGGAGACCGGGTCGCGGGCCTCCTGCGCGGCGAGGTCGCGGGTATCGAGCAGGATGCGCCGGGCGGTTTCGGCCTGCAGCGCGGCGAGGTCCTCCATCGCCGCCTCGATCGCCTCGGCGGTCCAGGCGCCGGTGGGGGCGATCGCCTGTGCCGCGTCCCGCAACGCGGCGAAGCCGAAGCGGCGCCCGGTCTCGAAATAGAGCGCGGCGGTGTCCGGCACCGCGGGCACGCCCGTCCCCTCGGCGATGTGCAGGATGTCGAGGCCGGCGGCCCAGAGATTGAGCCGCGCCACCCGCTCCGCCAGGGCCGGCGGTGCGCCGGCCTCGACCCAGCGCTGTGCGCGCTCGGCGACGGTCGCCCGGGCCTCCGGGTAGAGCGCGGCGTCAAGCCCCTCCTCGATCGCCGCCAGCCCCGGGGCAAGACGCGCCACGGTCGCGGCGACGTCGCGCCCCGTCGCGGCACCGCTGCGCAGCAGCCAGCCAACCGCGCGCTCGGCCAGCCGACGTGCGGCAAGCAGCATCGCCGTCTCGACTCCGATCGTCTGCGGCGTATCGAGCGTCTCGATCGCCTCCCACAGCGCCGGCAGGCCGAAGGCACCGCGCGCGACCGCGAAGGCGCGCAGCACATCGGCCGGGCTGTGGCCGGTCCGCTCCGCCCGCTCGGCGACGAAGACGGTGCCCATCCGGTCGACGATCTCGGAGGCGAGGCGCATCGCGACGATCTCGCGGCGCAGCGGATGCGCGCCGATCGCCTCCGGCAGACGGTCGCGGATCGCGCTCGGGAAATAGCGGTCGAGAACCGGCCGCAGCCCCGGATCGTCCGGCAGGTCCGATTCGACCAGCCGTGCCGTCAGGGCGAGCTTCACATGCGACAGCAGCACTGCCTGCTCCGGCCGGGTCAGCCCCTCCCGCGCGGCGGCACGGCGCGCGATCGCCTCGTCATCCGGCAGCGCGTCGAGCGTCCGGTCGATGATGCCGGCGCGCTCCAGCCCGCGGATCAGCCGGGCCTGCCGGTCGAGTACCGTCGGCGCCTCGGCGGCCGCGAGTGTCAGGGCCTGGGTCTGGCCCTCATTGTCCTCCAGCACCAGGGCGGCGACCTCGTCGGTCATCTCGACGAGCAGCGCGTCACGCGCCTCGCGGGTCATGTCGCCGGCGCGGACGACGCCGTCGAGCAGGATCTTGATGTTGACCTCGTGATCGGAGCAGTCGACCCCGGCCGAGTTGTCGATGAAATCGGTGTTGAGCCGCCCCCCCGCCCGCGCGAACGCGACCCGCGCCCGCTGGGTCATTGCGAGGTTGGCGCCTTCGCCGATCACGCGCGCGCGCAGCGCCTCGGCATCGACCCGGAGCGCGTCATTGGCCTTGTCGCCGACATCGGCATGGCTCTCCTCGCGCGCCTTGACGAAGGTGCCGATGCCGCCGAACCACAAAAGATCGACCGGGGCGGTCAGGATCGCCCGGATCAGCTCGGCGGGGGTCGCGGTGGCCTTGTCGAAGCCGAGCAGCGCGCGGATCTCGGGGCCGATCCCGAGTGATTTGGCGCGCCGGTCGAACACCGCGCCGCCCGGCGACAGGAGTGCGGGATCATAGGCGTCCCAGGACCCGCGCCCCAGCTCGAACAGCCGGCGGCGCTCGCGATAGGAGATATCGGGATCGGGGTCGGGATCGATAAAGATGTGCAGATGGTTGAAGGCGGCGACGAGCCGGGTCTGCCGTGACATCAGCATCCCGTTGCCGAAGACGTCGCCGGACATGTCGCCGACGCCGACGCAGGTGAAGGGCTCGGCCTGGACGTCGCGGCCGAGCTCGCGGAAATGCCGGCGGACCGACACCCAGGCACCGCGGGCGGTGATCCCCATCCCCTTGTGGTCGTAGCCGGCCGAGCCGCCCGAGGCGAAGGCATCGCCCAGCCAGAACCCGTATTCGGCGGCGATCGAATTGGCGAAGTCGGAGAAGCTCGCCGTGCCCTTGTCGGCGGCGACCACGAGATAGGGATCGTCGCCATCGTGCCGGACGACGCGCGGCGGCGACCGGACGCCGGTGCGGCTGCCATCGGCGGCGCGCTCGACCGTGTCAGTCAGGTCCAGCATGCCGCAGATCAGCATGCGGTAGCAGGCGCGGCCTTCCGCCGCCAGCGCCTCGCGGCCGCCCTCTGCCGGTGGCCGCTTGACGACGAAGCCACCTTTGGCGCCGACCGGCACGATCACGGCATTCTTCACCGTCTGCGCCTTCATCAGACCGAGGATCTCGGTGCGGAAATCCTCGCGCCGGTCCGACCAGCGGATGCCGCCGCGGGCGACCGGACCACCCCGCAGATGCACGCCTTCCATGCGGACCGAATGCACGAAGATCTCGCGCCAGGGCCGGGGTTGCGGCAGCTCGTCGATGGCGCCGCTGTTGAACTTCAGCGACAGCCACGGCTTGGGCGCACCGCTCGCGTCGGTCTGCCACGCATTGGTCCGCAGCGTTGCTTCCACCAGCGTCACGAAGCGCCGCAGGATGCGGTCCTCGTCGAGATTGGCGACCGCTTCGAGCGCCGTCTCGATCGCGCCGCGGACCGCCGCTTGGGCGGCATCACGATCGCCGGTCCGGTCGGGGTCGAAACGGGCCTCGAAAAGATGGACGATCGAGGCCGCGATGCGCGGATGGGCGAGAAGGGCGCTCTCGACCGTCTCCTGGGCATAGGCGAAGCGGGCCTGGCGCAGAAAGCGCGTATAGGCGCGCAGCACCTGCACCTGCCGCCAGCTCAGCCCGGCGGCGAGGACGAGGCCGTTCAGCCGGTCATCCTCGACCGCGCCGGTCCACACCCGCAGGAAGGCCTCCTGGAACAGCGGGCGTATCGCCTCGATGTCGAGCTCGCCCGCGGGTCGGCGGATCGCCGGCTGGAGCTCAACGGCGAAATCGTCGATCCAGACGGGGCCGGTGCCCTGGGGTTCCACCCGCGTCGGCACCTCGGAGATGACGCGCAGCCCGAGATGCTCGAGCACCGGCAGCACATCGGAGAGCGGCACCGGTGTTCCGGGATGGTAGAGCTCGAAGCGGAAGCCGCCCTCCGGCGCGTCGGGGCCCCGGCGCAGCGCCTGACCGATGCCGCCCTCCTCGATCACGCGCTCGATCTCCGCGACGTCGAGGACGGCGGTGGCGGGATCGGTGGCCTCGCGATACCCCGCGGGGAAAGCGTCGCGGTAGCGGCGCGCCAGCGCCTGCCCGCGGATGTCGCCAAAGCGTTCGACCAGCGCGTCGGCCAGCAGGTCAGGCCAGCCACGGCTCGCCGCGACGATGCGCGCCTCAATCGCCTCGACCGTCTCGGGGGCCGGTACCGCCGGATCGGTGCGCAGCACGAAATGAATGCGGGCCTGCGTCGTGTCGGCGATGCGGGTGGAGAAGGCGATGATGCGGCCACCGAAGCCGGCTTCGAGGATCTCGCCGATCCGCCGGCGCAGCTCGGTCGAATGGCGGTCGGACGGAACGAAGACGAGGCAGGAGACGAAGCGGCCATAGGCGTCGCGCCGGGCGAAGAGGGCGGTGCGCGGCCGCTCCTGCAGCCCGAGGATGCCGGTTGCGATCTCCAGCAGCGTCGCCTCGTCGATGTCGAACAGATCGTCGCGCGGATAGATGTCGAGGATGTGGATGAGGGCCTTGGCGTCGTGGCTGCCGGGGGTCAGTCCGGAGCGTTCGACGACGCGGCCCACCTTGCGGCGCAGCCAGGGGATCTCGCGCGGGGTGCGGGCATAGGCGGCCGAGGTGAACAGGCCGACGAAAAGATCCTCGCCCTCGACGGTGCCGTCGGCGGAGAAGCGCTTGATCCCGACGACGTCGAGATGTGCGTTGCGATGCACCGTGGATCGTCGTGCCGCCTTGGTCACGGAGACCGGCTGCGGGCCGATCAGGCGCTGTCTTCCGGTCTCGTCCAGCAGGGCGCCGTTGCGGGCACCCTCGAAGACCGACACCTCCTCCCGACGCAGGATGCCGAGCCCGGTGCCGGGCAGGATCGTGAGGGCGTTTGTATCGGTGCGGGCGTAACGGCGGCAGCCGAGGAAGACGAAACCCTCCTCGTCGAGCCAGTCGAGGAAGGCGGCCGCCTCGCCGGTCTCGTCGGCCGAGGCCTCCGGCGCTCCGGCCTGCGGCCCGTTCGCGGCGAGGGCCGCGCGGGCCTCGGCCAGCCGGCCGCGCATCGCCTGCCAGTCCTCGACCGCGGCGCGGACATCGGCGAGGACGGCGGCGAGCGCCGCCTCCAGCGCCGCACGGGCCCCGGGATCGGCCAGCCGGTCGATCTCGAGCTGCACCCAGCTCTCGCGACGGGCATCCCCGGGATCGTCCTCACCCGCGGCATCGACCGATAGCAGGACCCCGTCGGGGTCGCGCCGCACCGCCAGGATCGGATGGGCGATCAGGTGGACGGCGAGGCCGCGGGCCTGCAGGGCCGCCATCACCGAATCGACCAGGAAGGGCATGTCGTCATTGACCATCTCGATGACGGCATGCCGCGAATCCCAGCCGTGATCGGCCTCGGTCGGCACGAAGACGCGGATCAGCGCCTCGCCGGCACGGCGGCGGTCGCCGAAGCGCAGCAGCCCCAAGGCCGCCGCACAGCGGCAGGCGGCGTTCGCGGCTTCGAGATCGGACGGGGCGACGCCGCCATGCAGCAGCCGGGAGAAGCGGATGAGCCGCCCGCTCTCGGGCGGCGTCAGCCGCTCCTGCGCCAGTGCCTCGGTCCGGTCCAGGAGGTCCTGCTTGCGGCGATCCGCTCGGCTCGTCGTCATCTCGCCTCTCCCGCTTGTCTCGGGCGGCGCGTTGCGCCGGTTCCTCCCGAGATAACGGCAGATCACCGCCTCGGTCACCCGCCGAGGTCAAATTTCCTGTCACGACGACCACAGGCGTTGCGAAATCGGGCGCCGATGCCGACACTCCGGCCGGTGAGGGGTCGGTGGCGGATGCGTGCAGCAATCACAAAGGCGGGGGTCGACGGTCGTGATCCGGCCATCGGGTGAGCCGCCACGGCTGCCGCCGCTCAACGCGGTGCGGGCCTTCGAGGTCGCCGCCCGCCACCAGAGCTTCAAGGAGGCCGCCACCGAGCTCTGCGTCACCCAGGGCGCGATCAGCCGGCAGGTCGGGCTGCTCGAGGAGCATCTCAATGTGAAGCTCTTCGTCCGCCTGCATCGCGGCGTCGCCCTCACTATGGCCGGCAAGCAGTTCTATGCCGAGGTGCAGGAGGCGCTCGGCCGGATCGCCCATGCCGCCGGCCGTTTCGCCGCCGCCACCGATCCCAACACGCTGAAGGTAAAGCTGACGCCGTCGCCTGCGATCTGCTGGCTGGTGCCGCGGCTCGCCGCCTTCCACGCGCTGCATTCCGGCCTGTCGGTACAGGTGACGACCTCGCATGATCCGGTCGATTTCGCGCGCGAGGAGGTCGATATCGGCATCTTCTACGGGCTGCCGGACCAGGACAATCTGGTGATCGAGGACCTCTTTCCCGAGGTGCTGGTGCCGGTCGCCGCGCCGCGGCTCGTCGCCGGCGGCCTCAGCTCACCCGCCGACCTTCAGGATCAGGTGCTGCTCTACTCGCTGCGCCGGCAGGACGACTGGCCGCGCTGGTTCCAGGCGGCCGGGCTCGGCGCGGTCCCCGAGCACCACCGCCAGCTCGTCCTCGAGAACTCGGCGCTGGTCTATCAATGCGCGGCCGAGGGGGTGGGGGTGGCGCTCGCCCAGCTCGCCTTCGTCGCCGACGATCTGCGCACCGGCCGGCTGGTGGTCCCATTCGACATCAGGCTCGAGGGCGGCATCGCCTTCCATCTGGCCTTCCCGGCACAGAAGCAGCGGCTGCGCAAGGTCGCGGCCTTCCGCGCCTGGGCGACCGAGCAGGCGGCGGCCACGCGCCGCGAGGCGATGCGCCTTCAGGCGCCGGATCGGAGCGCGCCGGCTGGCGCGTGGTGGCGCTGATGGATGGTCAGCGCGACGGTCGGCGGAAGATCGCGACCGCCTCGACATGCTGTGACCAGAGGAACTGATCGACCGGGGTGACGGCCTCGAGGGTGAAGCCGCCCTCGACGAGCAGCCGGGCGTCGCGGGCGAGGGTCGCCGGATTGCAGGAAACGGCGATCGCCAGCGGCACGTCGGAGGCGGCGATGGCGGCGGCCTGCGCGGCCGCGCCCGTCCGCGGCGGATCGAAGACAACGGCGTCAAGGCCGGCGAGCTCGGCCGGGCTGAGCGGCTCGCGCGCCAGGTCACGCCGCTCGACGGCGACGCTGCCGGCGAGGCCCGACCGTCTGACGGCGCCTGCGAGTGCTGCGATGGCGGCCGCATCGCCGTCGAAGGCGCGGATCCGGCGATCCGTTGCGGGATCGGTGGCGAGCGGCAGGGTGAAGGTGCCGGCGCCGCAATAGAGGTCGGCGATGCGCCGGGCACCGACGGCGGCGTCGAGGACGAGGCCGGTCAAGGCTGCCTCCCCCGGACGGGTCGCCTGCAGAAATCCGCCCGGCGGGACGGTCACCGGCACGTCGCCGAAATGCACGATCCCCGCCCGCCGATGCGCCACCGGTTCGACCGCACCGGTCCCGAGGCGCCAGGATAGCCGCGCCAGATCCTCGGTCTCCGCGAAGGCGGCGAGGGCCTCGCGTGCCGCGAGATCGGGCGCCGCCTCCGCCACGATCACCACATCGAGCCCGTCATCGAGCAGCGTCACCGCCACATCGGCGGCGGCGCCCGGCGGCAGGATCGTCGCGAGCAGCCGGCGCAGCGGCGCCAACAGCGCGACGATGGCGGGTTCGGCGATCACGCAGAGCTGGAGATCGACGATCCGGTGCGAGCGATGCTGGTTGAAACCGAGGAAGACACCGCTGCCGCCATGCCGCGCCGTCCAGGTGACGCGCCGGCGGCTGTGCGCGGGCGAGACGATCGCCGGCGCAACCGGCGGCGTCAGCCCCTGCCGTGCCAGCGCTCGACGGACGAGATCGCGTTTCCAATCGCGATAGGCAGCGTCGGCGACATGCTGGGTGCGGCAGCCGCCGCAGGGGCCGAAATGCGGGCAGGGCGGCTCGGCGCGGGCCGGGCCAGCGGCGACGAGCTCGACGAAATCGGCCGCGCCGCCCGCGGCCTCCCCCGCCTCCGGGGCTGGCAGGCGCACGCGTACCCGGTCGCCCGGCGCCGCGAAGGGAACATGCAGGCGGCGCCCCTCATGGGTGGCGATGCCGTCACCGCCGCTGCCCAGGGCGTCGATCGTCAGCTCGGTCTCGCGGCACCCGGCGAGGGCGCGCGGCTTCGGCGTGCGGCCCTTGCGGCCACGACGGGGGGAGGAAGGCGCCATTGCCCGCTGCCTTGCCACGCCGCGCAGGACCGATCAAGGCGGACGGAGCCGCCGCGGCCGGCGCGGCAGCCTGCGCGATACCCGGCGCGACTTGGCGAATCCGGCATGGCGGGTCCATATGCAGGCAGGTGCGCGGCCCGGCCGTGCGCGCAGATCTCGAGATGGGCAGCAGACGAGGCGGCGGTGGGCCTGCTCCAGGCGGTGATCAATAGATCGCGCGGCATGTTCGTGGCGTCGGAGGCGACGCTGGCGGAACACGGACGGCCGGCGCCGCCGACGGGCGTGGTGATGCGGGAGCACGTGCTGCCGCTGCTCGCCCTCACCTCGCTGGTGGGCTTCCTGCTGCTCGTCGTCGTCGCCCCCGTCCTCGGCGGGCCCGCCTATCCCGCCGGAGACGTGGCGCTGACGATGATCGTGCGCATCGTGCTCAACGTCATCGGCATCTGGATCACCGCCGCGGTCATCCGTTTCCATGCGGCCCGGATGGGCGGGGATGCGAGCATGGAGGCCGCCTTCGTGCTGGCCGCCCTCGCCCTCACCCCGACCTTCGTCGTCGAGATGGTGGCGCCGATGATCGAGCTGGCCGAACGCTCGCTCGGCCTTCTGGCCGTGATGGCCTCCGGCGTCTATGCCGCCGTCCTGATCTATCGCGGCGGGGGCGTCATCCTCGGTCTCCCGGATGCCGCAAGGGCCCGTCACGCAATCGCGACCGCGGGGACGCTGATCCTGATCGCGCTGATCGCCTCCTTCGTGATGGCGATGCTCGTCCTCGGGGCGATCTGACCACGCGAGAGCACCGACGGCCGCGGCCGCTCAGCACGCGGCCGAATAGGCCTTCTGCCAGCCCTCGCCGATGGCGGCGAACCGCCCCGCGCTCGGGCGGGCGCGCCAGGGCGTGGCGCCGGCGGCGATCCGCGCCAGCGCGGCCATGCGCGGCGCTGCGATCTCGCGCAGGAAGGTGTCACGCCCGGCCGGATCGGTGATGGCCATTGCCTCCTTCCAGATCGCCCGCCCGGCGAGGAATCCCGAGGCGCCGGCCGTGCAGGCGGCTGTGACCTGCGCCTCGAAACGCTCGAAGGCGACGCCGCCCGACAAGACCACCCAGGGCACCTCGACCGCCTCGGTGATCCGCCGGCAGGCTGCAACCATGCCGGCATGATCCTCGACGCCGGGGACGCTCGGAAACTCGCATTTCAGGAGGTCGACGCCCAGCGGCACGAGCTGGCGCGCCGTCTCGACCACGAGATCGGCGAGCTCGGCCTGATGGGCCGGATCCTCCTTCGTCTGGCCGGGGCCGATCGGATAGGTCACGGGCTCGAGCACGAAGACGAGGTCGTGCCGGGCGCATTCCTCGCCGATTCGCTCGACCAGCGCCCGCTGATGGGCCGCGATCGGTGCATCGGGATGGTAGTAGACGAGGAATTTCACCCCGGCCGCGCCCATCCGCTTGATGGCGGCGACCGACCAGTCGGGCTCGAGCACCGTCACCCGCCCCTCGGACCCGTCGTCATAGCCGGTGCGCTCGACCGCCACGAGGAAGCCCTTGCCGCCGGGCATCACGCCGCGGGCGACCAGCGGCGCCGCCGCATAGACCGGATCGAACAGCGCCGCCGTCGCATCGCCGATCAGCGCCCCGGCGAGCCGCGCCTTCTCGGCGACGACGTCCTCCCAGCGGGTGGTGCCGCCATGCAGCGCGGCGACGAGACGGGCGAAGGTGTTGCGGTGGTCGAGGGCAAGGATCGCGAAGGTGCCGCCAGGCGAGGCGAGCGCATCCATGCCGCGGATCTTGCCGAGGGCGGGAACGGAGGGGGTGGCGGTCACGGGTCTGGTCCTCATGCTGCGGAAGAGGGCGCGGGTCAGGCGGTGCGCCGCAGGGTCGGCAGGCCGGCACCGCCGGGCCCGTCGCGCCCGACGATCGCGGCGGCGCCCCACAGCGCCGCCTCGCTGCCCAGCCGGGCGAAGGCGATCTCGAGCGTCTCCGCCGGCACCGGGCGGCGCAGATGGGCGCGCAGGATCTCGACGAGTCTGTCGCGCGGGAAAGAGGGGGTGGCGGGTATTCCGCCGCCGATCACCAGCCGGTGCGGATCCATCAGATTGACCGCGGCGGCCAGCGCATAGGCGAAATCGCGGATGAAGGCGTCGACGGCCGTGCGGATCGCCGCGGGTGGCCGGGCGAAAACCTCCCCGACCGGTATGCCGGCACGTGCGGCGAGGGCCTTGACGACATGGCCGCAGGCATAGGCCTCCAGGCAGTCGAGATTGCCGCAGACGCAGCGCCGGCCCTCGGCGCGCAGCGGGATGTGGCCGATCTCGACCACGCCCCCCGAGGCGCCGCGATAGGGCTCTCCATCGACGAGGAAGCAGCCGCCGACGCCGGTTCCCATGAACACGCCGAGCATGGTCGGCGTGCGGCCGCCGGCGCCGGCCGCCCATTCGCCGATGCCGAGCAGGACGATGTCACGTTCGGCGGCGACCGGACAGCCGAGCGCGAGCGACAGCTCGACGCCGAGCCGCCGGCCTTCGATGCTCGGGATGTTCGGCGAGCTCAGCACCGTCTCGAACCGCGCGTCGAAACTGGTCGGCAGGCCCAGCACCACCTGCCCGACCGGCCGGCCGCCGGCGCCCTCCAGCACCAGCCGGCGCAGCGCCGCGACCGGATCCTCGCGCCGCAGCAGATCCGTCGACCGGCGCAGCAGGCCGGGCATCGGCCGCCCGGCGTCGAGCCGGCCGATGCGGATATTGGTGCCGCCGACATCGACGACGACCGTGACCGGCCCGTCACCTTCCACTTGCGCCGGGCGCGGGCCGTCGAGGATCGCGCCCATGGCGCCGCTCGCCTTCACAGAAGGCCCCGCCAGCCGGACGGGAAAGCCGGCAGGGTGGGGGCGGCGGGCAGTGCATCGATGGCGATCCGCCCGCCACGCAGCGCCACGAGGCCGCCATCGCCGCCGGCCAGCAACGCAACCGCCGCCTCGGCGCTGGCGATGGCGCGGGCCCGGTCGCGCGGGCTCGCATCGCCGCCACGCTGGGCGTGGCCGAGCCGCGTCAGCCGCAGCCGGGTGCCGCACAAGGCGGAGATGTGCTCCATCACGGCAACGCCGTCGGGATAGCCCTCCGAGGCGACGATCAGCGCATGGCCGCGGCGGTCGAGCACCGGACGCAGCGCCGCGGCCACCGCCTCGGCGTCGACCGGTGCCTCCGGCGCGAGGAGCTGATCGGCACCGGTCAGCCGGGCCACCGCCTCGGCGAGATATCCGGTCGAGCCGCCCAGCGTCTCCAATGCGAAGAGGCGCGGCAGCGCCTCTGCCGTGTCGCGCAGCCGGTCGGCCATCGCGAGCGCGGTGCCGAGGGCCGTGTCGAAGCCGATCGAGGCCTCGGTGCCGGCGACGTCATTGTCGATCGTGCCGGGAATGCCGGCAACTGCGAGGCCGCGCCGCGCCAGAAGGCCCGCCGCGGCGAGCGAGCCGCCGCCGCCGATCACGATCAGCCCGTCGAGCCCGAGCGCCGCGATCGCCGCCTGGATCTCGCCGACGCGATCCGGGAAACCGGGCAGCCGCGTCGTGCCCAGCCAGGTGCCGCCGCGCCTCTGGTGCAGCGCCGCCGCATCGGGATCCACCGGCAGCGCGTCGCGATCGATCAGGCCCTGCCAGCCATGGCGGATGCCGATCAGCGTGCCGCCACGTGCGCGGGTGGCGCGCGCCGCCGCCCAGATGGCGGCGTTCATGCCGGGCGCGTCGCCGCCGGAGGTGAGCAGGCCGAGCCTCAAGCCTGACCACCCATCATCAGCCGCACGACCTCCTCGTCATCGGTTTCCGACGGCCGGCGCTCGCCGGCGATCCGGCCGCGCGTCAGCACGATCATCCGATCGCAGACGGCGAAGATGTCGGGCAGGTTGTGGCTGATGAAGATGATCGCCACACCCTCATCGCGCAGCCGGTCGATCAGCGCGCGGACCTCGCGCTGCTCAGGCACGCCGAGGGCCGCCGTCGGCTCCAGTAGACGGCACGGGCGATCGCGATCGCCTGGCGCTGGCCGCCGGAGAAGTTGCGCACGGGTGACAGGGGGGAGGGCAGCTGGATGCCGAGCCGCCGCAGCTCTTCCTGCGCCTCCCGGCGCATCGTCGCGCGGTCGACGACCGGCAGCAAGCCGAGCACCCGCTTCGTCCGCTCGCGGCCGAGGAACAGGTTGATGCCGACGTCCAGATTGTCGGCCAGCGCGAGGTCCTGATAGATCGTCTCGATGCCGCGGTCGCGGATCGCCCGCGGCTCGAGCCCCTGGATCGGCTGGCCCTCCAGCAGGATCTCGCCGGCATCGGGGACGTAAACGCCCGAGATCATCTTGATGACGGTCGATTTGCCGGCGCCGTTGTCGCCTGCCAGCGCCACCACCTCGCCTGGCGCGAGCGTGAACGACACGCCGCCGACCGCTTCGACGCCGCCGAAGGATTTGCGGATGTCGCGGACCTCGAGGATCGGCCGGCCGCCCTCGGCGCGTGGCGCCGGACCGGTCTCGGAGCGGGGGGAGGGCTGGATGGTCATGAGATCCTCCCGCGGGTCTTGTCCTGCCACTGGTCGATCAGCACCGCGGCGATGATGACGACGCCGACGGCGACGAACTGCCAGTAGGGCGGCAGACCGCTGAAGACGAGGCCGAACTGGATGGTGGCGATGATGATCGAGCCGACGACGGTCCCGATGATTGTGCCCTGTCCGCCGGTCAGCGACGCACCGCCGATGAACACGGCCGCCACCGCGTAGAGCAGGATCGGCTCGCCGGCATTGGCGGCGCCGGCCGAAAAGCGCCCGGTATAGACGAGGCCGCCGGCCCCGGCGGTCAGCGCGCTGATCACGAAGAGCAGGATGACAAGCCGGCCGACATTGACGCCGGCGCGCCGCGCCGCCGCCTCATTGGCGCCGATCGTGTAGGTGTGCACGCCGAAGCGGGTATGGGCCAGCAGGTACCAGCAGGCGATCGTCAGCACCAGCGCCAGCCAGATCGGCAGCGCGACGCCGAGGAAGGTGCCGTTGCCGAAGACGATCGCCGCCGGGTTGCGGATCGACACGGTCGCGCCGTCGGCGATGATCAGCGCGATCCCGCGCGCGACGCCATAGGTGCCCAGCGTGCCGATGAAGCTGGGCACGTTGTAGCGGGCGACCAGCCAGCCGTTCAGCAGGCCGATCACCGCGGCGGCGACGAGTCCGGCGACGATGCCGATCGCCAGACTGACCCCCGGCGGCGCGAACCCGTCGGCCCAGCGGATGCCGATCGCCATCGCCACCGCCGCGAGGCCGGTGACGAAGCCGATCGAGAGGTCGATGCGGCCGGCGACGATGACGAGGGTGAGCCCGAGTGCGAGCAGCAGGATCTGCGAGGCCGCCACGCCGATCGACTGCAGATTGTAGAGGCGGAAGGCGAAGGTGCTGCCGGTCTCGATCTGCGCATAGACCTCGAAGAAGACGAGGATCAGGATGAGGACCAGCCAGGACCAGACTTTCGACAGGATGAGGGCCGCGCTCGCGCCGAGACCGGCGGTGGCGCCGCTATGGGTGGTGGCGGCGTTCATGCCCGAGGGCTCCCGGAAAAGGGGGGCGGCCCGTCCGTGGCACCGGACCTTCGTTCCGGCGCGCAGTGGAACGGGCCGCCGGCTGCAAATCAGTCGCTCGAGTAGATGAAGCGCCGGATCGCCGGATCGTCGACATTGTCGGCGGTGATGACGGTGAAGCCGGTACCGATCGTCGGCGGGATCGACTGCCCCGTCAGATGGGCATAGGCCGTCATCACCCCGTACCAGCCGATCTCGGCCGGGTGCTGGGCGATCGCCATGTCGACCAGCCCGGTGCCGATCGAATCGACGATCGACTGCGGCGCGTCGAAGGCGATGACCGTCACCGCATCGCTGCCCGTCTGCTGCACGCCATTGGCCGCGCCGAGCGCCGAGAACAGGTTGGCGCCGAACACGCCCTTGATCTCGGGATAGCGGGCATAGACCGCCTGGAACTGCGAGGCGGCGAGGCTGGCGTCATTCTCGTTATACTGGGTCTCGAGCACCTCGATGTCCGGGTAATTGGCCATCTCCTCGACGAAGCCCTGCTCGCGCTGGTCGGTGGTCGAGATGCCCGGCCGGACATTCGACACATAGACCTGGCCTGCACCGCCGATCGCCTCGGCCATCGCGCGGGCCGCGATCCGTCCGCCCTCGACATTGTCCGAGGCGATGTAGGACAGCGGGAAGTCGCCGTCGCCCGAGCCGTCCTGATACATGCCGTCGTCGATATAGGTGTCGACGGTGATGATCGGGATGCCGGCCTCATGTGCCCGGCGCAGCGGCTCGATCATCTGCGTCGCATCGGTTGGCGCGATCAGGATCGCATCCGGTCCGCGCGCGATCACCGCGTCGAGCACCGGGGTCTGCAGGACGGGATCGAACTCCTCGGCGCCCTGGAAGTCGACAGTGATCCCCAGCGCCGCGGCAGCCGCCTGCGCGCCGCGGTTCATCGTGATGTAGAAATCGTCGGTCGTCAGGCCGGGGATGAGCACGATCTCGAAGTCCGGGCGCTCGTCCTGCGCCGAGGCTCCCGTCGGCCAGACACCGCCGATCGCCGCCGCGACGGCCAATGTGGCCACGGCCCATGTCCTCTTCATGGCTTTCCTCCGTTGAGTTGATGCGTTCCCAGTGCGTTGGCGAGACGCCTCGCCTCCCCCGTCGCGACGGTCGTTTGCCGTCCCCCCGGGTTCTTCGGACCCCGCCGCTCGGGCGGCGGGGCGTGTCTGGCGAGCCCGGCGCCACCCGGCAGCGGCACGAAGGCGTCGTGCAGTGGCAGGCAAGCGGCGCCGATCGCCGAGGCGCGCATGCCGGCGAGCCCGGCGAGGATCGGCGGCTGCACCGGCCGGCCGCGCAGCGCGACCGCCCGGATCTTGGGCGCCGTCCGTTCGACCAGCGCCTCGATCAGGCGTTGCGACAGCCGGCCGCCGATCACCACGGCGCCGGGATCCAGAAGATTGATGCAGCCGGTCAGAGCGGTGGCCAGCGCCGTCGAGGCCTGTTCGAGCCAGGTGCCGACCGCCTCAGGCCCCGCCGTTTCAGCGTCGACCCCGGGATGCAGCCGGCGCAGCGCCTCGATCGAGGCGTAGCATTCCAGACAGCCGCGTCCGCCGCAGCCGCATTCCGGGCCGCCCGGCACGACGGTGACATGGCCGATCTCGCCGGCATTGAAGGTCTCGCCGCGCACCAGCCGCCGTTCGCCGACGATCGCACCACCGACGCCGAAGCCGATGAACAGATAGAGGAAGCTGCGCACATCGCCGGCGACCGTGCCGGTCCACGCCTCGCCGAGCGCCGCGGCGGTCGCGCTGTTGTCGAAATAGACCGGATGGCCGATGGCGCCCCCGACCATCGCCGTGATCGGCACGAACTGCCAGCCCGGGCGCCGTGGCGGATGGGTGATCAGGCCACGGCGGACATCGATCGGCCCCATGGTCGCAAGGCCGGTGCCGAGGATCGGAACGGTGCCGGCGGCACGTGCCATCTCCTCCCACAATCCGGCGAGGACCGCGGCGGCATCCTCCGGCCGGTCGCCCTCGACGATGCGCCCCGCCTCGGCGAGCAGGCGCCCGTCGAGATCGAGGCAGGCGGCCGCCGCCGCCTCATGCTCGAGGGTGATGCCGATGGCGCGTCCGGCCTCGCCGCGGAAGGCGAAGCGGCGCGGCGGCCGGCCGCGTCCGGCCGGCTCGCGCACGAGTTCGCGCACGAGGCCGCTTTCCAGGAAGGGGGCGAGGATGCCCATCACCCCCTGGCGCGTCATCCCGACCCGCCGTGCAAGGTCGACCAGGGCGATGCCCGGCTCGCGGCGGACCGCGTCGAGCACGAGACGCCCGTTCAGCCCGCCCGGACCGGCATGGCCCGAACCTCCCTGACCGACCCCCCCATACGCGGCGCTGCCGGATTGACTCGCGTCGGCAACATTCGCATCCATGGGTGTCGATTTACGTAGCGCCGTTACCAAAAGTCAACGCCACGGGCAGGGAGATGTCGCATGGCCGAGATCGTCGTCATCGGCGAGATCCTGGTTGAGTTCGTGGCGGCCGAGCGCGGCGCCCGGCTGGACCGGGCCAGCCTGTTCGCCGGACCCTATCCCTCCGGCGCGCCCGCCATCGCCGCCGATCAGGCGGCACGGCAGGGGGCGCGGGTGGCGATGATCGGCCCCGTGGGCGCCGACCGGTTCGGCGCCATGTGCCGCGACCGGCTCGCCGCGAGCGGGGTCGACGTCGCGGGCATCAGGATCGATCCGGCGCTGCCGACGGCCAGCGCGCATGTGGCCTATGACGCCTCGGGTGGTCGCGACTTCGTCTTCACCCTCCGGCACTCCGCGGCGACGGCGCTGTCGGTCGCCGATGTCGACGCGGCGGCGCCGGCCTTTGCCGATGCCCGTTTCCTCCTCGTCTCCGGCTCGACCCTCTTTGCGCCAGGGCCGGTCGCCGCGGTCGAACGGGCGGTGGCACGTGCGCGCGCGGCGGGCGCATCCTTCGCCCTCGACCTCAATGTGCGCGAGCAGCTTCTCGATGAGGGCGGGTTCGGAATGCTTGCCCGGCTGGCTGGTCAGGCGGACCTGCTCTTCGCCAGCCGTGAGGATCTCGAGGCGATGGCGCGGCACAGGATGCCGGTCGATCCGGCCGGATTTCTCGCCGGTGCGGCGGGACGCTGCCTCCTCCTCAAGGCCGGGGCGGAAGGGGCGACGCTGCTGGACGGCGACGGCCGGAAGATGGTGCGCCGGGCGATCCCGTCGGAGGAGGTGGATCCGACCGGCGCCGGCGACGCCTTCGCCGCCACCTTCCTCGCCGCGCGCGCCGGGGGCGCCGATCCCGCCCTGGCCCTCGATCGCGCCACGGCGGCGGGGGCGCTCGCCGTGCGCCGGCGGGGCCCGATGGAAGGCAATTCCACCGCGGCCGAGATCGACGCGCTGCTCGCCGAACCGCGCGGTTGACACAGAGATGCGGCTTCCCGCCAATCGCGCCGGTTGAAGCCGGAGGATGCGACAGACCGATGACCCCGCATATCGAGGCTCCCGCCGGCGCCTATGCCGAGGCGGTGCTGCTGCCCGGCGACCCGCTGCGTGCCCAATGGATCGCCGAGACCTTCCTTGAGGCACCGCGCTGCGTGAACCGGCTGCGCAACTGCCTGGGCTTCACCGGGCGGTGGAAGGGGCGGCCGGTCAGCGTGCAGGCGACCGGGATGGGCCAGCCCTCGACCGCGATCTACGTTCATGAGCTGATCCACCATTACGGCGTGCGCACGCTCTTGCGCGTCGGCACCTGCGGCGGGCTGACCGAGCGGGTGAAGATCCGCGAGCTGGTGATCGCGCAGGCGGCCAGCACCAACAGCGCGATCAACCGCGCCACCTTCGGTCCTTACGATTTCGCGCCCTGTGCCGATTTCGATCTGCTGCGCCGGGCCGTGGCGCTGGCCGAGGCGCGGGGGCTGCCCGCCCATGTCGGCGGCATCCTTTCGGATGACCTCTTCTACCACGCGGAAGGGGTCGAGGCGTATGCGACCCTCCAGGCCCATGGCGTGCTGGCGGTCGAGATGGAGGCGAGCGCGCTCTACACCATCGCCGCCCGGACCGGTGCACGGGCACTCGCGGTCTGCACCGTCTCCGACTGCCTCGTCACCGGCGCGCAGATGACGCCGGCCGAACGCCAGACCGCGGTCGAGGCGATGGCTCGGCTGGCGCTCGACACGGCGGTCGGGGGCCAGCCGGAGGCGGCCAGCTGATCAGCCGGCCGCCGCATCCCCTCCGGCATCGGCCCTGCCGTCGCTACCACTCCAGGCCGGGTCGCCGACGCTGGTGCCGATCGTCCGCGCCAGCCGCAGCATCGCCTCGATCATCCGCGCGTGCAGCGGTGCGTCGACCGCCTGCTGCATGAAGGAAAGCGCACAACCGATCGGCTCGCGCCCCTGCGGGCGGATCGCTACCGCTACCGCGTCGATGCCGCGCCCCGCCCAATCGTGCAGCTCCGCCCAACCGCGGTGGCGGTAGCGGGCGATCTCCTCCGTCAATGCCGCCTTCGGCACGCGGTAGCTGAGCGGCGGGTAGACCGCCTCCGCCGGCAGCAGGGCGTCGAGCGTCTCCTCCGGCAGCCGGGCCAGCAGGGCCTTGCCGATCGCGGTGATGAAGGCCGGCAGCGCCGTCCCCTCGTGATAGACGTAGCGAAGCGGGTGCGTACCCTCGCGCAGCCGCAGGATCACCACATCGACCCCGCGCAGCACCGCGACATAGCCGGTCGCCGGGAAGCTGCCGACCAGAGCCGATATCTCGCGATCGATGCGGTCGACCGGCAATTCGTCAGCCTTGTAGAGCGACCCCAGCCGGAAGAGCTCATAGCCCGGGGCGTAGCCGCGTCCGGCGCCGCGCTCGACATAGCCGGCCTCGGCCAGCGTTCTCAATGTCCGCGAGACGGTGCTCTTCGGCAGCGACAGCCGCTCGGCGAGCGCGCTGACCGTCAGC
The DNA here is from genome assembly GCA_964406375.1 of uncultured Mycobacteriaceae bacterium. Lineage (GTDB taxonomy): Bacteria > Pseudomonadota > Alphaproteobacteria > DSM-16000 > Inquilinaceae > CAYORM01. Next base: position 36,123 of record CAYORM010000015.1, on the reverse strand, counting down.
CGCGGGGCGCCGGCGCGGATCTCGGACAGGATGCGCAGACCGGTGCTCAGCGAGCTCATGTTCCATCCTCGGCAACTTCGTTGCCGCATACGGAACAGGCTTGCCAGCCGGAATCAAGCCCCCTACCGTCGCCGCGGGCTAGAGCCCGGGCCGGCGCCAAGACCGGCCGAAGGGCGCCCGTGCGCCGCGCAGCGGCGGAGGACACGCTCGAGGAGGATCGACCCATGACGCACAGACTCTTGCCCGGGATGGTCCTGGGCCGTCGCAATTTCGGCAGGATGGTCGCAGGCGCCGCCGCCACGGCGAGCTTCGGCCTGCCTTTTGCGGCCCGAGCCCAGGACGTGCGCGTCGTGCGTCTCGCCCATCACGTCACCGTCGACTCCGCCCAGCACGCCGCCGCCGAGGATTTCGCGGCGCGGGTGGCCGAGTATTCCGGCGGTGCGATCGAGGTCCAGATTCTGCCGGCGGCGCAGATGGGCGGCCAGCGCGAGATCATCGAATCGGTCGCGCTCGGCGTGCTCGAGATGGGGTATGGCGAGAGCGGACTCTACGCCAATTATGTCCCGCAGTTCGGTGTGGTGGCGCTGCCCTATCTCTATCGCGACTTCGCCCATTGGGAGGCGATGGCCGATGGCGAGGTCGGCGCCTCGCTCGCCCAGAGCCTGCAGGACCAGGCCGGCATCCGCCTGCTCAACTGGATGACGGGCGGCCATCGCGACACTTATCTGCAGACCAAGCCGATCAACACCCCGGCCGATTTCCAGGGTGTGAAGATCCGCCTGCCCGAGGCGCCGGTCTTCGTGCAGACCTTCAGCCGGCTCGGCGCCCTGCCCACGCCGGTGCCGGCGCCCGAGATGTACACGGCGCTGCAGACCGGGCTCGTCGACGCCATGGAGGGCACGCCGGAAGTCGGCTACACCTTCAAGATCTACGAGGTGACGCGCTACCTCTCGAAGACGCGCCACCTGCTCAATGACGGCAGCTTCGCGATCAACGCCGCCTTCTTCGAGGGGTTGTCGGCCGACGAGCAGGAGGCGCTGTCGCGGGCCGCGACCGAGGCCGCGACCGCCCAGCGTGCGGATCACTTCCGGCGCGAGGCACAATGGTTCGAGCGCCTCGTGCAGGATTCCGATCTCGAGGTCAACGAGCCCGATCTGGCACCCTTCCAGGAGATCCTCGGCGGGCTGCAGGACGAGCTGGCCGCCTCTTCCGACGCGACCGACCTGCTCGCCGCCATCCGCGACCTCTGAGTGCCGTCATCCATGCTGAAGCGCATCGCCGCCGCCGTGATGGGGGGCGCGACGGTGGCGATGGCGGCCGCCTTCGGCGCCATGATCGTCCTGACGCTGGTGCAGGTGGTGAACCGCTACCTGCTCGGCTTCACCCTGTTCTGGACCGAGGAGCTGGTCATCCTGCTCCTCGTCTGGTCGGTCATGCTCGGCCTGCCGGTGCAGCTCTGGCGGCACGAGGAGATCATCGTCGACGTGCTGCCGCTCTCCGGCGTGGCCGAGCGGATCAAGGTGGCGGCGGCGGGTGCCTGTTCGATCCTGTTCTGCGCCATCGTCGCCTGGACGGGGGCCGAGTTCGCTGCCCGCGGCGCCCCCGTCGCCTCGCCCGCTCTCGGGCTGTCGCGCCTGTGGTTCTTCGTGCCGATCCCGCTGGCCGCGGCGCTTTCGGTCGTGGCGCTGCTGCTGCGCGAACGGGCCGAGAATGCCGGAGGGTTCGAGTGATGCTCTGGTCGCTCGGCCTCTTCCTCTTGCTGTTCATCGCGCTCGGCATGCCGATCGCCTTCTCGATGGGTCTCGCTGCGATCGTCGCGCTGGTCATCGACGGCTCGGTGCCGCTGATCGTGATGCCGCAGAAGATGTTCAGCTCGCTCGACAGTTTCCCGCTGCTGGCGATCCCGCTCTTCATCCTCGCGGGCTCGGTGATGAATGTCAGCGGCATCACCGGACGGCTGATCGACTTCGCCCGCGCCCTCGTCGGCCATATCCGCGGCGGGCTCGGCCAGGTGACGATCCTGACGAGCCTGCTGTTTGCCACCATCTCGGGCTCGGCCGCCGCTTCCGCCGCAGCGGTCGGCGGCATGCTGATCCCGGCGATGGAGCGCGACGGCTTCCGCCGGGAGGATGCCGCCGTCATCACCGCCGGCGCCGCCATCCTCGGTCCGATCGTGCCACCCAGCGTCGTGATGGTGCTCTACGGCTCGATGACCGGGCTGTCGATCGGCACGCTGTTCCTCGCCGGGATCGGCCCCGGCCTGCTGATCGCCCTGATCCTGATGGGCGCCGTCTATCTGATGGCCCGTAAGGACCGCACCACCGTCTATCCGCGGGCGACGCTGCGGGAAGGGGTGACCGCCTTCGGCCGCGCCGGCGTGGCGCTGATGATGCCGGCCATCATCGTCGGCGGCATCGTGTCCGGCATCTTCACCGCGACCGAGGCGGGCGTGATCGCCGTCGCCTACGGGGCCGGATTCGCGCTGCTGACACGACGCAGCGACATGCGCGGCCTGATCGGCAACATGACGCAGGCGGCGATCGCCTCCTCCTCGATCATGATCATCCTCGGTGGCGCCGCGCTGTTCGGCTGGATCGTCGCCCGCGAGGGGGTGCCGGTGATGATCGCCGCCGGCCTGCAGGCGGTCACCAGCGATCCGGCCGTCGCTATGGCGCTGATCCTCGCCGCGCTGCTGCTCGTCGGCATCTTCATCGAACCGATTCCGGCCCTCGTGATGCTGGTGCCGGTGCTGCAGCCGGTGGCGCTCGCCTACGGTTTCGATCCCTACCACTTCGCGGCGGTGGTCACTTTCGGCGTGCTGCTCGGCTCGCTGACGCCGCCGGTCGCGGTGCTGGTGCTGATCACCTGCAAGATCGCCAATGTCGACTACAACCGCGCGAACCGGCCGCTGCTGCCGGTCTTCGGCGCGATGCTGCTGGCGCTGGCCGCCATCGCCTATCTGCCGCAGATCACGCTGTTCCTGCCGCGCCTTTTCTCCGTCTGAAGTGCTCTGAAGCGAGGTCCGCCAGCCATGAGCCGCATCGTCGAAGTCGTCGTCACGCCCTTTACCTTCGAGGTGGAGGGGCTGGGTCTGGGTACCCATCGCGCGATGGGCGTCAGCAATCTCCGCGCCGAGAAGGGGGGCCGGCTGCCGGTGATGCGCTATGCCGTGTCGATCACCGCCGATGACGGCGCGGTCGGCCGCTATGTCACGCATTGGGTCGGGACCCAGGCCGCGCTCGGCCAGACGCTGATGCTCGCGCCGCACCTGCTCGGCCGGAACCCCGAGCATCGCGAACTGATCTATGACGATCTGAAGCGCGAGCTGCGCGCCTATGACCATATGGGCCACGGGCCGCTCGACATTGCGCTGTGGGATCTGGTCGGCCGGCGCTGGGGTGTCTCGGTGGCGGCGCTGCTCGGCGCCTATCGCGAGCGGTTGCCCGCCTATGCCAGCACCCATCACGGCCAGGACGAGCCGGGCGGGCTCGACAGCATCGGCGCCTTCGCCGATTTCGCCGTGGCCTGCCGCGAGCAGGGGTTCCACGGCTTCAAGATCCATGGCTGGCACGATGGCGACAAGCATCGCGAGGCCGAGGTGGTGCTGAAGGTGCGGGAGGCGATCGGCCCGCGCATGGAGCTGATGGTCGATCCCGGCTGCGAACTGCGCACCTTCGCCGACGCGCTCTATGTCGGACGCGCCTGCGACGAGGCGGGGTGCCTGTGGTATGAGGACCCTTATCGTGATGCGAGCGTCTCGGTCCTCGGCCAGCAGATGCTGCGCGAGAAGCTGAAGACGCCGCTCCTGGTCAGCGAGCATGTCCGCGGGCTCGAGCAGAAGGCCGCCTTCGCCATCGCCGGCGGCTGCGACATGATCCACACCGACCCCGAGTACGATCTCGGTATCACCGGCACGATGAAGATCGCGCACATGGCCGAGGCGCTCGGTATGGATGTGCAGGTGCATGCCTGCGGCCCGGCGCATCGCGCCTGCGTCGCGGCGATCCGCAACACGCATTTCTACGAGCTCGCGCTCGTCGGCCCCGACATGCCGAACCTCGTCCCGCCGGTCTATCGCTGCGGCTATGACGACCAGCTCTCGGGCGTCGGCGCCGATGGCTGCGTGCCGGTGCCGACCGGACCCGGCCTCGGTGTCGACTACGATTGGGACTTCATCGAGCGCAACAAGCTCGCCCAGCACAGGTTCGCGCTGTGAGCGGCGGGCGGCTGGCCGGCCGCATCGCCTGGGTGACGGGCGGCGGCACGGGTATCGGGGCCGCGGCGGCCGAGGCGCTGGCGGCCGCCGGCGCCACCGTGATCCTCTCGGGTCGGCGCGAGGCGGCGCTCACGGCGGTGGCGGACCGCATCACCGCGGCCGGCGGCACGGCCGGGATCCATCCGCTTAACGTCGCGGACCCCGCGGCGGTCGAGGCCGCGGCGGCGTCCATCCGTGCGGAATGGGGAGCGGTTGACCTGCTGGTCGCGAGCGCCGGGATGAACGTGCCGCGGCGACGCCTCTCGGTGCTGTCGACCGAGGATTGGCAGCGGGTCGTCGACGTCAATCTCGGCGGCGTCTTCCACGCCGTGAAGGCGGTGCTGCCCGGGATGCGGGAGCGGCGCGACGGGGTGATCGTCGTCGTTTCCTCCTGGATCGGACGCCGTGTCGAACGGGTCGCCGGGGTCGCCTATGCCGCGACCAAGCAGGGCCTCGCCGGCTTCTGCGAGGCGCTGAACATGGAGGAGGGGGAGAACGGCATCCGCTGCACCTGCCTTTATCCCGGCGAGGTCGACACCGAGGTGATCGACAGCCGCCCGAACCCGCCGCCGCGCGCGGTCCGGGACCTGATGCTGAAGGCCGCGGATGTCGGCGCGGTGATCCGCTTCGTGGCCGAACAGCCGCCGCATGTCTGCCTGAACGAGATCACCGTCTCGCCGACCGTCAACCGCCTGCACCTGCACTGACCGGGCTGAGCGGGGCCCCGGGCCTTGAGCCCGGGCCACACGGTCACGCCACGCGGCGTCCCGCGCACCAGACGCCGCGGACATGCGGCAGGCCCTCGACGATGCGGAACCGCACGAGGTCGGCGCGCAGCCCCTCGGCGATGCGTCCGCGATCGTCAAGGCCGGCGGCCCGGGCGGGGTTGGCCGTCACGGTGGCGATGCCGCGCGGGAGATCCCAGCCCGGCACGGCATCGGCCAGCAGGCAGGCGGCGTGCAGCAGCGCGACGGGGACGTAATCGGAGGCCAGGATGTCGAGCAGATCGGCGCGGGCCAGCTCGATCGCCGCGACATTGCCGGTGTGCGAGCCGCCGCGTACGACATTGGGCGCGCCCATCATGATGGCGATCCCATGCGCCCGGCAGGCGCGCGCCGCTTCTGCCGTCGTCGGGAACTCCGCGATCGTCACGCCCAGCGCCGCCGATTCGGCGACATGCGCGGGCGTCTCGTCGTCATGGCTCGCCAGCGGCAGCCCTCGCAGCCGCGCCATCCCAGCGATCTCGCGGCGGTGACGCTCGGCATAGCGCGCCTGCGCCGCCAGCCGCTCGTCATAGAGCGCGTCGAGCTCCTGCTCGCTCAGCCCGCCGGATTCGCGCAGATGCGTCCGCCAGGCCTCGACCCGGGCGTATTGGCGCTGCCCCGGCGTGTGATCCATGATCGACAGCAGCCGGACATGCGGGTCGTCGAGCAGATCATCGAGATAGTCGAGGATCTCCGGCTCGGCCACCTCGCATCGCAGATGCAGGAGGTGCTCGACCCGCAGCATGCCGCGGTCGCGTGCCGTCGTCAGGCCCTCGACGATCGGCCGCAGCATCGCCCGGCGGTTCTCGCCCCTGCGGCCGCCCATCAGCGCCAGGCTGTCGAATACCGTGGTAATGCCGGCGGCGGCGACCTGCGCGTCATGCGCCATCGCCGCCGCGACGCCGGGCCAGGGGACGCCGGCCCGCGGCTGGGCGTGGAATTCGAGATGGTCGGTGTGCAGGTCGACCAGCCCCGGGATCAGGTAGTCGCCCGCACAATCCTCGATGATCGCGCCCGGAGCGGGGGCGAGCTCGGCCATGCCACCGGCGCCACGCGCGGTGGTGACGGCGGCGATCCGGCCCCCGGCGATCGCGACGCTGCCGGGGGTGACACCATCCTCGCCAACGATGCGGACATTGCGCAGTACGAGATCCATGTCGGTCGGCCTGCCTTGAACGGGTGGTGCCTCGAACGCGTGATGTCGGTGGTCCGGCGCACGTCGGGGGCCCCGTGACCGGCCATGCCAGGTCGCGATCCCCGGAGCGCGAGGCCCCGGATCGCGGCGCTACCGGGCCGGACCGTCCGCGGCCGGCCGGGATGCGGCCCGCACCATCGTCCACTGTCACGGCGGCCGCGTCCAGCCGTCGCCCCTGCGTCCTGGGCAACGGCATCATGCAGGGTGGCGAAGCATATGGTCGCCTGCGGCTTCGCCGCCGACACAATCGTCGCGGCCATGTCCCCACAGGTTTGCTTGTCAAAGCCCTGCTGCCGCCGCAGGATGCCGGGCCACCCAGGATATGATCCCGACGGAACCCCGTGATGTCCGACACCACTGCTTCGGCACCTGCCGCCTCGGCACCCGCCGCCCGGCCCGCCTTTCCGCCGCCCTACAAGAAGGTCGTGCCGCTGGTACGAGAGAGACACGCCAATGTGTCGCTGCGGCAGGTCTCCCATCAGCGCATCGCCGCGGATCTCGCGAGCTGCGTGCTGAGCGGCGCGGAGATGCCGGTCGCCGCCATCCACTATCCGATCGTCTTCTCCGGCGGCGAGAAGCCGCGGCCGATGGCGATGTTCGGGACGAAGGCCGGCGAAAATCTGTTCATCGGCCAGGACGGCCGCTGGGAGCCGGACGCCTATGTCCCCGCCTATATCCGCCGCTACCCCTTCATCATGGCCGATCTGCCGGACGGTCGCAGCGCGCTCTGCGTTGACGACAATCCGGACTATCTGGTCCAGAGCGACATCCGCCCGCTGTTCGGGCCCGACGGCAAGCCCACCGAGGTCGTCAACAATGCCCTGGCCTTCTGCCAGGCCTTTGCCCGCGACATGGCGGCGACCGACCAGTTCTCGACCCTGATTCGCGATTTCGAGCTGCTGGTGCCGCGCCAGGCGACGCTGCGTCCGCCGTCGGGTGGCCGCCCGATCACCATCGACGGTTTCCTGATGGTCGACGAGGCGAAGCTCAACGCGCTCGACGCGGCGAAGTTCAAGCGGCTGCGCGATGCCAAGGCGCTGCCCTGGATCTACGCCCATCTGATCTCGCTCAACAATTGGGCGCGGCTCGCGGCCCGCGCCGGCCGGCGTCAGGAGGTCTCGGCGGCTTGAGTGGTGGCCCTGCGGGAGGGCCGACCGCCGCGCCGGACACGCCCTCCATCGCGGCGCAGCTCGCGTCGCCGAGCTATCGCCTCGCCGCGCTCGATCCCGACTTTCTGCTCGGCGATTCGATGCGGGGGGTACGGTTCCTCCTCGAATACGCCAAGGCCGAGGAAGCGCTGCGCCGCTGGGCCGTCCGGTCGACGATCGTCGTCTTCGGCAGCGCCCGGATCCGGCCCGACGGGCCGGGCCGCCACCCGGAATGGTACGAGGCCGCCCGCACCTTCGGCCGAATCGCCTCCGAGCGGGGCGGGGCGCTGACCGAGCCCGAGACGGGTGGGGCGCGCGACAACGTCATCGCGACCGGCGGCGGGCCGGGGATCATGGAAGCCGCCAATCGCGGCGCGGCCGAGGCCGGCGCGCCGTCGATCGGCTTCAACATCACGCTGCCGCACGAGCAGGAACCGAACGCCTATTCGACGCCGGCGCTGACCTTCCGCTTCCACTACTTCGCCATGCGGAAGATGCATCTGGCGATGCGCGCCAATGCCCTCGTCGTCTTCCCGGGCGGTTTCGGCACCTTCGACGAGCTGTTCGAAATCCTGACGCTGCGCCAGACCGGCAAGGCGCCGCCGATCCCGGTCGTTCTGTTCGACCCGGATTACTGGCGCGGCGTCATCGATTTCGAGAAGCTCGCCGAGCATGGCATGATCGCGCCGGACGACCTCCGCCTGTTCGATTTCGCCGCCACCGCGGAGGAGGCTTGGTCGGCAATCGTCGCCGGCGGCCTGCGGGCGCTGGCGTCGCATTGCTGACGTCCGGGGTGATGAAACGCCGCGGCCGGAAGGGCTTTGCAGGCGGCGCGCGAGGACCGACATACGCGCGGTATCGGCGTCGCATGTCCGCCGCCGGATGGAGAATCGCATGTCGTCTGACGAGCAATGGCCGGCATTGCCGCCGATCAGGACCGGGGTCCGGGGCCGCTGCCCCCGCTGCGGCCAGGGGCATCTGTTCCAGGGCTTTCTGAAGCTGCGGCGCGAATGCGAGGTCTGCGGGCTCGATTACAGCTTCGCCGATCCCGCCGACGGGCCGGCCTTCTTCGTGATCTGCTTCGCCTGCGTGCCCAGCATCGTCCTTGCGCTGTGGATCGAGGTCGCGTTCGCGGCACCCTATTGGGTGCATCTGGTCACGTCGCTGCCCTTCCTGCTGCTGACCTGCATCCCGCCGCTCAGGCCGCTGAAGGGCTGGCTCGTCGCGAGCCAGTACTACTACAAGGCCGCCGAACGGCGCCTCGTGCACCCGCCGTCACCGGCCTCGCCGTCGAGCGGACAGTGAACGGCGGCGACGCGGGGCGGGCGGTCCGGACGGCGGGGATGGAGGCGGGCGTTCAGCCCGCCTTCTTCAGTTCGGCCTCGAGTGCCGGGATCACGGTGAACAGGTCGCCGACCAGGCCGTAATCGGCCACCTGGAAGATCGGCGCCTCCTCGTCCTTGTTGATCGCGACGATCACCTTGCTGTCCTTCATGCCGGCGAGGTGCTGGATGGCACCCGAGATGCCGACGGCGATATAGAGGTCGGGGGCCACCACCTTGCCGGTCTGGCCGACCTGATGGTCGTTTGACATGAAGCCGGAATCGACCGCCGCCCGACTGGCGCCGATCGCGGCGCCGAGATGATCGGCGATGCCTTCGAGCAGCTTGAAGTTCTCGGCCGAGCCCATGCCGCGCCCGCCCGAGATGACGATCCGCGCCGAGGTCAGCTCGGGCCGTTCGGTCTTGGTCAGCGCCTCGCCCTCGAAGCGCGACAGGCCGGGATCCTCCGGGGCCGCGACGGTCTCGACCGCTGCCGAGCCGCCTTCGGCAGCGGCGGGATCAAAGGCGGCGCTGCGCACCGTCACCACCTTCACCGGATCGCTGCTCTGGACGGTCGCGATCGCGTTGCCGGCATAGATCGGCCGGTCGAAGGTGTCCGGGGCGACGACGGCGATGATGTCGGAGACCTGCTGTACGTCGAGCGCCGCGGCGACGCGCGGCATCACGCTCTTGCCCCAGGAGGTCGCGGTCGCCAGCACATGGCCGTAATCCGCGGCGAGTCCCGCGACCAGCGGTGCGACCACGTCGGGAAGCTGCGCCTTCAGCGCCGGCCCGTCGGCATGGAGGACCTTCGCCACGCCGGGCACGGCAGCGGCGGCCCGCGCGGCATCGCCGGCACTATCGCCCGCCACCAGGATGTGGATCTCGCCGCCGATCGCCCGGGCGGCGGTCACGGCATGCAGCGTCGCGGGCTTGAGCGTGGCATGGTCGTGCTCGGCGACGATCAGGATGGCCATCGGTTCCGTTCCGCTCTTCTCAGATCACACGCGCTTCGGTCTTGAGCTTCTCGACGAGCTCGGCGACATCGGCCACCTTCACCCCGCCCTTGCGCTTCGGCGGCTCGACCACCTTCACCGTCTTCAGCCGCGGCGCCGGATCGACACCGAGATCGGCCGGGGTCAGCGTGTCCAGCGGCTTCTTCTTGGCCTTCATGATGTTGGGCAGCGAGGCGTAGCGCGGTTCGTTCAGTCGCAGGTCGGTCGTCACCACCGCGGGCAGCGGCAGCGACACGGTCTGCGAGCCACCATCGACCTCGCGCGTCACGATCGCGCGGCCGTCCTCGACCACCACCTTCGAGGCGAAGGTCGCCTGGCCCCAGCCGAGCAGCGCCGCCAGCATCTGCCCGGTCTGGTTGGCGTCATCGTCGATCGCCTGCTTGCCGAGGAAGACGAGCCCCGGCTCCTCACGCGCGATGACCGCCTTGAGCAGCTTGGCGACGCCGAGCGGTTCGAGTTCGCCGTCATGCTGCACCAGGATGCCGCGATCGGCCCCCATGGCGAGCGCCGTCCGGATCGTCTCCTGGCAGGCGGCGACGCCGATCGAGACGGCGATCACCTCGCTCGCCTTGCCGGCTTCCTTCAGGCGCAGGGCCTCTTCCACCCCGATCTCGTCGAACGGGTTCATCGACATCTTGACGTTGGCAAGGTCGACGCCGCTGCCGTCAGCCTTGACGCGCACCTTGACGTTGTAGTCGACCACCCGCTTCACAGCGACCAGGATCTTCATCCGTAAAGCTCTCCTTACGCATCGGCCCTGCGCGGCCCCGCGTTCTCTATCTGCCTCGGCCCGGTGAGGCCAGTGTCGGCGCGTCCCGTCAGGAGGCGATGCAGCTCTGGACCAGGGTTCTGCACTGGTCGAAGCGGTTGAAGCCGCCGGCGGTGTTGAAGGTCACATCGGCGACCCGGCCGCTCGCGACGGTGAATGTCGCCTCGCAGTAATCGGAGCGCACCGCCTCCTCGCCGATCGGGGTGGAGAAGCCCGTCTCGACGCCGACGCCGGTGCCGATCCCGAAGCCGGTGGTGAGGTCGAAGCCGGCCCGGCGATCGGCGGTCATCATCGCATTCTCATAGGTCATGTACTCGACCGTGCCCTCGACCCGGCTGCGGTCGGGCACGCCCGCACAGGCGAGGAGCTGGGACTGCGACATCCCGATCAGTTTCTGCCGGGTGGCGGCCTGGCTCGAGGTGTCGCCGATGCCCATGCAGCCGGCGAGCAGGCCGGCGAGAGCTGCGGTCAGGATCGGGACCAGGATCGGGCGGGTCATCGGGCGCTCCTCAACCGTCGCGGCGACAATGCATCGGGAACGATACCACGATCCGTGAGGTCGGAGGGAAGGCCCTCATCGACGATCAGCGCGGCGGCGAATCGGGCGGCGGCGGGTGCCATCTGGATGCCGTAGCCGCCCTGGGCGGCGTACCAGAAGAAGCCGGGAACCGTCTCGTCCCAGCCGAAGACCGGCTCGCCATCCTCGACGAAGGAGCGCAGCCCCGCCCATTTCGCCACGACGCGCCGCGGCTGCATCCAAGTCGCCGTCTCGATCCGGTCGAGGGCGATGGCGACGTCGAGCTCCTCGGGCTGGGCATCGCAGGGCGGCGACGGGGTCTCATCGGCCGGCGAGCAGAAGACGTGTCCTGCCTCGGGCCGGAAATACCAGGTGGCGGCGAGATCGGCGACGAACGGCCAGGCCGGGTCGACGGCCGCCGGATCGCGCGGCTCGAAGATCACCGCGGTACGACGCTTGGGGACGAGACCGATCGGCGCGGCACCGGCCCGCTTGCCGACCACATCGGCCCAGGCCCCGGCGGCATTGACCACAATCGCCGCGGTGACCGGACCCTGGGCGGTCTCGGCGTGCCAAAGCCCGTCGCGGCGATCGAGCGCGAGGAGCTCGGCGCCCGTCGCGATCACGCCGCCCGCCGCCTTCAGCATGCGCAGATAACCCTGATGGATCGCCGCGACATCCATGTCCTTCGAGCCCGGCTCGTAGACACCGCCGGCGACGGCCTCAGGCCGCAGGGTCGGGACGAGCCGCATCGCCTCCTCGGCCCCGAGCCGGTGCAGATCGCCGAGTTCGGCGCCGAAGGTGGCGGCGGCGTCGTCCAGCTGCGCCTCGTCGCCGGGCGGGGCGACCATCAGCGAGCCGCGCGGGGTGAGCAGCGGCGCGTCGGCGAAGCCCGCCGGCGGCGCGTCGTAGAAGGCCCGGCTTGCCTGCGTCAGCGCGCGGACGAGCGGCGGTCCGTAGGTCTCGGTGTAGTGGGCGGCGGAGCGCCCGGTCGTGTGATAGCCGGGGCGGTCCTCGGTCTCGAGGAGGATAACGCTGCCGTGGCGCGCGAGTTCGGCCGCGACGGAGGCGCCGGCCATGCCTGCGCCGACGACGAGGTAACGATAGTCCTGCATGGAAACCCCCGACCCGGCCCGATGCCGGGTTGACCGGTCTTCTCTAGCCGGACGGCGCGGCGGCGGGAACCCGTATGCCACCATGCCGCGGGGGGCCGGTTTCGGGCATGATGCCGCGCATCGTCTGGACGAGGAGAGGCCGCGATGAGACGCGACACGGAACGCCCCGGGCGCCGCCCCGCCGCGGCGTCGGCCGATACCGATGCCGAGAGCGGGCTGGATGCGGCAGAGGACCGGCGCCGCTCGCTCGCCGCGCTCGAGGCGATGGCGGCGCGCGGCCTGATCCCGCCGGAGGAGTACGCCCGCCGGCGCCGCGAGATCGAGGCGCAGGGCGAGACGGACGGCTGAGCGCCGCTACGGCATCACGAGGATCAGCATCGCCGGCAGGAGCAGCAGCGTCGCGAGTGTCCCGAGGACGACGGCGCCCGCGACCTCCTCCGCCGGACCGGCATAGCGCGCCGCGAAGAGATAGGTGAACACGGCCGGCGGCATCGCCGATTGCAGCACGAGGACGCCGGCGATGGGGCCTTCGAGGCCGAACAGCGTCACCATCCCCCAGCCGATCGACAGGCCGAAGACGAGGCGCAGCATCGCGAGCAGCCCCGACACGCGCAGATGGTTGATGCGCAGCCGCGCCAGCGAGACCCCGAGTGCGATGAGCATCAGCGGCATCATCAGCCCCCCGAGAAGGCCGGTCAGGTTGAGCAGCCAGACCGGCGCCGGGATCTCGACGCTGAGAAGCAGGAAGGCCAGCAGGATCGCCCAGATCGTCGGCGTGGACAGGATCTGTGACCAGGCCGCCCGTCCCGTCGCGCAGGCGACGCCGATCGTGAAGTGACAGATCGTCATCGTCGCGGCGAAAGGGATGGCCAGGGCGAGACCGGGATCGCCGAAGGCGAAGAAGGCAATCGGCAGGCCGAGATTGCCGGCATTGGGCAACATCACCGCCGGCAGCAGCCGCCTGTCGAAGCGGCCGAAGGCATAGAGGGCGGCGGTGCCCGCCGCGGCGCCGACCGCCACCGTGGCGAAGCCGAACCCCATCTGGCGGGCGATCTCCCAGGGCGGGACACCGAGCCGCAGCAGGGTCGAAAAAATAAGGCTCGGCGTGCCGACCGTGGTGATCAGACGGGTGACGAAATCGAGCTCGAAGGGCCAGGGCGACCGCGCCCACAGATAACCGATCACGGCGCAGCCGATGACCGGCAGGATGACGGGAAGGAGGGCGGCGATCATCGGGTCGGTGGCAGTTGGAGCGTCACCGGGCCTCCCCTCTCCTCGAAGCGCCGCCGCACCACCCAGGCGACCAGCGCGCCGATCCAGAGGCCGGCCACGACGTCGGAGGGGTAATGCGCGAAGGCGGCGACGCGGGAGAAGGCGATGACGACCGCCATGGCGGCCAGCGCCCAGCCCCAGCGCGGGAAGATCGCCCACAGGCAAAAAGCGACCGTGGCGATCGTCTGGGCATGGCCCGAGGGGAAGCTGTTCGAGCCGAAGACCGAGAAGGGGTAGAAGCCGTAGAGATCGTCGTCGAGGAATTTCGGCCGCGGCCGGCCGAAGACGAGTTTCAGTGCGGCATTGACGGCGCCCGAAAGGAGGAGCGCGACGGTCATGAAGCGGAAGCTGCGCGCGCGCCGCCGGTTGAGGGCGGCGAGGTCACCATGTGGCGACAGGAAAGCGGCGAGCTTGAAGCCGAGCCAGCCGAAGATCGCGATCGTGTACCACCAGATGCCGAGGCCGATGTCGCTCAGCGCCTCGAAGCGCAACCCGTGCGGCTGCTCCCACCAGGCTTCGAAATAGCGGCCGGCGATCCGGTCGGCGAAGAGGATCGAGATAAGGCAGAGCAGCGCGACCGCGACGCCGGACACCAGCCAGCGCCGCCGCCGCGCGAAGGCGTTGACGCGGCCGATCGTCTCGCGCAGGCCGGAGGGGGGGCGGAAAGCGGTCACGGGCGCGAGCGATAGGGCCGGGGACGCGTCCTGGCAAGACGGCACGGGGCGTGACCCGGCCGCCGGTTCAGCCGATCAGCAGGGCGGCCTCCGGGGCAAGCGGCACCTCGACGAGATTGTCGCCCGGCCCGCCACGGTCGATGACCACGAAATCGGTCTCGCGGTCGAGGGCCAGCAGCGGGTGGTGCCAGGTGCCGCGGGCATAGTTCACACCCTGGCCCGGTGCCGCCCGAAAGGCGACGAGATCGGCGGGTCCGGGCCGATCGATCGGCGGGGCGACCACGACAAGGAAGGTGGCGGGGCTGAGTGGCAAGAAGATCTGGCTGCCGAGCGGATGCCGCTCCATCAGCCGCAGCGGCGCGGGCAGGGCGACCGGTCGGGCCCGGACGATGCTGATGAGCGGCCGTCCGCCGCCCTCGGCCACGTCGATCCGGGCGAGGTCGTGGAAGCGCTCGCAGGTGCCGGCATTGATCGGGAAATGGGCCGCGCCCTGGGTCTCGATCACGTCGCCATAGGGGGCGAAGGCTTCACGCGTCAGCGGCCGGGCCTCGATCCGTCTCATCGCTGCGGTATTCCGAACAGCCGCAGCCGGCTGATTCCGCCATCGGGGATGGAGTTGACCCGGACATGGGTGATCGGGCCGAGCGCGGCGATGCGGTCATCATCGATCAGGTGCTCGGCGTCGGGGCCCATGGGCGTCTCGGGCAGGAGCGTCGGCCAGAACATCGACTGGTTGACGATCAGCCTGTCGATCGCTTGGCCACCGCTCGCAGGATCGAGCCTTGCCGCCTGGATCGACACCCGGTCGGGGAAGTTGCCTTTGAAATGCGCGGTGTCGATCAGGATGCGCCGTACCGTTCCCGGTACGCCGAGCGCCAGCACAGCCCATTCGTTGCCGGGCTCGCGCCGCCGCCGCGTCTCCCAGCCATCGCCCATATTGGCGCCGCGACCGGGCGCCAGCATCTTCGACGGGTTGCCGTAATGCGCATCGCTCCAGGCGACCGCGATCCCGCCATGCACCAGGGCGGCAAGATCGACCTCGCCATCGGACGGCAGGGCGCTCCAATCATGCTGCGGCAGGCCGTAGACGCGCAGCCGCGCCACCCCGCCATCGGGATAGATGTGCAGCCGCAGGAAGCCGAAGGGCCCGGCCGCGTCGACCGCCCGGAAATGATGCGCGTCACCCGACAGCGGCATCACCGGCAGGATGGTCCGCCAGCTCTCCTCCCGCATCGGATCGTCGCCCGCGGCGCAGCCTTCGAGTGCGGCGGCCGGTGGGTAGTTGCCGGTGAAATGGCGCGTATCAATGTCGACGCCCATCACCGTCGCCGGGACGCCGAGCCGGATGATGCAGTGATCGTGCCCCGGGCCGCGGCGCCGCCGGCTCTCCCACCCGTCCATCCACTTGCCGTGATCGTCGTAGCGGTCCGGCACGAAGACCGGCTCTTCCGGCGCGATCAGCCGTGCCTTGTCGGCGAAGAAGTCGTCGGTCGCGAAGATCACCGCGGCACCGAACGCCGGCAGCGCGAGGTTGGGATAGCGGCGGGCGAAATCGGGCAGGGTCGGATCGGCATGTGTCACGGAACGGAACCTCCGATCTGGCGAAGGCGCAGCAGGGCGATGCGATGGACTTGGGCGAGCGCGGTGGCGCGCTCCTCTGCCGGCTCCGCCTCGACGCGCCGCTCGAAGGCGGCGAGGATGGCCGCCCGGTCGAGGCCGCGCACGGCGATGATGAAGGGAAAGCCGAAGCGCGCCCGATAGCGCTCGTTGAGCGCGGAGAAGCGCGCGAACTCCTCGGGCGTGCAGCGATCGAGCCCGGCGCTCGCCTGTTCGGCCGCTGAGGCGGCGCCAAGCCGGCCCTCGATGGCGAGCCGGCCGGCGAGATCGGGATGGGCGCGCAGCAGGGCGAGTTTGGCGGCCTCGGGCGCCGCCTCCACCACCGCGGCCATCGCCGCGGCGAGCCCCTCGGCCGTGTCCTCCGCCGGGCCGAGGCCGCGGTCATGGGCGGCGGCGGCGATCCACGGGGAGTGCTCGTAGACGCCGCCATAGCGGGCGAGGAAGGTGTCGCGATCGAGCGTTCGTGGCGGCGGGTCGAGCGGGGTGCTGTCGCGGCTCACGGCGCCTGCCCCGTCGCGCGGGAGGGGAAGGGGTGCCGCTCACGCCAGTGGCGGGCGATGTCGATCCGCCGGCAGAACCAGACGCGGTCGAAGGCCTGGGCGTAGTCGATGAAGCGCTCGAGCGCGCGGATCCGTCCGGGGCGCCCGACGAGCCGGCAATGCAACCCGATCGACATCATGCGCGGCGTCGTCGCCCCCTCCTCATAGAGCGTGTCGAAGGCGTCGCGCAGATAGGCGAAGAACTGGTCGCCCGAACTGAAGCCCTGCACCGTCGCAAAGCGCATGTCATTGGCATCGAGCGTATAGGGGACGACGAGATGCGGCCGCCCCTCGACCCGGGTCCAGAAGGGCAGGTCGTCACTGTAATCGTCGGCATCGTAGAGGAAGCCGCCCTCTTCGGCGACGAGGCGGCGGGTATTGGGGCTGGTGCGGCCGGTGTACCAGCCGAGCGGCCGCTGGCCGGTGATGCGGCGGATCGTCTCGATCGCCCGCTGCATGTGCTCGCGTTCCACCGCCTCGGGCACGTTCTGATAGTTGATCCAGCGCCAGCCATGGCTGCAGATCTCGTGACCGTCGGCGACCGCGACCTCCGCCACCTTCGGGTTGCGTTCCAGCGCCATGGCGACGGCGAATATCGTCAGCGGCACCGATTTGCGGCGGAACAGGTCGAGGATGCGCCAGACCCCGACGCGGCTGCCGTACTCGTAGATCTGCTCCATCGAGATGTGGCGCGCACCCGGCAGCGGCTGGGCGTTGACGATCTCGGACAGGAAGGCCTCCGAGGCGGGGTCGCCATGCAGGATGGACGCCTCGCCTCCCTCCTCGTAATTCAGCACGAACTGAACGGCCACCCGCGCACCGCCCGGCCAGTCCGCCGCGGGTGGTGTCGGCCCGTAACCGATCAGATCCCGGGGATAGGTCCCCTCCATCATCGTTCCCCCGTTCCGTCGCGGCACAAGGATGGCCGCAGGCCGCGCCCCCGTTCAAGCCCGGCGGTCGGCGGCACTGTCGTCCCGAACGCCTTTCCTTCGGCCGAAGGATGGCGGTAGCCTCGGCAGGAGACAGGGGGAGGAGACGGAGAGCGGATGGCGGGGCGACTGACGACGCACGTTCTGGACACCGCCCGCGGCCGGCCGGCGGCGGGGCTGTGGATCGAACTCTTCCGCCTCGACGGCACCGACCGGCGGCTGATCGTACAGGCCGAGACCAATGCCGATGGCCGTTGCGACCGTCCGCTGCTCGAGGGGCGGGCGATGGTGGCCGGACGGTGGGAGCTGGTCTTCCGCGCCGGTGCCTATTTCCGGCGCTCGGGCCTCACGCTGCCCGAGCCACCCTTCCTTGACGAGGTGCCGGTGCGCTTCGGCATCGCCGACCCCGGGCAGCATTATCACGTACCGCTCCTGCTCTCGCCCTACGGGTATTCGACCTATCGGGGGTCGTGACCGGGATGCGGGACGCCGTCCATTTCCTGCTTGGCGCCGAGCGCCGGGAGCGTCGCCTCACCGGGTTCGAGCCGACGATGACGGTGCTCGAATACCTCCGGCGGGTCGAGCGCCGGCGCGGTACCAAGGAGGGCTGCGCGGAGGGCGATTGCGGCGCCTGCACCGTCGCGGTGGGGACGCCGACAGCCGAAGGTGGCATGAGCTATCGCGCGGTCAATGCCTGCATCCAGTTCCTGCCGACGCTCGACGGCACGCATCTCGTCACCGTCGAGGATCTCGCCGAGGGCGAGGTGCTGCATCCCATCCAGCGGGCGATGGTCGAGGCGCATGCCTCGCAATGCGGCTTCTGCACGCCGGGTATCGTCATGTCGCTCTTCGCCTTCGCGCATGGGGCGAACGGACCGGAGGACCCGACGCCGTCGCGGGAGGCGATCGACGAGGCGCTGGCCGGCAATCTGTGCCGCTGCACCGGTTACGGGCCGATCGTCGCGGCGGCGCGGGCGATGGGCCGGCCGCAGGACCGCTTCGCAGCCGAGGCGGCGGAGACCGCGGCGGCACTCGCGCGCCTGCCCTCCGACGCCTTCGCGATCGAAGCGGCAGGCCGACGGTTTTTCGCGCCGCGTACCACCGAGGCGCTGGCAGCGCTGCTGCTGGAGCATCCCGAGGCCGTGGTGCTGTCCGGCGGCACCGATGTCGGGCTGTGGGTGACCAAGCTGCACCGCCGGCTCGACACCCTCATCTGGACGGGCCGGGTCGAGGCACTGCAGCGGATCGAGCGTGCGGGCGACCGGCTCGTCATCGGCGCCGGGGTCAGCTATGCGGCCGCCCGTCCGGTGCTAGCGGCACTGTGGCCGCCGTTCGACGAGCTCTTCGCGCGCATCGGCTCGACGCAGATCCGCGCGCTCGGCACGATCGGCGGCAACATCGCCAATGGCTCGCCGATCGGCGACACGCCGCCGCCCTTCATCGTTCTCGGCGCCGAGCTGGTGCTGTGCCGCGGGGCCGAGCGGCGGCGCCTGCCGCTCGAGGCCTTCTTCCTGGCCTATGGCAGACAGGACCGGCGACAAGGCGAGTTCGTCGAGGCGATCGAGTTGCCGCTGCCCCGGCCGGACGAGCGCTTCGCCTGCTACAAGGTCTCCAAGCGGCATGACCAGGACATCTCCGCCGTCCTCGGCGCCTTTCGCCTGCGCCTCGACCCGGCGGGCCGGGTCGAGGAGATCCGCATCGCCTATGGCGGGATGGCAGGCGTGCCAGCCCGGGCCGGCGCGGCCGAGGCGGCGATGACGGGGCGGCCCTGGGATGCGGCGACGGTGGCGCGCGGCCGCGCCGCGATCGCCGACAGCTTCACGCCGCTCTCTGACATGCGGGCTAGTGCTGCCTACCGGATGCGTGTCGCGCAGAACCTCCTCGACCGCTTTCTCCTCGAGACGACGCGGCCGGATGTCGCGACAAGGCTGCCGGCCGCCATGGAGCCTGCGCGATGACCGCGCCATCGCCCGTCCGGCAGGGCGGCGGGCCGCCCGGCGGCCACGGCGTGGCGCGGCCGCATGACAGTGCCGACAAGCATGTGACCGGCCGCGCCGTTTATGTAGACGACATTCCCGAGCCGGATGGCACGCTGCAGGTCTGGGCCCGGCCGGCCGAGCGGGCCCATGCGCGCATCCTGCGGCTCGACCTCGATGCGGTGCGGCGCGCGCCGGGGGTGGTGGCGGTGCTGACTGCCGCCGACATCCCGGGCGTCAATGACTGCAGCCCCGTCGCCGGCGATGACCCGGTCCTCGCCGATGGGTGCGTCATCTTCTGGGGCCAGCCGGTCTTTGCGGTGGCAGCGGAGACGATCGCCGAGGCCCGCGCCGCCGCGGCGCTCGCCGTGATCGAGTACGAGGATCTGCCGGCCATCCTGACGATCGACGATGCGCTAGCGGCCGGGTCGCTGCTCGGCCCGCCGCGACAGCTCGTCCGCGGCGATGCGGCAACGGCGATCGCCGCCGCGCCGCACCAGCTCTCCGGCCGGATTGAGATGGGCGGGCAGGACCATTTCTATCTCGAGGGGCAGGTCTCGCTCGCCGTTCCCACCGAGGCGGGCGAAATGCTGGTCTACTGCTCGACCCAGCATCCCAGCGAGGTGCAGCACAACGTCGCCAAGATCCTCGGCCGTCCCGATGCGGCGGTGACGGTCGAGGTCAGGCGCATGGGCGGCGGGTTCGGCGGCAAGGAGACGCAGGCCTCGCAATGGGCGGGTCTGGCGGCACTGGCTGCCGCGCTGACCGGGCGGCCGGCGAAGATGCGGCTCGACCGCGACGACGACATGATAATGACCGGCAAGCGCCACGAATTTCGTGCCGATTGGCGGGTTGGCTTCGATGGCGAGGGCCGGATCCTCGGCCTCGACATGGCGCTTGCGGCGCGCTGCGGCGTGTCGACCGATCTGTCGCCGGCGATCGTCGACCGTGCGATCTTCCATGTCGACAATGCCTATTACCTGCCGGCGGTCACCATCACCGCCCGGCACTGCCGCACCAACACCGTCTCGAACACGGCGTTCCGTGGCTTCGGCGGGCCACAGGGCATGCTGGCGATCGAGCGGGTGATGGACGCGATCGCCCGCCGGCTCGGCCGTGATCCGCTCGATGTGCGGCGGGCCAATCTCTATGGCGGCGATGGACGGGACACCACGCCCTATGGCCAGACCGTCGAGGACGACCACCTGCCGGCGATGATCGACCGGCTCGAGGCGACGAGCCGCTACCGTGAACGTCGCGCCGAGATCGCCGTCTTCAATCGCACGAGCCCGATCATCAAGCGCGGCATCGCGCTGACGCCGGTCAAGTTCGGCATCTCCTTCACCACCACACATCTCAACCAGGCGGGAGCGCTGGTCCACCTCTACACCGACGGCTCGATCCACCTGAACCATGGCGGCACCGAGATGGGGCAGGGGCTGTTCGTGAAGGTCGCGCAGATCGTCGCCGAGGTCTTCGGCGTCGGGCCAGAGGCGGTGCGGGTGACCGCGACCAGCACCGGCAAGGTGCCCAACACGTCGGCCACGGCTGCCTCCTCCGGCACCGATCTCAATGGCATGGCGGCCAGGACGGCGGCGCTGGCGATCCGCGAGCGTCTCGCCCGCTGCGCAGCCGAGGCGCACCAGGCGGACCCCGATGAGGTCGTTTTCGCCGACGGCATGGTGACGGTGCGGGGCAATTCCCAGCCCTTCGCCAAGGTGGTGAAGGACGCCTATCTGGCGCGCATCCCGCTCTCCGCGACCGGCTTCTACAAGACGCCGAAGCTCGCCTATGACGCGCGCACCATGACCGGCCGGCCATTCTACTATTTCGCCTGGGG
This sequence comes from uncultured Mycobacteriaceae bacterium, assembly GCA_964406375.1. Taxonomy (GTDB): domain Bacteria; phylum Pseudomonadota; class Alphaproteobacteria; order DSM-16000; family Inquilinaceae; genus CAYORM01. The sequence goes on along the minus strand of CAYORM010000015.1, from coordinate 15,175 downwards.
CGCCGCGGTGAGCGAAGTGGCGATCGACACGCTCACCGGCGAGACGCGGCTGCTCGCCGTCGACATCCTCCATGATGTCGGACGGTCGCTGAATCCGGCGATCGACCGCGGCCAGATCGAGGGCGGCTTCATCCAGGGGATGGGCTGGCTGACCTCGGAGGAGCTGTGGTGGGATGCGGCCGGGCGGCTGCGCACGCACGCCCCGTCGACCTACAAGATTCCGACGGCGCGCGACCGGCCCGCGGCGTTCCGGATCGACCTCCTCGAGAACCGGCCGAACCGCGAGGAGACGGTCTCGCGCTCGAAGGCGGTGGGCGAGCCGCCCTTCATGCTCGCGATCTCGGTCTTCTCGGCGATCACCGACGCGGTTGCCGCGCTCGGTGAGGGGCCCGCACTGCCGCCGCTCGATGCCCCGGCGACGCCCGAGCGTGTCCTCTTCGCGGTCGAGGCGGTCGCGGTCAGACCGCCACCGGCCGACCTGTGCAGCGGCGCATGACGGGCGCAGCTGCATGGCTAACGCCGGCGCGGCTGGCTCTTGAGGCAGGGCGCGCCGCCATCCTCGTCCGCGTCATGGCGACGCGCGGGTCGACCCCGCGCGAGGCGGGGGCGGCGATGCTGGTCACGGCGGATGACATCGCCGGCACGATTGGTGGCGGCCGGCTCGAACTCGACGCGATCGAGACGGCGCGAATGCTCCTCGCGCGACCGGTGGCCGGCCGGCTCACCGGCCCGCAGCCGGTCGCGCTCGGCCCCGCGCTCGGCCAGTGCTGCGGCGGCGAGGCGATACTTCTGTGGGAGCGGTTGGTGCCAGACGACCTCGCTTGGCTCGACCGTGTGTCGCAGGCTGCGCCCGGTGCCGTCGCGGTGACGCCGCCCTCCGGCGCGCGGCTCCTCATGCCGGAGGATGCCGCGCCTCCGCCGCTGGACGGGGTGGTGGCGTCGTTCATCGCCTCGGCCAGAGAGATCGCCTTCGATGCCGCGTCCGGCGTGCTGCTCGACCGTCCGGTCCCGACGCTGCCGAGCGTGACGATCTTCGGGGCAGGCCATGTCTCGCGGGCGCTCCTGCCGATCCTCGCCACCCTGCCGCTCGCCGTCGCGGTGGTGGAGGGACGGCCGGGCTGGCTGCCGGCGGACGCGCCGCCTGGCGTCCGCCTCCTGCCCAGCGCGGCGCCGGCGCTCGATGTCGATCTCGTCCCCCCGGGCGGCGCCGTCCTGGTCATGACCCATGATCACGGTCTCGACCTCGAGATCGTCGATGCCGCCCTCTCCCGTCCCGACCTCGCTTTCCTCGGGCTGATCGGCAGCGCCACCAAGCGCGCCCGCTTCGTGTCGCGGCTCAGGGCCCGCGGTCACGATCACGCGGCGATCGCCCGGCTGGTCTGCCCGATCGGCGTGTCCGGGGTCGGGGGGAAGACCCCCGCGATCATTGCTGTGGCGGTCGCGGCACAATTGTTGCAGGTGTTCGGGCCACAGCGGGCGCATGAGGCGCCCGGCCGGAAGAGGGGGACCGTTTGACGATCGCCAAGGATGCGCCGCTGCTCGAGCTCGACGGCATCACCAAGGCGTTCCCCGGCGTCGTGGCTAACGACCGGGTGTCGCTGGCCGTCGGCCGTGGTGAGATCCACGCCCTGCTCGGGGAGAATGGTGCGGGCAAGTCGACGCTTGTGAAGATCATCTACGGTGTCCTCGCACCCGATGCCGGCGAGATCCGCTGGGAGGGACAACCGGTTGCCGTGACCAGTCCCGCCGCTGCCCGCGCGCTGGGCATCGGCATGGTTTTTCAGCACTTCTCGCTCTTCGACTCGATGACCGTGCTGGAGAACATCGCGCTTGCCCTGCCGGCAGGGGAGAAGCGGGCGGCGCTGCGCGAGCGGGTCGGCCGGCTCGCCGCGGCCTATCGCCTCGCACTCGAGCTCGACCGCCCGGTGCACACCCTGTCGGTGGGCGAGCGCCAGCGGATCGAGATCCTCCGCTGCCTGTTGCAATCGCCGCGACTCATCGTCATGGACGAGCCCACCTCCGTCCTGACGCCGCAGGAGGTCGAGGCGCTGTTCGGCACCTTGCGGGCGCTGGTCGCGGAGGGTCGTTCCATCCTCTACATCTCACACAAGCTCGAAGAGATCCGCGCGCTCTGCGACCGGGCGACGATCCTGCGCCAGGGCCAGGTGGTCGCCACCTGTGACCCGCACACCGAATCGGCGCGGAGCATGGCCGAGGCGATGATCGGCGGCCGCATCCTGCCGGCGCAGCGCCGGGCGGGGGAGGTCGCGGTGGCGCCCGATCCGCTGCTGGCGGTGGAAGGATTGTCGCTCGCCAGCCCGCTCGAGCACGGGATCGACCTGCATGACGTGCACTTCATGGTGCGCGGCGGCGAGATCCTCGGCATCGCCGGGGTGGCGGGCAACGGCCAGACCGAGCTGATGGATGCGCTGTCGGGCGAGACCCCGCTGCCGCGTGACGAGACGGTGCGGATCGCAGGCATCCCGGTGGGGCGGGCCGGCCCGGCGCGGCGACGGACGCTCGGTGCCGCCTTCGTGCCGGAGGAACGCGCCGGTCATGCCGCGGTGCCGGGTCTCACCCTCGCCGAGAATGCGCTGCTGACAGGCTGGCACCGGCCCGAGATGGCGCGGCACGGCATGGTGCAGATCCGCGCCGCTATCGACCATGCGAGCGAGGTGATCGGCCGGTTCCAGGTGCGGAGCCGCGGGCCCGCCGCCGAGGCCGGCAGCCTCTCGGGCGGCAATCTGCAGAAATTCGTGATGGGGCGGGAACTGCTGCGCCAGCCCTCGGTCCTCGTCGTCTCCCAGCCGACCTGGGGGGTCGATGCCGGCGCTGCCGCGATGATCCGGCAGCGGCTGATCGATGCCGCGGCGCGCGGCGCTGCCATCGTGGTGATCAGCCAGGATCTCGACGAGATCTTCGAGATCGCCGACCGGATCGCGGTGATCGCCGGCGGCAGGCTATCGCCGCCGATCCCGGTCGCCGAGGCGACGGTGGAGACGATCGGGCTGCTGATGGGGGGCGGCGCTGCGGCCGCTGCCATGCCGTGCTGAGGCTCGAACCGCGGCCCCGCCCGTCGCGGGCCCATGCCTATCTCGCACCCGTCGTGGCGGTGCTGCTGACGCTGGTCGTCGGCGCGGCGATCTTCGCGGCGCTCGGCTTCGATCCGCTGCGGGTGCTCGCGGCTTATTTCGTCGAGCCGGTCTCGACCTTGCGCGGCGTCGGTTCGCTGCTCGTCAAGGCGACGCCGCTGATCCTGATCGCCTCCGGCCTCGCACTCGGATTCCGGGCCAATGTCTGGAACATCGGCGCCGAGGGGCAGATGATCATCGGCGGCATCGTCGGCGGCGGCATCGCGCTCGCCCTGCCGGAGACGACGTCGCCGCTGCTGCTGCCGGGGATGCTGGTCGCGGGGATGCTCGGCGGGATGGTTTGGGCGGCGATCCCGGCGCTGTTGCGCACCCGCTTCAACGCCAATGAGATCCTGACCAGCCTGATGCTGACCTATGTGGCGGCGCTGCTGTTCACCTGGCTGGTCTACGGGCCGTGGCGCGATCCCGCCGGCATGAACTTCCCCGGCTCCAAACGCTTCCATGCAGAGGCCGTGCTGCCGGCGCTCGTGCCGGCGATGCGGATGCATGTCGGCGTCCTGTTCGCACCGCTCGCCGTCCTTCTGTGCTGGTTCGTGGCCAGCCGGGCGCTCGCCGGGTTCCGCCTCAGGGTCGCCGGCCTCGCCCCGCGCGCCGCGCGGCATGCCGGCTTCTCGGGCAACCGGACGGTCTGGTTCGCCATGCTGCTCTCCGGCGGGCTCGCGGGGCTGGCGGGGATCATCGAGGTTGCCGGGCCGCTGCGCCACCTGCCGCAGGATTTCTCGCCGGGCTACGGCTTCACCGCTATCATCGTCGCCTTCATCGGCCGGCTGCATCCCGTCGGCATCTTCATCGGCGGCCTGGTGATCGCGCTCTCCTTCATCGGCGGCGAGGCGGCACAGGTGTCGGTCGGCCTGCCCAAGGCGGTGACCAGCCTGTTTCAGGGCGTGCTGCTCTTCTTCATTTTGGCCGCCGATGTGTCGATCCGGTACCGGATCCGCAGGGCCGCGCCGGTGGGGGTGCGGACATGATGCCGGATTGGGTGCTGGCGGCGCTGGTGACGGTCGTACCCGCGGCGACACCGCTGCTCCTCGCCGCCCTCGGCGAGCTGGTCACCGAGAAGTCCGGCGTCCTCAATCTCGGCGTCGAGGGGATGATGATCGTCGGCGCGGTCGCGGGCTTCGCTGGCGCGGTGGCGACCGGCAATGTCTGGATCGGCTTCCTGGTCGCGATGCTCGCCGGCATCGCCATGGCGATGCTGTTCGCCGTGCTGACGCTGACGCTGCTGGCCAATCAGGTCGCCACCGGGCTGGCGCTGACGATCTTCGGTATCGGCCTGTCGGCGCTGGCCGGCCGCAGCTTCGTCGGCGTCGCGATCCCGTCGCCCGGGCGGATCTATCTGCCGGGCCTGACGGATCTGCCGGTGATCGGACCGCTGCTGTTCGGGCAGGATCCGATCGTCTATCTCTCGGTCCTGCTGGTCGCTCTCGTCGCCTGGTTCCTGCGGGCGACGCGCCCCGGGCTGATCCTGCGCGCCGTCGGCGAGAATCCCGACAGCGCCCATGCGATCGGCCACCCGGTGGTCGCCATCCGCTACGCCGCCTGCGCGTTCGGCGGCGCGCTCGCCGGGCTGGCCGGCGCCTATCTGTCGCTGATCTACACGACGATGTGGGCGGAGAACATGACCGCCGGCCGCGGCTGGATCGCGCTGGCGCTGGTCGTCTTCGCGACGTGGCGCCCCTGGCGGGCCCTGTTCGGCGCCTACCTCTATGGCGGGATCACGATCTTCCAGCTCCACGCCCAGGCGCTCGGCGTGACGGTGCCGCCGCAATTCCTGTCGATGCTGCCCTATCTCGCGACGATCCTGGTGCTCGTCCTGATCTCACGGGACGGCTCGGCGATCCGCCGCCACGCACCGGCCGCGCTCGGCCGGATGTTCCATCCCGCGCGCTGAAGCGGGCGCAACTATCCGACAGACCGGGTTCCACCACGCAGGAGAAGCGGAATGACAGTGACTTCGTTGCGTACCATCGCCGGCCTCGCCATCGCGGCGGCCGTCCTCGGCCCGGCCGCACCCGTCCTGGCACAGGACGAGCCGCTCAAGGTCGGCTTCGTCTATGTCGGTCCGGTGGGCGACCATGGCTGGACCTATCGCCACGATGTCGGCCGGCAGGCGCTGGAGGAGGCGCTCGGCGACCGGGTCGAGACCACCTATGTCGAGAGCGTCGAGGAGGGGCCCGACGCCGAACGGGTGATCCAGCATCTCGTCGACACCGGCCATCGGCTGATCTTCACCACCTCCTTCGGTTTCATGGACCAGACGCTGGCCGTCGCCGAGTATGAGCCGGACGTCTATTTCGAACATGCCACCGGCATCCGCCGGCTCGACAACGTCTCGACCTATGCCGGCCGGTTCCACGAGGGCCGCTACGTCCAGGGCGTGATCGCCGGCCATCTCTCCGAGACCGGTATCGGCTGCTATGTCGGCGCCTATCCGATCCCCGAGGTCATCTCCGGCATCAATGCCTTCGCCCTCGGCATGCGTTCGGTCAATCCCGACGCGGTGGTGAAGGTCGCCTGGGCCTTCACTTGGTACGACCCGGGCAAGGAGGCCGAGGCGGCGGCGGCGCTGCTCGACCAGGGCTGCGATATCATCACCCAGCACACCGACAGCCCGGCGCCGCTGCAGGCGGCCGCCAATCGTGGCATCCTGGGTTTCGGTCAAGCCTCGGACATGCTGCACTTCGCGCCGGAGACGCAGCTCACCGCGATCATCGACAATTGGGGGCCGTATTATATCGAGCGGGCCCAGGCGGTGCTCGACGGCACCTGGACCTCGACCGACACCTGGGGCGGGCTCGATATCGGCATGGTCGAGATGGCGCCCTACACCAACATGCCCGCCGAGGTCGCCGAGGTGGCCGAGGCGACCGAGACGGCGATCAAGGAACACCGGCTCCATCCCTTCACCGGTCCGATCGCCGACCAGTCGGGCACCATCCGGATCCGCGAGGGCGAGACCGCGTCCGACGCCGAGATCCTGTCGATGAACTGGTTCGTCGAGGGGGTCGACGGGCAGATGCCGCAGTGACGCCGCAGTGACGGGCGGCGCCGGAGGCGATGGTTGATCCATCTTGACCACCACGCGACATCGCCCCTCGATCCTCTGGTCGAGGCGGCGATGCGCCCGTGGTGGTCGGAGCGGATCGGCCATCCCGGCGCCACCAATCGCGCCGGCTGGGACGCGGCGGCGGCGACGGCCGAGGCCCGTCGCGCCATCGCCCGGCTCATCGGCGCACGCGCCTCGGAGATCGTGTTCACCAGTGGGGCAACCGAGGCCGCCAACCTCGCGATCCTCGGCAGCTTCGGCGGTTTCGAGGGTGGGGCGGGCGGCCGGCTGCTCGTCTCGGCGGTCGAGCATGAAGCGGTGCTCGCCCCCGCCCGCGCCCTCGCCCACAGGGGCGTGATGGTCGAACGGGTGCCTGCCGATGGATGGGGCCGCGTCGCCCCGGCGGACATCGAGGCGCGGATCACCGCGGACACGGCGCTCGTCTCGGTGCAGGCGGCCAATCACGAACTCGGCACGCTTCAGGATGTGGCGGCGATCGGCGCCCTCTGCGCCCGACGCGGCATCCGCTTCCATGTCGACGCCGCGCAGGCGGTCGGGCGTGTGCCGATCGATGTCGAGGTGATCGGCTGCGATCTCCTCTCGTTCGGGGCGCACAAGATGCACGGGCCGCCGGGGATCGGCGCGCTCTATGTCCGGTCGGGCACGCGTCTCGCGCCGCTCCTGTTCGGCGGCGGCCAGGAGGGAGGGCTGAGACCCGGCTCCCTGCCGGTACCGCTGGTCGTAGGGTTCGGCGCGGCCGCGGCGATCGCGGCGGACGGGCAGGCGGCGGAGGCCGCGCGCGTCGCGACCCTGCGCGACCGGCTGTGGCAGGCGCTCGCGGACGGGCTGCCGGGGCTCGTCCTCAATGGCGCGCCGCCGCCGGCGCGGCTGCCGGGCCATCTCAGCGTGACCCTGCCGGCGACCGATGCCGAGGCGCTGCTGCTGCGCATCCCGGAGATCGGTCTGTCGCTCGGCGCCGCCTGCGGCTCGACGACCGGACGCCCCTCCGCCGTGTTGACCGCCATCGGTCTTGCGCCCGAGGTGGCGCAGCGGACGCTGCGGATCGGTCTCGGCCGGTTCACGACGGCAGAGGAGGTGGACCGCGCCGTGGCGGCGATCCTTGACGCGGCGCGGTGAGGCTCAGCGACCGGACGGCGGCACCGCCTCGCCGCGCCGGCTGTATGTCTCCTGGCCGACGATCGGCCGTTCGCGCAGGATGGAGAGCGGGGTCTGCGGGTCCGGGCTGTCGATCTCGCGGCCGATCCGGTGGCCATCGAAGACCGCATCGGCCAGCATGCGCGGCGCGAGGCAGTCGCCGCTGCGATAGACGCCGTGCAGCCCGTGATCGGGCCATTCCGCGCGGCGGGCCTTGAGCTCCCGCCACAGCGTGTCCTCGGCACGCCGGGCGGTGCACAACAGCACCGTGTCGCAGTCGAGCGGATCGACCGCCGTACCCGCCCGGCGGGGCAACTCACCGAGCACCGGGCCGGTGCGCCGCCAGCCGTCCCGATGGATCGAATAGGTCCAGAGCCGCACGCCGGTACTATCCTCCTCTGCCCGCTCGACCCATCGGGCCGTGCGCACCGCGATGCCGCGCTCCTCCGCCATGCGGCGCAGGTTGGGCCCCTCGAGGGTGAGATCGGTCATCGGCGCCAGCCGGTCAAAGAAGGTGACGACCGTCACCTCGTGCCCCGCGATGGCGAGCTGTTCGGCGAGGCTGACCGCCATGAAGTAGCCGTCACCGTCGAGGATCACCACGCGCCGCCCGAGCCGGGCGCCGGCCCAGACCGCCTCGGGGGTGACAAAGCGCGGCGAGGCCGCCGCGTCGATGCCGGAGATGGCCTCGCGCCCGGCGGCGCTGAACCCGTCGCCGGTCCAGCGCGCCCCGGTGGCCAGCACGATCCGCGCCGCCCCGTATTGCAGGAGGTCCGCCGCCTCGACGCGTCCGGTGCCGCGCATCAGGGTGACGTTGGGCATCGCCGCGATGGCCTGCTCGCGATAGGCGATGACGCGGCCCCATTCGGCGAGACCCGGCAGCGTCGCGACATGGCGCAGATGGCCGCCGAGTTCGACCTCTGCCTCGACGAGATGGACCTGGAAGCCGCGACGGCCCAGAACGCGGGTGCATTCCAGCCCGGCGGGTCCGGCGCCGACGACCAGCACCACCTCCTCGGCCATCGACGCGGGGGCGGGCGCGAAGCGCTCGGGATGCCAGCCGCGGCGATGCTCCTCGAGTGCCGTCGGATTCTGCGTGCAGATGATCGTCACGCCGTATTCGAATCGCGAGATGCAAGCATTGCAGCCGATGCACTCACAGATCTCGTCCGCCCGGCCCTCATCCACCTTCCGCGGCAGCCAGGGATCGGCGATCGACGGGCGGGCGCAGCCGATGATGTCGAGCTGTCCGGACCGCAGCACCCGCACCATCTCGTCCGGGTCGGTGAAGCGGCCGACCCCGACGACCGGCGTCGCGCCGGCGACGCGCTTGACCTCGCCGGTCCAGGGGGCCTGGTGGTTGGTCTTGTAAAAGCGCGACGGGCCGGCATCCTCGCCCCATTCTTCGAGGCTGCTGATGTTGACGTCCCACAGATCGAGCAGGCCGTGCCGCGTCACGAGCTCGACGAAGGCCAGCCCTTCATCGTGGAGCTGCACGCCCGCCGGCCCCGAGAGCTGGTCGATTGAGATCCGGCTGGCGAGCGCCACCTGATCGCCCGCCGCCATTCGGATCGCTTCGAGGATCTCCAGCCACAGCCGCGCCCGGTCCTCCAGCGCGTCACCGCCATAGCGGTCGCGCCGCCGGTTGAAATGGCGCGAGAGCGCCTGCACCGGCAATGCGCCATGGGTGCCGTGGACATAGAGGATGTCGAAGCCGGCATCGACCGCGCGCCGCGCCGCCTCGGCGAAGGCGCCGACGATGCGCCGCAGATCCTCCTCCTCGGCCTCATAGGTATAGGTCTGCGGCATCCAGGGCGTCGGGAAGGCGACCATCGCCGGCGACACCCAGCGCGAGTTGAGATTGTTGCTCAGCCCGCCGGCATGGCAGAGCTCGACCCCGACGAGGGCGTCCCAGCGATGGACGCGGTCGACCATGGCGCGCAGGTTGATCACGTCGCCCTCATCCATCAGCGTCTGGACGGTGGCGACCGGCTGGTCGGTCTCCGGATGGATCATGCACGCCTCGGTGCAGATCGCCGCCCAGCCCCCCTCGGCCTTGACCTCGCGATGCGCGGCATCGGCGCCGGGGCGTTGCCAGCCCGCGCCGGTGCATTGGGGCACCTGCATGAAGCGGTTCTTGAGCTGCTTCGGCCCGATGCGGATCGGCGCGAAGAGTGGATCGTGCCGCGGATCGCGTCGCGTCGTGCGGGTCTGCGTCATCGTGCGGCCTCCGGTGCATTCATCAGCGCGGCGACCGCGCGGTCCACGGGATCGGGCGAGGCGGCGAGGCCTTGCCTTGCGCCCTCGCGGTCGGCGGGGTCGCGGTTCTGGCTCAGCTTGAACTTGCCCTCGATGCGCTCGATCGGCAGCGCGACGCCGACGATCGAGCGCAGATTGGCCGCGATGAAGGGGTCCGGTGCATCGTCGATAGACCAGGGGTCGGCGCGCCCGGCCTCGTGCCGCTCGGTCAGCCGGGCGAGCAGCGGCCGCAGCCTCGCGGAATCGTCGAAGCGCTCGAGCCGGCCGGTGCAGTGGACCGCGACATAGTTCCAGGTCGGCACGACGCGGCCGGTCACCGCCTTCGACGGATACCAGCCTGGCGACACATAGGCATCAGGGCCGTGGAAGATCGCGAGTGCCGGCACCGCCGCCCCGCCTTCGGCCTCCCGCGCCTGCGGATTGGCGCGGGCGAGATGGCCATAAAGCGTACCGTGGGGGCCGGCGGCCGGATCTAGCAGCATCGGCAGGTGCGATGCCACGAGGCCGTCGTCTCCCAGCGTGACCAGCGTCGCGAGGCGCGCCGTCCGGATGACCGCGTGCAACGCCTCCATGCGATCTTCGCGGAAGGCGGGTGGCACATACATCGGCGACGCTCCTGGGCACGCAAAGTCGCGGGGGCGCCATTCGGTGGCGTGCGGTGCCGGCCTGTCAACCGTCCCGCTGCGCCGCGGAATCGCCACGCCCGTCGCCTCGATACCACTGGCCGATGTATCGTGCCGTCGGGTCGTCCAGGGGGACGGGACGAAGCGACGGGAGCGGGCATGGCGCTGCTCATGGATTGGCTGCAATTCGCGGTCCGATGGGCCCATGTGCTCATCGGTATCGGCTGGATTGGCGCGTCCTTCCACTTCATCTGGCTGGACATCAGCCTGCGGCGGCGGGCCGGCATGGATCCCGGCCTGCAGGGCGAGACATGGATGGTCCATGGCGGCGGCTTCTATCGGGCGCAGAAATATCTGGTGGCGCCGCCCGAGCTGCCGGAGGAGCTGCACTGGTTCCGTTATGAGGCGTACTTCACCTGGGTCACCGGCTTTCTCCTGCTGGCGCTGGTCTATTACGCCGGCGCCGAGAGCTTCCTGATCGACCGCTCACGCGCCGACCTCACGATTCCCGACGCGATCGCCATCAGCGCCGGGTCACTGGTGCTCGGCTGGGTGGCCTATGATCTTCTCTGCCGCTCGCCGATCGGCCGCCACACCGGGCTGCTCGCGATCATCGTCTATCTGATGGCGGTGACCGCGGCCTGGTTCTACGGGCAGGTCTTCACCGGGCGGGCGGCCTTCCTCCATGCCGGCGCCTTCCTCGGTACCATCATGTCGGCCAACGTCTTCCTGGTGATCATCCCGAACCAGCGCAAGGCCGTGCGCGCGATGACGGTGGGCGAGGCGCCCGACCCGGCCCTCGGCCGGCAGGCCAAGCAGCGCTCGCTGCACAATAACTATCTGACCCTGCCGGTGCTGGCGATGATGCTCAGCAACCACTATCCGACGGCCTATGGCGGCCCCTTCGCTTGGGCGATCGCGGCCGGCATCGTGTTGGCCGGGGGGCTGGTGCGCCACGCGATCAACCTTCACGATCAGGGGCGGTCCTGGCGGCAGATCGCTTGGGCCTTCCCCGCGGTGGCGGCGGCGGTGGCGGCGACGATCGCTCTGTCGGCCGCGGGCCGGACGGTACCGGCGGCAGGCGCCGCGACGATCTCCGATGCCGAAGGGATGGCGCTGGTGGCGCATCATTGCGGCGCCTGCCACGCCGCACGGCCGACGCATGACGGGTTCGAGGCGCCGCCTGCCGGCCTCGCCTTCGACGATCTCGCCATGGTTCGGGCGGCGGCGTCGCGCATCATCGCGCAGGCGGTGGCGACCCACACCATGCCGCTCGGCAACGAGACCGGGATGACGGAGGACGAGCGCGCCGCCCTCGGCGCCTGGCTGTCCGGGGGCGGGTAGCCGACACGGCCGGTCGCGCGGGCCGACCGATCACGCGGTCAAGGGGGCAGGCCCGCGCCGGGAGACGCCCTTCAGGTGCGGATCGCGTCGAGGAACTGGCGGCGCCAGGTCGGGTCGGTGCGGAACACCCCCGTCATGCTGGTCGTCACCATGCTGGCGTTCGATTTGTGCACGCCGCGCACCGTCATGCATTGGTGCTGCGAATCGACCAGCACCGCCACGCCACGGGGCTTGAGGATCGTCTCGATCGCATTGGCGATCTGCGCCGTCAGCCGCTCCTGGATCTGGAGCCGCTTGGCATAGGCGTCGACGACGCGGGCCAGCTTGCTGATCCCGACGACCCGCTCGTTGGGCAGATAGGCGACATGCGCCTTGCCGATGATCGGCACCATGTGGTGCTCGCAATGCGACTCGAAGTCGATCGAGCGTAGCAGGATCATGTCGTGGTAGCCCTCGATCTCCTCGAAGGTCCGCGACAGCAGCTCGGTCGGGTCGATCGTGTAGCCGGAGAAGAACTCCTCATAGGCCTTCACGACGCGCTTGGGAGTGTCGAGCAGGCCCTCGCGATCCACGTCCTCGCCGACCCAGCGCAACAATGTGCGGACGGCTTCCTCGGCCTCGGCTCGGCTCGGCCGCCGGGCGTCCGGCGCGATCGCGCCCGCCATCGCCAGGGGGGCCACGGAGCTCCCAGAACGCGTCATGGTGCTGCCCTTCGAATGCTCATCCCTCTCGTCGGCCGTTCCCGCCGCAAGATCCCGGGGGCCGGCGGCCCCGCTCTCCTTGATGAACGCCACGTCAGTTCAGCCGGATCGGGCGGTGTGGGCTGTCGAGGGAGAAGGGGGGGATGGCGACCTCGAACCGCTCCCCGCTCTCCGTCTCCATCTCATAGCTGCCCACCATGATGGCCGAGGGCGTCGAGACCGGCGTGCCGCTCGTATACTCGAAAGACTGGCCGGGCCCGATCACCGGCTCCACGCCGACGACGCCCTGGCCGCGCACCTCCTGCACCCGGCCCCGCTCGTCGGTGATGCGCCAATAGCGGCGGCGGAGCTGCACGGTCTCCTCGCCGCGATTGTCGATCCGAACGCGGTAGGCCCAGACATAATGATTCTCGGACGGAGTCGACTGGTCGTCGAGGAACTCCGGTTCAACCGAGACCTCGATCGCCCGGGTCTCTGCCTTGTACGCGCCTGCCGTCATCCTGCCATCCCATGCGCGACGTGGCGCGCAGTCATGGAAACCGAGACTAACATATTCGTCGCTATCGCCTCGATTCCACCCCGCCCCGTATCACCCGTCGCGTCATTTGCCGCAAGAGGCAGGATTTCCACACGCCGGTTCGCCGGCTCCTCCCGCGTCCCGGCGCCCGGCACGGCCGGAATCAGCGGCGTGTCCGTGCCCGCCGCGGCGATCACGAGGCGGTCGGACGCGATGCCGGATGCGGTCAGCAGCGCCGCGACCGCACGGGCGCGGTCGAGGGCGAGGGCCGCCGCCTTCGCCGGCGTCGCGGCCTCCGCCGCATCGGCATGGCCGGTGACGGCGATCCGGCCGGTGAAGGGCGGGGAGGGTGCCAGAACGCCGGTCGCCGGTCCGACATGACCCGCCGCGAGATCGGCCACGAACTGCGCCACCGCCGTCCGCGCCGCCGCGTCCGGCCGGGCGGAGCCCGGTCCGAAGAAGACAAAACGCGTCGCCGACGGCAGCGGTGTCTCGGCGGCGACGCCGGGCAGCCGGATCTCCGGCCGCGGCGTCGCGACGCAGGCGGCGAGCAGCGGCAGAAACAAGAGCAGTGCGCGGCGACGCGCAGCGGGTCTTCGGTTGCGTGGGTGGTCTCGACACTGCATCTCGCCTAACCTCCGTCGCCGTTCGGGGCGACCCGCCGCCCCTCCCGTACGAAGCCGGATCATCCGCATGTCGTCACCGATCGAAACCGATGCCCTCATCGTCGGGGCCGGGCCGGTAGGCCTGTTCCAGATCTTCGAGCTCGGGCTGCTCGGGCTCAACGCGCATGTCGTCGATGCGCTCCCCGAGCCGGGCGGGCAATGCATCGAGCTCTACCCCAACAAGCCGATCTACGACATCCCGGCGGTGCCCTCCTGCACCGGCCGCGAGCTGATCGACCGGCTGATGGAGCAGGCCCGCCCCTTCGATCCGGTCTTCCATCTCGGACAGGAGGTGCGGACGGTGGAGCCGCGCGCGGAGGGCGGCTTCGTTGCGACGACCAGCGCCGGGCTCCTGTTCCACGCCCGCACGGTGATCATCGCGGGCGGCGTCGGCGCCTTCCAGCCGCGGCCATTGCGGGTGAAGGGGGCGGAGCGGCATGAGGGCCGGTCGATCCACTACCGCGTCACCGATCCGGCGGACTTCGCCGACCGCCACGTCGCGGTGCTCGGCGGCGGCGATTCCGCGCTCGACTGGGCGCTGGCGCTGCAGCCGGTGGCGGGCAGCGTCACCCTCATCCATCGATCGGCGCAGTTCCGCGCGGCGCCAGCCTCGGTCGCGCGGATGCGGGCGCTTGTCGACGAGCAGGCGATGCTGTTCATCGAGGGCAATGTCGTCGGCCTGCGCGAGGAGGAGGGGGCGAAGGCCTCACCCGTCCTCACCGGCCTCGACGTGAAGGGGCCGGACGGGGTGGTGCGGCGGCTGGACTGCGACAGCGTCCTCGTCTTCTGGGGGTTGCTGCCGAAGCTGGGGCCGATCGCCGAATGGGGCCTCGCCCTCGATCGCAACCAGATCATCGTCGACACGGAGAAGTTTCAGACCAGCGTTCCGGGCATCTTCGCGGTCGGCGACGTCAACACCTATCCGGGCAAGAAGAAGCTGATCCTGAGCGGTTTCCACGAGGCGGCGCTGGCGGCCTTCGCGGTGCACCGCCACATCCATCCCGAGGAGCGGGTGACGTTGCAATACACGACCACCAGCCCGACGCTGCACAAGCGTCTCGGCGTCTCGGTCGACCTGTCGGACCTCGAGTGACGGGCGAGTGATCGGCGGCCACACGGCAGCTATGAAGATGAGGCGAGGCAGGCAAGATCGGACTATAGCCGGGGAGGAGGCGAGCATGGCCAAGCCCCGCCGCGCGGTCTCGGCGCTGCTGGCGGCGCTGTTGCTGGCCGCCTGTGCGGCAGGCCCGCCGGTGCCGGAGATCGGCGCCGTCAATGCCGAGGCTGGCGGTGTCCCGCTCGAGGCCGATCCCGTTCCGCCCGAGGCGGTGGCGGCCTTCGCGCCTTTCGCCTGGCGGTTCGTCACCGCCTATGGGGAGACCGGCGGCGATTACAACGCGAGCCTGGCGGCGACCCTCCCGGGCAGCGGCTTCGTCCCGCTCGGCCGTGCCGGGCTCGAGGCCGCCTTCTTTGGCCTGACGCGGCGGCACTTCTATCTCGACGTCCCCGGCGGCGCCACGAACCACTACACGCGCGAACCGGCGGGCCGGGTCGGCGAGGGGCCGGCCTGGCGGCTGCTGTCGACCGGCGGTGACCGTTACGACCGCTACGGCTTCGCCGAGCGCGACGGCCTCGCCCGGCTGTGCATGAGCGGCCGTTCGGCACGCTGCGGCGTCGTCTTCGCCGATGGGGAGGGGACGCTGGGCGTGATCT
>CAYORM010000014.1:0-59011 GCA_964406375.1 uncultured Mycobacteriaceae bacterium | reverse complement strand
TTCTTCTGGCCCAAGGACTTCACCTTCGTCTGCCCGACCGAGATCGCGGCGTTCGGCAAGCTGAACGGCGACTTCGCCGATCGCGATGCGGTCGTCTACGGCGTTTCGACCGACAGCGAGTACGTCCATCTCGCCTGGCGCCAGAATCACGAGGATCTGAAGGATCTTCCGTTCCCGATGCTCGCCGACATCAAGCGCGAGCTGTCCGAGGCGCTCGGCATCCTCGACAAGGCCGAAGGCGTCTGCCTGCGCGCCACCTTCATCGTCGATCCGGACAATGTGATCCGTTTCGTTTCGGTCAACGATCTGTCGGTCGGCCGCAACCCGAACGAGGTGCTGCGCGTGCTCGACGCGCTGCAGACGGACGAGCTCTGCCCCTGCAACTGGCAGAAGGGCGAGCAGACCCTGCAGGCTGCCTGACCCGGGTCACGACCCGGCGCAGCCGGCCCATCCGGCGGGGGCGGGGCCAAGCCCCGCCCCGCGTCTTTACCGAAGGACCATCATGACCATCGACGATATCAAGGCACGGCTGCCCGATTATGCCAAGGATCTGCGGCTCAACCTCGGTTCCGTCCTGTCGCAGCCTGAACTGACCCCGCAGCAGATCTGGGGCTCGGCGCTCGCCTCGGCCCTGGCCTCGCGCAATGCCGATCTGACGGCGGCCATCGCCGCAGCCGCGGCCGAGAAGCTGTCGCCCGAGGCGCAGAACGCCGCGAAGACCGCGGCCGCGCTGATGGGCATGAACAACATCTATTACCGCTTCGTGCACCTGGTCTCCGAGCCGTCCTATGCGACGCTGCCGGCTAAGCTGCGGATGAACGCGATCGCCAATCCCGGCGTCGACCACATTGATTTCGAGCTGTTCTCGATCGCCGTCTCGGCCATCAATGGCTGCGGTATGTGCATGGACAGCCACGAGAAGACCGTCGCCAAGAAGGGCGTCGGCAAGGATGTCGTGCAGGCGGTCGTCCGCATCGCCTCGGTCATCCATGCGGTGGCCGTGACGCTCGACGCCGAGACTCATCTGGCCGCGGCCTGAGCCGCATCCTCCCCCCACGCCCGCGCGCGGCCGCATGATCGGCGGCCGCGCGGGCGTTGTATCTCGCTTGTACGCATCATACGATCGCCGCCACGGCGACATCCGGAAGCGGTGAGGGGGCCGCGGGGCGCCCTTCCGGACGGGGCGGCCGCGGGCGGGCATGCGATCGACAATCAAGATCTCGCTGACGGCGGTGTTCGCGCTGGCGCTGGTTCTGGCGCTGGTGGCGTTCCTCAATGTGCTGCGCTTCCATGGAGCGCTCAGCACCATCACCGCCGCGCGTGTCGACGTCATCGTCGACGAGGTCCAGCAATCGCTCGAGGCGGCGCTCGATCTCGGCCTGCCGCTCGCCGACATGGCAACGGCCACCGATATCCTGGCGCGGGCACGAACCCGCGACGAGCGGATCGAGACCGTCGCCGTCTTCGACGCCGATGGCCGCATCCTGTTCTCGGTCGGCTCCGCCCTGCCGCCGGCCTCGAGCGCCTGGAACCAGATCCAGGCGCGCACCGCGAGTGACGGCCGCTGGTCGATCGAGGGGGAGGCGACAACGATCTTCGGCCACCGTCTCGATTCGAGCTATGCGCAGGGCGTGGGCGGGGTCGCGGTCGTCTACTCCAATGCCGTCGAAGCGGCGCGCGTGGCGACCGTCCGTGACTCGATCCTGCAGGTCTCGGTCCTCATCTTCGCCGTCTTCGGGGCGATCGCCGTCGCCGTCACCGTGCTGGCGCTGGGTGACCTGCGGCGACTGGTGACCGCCGTTGCACGCGGATTGGGGGGCGACAAGAGCGCCGCCCTGCCGGGCGACCTCGCCCAGTCGATCGACGGGTTCCGCGCCGCCGTTGCCGAGGCGGAGGCCGAGCTCGGGGCGGCTGAGGCGGATCTCGGCCGTGAGATGGGCCCGGCACATGGCGCTGCTGCGGGAGGGCTGCGGTCGTGACCGACATGTCGACACCGCGGGCCGAGGATCGGGATGTCCGCAAGGATCCGTTCTTCGCCCTCGCCGCGCGCGTCGAGGCGCGCATCCTGGCGATCGCCCTTGTCATCCTGCTGATTGCGGCCGGCGCGCTGTCCTGGGCGACCGAGCAGACGCTCGAATCCGAGCTGGTGCCGGAGCTCACCGGTAAAGCCGAGACGGTCGCCGACATCCTCGGCGCCGAGGTGGCGCGCGGCATCGGCTACGGCATACCGATCGAGGCGCTGGTCGGCGTCGATGCCTATTTCGCGGAGGTGATGGCACGCCATCCCGAGATCGTCTCGGTGGCGCTCATCGGCGGCGACGGCACCGCGCTCTCCCTGGTCGGTGCGCCGCCGGATGACGGGTCCGAAGCACAGTTGCTGGTCAGCCGTCCGGTCCCGTCGGACGCGGCGGGCGGCGCGGTAATTCGTATCGGGCTCGACCGTGCGTTCATCGACCGGCAATTCGCCGATGTCATCTTCGACATCCTGACGATCCTGCTGGTGGCGATGTTCGTCACCTTCGAGATCGTGCTCGCCGCCCTGTTCACCAGCGTCGTCTCGCCGATCCGGCAGCTCGCCCTGATGATCGGCCGCGGCGCGCGCGGTGATCTCGGCGGTTCGCTGGCGCATCGCGGCCGTGACGAGATCGGCGAAGCGGTCCGTCTGTTCGACAGGGCGGTGATCGGCGTCAACGAACGCTATGCCCAGCTCCGCGTCCGAACTGCCGGGGCCACCGCGGCGGTGGCTGCCCGGGTAGCGGCGATCGGCAGCCGCTTCTCCCTGAGCCCGGACGGGCGGGTACGCGAGGCGACTGTCACCTCGGCGATCGACGCGCGGCTCGCGCTATTCGCCTTCGTCTTCGCCGAGGAGCTGCAGAAATCCTTCCTGCCGCTCTATGTCGCGGCGCTGGCAGAGCCCGTCTCCTGGCTGTCGCCGGAGGTGATGGCCGGCCTGCCGATCTCGGTCTACATGGGCGTTCTGGCGCTGGCGACGCCCTTCTCGGGCCGGCTGGTCGATCGCTATGGCGCGCGCGCCATCTTCCTTCTCGGCATCGTGCCGGCCTTCCTCGGCTTCGTCGGCGCGGCGCTGGCACAGTCGGTGACCCACCTGCTGGTCGCGCGCGGCGTGACGGCCGTGGGTTATGCGATGATCACCATCGCCTGCCAGGGCTACATCGCCTTCGCCTCCTCGCGCGAGGGGCGGGCGCGCGGCATGTCGATCTTCGTCGGCACGCTGATGTCGGCCTCGATCTGCGGCACCGCGATGGGCGGCATCCTCGCCGACCGGCTCGGCTACCGGGCGGTGTTCGGCGTCGCGGCGGCGTTTTCGCTGCTTGCCGCCTGGGTCGCCTGGCGGATGCTGCGGCGCATGGCGCAGAGCGGCGAGGAGGGGGCGCCCTCGGTGGGGCTGGGCTGGAACACGCTGCGCCTACTGCTCGGCAACATCCGCTTCCTCGCCCTCGTCGTGTTGGCGGCGATCCCGGGCAAGGTCGTGCTGACCGGCTTCCTCTTCCTCGCGGTACCAACCTATCTCGCCGGGCTCGATGCCACCGAGGGCGAGATCGGTCGCGTCATGATGCTCTACTCGATCGGCGTCATCTTCGTCGGGCCGTGGATCAGCCGCATCGTCGATTCGCGCGGCGGGGCCGCCTTGTTCGTCGCCGGCGGCACGCTGCTCTCCGGCATCGCGATGATGGTGCTCGAGGTCGAAGGCGGATTCTGGCCGGTCGTCCTGGCCGTCGTGCTGCTCGCCCTTGCGCATGCCGTCTCGATCGCCCCGCAGATCGCGATGGTGCCGGAGCTGTGCAGCCGCGAGGTCGCGCGGGTCGGACTGACGACGATCCTCGCCGTGCTGCGGATGAGCGAGCGGATCGGCAGTGTCGCCGGGCCGATCCTGGTCGGTGCGCTCGCCGTGGCGGTCGGTCTCGAACAGGCGCTGTTCGTGATCGGCGCCGCGATCGCGCTACTCTCCCTCCTCCTGCCTGTACTCCTGATGTTCGGAAGACGGCCATGAACCCGGTCCGCCGCCTCCTGCCCCGCCCGGCTCCCGCCCTTGCGCTGGCAATCGCCGCCATCCTGGCCGCGCCGGCCGCCGCCCAGACGGGATCCGGCACCGCGACCGAGGATGATCCCTACCGCATCATGCTGATCCTGTGGCGCGGCTGCGAGGATGCCTGCCGCGGCTTCAAGGACTACTTCGAGATGCGCGACCGGCCGGTCGAGTTCATCGAGCGTGACGTCGCGACCGATGCCTCACTGATCCCCGGCCTCGTCGAAGAGGCCGAAATGACGGACATCGACCTCGTCCTCACCTGGGGCACCACTGTGACCCTGCAGGCGGTCGGCACCTATGATGCGGTCGATCCCGAGCGCCATATCACCGACATACCGGTGGTCTTCATGATCGTCACCGACCCCGTCGGTGCGAAGGTCGTCGAGGATGTCGCCGGCTCGGGCCGCAACGTCACGGGCACGCAGGTCGTGGTGCCCGAGGATGTGCAGATGCGGGCGATCCAGTCCTACCGTCCCTTCGACAGGCTCGGCGTCGTCTACAACACGGATGAGGTGAACGCCGTCGTCAGCGTCGAGAAGCTGCGGCCGGTCGCGGAGGCGATGGGGTTCGAGCTGCTGACGCGCGAGGTGCCGCTCGACGCCGAGGGCAAGCCGGACCCGGCGGCCTTGCCGGGCCTGGTGCAGGAGCTGGCGGCCGAGGGCGCCGACTATCTCTATATCGGATCGTCCTCCTTCATCCTCGTCCATCGCGACCTGTTCACCAACGCGGCCATAGAGGCGGGCATCCCGGTGGCGGCGGCGGGCGAGGTGTCGGTCGTCGAATCGAATGCACTGATGGGGCTGGTCAGCCGCTACTACAATGTCGGCAGCCTGACTGCGGCCAAGGCCGAGGAGATCCTGTTCGAGGGGCGTGATCCCGGGGAAATTCCGATCGAGGGGCTGTCGCGCTACTCGCTGATCGTCAATATGGAGGCGGCACACCGGCTCGCACTGTACCCGCCGCTCGGCCTGCTGCGTTTCGCCGAGATCATCAAGGCGGGCGAGCCGCCGCACTGACGCACCGGTACGAGCGGGTGCCCAGGAGAATCCGGCCCGGCGATGCTCGAAAGTTTCTTCATCTGGGGTTTCATCGTCCTGCCGCTGGTATCGGCGATCCTCTTGATGCTGTACCGCGCGCGGTACTTCCTGTTCGGCGTGTTCGGGATGGCGCTCGCCGTCGGGATGGTCTGGGGGATAGTGTCGATCGGCCAGGGGCTGAGCCGATGGCTGGACGACCCGCCCGGCGCCGAGGACGTGCCGGACTGCGCCGAAGGACAGGCGCCGGACGGGTCCTGTGGGTTGTGACGGCGCCCCGGCGCCGGAGAGGAGGGTAACGCATGGGCGACGATTTCCTCGCCGTCGCCGCGCTCTACGCGGTGGGCGCCGCTGTGCTGGCGGTCCTGCCCTTCCTGCCGATCTTCATTGGCAGCCGCATCATCAACACGCTGCAGGATGCGAGGCTGCCCTGGACACCGGCCATCGAGATCCTGGCGCTCGCCATCGGGGTGGTCGCCGGCGGCATCGTCCTGGCGGCGAACATCGACCCCGAGACGGTCACGGCGAGCGCGATCTTCCGCAAGGGCGGCTATTGGGACCTGCCGCCGGATGCCTTCCTCGCCATGCGGGCCGATCCCCGCATCTATGACTGGTCGCAGCTCGTGCCCTGGCCGTTCGGCACTTGGCGCGGCCTGTCACTGTCGCTGATGGTGGCGATCGGCGCCGCGATCGTCGCCTATCTGCCGCTCCTGTTCTTCGGAACGCTGCGCGCGGCGGCGAACGGCGCCCGGAACATGCTGATCGTCATCTGGGCGGCCGGTGCCACCGTCTACTTCTTCAACTATGTGCTGTGGGTCGCGAACGAGCTGAACTTCTGGCTGTTCCTGGTGCTGCTCGTCTTCCTGCAGGTCAGCCGGAAAAAGTCTGAGAAGCCGGTCGTCAAGATCGGCGGCTGACGGCGGCGCCGCCCGGAGGCGGCGCCGCGGCTCCGGCTTAAAGGAGGGCTCCCGCTTCCGCCGCGTCCGGACCGGCGATCGAACCCTCGGTCGAACCCTCGGCGGCCGGTGTCTCGCTATCGAGTGTCTCGCTGCCGGGTGTCTCGCTGCCGGGCGCGGCGCCGGCCGGCGCCGCGCCGGTCGGTGCTTCGCCCGCCCGGGTATCGTTCAGCGGGACCTCCTCCGACGGCGGCTCGGCAGCCGGCAAATCGCTGACGGGCGGCTCGTCCGCCGGCGGCGCGCTGTCCGGTGCCTCCGGCAGTTCGATGGCCGGCGCCTCGATCGCCTGGACCGGCGCCTCGATCTCGGCCGTCATCGGGATCGTCTGGCCGAAGGGACTCGCCTTCAAGGTATCGGCCGGCAGGGTCCCCGCGCACAGCGCCTCGCGGAACGCCCAATAGGCGTCGCGCTGCATGGCGTAGTCATCGGAGAAGCCGTTCGGGTCGGTCAGCCGCGCCACCGAGCGGTCGGCGATGATGTAGGGAAGGGTCCAGTCCTGCAGGACCATCGAGCTGCCGCCATAGGCGGCGGCGAGGCCGGCGCCGTCCCGCAGATGGATCGATCCGATGATCGGCAGAACGAGATAGGGGCCGGCCGGGACACCGCGCCTGCAGAGCGCGGTTCCGATATCCATCGGCGCTGCGACCCAGCCCATTTCGGTTGCGACGTCGAAGACGCCGCCGAGGCCTGCCGTCAGATTGATCGCGAAGCGCCCGGCCGAGATGCCGGCATTGCGGAAGTCGCCGGCGATCGCGCTGCCGATGGTTGTCACCGGCTCGCGCAGATTGGTGAAGACATTGTCGATCCCGGTGCGGACCGGCGCCGGCACCACGTCCTGGTAGAACGAGGCGGTGGGCGTGTAGACGGCGCTGATATACAGACCGTTGAGGTTCCAGATGGCGCGGTTGAGGGATTCGAGCGGGTCCCAGGCCGTCTGGGCCCATCCCGCAGAGGCCGTGGCCAGCGTGATCGCGGCCGCCATACCCGTCGCCTTTGCTGCCCTGATCGCTCCCGTCACGCCCGCTCTCCCTTGCTGAGGTTTGTCTGTTGTCATCCGCCCATAGCGGGGGCGGGGTACCTCCGGCCGGCCGTCAGCGGCGCGGATTGTCCAGCATGTCCACGCTGACCTGGCCGGTGAGCAGCACATAGATCTGCATCCAGCACATTCCGATGGCGAGCACCCCCCCGAACATATACAGCGCTATCGAGGCGACGTCACCGATCCCCGTCAGGGCGATCGCCCCCATATCGATCAGGACCCAGACGAGCGAGGCCAGGAGGGCCACGGTCAGGACGATGCCGGAGACGTGCAGCGCCCGCAGCGTCGTCATCAGGAACACGTAATAGGCGACGACGTAAACGATCGCGACGGCGATCTGCAGAAGCGCGTCGCCGGGCCGGCCCTGCAGCAGCCAGTGGACATAGGAGAAGCCGGACGGGTTGTAAGTCGAGAGCACCACGAACAGCGTCGCGACCAGCCGGATGAGGAAGGACGTGACGGTGAATTGGCGCAATTTCTTTGGCTTGGCGCGCAATCCTCGTCTCCCAATTGAATTCGCCGTCGCGGCCGCCCGTCCCAGGATGTCGGCACTGTCCGCCGTGGCCAGACCATCCTGCGCCATCAGCCCATTTCTTTCAAATATTTGCCACCGTTTGCTGGGTTGACGGCAACGACCATTCTTTGCAATACAGTAGAGGTTGGCGACAGTGATGCAACTATCGCCGACAACTTGTTGAGGGGGAACGGGAATTGGCGGTTGCGAGCCGGCCGGCGCCTGTCGTGCGGCGCAGCGTGGTGGCGCACCAGCCGCGGCAGGGTTTCTCCCCGCTGCGGAACGAACGCGCGGCGCGGCTGGTCGGACTGATCGCCGCGGCGCTGATGATCGCCGTCATCCTGTCTGCCGCGCGTGCCGTCGTCCCGCTGCCCGATTCCCGGTCCGAGATCAGACTCTACGAGGTGCCGCCCGGCGGCCCGGTCATCGAGGACTGGCACACGCTGCCGGTCTTCGTGATGCGGGAGGGGCGGGGCGCGATCCGCCACGGCACGGCGACGCTGCGGCCGGATGGCCGGCTCAGGGTCGAGCTGTTCACCACGCCCCTCGCCGAAGCAGCGGAGGCGACCGAGCCGCTGCTGTTCGCGCCGGACGTGACGGCACTGTGGGTGGCCGCTTCCGATGCCTCCCGCGCCGAGCTGCGCGCCCGTCTCGTCGCGGTGCAGGACGGCGTCGCCCATACCCTCGAGCGGATCATGGCGTCGGAGGCGTTCGCCCGTGAGTACCGGCCGATCCTGCGGGAGATCATGTCCGACGCGATCACCGGGGCGTGGGAGGATCCGCGCAGCCGGGAGGCGTTCGACGCGCTGGCCGAGATGGTCCGGCGCATCGCCCGCTACGATCTGAGCAGCCGGATCGAGGCGGTGATCGACGACCGTGTCGAGTCGGCGGTGTGGAGCTTCCTCGAGACCAACTGGGCCTGGCTGCCGACCGTGCCCTTCGGCGGCGAGCTCGACTACACCCCGCTCGCCGGCATCGTCGAGGACACGCTCGCCGACCCCGCCTTCCGCGACACCGTATCGGCGCTCGTGCTGCGCGTGCTGGAGCTGGACGAGACGCGGCTGCTCGCCGAACGGATGGCGATCGTCGCCGTGGACGCGCTGCTGCGCGACGCGCGCATCGCCGATGTCACGGCGGCGATGGTGGCCGATCCGCGGCTGCGCGACGCGGTGCAGCCGTTGGCCGATGAGGTGCTGGCGCTGGTCGGCGCGGTGCCCCGCCATCTCGGCGGGCTCGGCAATGAGAATGACCTCAATCCGCTGGCCGCCCATGTCTTCAAGGCGATGACGCTCGATGCGCGGGTCGGTTTCGTGATGTATGTGACGCCGGAGCGGCTGCGCGTGATCCACAGGATCGCTCCCGATGCCGGGCTGCTGCTCTCCGAGGTACCCGCTTCATGAGCGTCATGCAGGCCGAGCGGACGGCGTTTCTCACCGTCTTCAACCTCACCATCGCGCCGCCCGACCGGCCGCCGCTGGTCGAGAACACGTCCTTCCAGATCGGCCGCGGCGAATTCGTGCTGCTGATCGGCCCGAGCGGCAGCGGCAAGACCAGTATCGTCAATCTTCTGTGCGGCCTGCTCCAGGCCGGCGAGGGCGGGTGGCGCGTCAGCGGCCAGATCATCGCCGGCGCCCGTCGAATCGATCTGTCCCGCGAGA
The DNA here is from genome assembly GCA_964406375.1 of uncultured Mycobacteriaceae bacterium. Taxonomy (GTDB): domain Bacteria; phylum Pseudomonadota; class Alphaproteobacteria; order DSM-16000; family Inquilinaceae; genus CAYORM01. The sequence goes on along the minus strand of CAYORM010000014.1, from coordinate 49,759 downwards.
GCAGCGATCTCTGCGGCCTCGTCTTCCAGGGTAATGCGCTGTTCGACGATCTCTCGGCGGCCGAGAACGTGCGGATCGCCGCCGACCACGCGCCGCGCCGTGACCCTGCGCTCATCGAGGCGCTGACCGCGCTTCTGCCCGATGTCGACCCGCGCGCCTCGATCGCCTCGCTCAGTGGCGGTCAGCGCCAGCGTGTGGCGATCGCCCGCACGCTGCTGTCCGAGCGGCCGATCCTGGTGCTCGACGAACCCAATTCCGGGCTCGATATCCGGGCCTCGCGGCGCCTCGCCGGGCTCGTCAAGGCGATCTGCCGCGACAGCGGCCGGCCGGCGATCATCGTCGCCCACCATGTCGAAGACCTGCTGCCGCTGGCCGACCGGGTGCTGCTGCTCGACACGGCACGCCGGACGGTGCGGCAGATCCCGCCGACCATGGCCGTTGTAGAGCGCGAGATGATGGCGCTCGAGCCGGCGCCCGAGATGGCAGAAACGGCGGAGCGTGGGCCCGAGCGCTGGACGAAACGGCTGCGCCGGCGGCCGCGCGCCGTCTGGTTCGGCCGCTACTTCCTCGAGTATTTCTGGGTGCTGTGCCTGTCGCCTTTCATGCTGGCCTACATGGCGCTGGGCGGGGTGATCCTCGGCTTCGTGTCGATCTGGTTTGGCTTCAACTACCATTCCTTCGGCGGCTATCTGAAATCGATTCTGCACGACGAGACACTGGCCGGGCTGGGCTTCGTCCAGACGACGGTGGCGGTGCCGCTGATCGCCGCGATTCTGGTGATGGCGCGCAACAGCGCGATCATTGCCGCCGACCTCTCCAACCGCATGCTGTCCTCGCAGTTGAAGGCGATGGGCAATCTGCGCATCCCGATCAATGCCTACGTCATCCTGTCGATCATCCTCAACAATCTCGTGGCGCTCTTCGTCCTGACGATCGTGGCGCTGGTTGCGGCATCCTGGGCGGCGCTGCAGACTTGGCAGATCTTCTTCCCTGAACAGCCGCCGGAGTTCTGGCGGGAGAACTACTTCCGGCGGTTGGTGCAGGCCGGGCCACAGCTCTGGGTCGAGGCGGGATGGATCCTCGCCAAGATCGTGCTCAGCGCGCTGGTCGGCAGCACCGCCGCCATCATCATCGGGCTGCGCCGCAAGGTTTCCGTGGTGTCGATCAACAACGCCATCGCCGAAGCGATCGTCATCGGGGTATCCGTGACGCTGCTCTCACATGCCGTCGTCGGACTCATCCAGTTCTGAGGGAAGCGTGGAGGATCGGATGCCGGCCCGCCGGGTGCTGCAGGAACGATGGCCGCAGGAACGATGACGATGTCGACCAGGTCCGAGGCGATCGAGCGCTTCACCGGCTATGTGCGTCTGGCCGCCCTCGACAAGGCGTTCATCTCGAAGGCGCAGGAGCGGGCGCTGCTCGCCGACGGCATCGCCCGATTCGGGCTGACGGCCGAGGATGCGCGCGGCGTGCTGCTGACCGTTGCCCAGAGCGACGATCTGCGGGTCGAGCGTGACATCGATGCCCGCATCCTGCCGGTGCTGCAGAAGTTCGGTGGCCGCAAGCGCAAGATCTCGCGCCGACGGTTCAAGGAGGCGGCGGAGATCTACCAGGCGATGGCTGGCGGCGTCCTGTCCGAGGATGAGGCGCGGGCGCGGGTAAAGCGCGTGATGCAGGCGCACGACTTCCGGCCCAAGCGCGGCGGGCTGACCATGTCGCGCCGCTGGTACCGGCGGATCGACAAGCGCAGCCGCCGCGGGCGCGGGCTGACGCCGCTGCTCATTGACGGCACGCGCGACGACTGACGGCGCTTGCCGTCAGGGCCGCAGACCCGTAAGGTTTTCCGGATATCGACGTGATCTCGGAGGCCTTCCGCCTCCGGGGCATTCAAAGGGGGGTGACGATGCGGAAGACAGCCATCATCGGGGCCGCAATGGCCCTCGTCGTGGCGGCGCAGCCTGCGGCCTTTGCCCAGTCCGGGTCGTCGGAGCCGTCGCTGGCGCAAACCGTCCCGATGCCGGATGTCGAGCCGGATGTGAATCTCTGGCGGATCGCGGCGATCTCGACCGGCGCCGTCGTCGGCGTCGTGGTGGTGAACGCCGTCACCGGGGGGCTGATCACGCCCGTGTTGCTGAGCGGTGCGGGCAGTGCGCCGGGTGCCACCGGTGCGGTGGCCGCGGCCCAGACCGGCGGGGCGGCCGTGGTGGCCACCACCACGAGCTATACCGCCATGGCGATCCAGGCCGCCTCCACGATGTTCGGGGCGGTCGCCGGCGGCTATTTCGGCAACTGGCTCTACGAGTAAGGTCACCCCGCGCGCAAGGCACGGGACCGGAGTGTCGCCGGGTGACAGCGCCCGGCGACACCGACGCCGGACGTCAGGGATCGAGATTGCTGCGATGCCATTCCTCGATCAGCGCGTCACCCAGGCGGTCGAGCGCGTCGCGGACGGTGTCGGCATGGTCGACGGCCCCCGATGTGACCATTACCCCGCTCTGCCAGAGCACGACGTAGCCCGTCCGGATCCAGCCGACGCGCCTGTCGACGAAGGATTCACGGGCATAGGCACCGAGCATGACGGCAGAGCTGCACAGCCCGGTCGCCGCGTCGTGGCCGGTGATGACCGTGATGGTCGCGAGGTCTCCGATCTGTGGGGCGGGCGCGATACCACCGGCGGCGAGCCGGGCCTCGAGATCGCCGAGCAGCACGTGGCCGCGCAGCCCGCATTCGAGCGCCGCGGCCGACAGCGGTCCGATCGTCGCCCGCAGCGCCGTGACCCCGCGCAGGTCGACATCCGCCGCCGCTTCCTGGGCCGCGACAGGGGCGGGGGAAGTGGTGGCGAGCGCGGTGCCAATGAGGAGGGCGGCAAGGGTGGCCTTCCGGCGGGAAAGGGAGCGGGTCACGGGTGTCCGTCGGCTCGTCCGATGCGGACCGGCGCAAGAGGCGCCGGGGCGCGGGTGGATCAATGGCGCGGCCGGCAGACGCGCCCGGGGCGGGCGCCGGCCCCGCCGACTGTGACGGAAGGGTGAGCGGCGATGCAATACGTCCTCTCGGCCTTGGCCGTGGCGATCGTCCTGGCGGCGGTCGACCTGTCGCGCGAGGTCGGTTCGGAGTACTTCGCCAAGTACCTCACCGACCAGGAGACCTCGGATTTCGGGGTCAGCGAGGCGGTGGCGCCACCGGTGGCGCTGCCGTCCGCGCCTCCCTCCGACCCGGCGATCGGCCATGTCCAGCCGATCCTGTTCTCCGGCGCCATCGAGCCGATGCCGGCGGTCTTCGAAAGCCCGTTGCCAGAGCCGGTGGAACCAGCCGGGGGGTCGGAGCCCGACGCACCGTCGCGGGCCGGAGATCTCGACTGGATCGCGCCGCTGCTGGCACCGGCGGGAGGCGGTGCCGGGCGTGACGCGGCCCGGGCCGAATCGACCGATGAAGCGGTCGTGGATGCGCGGGCGTTCTATGCGGCATCGGGGGACCAGCCCTATCGCCGGGCCGACGGAACGGTGTTCGTGCCGCTGTCAACGCAGCGGCTGTTCGCGCTGCGCACCCTCGTCACCCGGCAGGAGGGGGTGTCGGTGATCGGCCGCCTCGCCGGCCGTGTCACGCCGGGGGCGGAGGGCAGCGCGGTGACCTCGGCTCTGTCGACCGGGATCGTCGAGCCGGCGGAGGGCCGCTTTCCCTATGTCGGCATGCCGGTCCAGGCCGGCACGTTGCTGGCCCATCTGCGGCCGACCTTCTCTGCCGTCGAGCGCGCCGAGATCGAGGCGCGCATGCAACACCTGATCAACGAGATCGCGCTCGCCTCCAGCCAGATCGCGCGGCTGCAGGAGGTGATGCTGGTCCGCTATCGCGCCAACAAGATCGCCGAGCTCGAGATGCGGATCGAAGGGCTCCGCGCCGAGCTGGCGACGCTGAGCGCCGTCCTTGAGGGGCGGCAACCACTGCGCGCCCCGATCGACGGCGTGGTCTGGGCGGTGCATGCCGTCCCGAACGGCACCGTCGAGATGGGGAGCCCGGTCGTCGAGATCGTCGATCCGCGCTCCCCTTGGGTCGAAGTGGCGGTCGCGGACCCGGCGCTCGCCCGGCAAGCGATCGGCGCCGCGGCGCACACCGCCGAGGGTGCGCTCTATCCGCTCGAGCTGATGGGCATCGCGCCGGCCGTCGACGGCACGGGGGTCACCATGCGGTTCCGAATCGCGGAGAGCCAGGCGCGCGGGGCGGAGGTGCCGGTGGTCGGCAGCGGCGTGGCCGTCTTCCTGCGCGGGGTGGAGGGGCGGAGCGGCATCGCCCTGCCCGCGAGCAGCATCGTCGAGGATGCGAGCGGCGCCCGCTTCGTCTGGGAGCGAATCGGCGCCGAGCTTTTCGTGCCGCGGCAGGTCGAGGCCGAGCCGCTGATCGACGGGGTGGCGCTGGTCACCGCCGGGCTCGGGGCCGGCATACGAATCGTCACCGACCCGCCGGCGATTCTGGCGGCGCAGCTGCCCGGCGGTGCAGCCACGGGCGGGGAGACCGAATCGTGAAGGGGCCTCTCATGCGACCGGCGGCCGTCCTGTTCGCCCTCGCCCTGGCGGCACAGATCGCCTCGCCTGCCATCGCCCAGCCACGTGAGGCGGCGCCGCCCGAGAGCGCCGCATCCGAGCCGGCCGGTGACACCCTCGCGCCGGTCGCGCTGGTGATCCCCGCGGCACCGCCGCGGGTGTCGGAGATCATCGTCCCGCCGCCGGCCGAGGAGGGGTGGACGGTCGGCCAGATCGCGGTGGGGGCGGGGGTGCTGGTCGGCTCCTTCCTGGTCGGCACCGCCGCGGCCGGCGGCCTGTCGGGCGGATTTCTCGCCGCCGGCGCGGCGACGCTGTTCTACGTGGCGATGCCCTGAGCCGGCATCGCCGGCCGGGTCAGCCGCGGCGGCGACGCGCCAGGAGATAGCCCAACAGGCCGCCCCCGGCCGCCGCCAGCCCGGCGGCGATCACCGCCGGGACCAGCAAGTCGAGGTCGCGCCGCAGCGGTGGTGCCGGCGGCGTGGGTATCGACAGCTCGATCTCGCCGCTCTCGATGCGGCCGTCGGCCTCGGCGGCAATGGGAAGGGTGTGCCGGCCCGGCGACAGCTCGGTCCCCGCCAGCCGGTAAAGGCCCGGCGCCATCTCCTCCAGCGTATGGGCAGCACCGTCGATCGCCAGCGTCACCTCCGCTCCCGCGATCGGCGCCGCATCGACATAGCGCTGCAGATAGACGGAAAGACCGCCGCGCTCCTGCACCAGCACCGCCTCGCGGTCGCCCAGCCGCACCTCGCCGCGTGGGGCGATGGCGGGAACGGCTTCCTGCGCCCCCGATGGGGCAGGAAGAAGGGTGGCATGCCCCAGGAGAAGCAGGGCCAGGAGCAGGCGTCGGCAGCGGCTGAACATGCGCGGTCCGGCGAGATGTCGGGTGGAGGCCATAGCATGGCGCCGCCGCGCGGCGCGAGTCGACGGCTTCCGGATGGCGTACTATGCTGGTAAATATTGCAAGCGCGAAGGGATACTCGCGCTCCGGGGGATAGCCAGCGACAGGCGGGGAGGGGCGGATGAGCCTAGCAGAGATACTCCCGCAGCGGCCGAGGGATGCCGAGGAGGTGCGTCCCGACGGACGTCCCGAACGGGACCTTCCGCGGGAGGCGGCCGCGGATGACGCGGCGGTCCCGCTGATCCTCCCACCGCGTGCCGCCGTGGCCCCCAGGCGCAGCCTCGTCTCGGCTGGGCTCGTCGGCGCCCTATGTGGCGGTGTCGCCGCGATCGCGGCGATGTGGGCATGGACGAGCCTCGTCCCGGCGGTTGATCCGCGACTCGACGGGCTGGCGCAGCGGGTGGAGCTGATCGACGGCGATCTGCGCAGCGTCGCCCAGGGGCTCGCGCCGATCCAGGCCGAACTCGCCCGATTCTACGACGTCGCCGCGGAACTGTCGGGCCGCATCGATACGACGAGCGCCGAGTCGGCGGCGCTGATCGAAGGCATTCGGCAGACGCTGGCCGATCAGGCGGCCTTCCTCGCGGTGGGATCGCCCGTCTTCGCGGTGGCGGCGCTGCAGCTCCACCAGGCGGCACTGTCCGGCGCCCCGTTCGAGACCGAACTGCTCAACGCCTACGCCCTCGCCGGCGATGATGCAGAGGTCGCCGCGGCGCTGGGTGCGCTGGTCGGCCCGTCGCGTCAGGGCCTACCCGACCTGCCGGCGTTGCGCGGCGGCCTCGCGAATGCGGCGTCCCAAGCGGGGCTCGGCTACGGCGATGATGTCAGCTATCTCGATGTCGGGCTGTCGCTGTTCTCCTATGTCGGCCTGTCGACCGAGAGCTATGCCTCCGAGCGGGCCCGGACGCTGCTCGCCGAGGCGGATGCGGCGCTCGCCCGCGGCGATCTCGCGGCGGCGCGCGAGAGCGTCGGTGCGATCGACCGGTCGATCGCGCCCGCCTTCTCCCTCTGGATCGAGGCCGCCGATACGCGGCTCGCGGCGGAGGCCGCCCTCGCGGACATCGCGGCGCTGGTCCACGCCAACCTCTCGGGCCGGCTGGTCGCCGGCCCGGCGGTCGTCGGCGGCGGTTGAGGGCGGAGCGCGGTGACCCGTGCGGAAGCGGCGGCGGGCGCGCTAGCGGATCGAGGCTTCGGGCCGCAGATCGATGATACCGCCGGGTACGGCCGAAACGGTCCGCAGGTCGACGCCCGCGTTATTGTCGAGTATCTGGCCGGCCGAGGTTTCGGCGGCAGCCTCGACCAGGATGTCGACCATGAGGCCCATCAGCACGGCCAGAAGGGCGCCGAGATAGGGCAACGTGGTCTCCCCCGGATTGAATGACGATGCAGGATGATAACGCCGGCAACAGCTGGCGTGAAGCATGGAGCCGCGAGACCGCGACGCCGGCAGAGGATGAGCGCCCGGCGGACGCATCCGAGGACCGTCCGCCGCCGGCGGGGGACGAGACCGGCTGGGCGCCCGGCACGTTCCGCGGTGCCACCAGCCGCGGCCTCGCCCCGGAATGGCCGATCCCGTTCGACGAGAGTGCCGCCGGCCATGAGCGCGAGGTCGAGCGCGAGCAGTGGCTGCGCGAATACATCGACCGGGAACAGCGCTTCCGTCTCTACTTCGCCCAGTACATCGCGGGGCTGCTCGGCAAGCCCTCGCGGGCGATGCGCCTGTGGCGCTGGCTGATCGACGATTTCCGGTCGGAGCGGCGCGAGCAGGCGGGCTATCTCGAAGGCATCGACGATGAAGGGCTGATCCCGCGGCTGCGGGCGCGGCGGCGGCGCCACTGACCGATTCCGTTGCCGGGCGTTCTGGCGCGTTGATCCGGCACGTTGACGGGCGGACCGTCTCAGGGCGGCCGGCGGACGATGTCACGCTCGCCGGTGAGATTCTTCTGAATCAATGACCAGGACAGGCCGATCCCGAGCACGGTGGTGATCCAGAACAGCAGCGTCATCCGCGTCACGATCAGATCGGCAAAGCGCATCCAACCGAGCCCGAGCTGGGCGATGATCCCGGCCAGGATGAGCGCGAGGACCGCGAAGACGCCGCGTATCCCGAGCGAGGCGAGCGCCATGCGGCCGATCGCGAGCAGGGCGGTGAACAGGAATATCCCGACCAGCAGCTCGACCGGCTCGATCGTCGTGTCCTGCGTCACCCAGTCCCAATAGGAATAGCCGCTGGGATTGTAGGTACCGAACACGAAGGTCGCCGCCAGCAGCCAGCGCTTGGCGATCTTGTGGAACGGCTTGATCGGTGTGGTGATCGCCAGACGTGCCACGGGCGGACCCCCTCAGCCGGATCAGATCGGCGAGAGCGCGGCGACGTCGGTGGAGTCGACCTGCCCCGACAGGCGGTTGCGGATGTGCGACCAGGAAATCCCGACGCCGTAGATCGAACCGGCGATCACCAGCAGGATCAGCACGAAGACGCTGGGATTCTCCACCTCGAGCAGTCGCGTATCGACCAGGACCCAGGCGAAGGCGGCGAAGAGCGCGGTCAGAAGACCGATGCCGACGATGCCGATCGACCGGACCGTCGCGACGACCACGACGACGTGCAGGATCAGAAGCAAGACCCCCACCAGAACCTTCAGCGATGCGTGGTCGGGGTCGGAGGTGATCCAGTGCCAATAGGAGGACGCGTAGGGATTATACGTCCCCAGCACCAGTATGAGGGCGGCGAGCCAACGGACGATGAAGCTCCGCGAGCCGAATTCGCGCAGCATGGCAAGGCGTCTCCCGAACGGTGGCGCTGCCGGACCGGATCTGCCCGCAGCTTGGGTGCGGCATGCCGCCCGGTCAAGCACCGATCGCCGGCATGCGGGTCGGCTGACGGGCGATGCGTGGAAGGTCTGTTACATACCGGACGGATTTCGTCTATGAGTGGCGCTGACGGGCGTCAGCGTCACGTGGGATCCCGCACGATCCGTGTCGCGCGTCCGGTTCTGCACAGTGCGACTTCGGGGGGCGCGTGCGGCAGGGGGCAGGGCGCCGGCGTTGAATATTCTCATCTGCTCGAAGCGCGATCTCACATCGGTCGTGATCCTCAACGACCTGTTGCCGCGCCTGGCCGCTCTGCCCGGCGCGCGGCTGACTCTCTGGCTCGCCGAGCGGACGCGCCCTGTCGAGACGCGTGTGCCGGAACTCGTCCGGATGAAGTTCCTCGAGCGGGACCTGCCCTTCGGGCTGGTCTTCCCGCTGATCGACGACCAGCCGGCGCTCGACCAGCCGGAGCTTCTGACCCCCGAACGGCTCGCCGCCGCCCATCGGCTGCCCTGGCGCGTCGTCACCGACATCAGGACGCCGGAGATACGGCACGCGCTCACCGCGCTCATGCCGGATCTAATCCTGTCGGTCCGCTTCAGTTTCGCTTTCGACCGCGTGGCGATGGCGCTGCCGCGGCACGGCATCCTGAACGTCCATCCCGGCGCGTTGCCGCGTTTTGCCGGCCTCTATCCGCATCTCCATTCGATGCTCGAGGGCGAGACGCAGCTCGGCTGCACCGTCCACCGCGTCGATGAGGGGTTGGACAGCGGTCCGGTCCTCGCCACCGGCAGCATCCCGATCGATCCGGCGCGCTCGGCCTTCCGGCACAATCTCGACAGCCATCTGCTCGGCAACCGGCTGCTCGCCGACATCGTCGCCCGGATCGCGGCGGGCGAACTGCCCGAGGGCGTGCCGCAGGACCGGGCGAAGCTCCGCTACCACACCTATCCGACCGCGGAAGAATTCGCGCGCTTCGCCGCCGCCGGCCTGGCCGTCATCCACGAGGCCGAGTATCTCGATCTGCTCCGGCGCTTTGTGGCGCCGGGCCGTCGATTGGGGGAGAGTGAAGCCGCGCAGGCTGTCCGGTCCCTCCAGGCCAGGGCGCGGGCGGTCAACGGCTGAGGAGAGGGGAATGTTGTTCGACTCGGGCCTCTTGGCCTTCCCGATCATCGGATTCGGACTGGTCTTCGCGACCCTGGTCGTCGCCGCCAGCGAGCTGTCGATCGAGCCGTTCACGGTACCGCCCTTCATGGAAGAGCGCGGCTATTCGGAGGCGGCGGTGACCGAGGCCTTTATCGACCACCTCCGGGTCATAGACCGCACTGCCGGGTCATCCATCCGCGGGATCAATCTCGACTACAACAACCTGCAGATATCGTTCGCCGAGTTCGGTAACTTCTTCCAGATCAACGAGCTCGTCGACGGGGTCCGCAATCTCGCCGGTCTCGTCCGTTTCCATGTCGACGGTCGCATCACCGGGACCGAGGAGGAGATCGCCCTGACGGTCCGCGTCTTCGACGGATCCAGGACTAGTCCGACGCGCATCTTCAGTGTCGGCGGCTCGCCGGAAGAGGTCGAGCCGCTGTTGCAGAACATGGCCGAGCGCGTCATCGAGACCATCGATCCCTATCTTGCTATCCTCTACTGGCGGCGGCGCGAGGTGGCCTGCTACCGCGATCCGGCCGACTGCGGCAATCTCGACCCGGATGTCTATGCCGGGCGCAGCTACGAATTCCCGCGCATGCTCGAGGTGGCCAGCCGGCTGTTCGCGACGCGGTCGGTCGAGGAGCATGCCCCGGCCTATTCGCTTCTCGGCCGTGCCTTCATGATCCAGGCGGAATCCGATCCCACGCTGACACCGGCCGAGCGCGAGCGCATCTATGACCGTGCGACCCACTATCTCGACGCGGCTCTCGTGCAGCAGCCGGACTTCCTGTTCGCGCTGCTCAATCACGGCCTGATTGCGGCGGCGCGGCGGAATTATGAGCTGGCCGACGTCTATTTCGCACACGCCGTGGAAGCCGATCCCAACGACCTCCAGACGCGCGTGATGTGGGCCGATCTGCTCGCCGAGCAGGGGCGGACGCTCGATGCGCTCTACCAGTACGTCGCCGCTGTCGAACTGTCGCCGACCGATTCGCGCCTGCGCGCCGCGCTGGCCGATGGCTATGCCGCACTGGGCCTGCCCCAGGCGGCGCTCGAGCAGATGATGGTGGCGACCCGTCTCGATCCGCTCAACGAGGCGTATTGGGACGCGCTGCATCGGTTCGAGGCGGCTGCCGCCCGATAGGAACCGGGAGCGTCCCGCCGGTCCCGTCAGACGTCGTCGGCCGGGGCCGGCGTGCTGGCGCGCGGATCATCGTCGTCGGTCTCGCGCGCCGGTATGGCGTAGCGGCCGTTGAGCCAGCGGGCGAGATCGACATCGGCGCAGCGCCGCGAACAGAACGGGCGGTGCTGATGCGTCGAGGGGGCGCCGCAGATCGGGCAGGGCCGGGCCTCGCCGCGTCCGCCCGGTGTTTGATCGGGACCGGTCATGTCCCCTATGTGCGCAGCGCGAAGCCGGCCGTCCAGTCTTTGTCGGTTGCCGCCGCGATCGGCAGCGGCGGCTGTCGGCGATCAGGCCAGCGCCTCGGCCAGGGATGGGCCGCGCCGCTCGCGGGCGAGCTCGGCGAGGCCCAGCGGCGACAGCCGGTCGGGCAGGGTGAGCCGGGCCGGATCGCCGGTCGCGGCGTCGCGCAACGCCGCCACGACCCTGGCCTGATCGGATCGCCGCTCCATCGAGACGAAGTCAACGACCACGATCCCGCCGATCGCGCGCAGCCGCAGATGGCGCGCGATCGCCGCTGCCGCCTCGAGATTGGTTCTGAGCGGATCGGCGCGGCCGGTGTCGACATCGATCGCGGTCAGTGCCCGCGTCTGTTCGATCGTCAGGCTGCCGCCGCTCGGCAGCCCCACCACCGGATCGAGCAGTGACGCGGCCGCGTCGGGCAGGGCCGAGCCGTCGGTCTCGACGATGCGCTCGAGCAGCCACGGAACCGCGCGCCCGGCAAAGCGGCGCACCCGGCGGGCGAGGGCGGCGTCCGCCACCTCGATTCGCCCGGCCATCGGATGGTCGAGCAGCAGCCGCTCGGCCGGATCGGGTCCCGCCACAAGACGCTGTGGCGGTGTGGCCGCAGCGGACTGGGCGGCGAGTTGTGCCGCGGCGGCGGTGAGGCGGTCGGCCTCGGCGAGGATCAGCGCGGGGTCCATGCCGGCCGCGGCGGAGCGCAGGATCCAGCCACCGGCGCGGCCGGCGAGCCGTTCCTTCCAGTCGCGCCGGGCGGAGGGGGACAACCGGTCGGAGACGGCGATACCCTGGCCGGCGGGGCGGTGGATGAGGGTCGCGCCCGCGAGCCCGATATCCGTTGTCGCCTCGGCGGCCTTGCCGGCGCGTGCCGGCCGCAGGATCTGGACCATCACGGCGCCGCCGGGTCTGAGCCCGGCCACCTGCCGGCCCTCGAGGATCGCGGCGGCGCCCGTGCCGAGGGCGAGCATCGCGCGGTTACCGAAGGTGCGGTCGACCCGCGCCAGATACACCGTGCCCGCCCGGTCCGGGCGCTCAAGCCGGTCGACTGTGAGGTCGGTCAGGGTGCCGGCGGACAACACCCCGGCAAAGAGACGGCCATCCGCTGCGGCGATCTCCAGCGTCACCATCTGAAGCCGAGGCCGCGCAGCATCTGCGCCGCCTCAAAGAGTGGCAGGCCGACGATGCCGGTATAGGAGCCGTCGATCCGCCGGATGAGGGCCGCCGCCCTGCCCTGGATCGCATAGCCGCCGGCCTTGCCCAGCCCCTCGCCGCATTCGGCATACCGCGCGATCTCGCCGGGATCGAGCCGCTTGAAGACGACACCGCTCACCACGGTGCGGACGGCACTGCGCACGCCGGTGTCGCCGGCGTGCACCTGCGGCGCGATGATGCACAGGCCGGTCAGGACGCGATGGCGCCGGCCGGAGAGCAGCCGCAGACAGTCGGCGACCTCGGTCGCACTCTCCGCTTTCGGCAGGATGCGGCGGCCGCAGGCAACGACCGTATCAGCGGCGAGCGTCCAGGCATCGGGGTGATTCGGCGCGACAGCGGCGGCCTTCTCCCGCGCCATGCGACCGGCGTAGGCGAGGGGCGTCTCGCCGCGACGCGGGGTCTCGTCGATGGCGGCGGCGCGGATGCAGGCCGGCTCGATGCCGATCTGACGCAGCAGGTCGAGGCGGCGCGGCGAGGCGGAGGCAAGCACGAGACGATACACCGCATCGGCGGTGCCCTCCGGCCGCGCCGTCACGTCCCGCCTGCCGTCCCCGGCATCGACCGTCACTTGAAGCGGAAGGTGATCCGACCCTTGGTCAGATCGTAGGGCGTCATCTCGACATTGACGCGATCGCCGGCCAACACCCGGATCCGGTTCTTGCGCATCTTGCCCGAGGTGTGTGCCAGCACCTCGTGATCATTGTCCAGCTTCACCCTGAACATCGCGTTCGGCAGGAGTTCGGTGACCATGCCGGAGAATTCGATCAGGTCTTCCTTTGCCATGCGGGGCTGAGTAGTGGTGGAGACAGTCGGCTCGACAAGTGCGCCCGAGCGGCGTCTTGGTCAAGGGCAAAGCCGTGCCTGCCGTGGGATGCGGCGCGGGCGGTGCCCGGCACCGTCAGGCGGCGCGGCCGCGTTCGAGGCCGTCGAGCCAGTCTGCCGACTGCATCTCGATCAGCCGGCTCTCGGTACGCGCGAATTCCAGCGCTCCGGTCTCGGCGGCATAGAGCCGGTCGGGCGGTGCCTCGGCGGTCGCGACGAGGCGGCGGCGGGCTTCGTAGAGGCTGTCGACCAGCACGATGAACCGCTTCATCTCGTTGCGCCGTGCTTCGGTGAAGCGGGGCACGCCGTCGATCAGCACGGTGTCGAAGGCCTCTGCCAGCGCCAGATAATCGGCGGCGCCGAGCGGACGGCCGCAGAGCTCGTCAAAGGAAATCCGTGCCACCCGCCGCGCCGCACGCGGAATGGTCAGCGTCCGGCTCGCGCCGACACCGATCTTCTGCTCTGCAGCGGGGGCGCCGTCAGTCAGATCGGCGAAGATCGCGTCAAGATCCGCCGAGGCGCGCGGGGCCGGCGGGGTCAGCCAGACCGGCCGTCCGCGCAGCCGGGCCAGCCGGAAATCGCGCCCGCCCTCGACCTCCACCACCTCCATCCGCGCCTCGACCAGCGCGATGAAGGGCAGGAAGCGGTCGCGCTGCAGCCCGTCCTCGTAAAGGCGCGCGGGCGGCCAGTTCGAGGTTGCGACGACGGTGACACCGCGTTCGAACAGCGCTTCGAACAGCCGGCCGAGGATCATTGCATCGGCGATGTCGACGACATGGAATTCGTCGAAGCACAAGAGCCGCGCCTCGGCGGCGACAGCATCGGCGAGCGGCGGTACCGGATCGGCCCGGCCCGCACCCTTCGCCGCCGGCGTCTGGCGCCAGGCATGGATCCGGCGGTGGATCTCCAGCATGAAGGCGTTGAAATGGACCCGGCGCTTCGGTTCGAACCGGGCGGACTCGAAGAACAGGTCCATCAGCATGGACTTGCCGCGCCCGACACCGCCCCAGAGATAGACGCCGGCCGGCGCCTCTGCCGGCGCGCGCCGGCTGCCGAAGCCGAACCGTGCCAGGATGCCGCGCGCCGCCGGTGCGGGCGCCTGCGCTTCGAGCTGGCGCTGCAGCCGGTCGAGCGCGGCCGCCGCGCGCTCCTGCGCCGGATCCGCCGCGAGCCGCCCGGCGGCGACGCGGTTGCGCCAGAGCGCCAGAACCCCCACCGCAGCCCCGCTCACAGTACTCGCACGTTCTTGAACTGCCACGGATCGTCACGGTCGAGGTCCTCCGGGAACAGCGTCTCCCGGCCCTCAAGCGGCGTCCAGTCCGAGAAGACCCCGGCCATCTCGCCGAGATAGGGTTCGGCGATCGCCAGCACCCGTTCGTGGTCGAGATCCTCGGGCTCGACGAGCCCCGCTTTCGGATTCTCGATGGCCCAGACGAGCCCGCCGAGGACGGCCGCCGTGACCTGCAGGCTGGTGGCGTTGTTGTCGGGCACGAGGCGCCGGGCCTCGTCGATCGACAGCCGCGATCCGTACCAATAGGCGCCCTTGCCATGGCCGAGCAGCAGCACGCCGAGCTCATCGATCCCCGAGACGATCTCGTCGACCATCAGCCGCTTCTCCGGCTGCATCACGTAGTTGCGCCCGGCGAACTCGTGCAGCGACAGGACGGCATCGTCGCAGGGATGGTAGGCGTAGTGGACGGTCGGCCGATAGGTGACCCGGTCGCCGTCACGCACCGTCAGGTAATCGGCGATCGAGATCGACTCCCCGTGGGTGATGAGAAAGCCATGGATGGGGCCGGCCAGCGGTGTCCAGGTACGCACCCGCGTCGCCGCGCCGGGGCGGGCGAGCCAGATCGCGGCACCGCTGCCGGTGGCGTGGCGATGGCCGTCCGGCGGGAAATGCCGCTCATGCGTCCCCCAGCCGAGCTCGGCCGGCTGGCAGCCCTCGCCGACGAAGCCGTCGATCGACCAGGTGTTGACGAATTCCCCCGACCGCTTGGGGTGACCGGCCCGCTGGGTGTCGCGCTCGGCGATGTGGATCGCCCGCACCCCCAGCGCGGCAGCGAGCGCCGCCCAGCCGTCCCGGTCCGCCGGTGCGTCCGCCGGGTGGCCGGTCGCGTCGGCGACGTGCAGCAGCGCCCGCTTGACGAGATGCGAGACGAGCCCCGGATTGGCGCCATGGGTCAGGATGGCGGTCGGGCTGCCCGGCGCGCGGCCGAGGGCGAGGGCGGATTCGCGCAGCGCGTAATTGCTGCGCGCCGCGGGATCGAGGCCGGCATCGGTGTATCCGCCGGCCCAGGGCTCGATGCAGGTGTCGAGATAGAGGGCGCCCTTCTCCCGTGCCATCGCCACCAGCGCGACGGAGGAGACATCGACGGAGAGGTTGAGCAGCACGTCGCCCGGCGCGAGCCGGTCGCCGACCACCGTCCGGTAATTCTCGCGCGTGACCGGTTCGATGTGGAAGGCGACGCCGCTGGCGACCGCCCGGTCGCGACCCCGCTCCTCGGCCGTGACCACGGTGATCCGTTCCGGCCCGATCGAAAGGTGACGCAGGAGCAGGGGCAACACCCCCTGACCGATCGAACCGAAGCCGAGCATCAGAATGCGGCCGGAGAAAGGAATGCGTGCGGTACCGTTCATGCCGAGACTCCTCGCGCGAGGCGGTGCTGGCCGGGCGAGGGCGCCGCGGCTCGATGGTGCAGGTCGCTCCGTCTGGTCTGACCGCGGCGGCAGATACCGGAAAAGGGGGGGCGGGTACCAGGGGTTTCACGCCGATGCATGGCTGCCGAACAGGATTGCAGAGGAGGGATCGGTGGGTCGGTGCCGGTGGCATCCGCATGGCGGACGGATGGTGCCTCCGGCCTGCGCCGCCTCTGAGATTGTTCCGGTCGCTACCGATATATTTCCACTTAAAACGTATAACTTGCATTGATATGGAGCGTAAAGGGCAGGACGGCAAGTCAGATTGCCCGGGTTTCAAGTAGAGTCCGGGGTGGCAAGAGACGCGGCGGCGCGACCGCAGGGATGAGGACCGTAAGCAGAGTCACGCTTACATGGTGGTTACACTGCGCCAGCTCTGGTGCGGGAGTACCGTCTTGCGGAGCAGCGCCGCCTATGCAAGATGTTTGCTGACGGCAACGTCCACAGAAATAATGGGTCAGGAAGGTGGCGGGTATGCCCGGTGTTTGTGTGGCTGTATCGTCGGAAACCCGGTCCCGTTTGTTGGGTCATCTGTGCGTGAGAGCCGGGGGGCCGCTCATCCCGATACTGGCGGCGGGAAGCCTGCTTGCCCTGACCTCACCTGCCAGTGCCGATGACGAATGCAATCTGCCCGTCGGCGGATCCGTGACATGCACCGTCGGTGATGGCCCCTTTCCCACCGGCATCAGCTATGACGCAGGCAACAGTTCGCTCGAGCTGATCATAGAGAGCGGGGTCCAGATCGAGGTCGACTTCACTCCGACCACCAATGATGTCGACGGCATCGACCTCGACGGTGAAGGCGTGGATGCGGCCGACCTCCTGCGCGTCGAGGCGCGCGACGGCGTCTCCATCACGGCGGGCGGGATCAATTCGGACGGCCTTCAGGTCCACGCCGATGGCGGCAATACCAGTGTCGAGATCGTTTCCGCCGCCGACATCACGGTTTCCGACTACGGCGGCTCGAACGGCATCATCGGACGGATCGACGACGGAAACGGCAACCAGACCACCAGTACGGGAAGCATTTCGATCGTTCAACTCGAGGGAAGCTCGGTCACCGTCTCGACGCCAGGGGCGATTGCCGGGCTGCCGGGCGTCGGTATTTACGGGATCAATTACGGGCTGGGGGCGGTGTCGATCGAGGCGAACGGTAGTATCACCGTCGATTCCGTCGGTTGGGGCGCATATGGCATCAGCGGTTGGGCAAATAATGCAGATGCCACCGGCGATGTGGACATCGTTCTCGGCGGGACCGGGCAGGTGTGGACGAACGCCGATGAAGGTGTCGGCATCTATGCCCTGAACAGCGGCTCCGGCGGTGCAGCCATCACTGTCTCCGGTGGCATCGAAACCTTGGGGAGTTTCGCCGACGGCGCAATCGCCAATGTGGCGAACGCCGGCAGTTCAGCGATCGCATCCGTCGCGGTGACGGAGACCGGCGAAGTCTGGACTCGCGGCGATTTCAGCTACGGGGTGTGGGCGACCAATAGCGGCGTGGGGGATGCCATCATCAGTCATGATGGCACCGTCCGTTCGGACGGTTATTCGTCCATCGGTCTGGTTGCCAACGCGTTGCAGTCCGGCGCCTCCCTCGTGACGGTGAGCGGCGATGTGACCGCCAGCGGCGAACTGGCCGTTGGCATTCAAGCCCGGTCATCTCAGTCCACTGCGACAGTCATCCTATCGGAGACGGCCCGGATCCTCGGTGGCTGGGACGGGATCGATGGTGAGAAGGCGGCCGGTGTCACCCTGCGCTCACTGGAGGGAAGCACCCTCATCAATGCAGGGACGATCCTTGCCGGTTCCGACCGTGCGATCGCCGATCTCGGCCACTGGGAGGGCGCGTCAGGGGCGCTGGTGACCACCAACAGCGGTCACATCACCGGCTACATCGAGCTGGCGGATGTCGCGGGGAATGGCTTCACCAACACGGCCGGCGGCCTGTTCGACGTGCGCCATTTCGCCGATACCGACGGCGACGGGGTGCGGGACACCAAGCGGGTCGCGATCTCCGACTTCGGCAATATCGCGAGCAGCTTCGAGAACCAGGCCGGGGCGACCGTGCGTCTCGCCGTCATCGACGGGAATGGGCCCGTCACCGTCGAGGCCGGGGGCTATTACGTCCCGACGACCGGCATCACGGACATTCCGCTGGAGCCGGGCTTTTACGATCTGACGCGCGCCGGGATCGTGCAGGGGCAGTTCGTCAACCTGGGCACCTTCCTGCACGCCGGCCTCCTCGATCTGCGCGGGCCGCAGATCGGGAACACGCTGGTCATCACCGGCAACCCTGTGGCGGGTGGTGACCCCGGCGCCGGCGTCTTCGTGTCGGATGGCGGCGTGTTGCTGCTGAACACGGTGCTGAATGCCGGTGTGGTACCGGGCGGGGGCTCCGGCTCCTACTCCGACGTCCTCATCGTCGATGGCACGGAACTGGGCAGCGGGCCGACCCGGATCATCATCGACCGCCGCGAAGGTTCGGGCGCTCCGACCCCGGACAATGGCATCCTGCTGGTCGAGGTGCGCGACGCCGCGGCGTCGGCGGCCGATGTCTTCACGCTGCAGGGCGACTACGTCGCCGACGGCCAGCAACGCATCATCGGCGGGCTCTACAGCTATGCGCTGTTCCACAATGGCGTCGGCGACGATGCGGCCGACGGCAACTGGTATCTGCGCAATGTGGCGCTGTCGCCCAATGTGCCGGTCTATCAGGAGTACCCGAAGGTTCTCGTGCCGCTCATCGAGCTGCCGACGCTTCAGCAGCGGGTCGGCAATCGCCACTGGACGGATCCGGCATCGCCCCCTGTCGCCGCTGCCCCCGCCCCCGTTCCGGCGGCAAGCGATGCGGAGATCTTCTGCAAGGATCCGAGCCAGAACTTCCTCTGCCCGGTCACGCCGGAACAGGCGAGCTACTATGCCGACATGACCACCCAGGTCAGCGAGGGGGACTTCATCAGCGAAGGCGGCGGTTTCATCCTGGAAGGTGGCGCCTATTGGGGCCGGATCGAGGGCTCCCGCGGGCATTTCGAAGCGGCCGATGCAACCTTGGACACCGAATACGATGCCACCACCTGGCGCGCCCAGGCCGGCATCGACGCCCTGCTGCATGAGAGCGACGGCATGAAGCTGATCGGCGGCGTGTCGGTGCATTATGGCGAGGTCAGCGGTGACGTCGATGCGCCGGAAGGCAGTGGCGAGATCGAAGGGCACGGCTATGGCGTCGGCGGCAGCCTGACCTGGTATACGTCGAGCGGCCTCTATGTCGACGCCCAGGCGCAGGCGACCTGGATCAGTGCCGACATCCGCTCCACGACCGCCAATGCCGTGCTCGTCGAGGACAATCACGGGTTCGGCTACGCTGTCGGCCTCGAGGTGGGCTATCGCCATGCGATCGACGATCGCTGGTCGCTGACCCCGCAGGCACAGCTCATCCACTCCGGCATCGATTTCGACACCTTCACCGATCCCTTCGGCGCACGCGTGGCGCTGCTGGAGGGTGACAGCCTGCGCGGGCGTCTCGGCGTGGCGGCCGAGCTTGAGTCGCGCTGGCTGGCCGAGGACGGCACGACGTCGCGAACCCATGTCTACGGCATCGCCGATCTCTACCACGAGTTCCTCGACGGCTACCGCGTTGCGGTCGCGGACGGGACGTTCTCCAGCCGCGACGACCGCCTGTGGGGCGGCATCGGGATCGGCGGCACCTACAATTGGGCCAACGACAACTACTCGATCTTCGGCGAGACCTCGGTCAGCACCAGCCTCGGCGAGTTCGGCGACAGTCATCAGATCGCCGGGACGGTGGGGTTGAGGGTCAAGTGGTAGGCTGAAGCCGTGCGGCCGGCATGACGGGGCGCCCGCGCGGCCTCATCGTCGCCTCGTGGTCCTGCCTGCTGCTGGGCGCCTGCGCGGCCGGCAGCGCCCCCAGCCCGCCTGTCGAACGGCATGAGGTCGCCGGGATCCGAAGGGCCTATGCGGACGAACCCTATGAGGTGCGGGTCGTCGACCGCTCGAAATTCGACGTGCGCTTCCATCCCACCATCGTACCGGCGCCGCCTGTCGACCTGCCCGTGGGCTCGATCCTCATCGATACGCGTGAGCGCTTTCTCTATCTGATCGAGGCGGACGGCATGGCCCGGCGCTACGGCGTCGCGGTCGGCGCGGCAGGGCGCGCCTGGTCGGGCACGGCCACGATCGGCCGCATGGCGACCTGGCCCGCCTGGTACCCCACCGACGGCATGCGACGGGATGCACCGGGCCTGCCGTGGCGGGTCGAGCCCGGGCCGCACAACCCGCTCGGCGCGCGTGCCCTCTATCTGTACCGCCATGGCCGCGACACGCTTTACCGCATCCACGGGACGTCGGAGCCGTGGACGATCGGCACGGAAGCCTCGTCAGGCTGCATCCGCATGCTGAACGAGGATGTGATCGACCTCTACGACCGGGTTTCTGTCGGGGCGCTGGTGAAGGTCATCTGAGGGGCGACGCCTCGGCTCGCCCGTCCTCCGACCCGGTCCGATCGACCGGCGGGGCGGGTGCCCTCAATAGGCGCGCGCCCAGGCGGCGAGAATGTCGCGCTCGAAGGCCTTGGCGCGGCCGAGCCAGGCGCGGCTGCCCTGCGGGATGCCGTGATCATCCGGGCTCGCTGCGGCGGACAGTGCGTCGCGCTTGTCGCGGTCGGTCAGGAAGATGGCGAAGCCGCGCGTGCGGCCGCTGTCGCAGCGGACGAAGCCGGCGAGGCTGCGTACCCAGAACATCGTCCCGGTCTTGGCGCGGACGCGCCCCGGGCCGAGGCCGGGGGCACCCCAGGACATCTCCGGCATCAGCGGCTCGAAGGCCGGGATGCGACCGGAGCCATGGGCGAAGCGCAGGACCTGCGCCATCTGCGTCGCCGTCACCCGGTCGCGGGTGGACAGGCCACTCATCGCCGGGAAGGCGGCGCTCTCCCACTCGCAGCCGCCGACATTCTGCGCGAACCATTCGGCGAGCAGCGCGCCGGCCTGGTCGCGGTTGATGGCGCGGGTGACGAGGGCACGGGCGGCCATCATGCCGACCGTCTCGGCCGCCATGTTGTTGCTGTACTCGAGGATGCCCGGCACCATCTGGACGAGCGGGATGCTCTCATGCACCGCGAGGATGGAGGAGCCGGTCGGCACCGCCGACCGCTGCGGCTCGGGCAGCGTGATCCCCGCCTGCTGGCACAGCGCCCGGAAGATCGAGCCGGCGAGCAGTGCGGGATAGCGCACCGGCAGGACGTTGGTGCCCTCGCTGGGATTGATCCGGGTCGACAGGATCCAGCCCTCATGCCCGTCGATCGGACGAAAGGGCGTCGCCGGCCCGGCGGCGATCTCGACCCAGGGGCAGGGGATGTTGCGGGCATGCGCGACGGCGAGCGCCGATCCGGTGATCTGCTCGCCATTCCGCCGCCAGGAGACCTGGATGCGGTTGAAATTGATGGACAGCGCCGACAGCCCGGGATTGTAGGACGCACCATAGGGCTGGGTCGGGTCGATCTGCGTGTCGCCGATCAGCAGCGTGTCGTCGAGCAGGAAACGCCCCTCGACGCGGGTGATGCCGCTCTGTTTGAACTGCTCGAGGATGTCGATCAGCCCGCCATTGTCGAGATAGGGGTCGCCGCCGCCGAGCAGGGTGAGATCACCGCGCAGCACCCCGCCATCGAGCACGCCTGAGGCAGCGAGGATGGTCGGGAAGCGGTAGTCGGGGCCGAGGATCGCCAGCCCCGCGACCATCGTCGGTACCTTGAGTGTCGACGCGGGGATGACCGGCCGGTCCGCGGCGCGGGCCGAGAGCATGGTGCCGTCATCGAGATCGAAGACGGCATAGGCGACGTCCTCATCGGCGAGGCCGTTCGTCTGCATGAGGGCGGCATCGCCCACGGTGGGCTGGGCGGCCTGAACGCCGCGGAGGCCGCCCCCGACCAGGGCGAGGGCCGGAAGGCCACCGAGCAGGCCGAGTGCCCGGCGCCGGCTCCAGGAGCGCATGACGGCAGGTTCGGCGATCGGGCGCGACGTCGCAGAAGGAAGATCGGTCATGGCTCCGAGAGGCTGGGTCCGGCCCGGGAGGGGCTCCACGCGACTGGGGTACCGAGCGATCTGCGCCCTGCGGGGCGGCTTGCGATCCCTCGCGTTTCTGGCGCAACTGGTCCGTGCTGTCCAGCCACCGGCATCCGCACCATACCCGCCCGGCCCAAGGTCAATGGAGCCGGTGGCGCGGCGGCGGCCGCTCCTCCGCTGCGGGCATCCGGCCCTGGGCGATCTGGCCGGCATGGTGGTGGATCATGCGCCAGTGGCCATCCTCGACCGCGAAGATGTTGGTCACGGCGAGCAGCACCCCGTCGGCGAACTGCTCATAGCCCGAGACGATAGCGACCTCGCCGAGGCTGACGATGCCGGGCTCGACGAAGCGGATGGCCGCGCGCCGGCGCAGGAGCTGCTGCCAGGAGCGGACCACCGCCGCCCGGCCGATGATCACCCGCGCACCCGGATGGACGCAGGCGACCGGCAGCCGCCGCGCCCAGATCTCCGCCATCGCCTCGGCATCGGCGGCGGCGAAGGCCCGATAGAAGGCGGCATTGGCGTCCAGGGCGGAGGCCGTCTCCGACATCAGGCCTCGATCCGGGCGATTCGCAGCACGTTGGTGTTGCCGGGCGTGCCGAAGGGGACACCGGCGGTGATGACCAGCGCGTCGCCCGGCCGGCCGAACCCGTCATGCAGGGCAAGACGGCACGCTTTATCGACCATCTCCGAGAAGCCGGTCACATCCTGGGTGTGTACGGCATGGACCCCCCAGCACAGCGCCATCCGACGCGCCGTCTGCAGGCTCGAGGTCAGGCAGAGGATCGGCACTTCCGGCCGCTCCCGCGCCGCGCGCAGCGTCGTCGAGCCGGAGGTGGTGTAGGTCGCGATCCCGCTCGCCCGGACGGTGTGCGCGACCTGCCGCGCCGCTGCGGTGATCGCGTCGGCCGAGGTGTATTCCGGCTCGAAGCGTGCGGCGTCGATGATCGTGCGATAGAGCGGGTCGCGCTCGATGCGCTGGGCGATGCGGTCCATCATCGTCACCGCCTCGACCGGATAGGCGCCGGAGGCGGTCTCGGCCGACAGCATCACTGCATCGGCCCCGTCATAGACGGCGGTCGCGACGTCGGAGGCCTCGGCACGGGTAGGGGTGGGAGAGCCGATCATGCTCTCCATCATCTGCGTCGCGACGATCACCGGGCGCCCGAGCATGCGCGCCATCCGGACGATGCGCTTTTGCAGCGGCGGCACCTCCTCCGCCGGCATCTCCACGCCGAGATCGCCGCGCGCCACCATGACGGCGTCGGAGAGTTCGACGATCTCGCGCAGATGCTCGATGGCCGAGGGCTTCTCCAGCTTGGCGACCAGATGGGCGCGGCCGGCGATCAGCTTGCGCGCCTCGGCGATGTCCTCGGGGCGCTGGACGAAGGAGAGCGCGACCCAATCGACCCCGAGGTCGAGCGCGAAGGCGAGATCGCTTCGGTCCTTCGCGGTCAGGGGGGACAGCGGCAGGACGGCGTTCGGGACGTTGACGCCCTTGCGGTCGGACAGCTTGACCCCGGCCTCGACGATGGTGTCGGCCCAATCCTCGCCGGAGGCGGTGACGCGCAGGCGCACCTTGCCGTCGTCAAGCAGCAGCACCTGCCCTTCCGTCAGCGCGGCGAAGACCTCGGGATGCGGCAGCGTCGCGCCGTCAGGGCCACCCTGCCGCTCGGCCAGTGTCAGGCGGAAGGACTGTCCTTCCTCGACCGCCGTCCAGCCATCCTCGAAGGTGCCGAGGCGGAGCTTCGGGCCCTGCAGATCGGCCATCACCGCGATCGGATGGTCGTACTCCTTCTCGATCTCGCGGATCACCGCGAGGCGCGCGGCATGATCGGCTTGGCTGCCATGGCTGAAATTCAGCCGGAAGGTGTCGACCCCCGCCAGGAACAACGCGCGGATCGTCTCCGCCGTCGAGGAGGCCGGTCCCAGCGTCGCGACGATCTTGGTCTGGCGCGTGCGGCGGAAGGACGGGAGCGTGGACATCGTCGGCTCTCGCATAGGCGTCGAGCCCACCCGTGAAGTACCCCGCTTGAGCTCAGGGCGGCGCGATCAGGATGGCCCGGAAATCGTTGACATTGGTGCGCGTCGGCCCGGTGACGACCAGGTCCGCGAGCGCGGCGAAGTAACCATAACCGTCATTGTCAGCCAAGTGGTCTTTGGCCGACATCCCCATGGCGGCCGCCCGGGCGAGCGTGGCGGGGCCGGTAAGTGCGCCTGCATTCGCCTCGATCCCGTCGATTCCGTCGGTGTCGGCCGCGAGTGCCCAAATACGCGGATGCGCGTCGAGGGCGATGCTAAGCGCGAGAATGAGTTCGGTGTTGCGGCCGCCGCGGCCCTTGCCACGTACGGTTACGGTCGTCTCGCCGCCGCTGATCAGCACGCAGGGCGGTGGGGCCGGCTGGCCGTGGGTTGCCGCCTGCAAGGCGATGCCGGCCAGCACGCGTGCCACTTCGCGCGCCTCGCCCTCGATCCGGTCGGACAGAATGAGCGGTGTGACACCCGCCGCCCTGGCTATGGCAGCGGCAGCCTCGAGCGAGGTCTGCGGCGTCGCGATCAGCCGGAACTCGGCACGCTCGAAGGCCGGATCGCCGGGCTTGGGCGTCTCCTCGGCCGCGGCCGCGAGATGGGCGGCGATGGCGGCTGGCGGCTCAATGCCGTAGCGGGCGAGAATGGCGCGGGCCTCGCCGAAGCCGGTCGGGTCGGCGACGGTCGGGCCCGAGGCGATGACGCTCGGATCATCGCCCGGCACGTCGGAGATCGCGAGGGTGACCAGCCGCGCCGGCATCGCGGCGCGGGCGAGCCGGCCGCCCTTGATCGCCGAGAGATGCTTTCGTACTGCGTTGATCTCGCCGATCGCTGCCCCCGATCGCAGCAGTGCCCGGTTGACCGCCTGCTTGTCGGCGAGCGTCAGCCCCGGGGCGGGCAGCGGCAGGAGGGCCGAGCCGCCGCCCGAGACGAGGAACAGGACGAGGTCATTCGGCCCCGCCCCGGCGACGGTTTGGAGGATCCGGCGCGCCGCGGCCTCGCCAGCCTCATCGGGTTCGGGATGGGAGGCCTCGAGAATCTCGATCCGGCGGCACGATGCACCATGGCCGTAGCGGGTGACGACGACACCTTCGATCGGGCCGTCCCATTCCGCCTCGACCACCCGCGCCATCTCCGCCGAGGCCTTGCCGGCGCCGACGACGATGGTGCGTCCCGCCGGGCGGTCGGGCAGATGAGGCGGCAGGCAGCGTTCCGGTCGCGCCGCATCGACGGCCGCGTCGAACATGGCGCGCAGCAGCGCCGCGGGTTCGGCAGGAAGAGGCATGCGGCGCCCGGGTCCGGTCAGATGAGATTGGGCGGCGGAACCATCCGCTCAACATAGGTCATGGCGCGGTCGACATGCGCCCGGCCGTTGCGGATCGCGAACAGCCCGTGGCCGGGCAGGAAGGTGTCGAATTCCAGCGTCGACAGCCGGCGGATCGAGCGCAGGGTCAGCGGCACGCTGCAATCCGGGATGTCCTGCAGCACCACCCGCGGGCCGGCGAACAGCGCATCACCGGTGATCAGCACGCCGGTCCCGGCCATGTCGACGAGAAAGGAGAGGTGGTCGTCGCAATGGCCCGGCGTCGCGATCGCCGTGACGGTGCAATCGGCAATGGTCACCGCCTCGCCATCCGCCAGCACCTGGTCGACCGCCGGGGCCCGCCAGACATAATCGGCCGGGTACATGCCGCTCTGCCGTGCCCGGTCGAGATGGATCAGCCGGTCATCATCCTGAGCGAGGATCGCTGCCGTCGCCTCGCCGCACAGAAGGCGCGGGCGGAGCCGCTCGACGATCCCGAAGGCCCCGCCGGAATGGTCGGCATGGGCATGCGTCAGGAAGACGTGGCGCACCGCGGCGGGATCGATGCCGTCGGCACGGAGGATCGCGAAGATCGCATCGAGGTCGCGGCCGGCTCCCGTGTCGAACAGGATGTGACCGTCCGGCGTCTCGATCAGCCAGGCATTGCAGTCGAAGGCATCAGTCAGGTCGAAGCCGACGGCGCTGCCGCTGGCGACGAGATGCAGGCGGGGAGCAATGCGCATGGGACGTCCGGCGATGGGCGGATGAGAGAGGGCAGCGGCCGGCGAAGCCGCCGTCGCCGAGGCTAGAAAGCCGCGCCGCCGCTGGCAAGTGACAGTGGGAACGCGAAAATGCGACGCAGCCGCTCGTCTTCCATTGAGGCGTTTCCGTCGTATGATGGCGGCGTAGTTTCAGAACCCGATCACGGGACATTCGACATGGCCAGCAAGACGGCGCAGGCGGAACCACGGCAGAGCTTCGCGACCGAAGGCATCCAGCCGATGTCGCGGCCGAGCCTGACGACCCGCATCCTGATGAAGATCGTGGCGGCGGTGGAACGGCTGAACGTCCGCCTGTCGAAGGTGGGCAACCCCCCGGTCTACGATAACGCGACCTTCCCCTGGGTGGCCGAGGTCGAGCGCGGCTTCCCGCAGATCCGTGCCGAGCTCGAGAATGTGCTGAAGCGGAAGGATGATCTTCCGGCGTTCCATGATGTCGTCTCGGATGTGAAGACGATCACCCAGGACCGGAACTGGAAGACCTTCTTCCTCACTGGCTACGGCGTGACGTCCGCGCGCAACACCGCGCTCTGCCCCGAGACCTGGCGGGTGGTGCAGAAGATCCCGGGCCTCAAGACGGCGATGTTCTCGATCTTCGAGCCGGGCAAGCATCTGCCGCCGCATCGCGGGCCTTATAACGGTGTCCTGCGCCTGCATCTCGGGCTCATCGTCCCGGAGACGAGCGATCGCGTGGCGATCCGTGTCCACGACACCGTGTGTCACTGGTCGGAAGGCAAAGCGCTGGTCTTCGACGACGCCTATGAACACGAGGCCTGGAACCACAGCGACAAGACCCGGGTCGTCCTGTTCGTCGATTTCGTCAAGCCGCTGCGCTTCCCGGCGAATTTCCTGAACTGGCTGCTCCTGAACATCGCGATCTTTACGCCCTTCATTCGCGAGGGCACGGACGCGCACAAGGAGTGGGAGAAGAAGTTCTACGCCGAGGCGGAAGCGATGCGGAACCGGCCGGCCGCATGAGGCCACCGGAAGGCTGGGCGCCGTCGTATTGACATCCCGATTAAGTATGATCATTAACCAAGGATGATCATGATAACGCGGCTGCCCCGGCGGCCGCGGCGGATCGGGAGCGTGGCCCTTGAAGATCACCGGCGTGCGGACGCTCGTCGTCAATGCCGAGATGCGCAACTGGGTCTTCGTGCGCGTCGATACCGACCAACCCGGCCTATTCGGCTGGGGTGAGGCGACACTGGAATGGAAGACCCGCGCCGTCGCCGGTGCGGTCGAAGACCTAACGCCGCTGCTCATCGGCCGTGATCCGCGCGACATCGAGCAGCTCGTCCGCATCCTGCGCAAGCACAGCTTCTGGCGGCTGGGCGCGATCGGCATGTCGGCGATCTCCGGGATCGAGCTCGCGCTCTGGGACATCCTCGGCAAGTCGCTCGACGTGCCGGTCTGGCGGCTGCTGGGCGGTAAGGTGCGCGACCGGGTGCGGGTCTACACCCATCTCGGGATGGGCGACATGCGGGCGGTCTACGAGACCCTGTCGACCGAGCCGCTGCTGGCCCGCGCCGCCGAGGTCGTCGAGCGGGGCTATACCGCCTTCAAGGTCGTCTTCATCCCGTACAGCCACTACCACGCCCCGCTGCCGGCAGTGGGCCATGTCGACCGCATGATGGGGGCGCTGCGCGAGGCGGTCGGCCCCGACATCGAGATCATGGTCGATTTCCACGGCCGGCCGGCCTCGGCGGCCGCTGCGCTCTCCTATATCGAGGCGCTCGCCCCGCACCGGCCGATGTTCGTCGAGGAGCCGGTGCCGCCGGGCGAGACACTGGCCCTCGCCGAGGTGAAGGCGCGGGCGGGGGTGCCGATCGCCTCGGGCGAGCGGCTCGTCGAGCGCATCGAGTTCGACGATCTGTTCCGCCACCGTGCGGTCGATGTGGCGCAGCCGGACATCTGTCATTGCGGCGGGCTCCTGGAGGCGAAGAAGATCGCCGCCATGGCCGAGGCCGCCGGCGTCGGCGTGGCGCCGCACAATCCGCTCGGCCCGATCGCCGGCGTCGCGGCGCTGCATTTCGCCGTCTCTACCCCCAATCACATGATCCAGGAGGAGATGGTCGGCGCGGTGCCGTGGTATTTCGAGGTCGTCGACGGTCCGATCCGGATGGTGGACGGGCACTGGCAGGTGCCCGACCGGCCGGGCCTTGGCATCACCGTCGACGAGGCGGCGGCGGCACGCCACCCGTTCCGCGACGAGGTGCTGCACACCACCAACGCCGTCCTTGACGACGGTACCATCGTCGATTGGTAGGAGGCCGCGCGATGGCCGGTCGGCTCGCGGACAAGGTCGTGATCGTGACCGGTGCCGGGCGCGGCATCGGCGAGGCGACGGCCCGGTGCGTGGCGCGCGAAGGCGGGATCGTCGTCATCGCCGAGCGCGACCCGGTGACCGGCCCGGCGGTCGCGGCTTCGATCGAGGCCGAAGGTGGCCGGGCGATGGCCGTGTCGACGGATGTCACCAGCCGCGCCTCGGTCGAGGCCATGGTGGCGGCGACGGTCGAACGCTTCGGCCGGATCGACGTGCTGATCAACAATGCCGGCATCAACGTCTTCCACGATCCGCTCGACACCAGCGACGAGGAATGGCGCCGCTGCATGGCGGTGGATCTCGAAGGCGTCTGGACCTGCTGCCGGGCCGTGCTGCCGACGATGCTCAAGGCGGGGGGCGGCTCGATCGTCAACATCGCCTCCGCGCACAGCTTCCGGATCATTCCGGGCTGTTTCCCCTATCCGGTGGCCAAGCACGGGCTGCTCGGTCTGACCCGGGCGCTCGGGATCGAATATGCGGCGCGCGGCATCCGCGTGAACGCCATCGCCCCCGGCTATATCGAGACGCAGATCGCCGTCGATTACTGGAACGGGTTCCCCGACCCCGAGGCCGAACGCCAGCGCACCTATGATCTCCATCCGCCCAAGCGGATCGGCCGGCCGGAGGAGGTGGGGATGACGGCCGTCTTCCTGGCCTCGGACGAGGCGCCCTTCATCAACGCCGCCTGCATCACCATCGATGGCGGACGGTCCGTACTCTACCACGACTGACAGCGTTCGAGGGGCCGCTGCGGCCCCGCCCGCCGGCGGCCGGTGCCGGCAGGAGAATGATCGAACCGCCGACCGGCCCCGGCGGGACAAGGGAGGATTGGATGAGGACGCTATTCGCGGCGGTCTCCGGCGTCGCCATGCTCGCGGGCGCGGTCGCCGCATCGGCCCAGGACGAGCCGCTGAAGTTCGGCTACATCAACAAGATGGGTGACCACCCCTGGTTCGTGAACGAGGTGGCGGGCGCCCGTGCCGCGGCGGAGGAGCTGGGGGTCGAGCTGCTGGTGCAGGATGTGCAGTTCGACGCCAACCTCACCATCACCACGCTGGAGACGATGATCGGCGACGGCATTGACGGCGTCGCGGTGGTCGTGCCCGACCGGGCGCTCGGTCCCGTCGTCTCCGACATGGCGGAGGCCGCCGGCATCCCGATCGTCGCGGTCGATGACGACATCACCTTCTCCAGCGGCGAGCCCGTGCCCTATGTCGGCCTTGATGCCTACAGCATCGGCCGCCAAGTCGGGGCCGAGATCGCCCGGCTGTTCCTTGAGGAGGGCTGGGATGCCGACATGGCCTCGGTCCGCGTCGCCTCGATCGAGGACCAGAAGGCCGACACCTGCATGCGGCGCAACCGCGGTGCACAGGACGGCTTCCTCGAGGCGATCCCGGACTTCCCGACGGACCAGATCCTGTCGGTGCCCTATGACAACACGATGGTGAACGCCATCGACGTCATGTCGACGACGCTGACCGCCCATCCGACGGTCGAGCGCTGGATCTTCTGGTCGTGCAATGACGACGGCGTGCTCGGCGGCGTGCGCGCCACAGAGAATGCCGGCATCACGCCGGAGAACGTGATCGGCATCGGCATCGACGGCAGCCGCGCCTGCGAGGCCTTTGGATCGGGCAATCCCACCGGCTTCCGCGGCACGATGTTCCTCGTCAGCCAGCGTCATGGCGAGGCCGCGATCCGGCTGCTCCATGCGGCGGTCACCGAGGGCACGCCGATCCCCGCCGAGAACTTCCAGGACCCGCTGCTGATCAATGCCGGGAATTTCGAGGAGAACCGGTCGCTGACCGGCTGCTCCTGACGGCTCGGAGCCCCCGCCGGGCACCGGCCCGGCGGGGTGAGGCCCGAGGCATCGGCCTCGCGAGGGGCGGGGCATCAAAGGACAGGACATGACGACGGGGCCGACCGGCGGGCCGCTCTGCCGCCTGACCGACATCCGCAAGAGCTTCGGCGTGGTGCGCGCCCTTCAGGGCGTGTCGCTCGACATCCGTGCGGGCGAGATCCTGGCGCTGATCGGCGAGAACGGCGCCGGCAAGTCGACGCTGATGCGCATCCTCGAAGGTGAGCACCCACCCGACGGTGGCACGATCGCCATCGACGGGCGGCCGGTGACGATCTCCTCGACGCGCGATGCCCACGCGATGGGAATCCGCGTCATCCATCAGGAGCCGGAGATCATCCCGGAGCTGACGGTCGCGGAGAACATCTTCATCGGCGATCTGCGGCCGCGTGGCGGCGTCTTCCTCGACCGTCCGGCGCTCGAACGGCGCGCCGCGGCGATGCTGGCCGATTTCGGCCTGACCGCAGCGCTCGCGCCGGGGCGGCCGTGCCGCAATCTCGGGCCGGCGCAACGCCAGATCATCGAGATCCTGCGCGCGCTCCGCCCCGGGGCGCGGCTGATCGCCTTTGACGAGCCGACCTCGTCGCTGACCGAGGAGGAGGCCGGACACCTCTTCACCATCATCCGCCGCCTGAAGCGCGAGGGCGCGGCGATCGTCTACATCTCGCACCGGCTGCGCGAGATCGCCGGCCTTGCCGACCGGGTCGCGGTGCTGCGCGACGGGGCGCTGGTCGCCGATCACCCCGCCGCCGAGTTGCGCGAGGATGACATGGCACAGCTCATGGTCGGGCGGCCGGTGACCGATCTCTTCGACCGGGCGGCGCGCAGCCACGGCCCGGTGCGGCTCGCCGTCAGCGGGCTGACCACCGCACGGATCCGCGACGTCGGCTTCGAGCTGCGGGCCGGCGAGGTGCTGGGCGTCGGCGGCCTGGTCGGCGCCGGTCGGTCGGAGCTGGCCCGCGCCCTGGTCGGCTTCGACCGCGCAACGGCCGGCGAGATCAGGATCGACGGTGTTGCCCGCCGCATCCGCGGGCCGGGCGACGCGATCATCGCCGGCATCGGCTTCGTGCCGGAGGACCGTAAGCAGGAGGCTCTCCTGCTGCTGCGCTCGGTGCGCGAGAATATCGGGCTCGGTGTGCCCGAGAAGATCAGCAGCTTCGGCTTCTTCAGGCGGCGCGCGGAGCGGCAGATCGCCGAGGCGATGGCGGACCGGCTGCGCATCAAGACCCCGACCGTCGAACAGCCGGTCGGCAAGCTGTCGGGCGGCAATCAGCAGAAAGTGGTCTTCGCCCGCTGGATCGCGCGCGAGCCGAAGATCCTGATTCTCGACGAACCGACGCGCGGCGTCGATGTCGGCGCGAAGGCTGAGATCTACCGGCTGATCGAGACGCTCGCCGCCTCCGGCATCGCCATCCTGCTGATCTCGTCGGAGATGCCGGAACTGCTCGGCCTGTCCGATCGCATCCTGGTGATGGATGACGGGCGGGTCGCTGGAACCCTCGACGCCGCAACCGCGACGGAGCGGGCCGTGCTCGACCTCGCCATGGCGAGCCATGCCGGCCACCACGCTTCCGACAGGAGGACCGCTTGATGACCCCGCAAACCGAGGGCGCGGTGGCGCGCGGCGGCCGGCCGCCCTCGATCGGCCTGCTCGCCCGCATCGGCTCGCAGAATCTGAGCCTGCTGATCGCCCTCGCCATTCTCGTCGTGATCTTTGCGGCGCTCCGGCCGGACGTCTTCCTGTCCGGGCGCAACATCGTGAATATCGGCCTGGCGATCACGATCCTCGGCATCCTCGCCATGGCCCAGACGATCGTCATCGTCTCGGGCGGGCTCGACATCTCGGTGGGCTCGATGGTCGGTCTATCGACCATGTGTGCCGCGATCGCGATGCAATCCGTCGACAGCGCCGTGGCCGGGGTGGCGGCGGCGCTCGCAGCCGGGCTTTTCGCCGGCCTCGTCAATGGCGTGATCATCGTCTGGGGGCGGGTGAACGCGGTCATCACCACGCTCGGAACCATGGCCGCCTTCCGCGGCCTCGCCTACATCACCAATAACGGCAACTCGGTCTCGATCGTCAGCAACGAGTTCCGCGTGCTCGGCAATGGTACGCTGCTTGGCGTGCCGGTGCCGATCCTCGTCCTGCTCGGCGTCATGATCGTCTTCATCGTCTTGACCCGGACGACCGTGATCGGCCGCAACATCTACGCGATCGGCGGCAATCCCACCGTCGCCCGGCTGGCCGGCATCCCGATCCGGCGCTATCAGCTCGGCATCTACGCGCTGTCGGGGGTGGCGGCGGCGCTCGCCGGTGTGCTGCTCGCGGCGCGGACCATGTCGGGCCAGCCGGCCTCGGGCAGCCAGGGGCTCGAGCTTGAGGCGATCACCGCCGCCATCCTCGGCGGCTGTGCGCTCGCCGGGGGCAAGGGTACGATCGTCGGCGCGATGCTCGGGGTGCTGATCATCGGGGTGCTCAACAACGGCATGATCCTGACCAGCGTGCCGACCTTCTACCAGCTCCTCGCGAAGGGCGCCCTGCTCGTCGTGGCGGTGATCATCCAGGAGCATCAGCGGCTGAGATCGGGTGAGTGAGGGCAGATGACGGATCAGATGGCGATGGCGGCCGAGGAGGAGGGGCCGGCGGTCCGCGAGGGGCGCACAAAGCCGCGCATCCATGACGCCGTTCTGCGCAATCTCGGCGCGCGGGTCCTGCGCGGCGATGTGGCGCCCGGCGCCGTCCTGCCCAATGCCGAGGATCTGTGCCGCACCCTCGGTATCAGCCGCACCGCGCTGCGCGAGGCGGTGAAGGTGCTCTCGGCCAAGGGGCTGGTCGAGAGCCGCCCGGGCGTCGGCATCCGGGTCCGGCCGCGCGAGGACTGGAACCTGCTCGACCCGGTGGTGCTGAGTTGGCATCCCGACATCGCAATGGAGCCGCTGCTGCTGCGCAGCCTCGTGGAGGCGCGGCGGCTGGTCGAGCCGGCCGCGGCCGCGATGGCGGCGGAGCGGGCGACGGCCGTCGATCTCGCCGGCATCGAGACGGCGCTCGATCGGATGCGCAGCGCCGCCGGTGACATCGAGGCCTTCGCCGAGGCCGATTTCGATTTCCATGCGGCACTCGTCGGCGCGGCGCGCAATGTCGTCTTCACCAACCTCCTCGGGACGATCGGTGCGGTGCTGACGATCATCTTCCAGGTGTCCAAGCATCTGAGTCGGACGGTCGACGACGTGCTCGCGGCGCATGCGGATGTCGTCGAACGGGTCCGGATGCGCGATGCCGAAGGGGCGAGGCTGGCGATGAACCGGCTCCTCGATCTGGGCGAGCGCAATCTCGCGCCGGTGATGGGCGCGCGCAGCGGCACCGGCACCGGTACTGGCGCCGGCCGACAGGCCTTGTCCCCGGCCCGTGGGATCGACAGATCAGGGGCGTGACGAACCGAGACGGAGGACCCGATGGACGATCGCCAGAAGCTCGAGATCGAGGCTGCCGCCTTCCGCCGGCTGGTCGCGCATCTGCGTGAGCGGCCGGAGGTGCAGAATATCGACCTGATGAACCTCGCCGGGTTCTGCCGCAACTGCCTGTCCCGCTGGTATCGCGAGGCGGCTGCCGAGCGGGGCGTGGAGATCTCCGACCCTGCGGCGCGCGAGATCATCTATGGCGAGCCCTATGAGAGCTGGAAGCAGAAGCACCAGCGCGAGGCGTCGGACGAGCAGAAGGCGGCCTTCGCGGCGGCGAATCCGGGGCATTGAGATCGAGGGGGCCATGCCCCTTCCGCCGGCTTGCGGTTCGCCGGCCGGCCAGCCTATCGTCCGCGCCCCCGTGTCCGCGGCCAGACCCCGGACCGCCCATCGAAGAGACGAAGAGGTCAGACCATGTCGGATGCCGGCGGCATCGCCGCGGATCGCCTGCGCTCCTTCATCGAGCGGATCGAACGGCTCGAGGAGGAGAAGGCAGGGATCGCGAACGACGTGAAGGATGTCTATGCCGAAGCCAAGGCCACTGGCTTCGACACCAAGATCATGCGGCAGATCATCCGCCTCCGGAAAATGGAGAAGGAGGATCGTCGCGAGCAGGAGGAACTGCTCGACCTCTACAAGCAGGCCCTCGGCATGCTCGAGTGAGCGGGGGCCTCAGGCCGGATGGACGGTGATCCCCTCGGTCGCCATCGCCCGGGCGACGGGGGGCACCAGCGCGATCGCTTCGGCGTGGCGCGTCCAGCGTACGAAGCGGCGCATGTCGATGCCGGCGCGCCAGCCCGAACGGTAGACGTAGAGGAGATAGGCATCGGCGACCGTGCAGCCATCCGGCCCGACGAATTCCTGCGCCTCCTGCTGGCGTGACAGCAGCCGGTCGATCTCCTCGGCATAGAGCTCCAGGCGCCGGATGCCGAACGCGCGGATCCCCGCCTTCACCGTCTCGTCATCGGTGTAGCGCTCCGACCGGAAGATAGCGCCCATCGTCGCCATGACGGAGGTGTTGAGAAACAGCATCCATTCGACGCAGCGGGCACGGTCGAGCCCGCCCGCCGGCGGCAGGAGGCGCGTGTCGGGATGACGCTCGGCGAGATGCAGCAGGATCGCCACCGATTCGGTCAGCACCGTGCCGTCACCGAGATCAAGCGCCGGCACACGGCCGCGCGGGTTGACAGCGCGATACTCCGGGGTGTGCTGCTTGCCCTCGGCGAGCACGATGCGTTCGAGAGCGAAGGGCGCGCCGATCATCTCGAGCGCGACATGCACGGGAAAGGAACTCGCACCGGGCGAGTAGTAAAGACGCATCATCGGCAGCTCCCTTGACGGTTATCCCGGCCGTCGGGCGTCAGAAGCCTTCCGGGATCTCGCGCTCGCGGCCGACCTCGCGCAGCATGGCGACGAGATCGGGGCGCGTCTCTGCGACACGGCGGTACTGGGGGGCGAAAGCGGCGGCCAGCCGGCCGCGCGATCCCAGCGCCTCCTCGGCGAAGCGCAGCATCCGGCTGTTCGGCCAGGCCTGCGGCCGGATCGAGGTCACCGTCTCGACGACTTCCTCCTCGCGGCCGGGCATGCGCTGGAGGAGCAGCATCGCCATGGCGGCCGTCGAGCGCGAGACGCCCATGTGGCAGTGCACGAGCAGGTGGCGCAGGCTCGTGCCGTGGCGCGCCATCTCCTCGCCGAAGGCCAGGATCGTCTCGATATCGGCGCGCTGCGGCGCGATCTCGCCCGGCCGTTCCTCGATGATGTCGTGAAACCGCAGGTCGAGGCGGTGATGCGGGTCGTAGTCGAGGAAGTAGGTCTCGACCGGCGTGCCGGGATCGGCAATCGAGACGACATGCGTCACCTTCTCGGCCCGGAAGGTGCCGATCTCGGGGATGCCGCAGACGGTGAAACGACAGCTGGTCATGCGAGCCTCTCCATTCGCCAGGCGCCGCACGATCCGGGAGGCGGGGCGGGGTGGTCAACGCCCGGTTGCGCGGCCCAGCCCTGCGCCGGCGGTGCCGCGGGTAGGGTTCAGGCCCGCGAGGCGCGGCCGCGACGATGGATCAGCCGGCCGATCCAGCCGCCCAGACGCTCGGCGAAGCGCGGCCGCGCCGCCTCGGCGGGGATGTCGATCTGGACCGGCTCCGGCAGCGGCTCGCCGCTCAACCGGGCGCGCAGCTGGTCGAAGGCCACCGTCAGGCCCTGGCTGCGCTTGACGAGCGTCGGCAGGAACAGCACCGCGACGACGCCAACGACCAGCAACAGTTTGAAACCGCTCAGACCCATGATCCCACTCCCTCAGATGTCGCTGCGGTCTGCCGAATCTGCCGCCGCGCCGGGCAGACCGCTGACCAGCACCTTGTCGATCCGCCTGCCGTCGAGGTCGACCACCTCGAAACGCAGGCCCTTCCATTCCAGCGTCTCGGCGATCTCCGGCAGATGGCCGAGCCGCCACAGCATGAAGCCGGCGAGCGTCTCGTAATCGTCCTCCCGTCCGTCCTCATCGCGCAAGCTTCGCAAGCCCAGCAGATGGGCGACCTCGTCGACCGGCGTCATGCCGTCGATGAGGAAGCTGCCATCGCCGCGCCGGACGATGTTGGGGTCCTTCCGGTCGGCCGCGTCCGGGAACTCGCCGGCGATCGACGTCAGGATGTCGTTGAGGGTGGCGATCCCCTGCACGCCGCCATATTCGTCGACGACGACGGCGAAGCGGGTCGGGGTGTCGCGGAACATCTCGAGCAACCGCAGCGCCCGGGTGCTCTCATGGATGAACAGAGGCTCGCGGGCGAGGCTGGCGACGGCGGGGGCGGTCGCCCCCTCCTCGTCGGGCAGGGCCCGCAGCACGTCGCTCGCCTGGACGATGCCCACCACCTCGTCGATCGAGCCGCGGCACAGCGGGTAGCGGGAATGGCCGGTCTGGGCGATGCGGGTCTTGAGATCGGTCAGCGAGGCGTCGATCGGCAGCCATTCGACCTCGAAGCGCGGCGTCATCATCGCGCGAACCGAGCGGTCGGCGAAGCGCATGACCCCTTCGATCATCGCATGCTCTGCCTTCTCGAAGACGCCGCGCTCGGCGCCTTCGGCGATCATCAGCTGGATCTCCTCCTGTGAGACCACCTCTTCCGCCTTCGGCCGGACCCGCAGCAGCCGCAGCACGAGTTCGGTCGAGGTCCGCAGGAACCAGACGATCGGGGCACCGATGGTCGCGAGCAGCCGCATCGGACGGGCGACGGCGATCGCAATGCGCTCGGCATTGGCGAGCGCCAGCCGTTTCGGCACCAACTCGCCGATGATCAGCGAGGCGTAGGTCGTGGCGACGACGACGAGGATGAAGGCCACCGTCGGGGCATAGGTGCCGATGCCGGGCAGCCCGGCTAGCAGACCGGCGAGGGGCTCGGACAGTGTCGCGCCGCTATAGGCGCCGGCGAGGATGCCGACCAGCGTGATGCCGACCTGCACCGTCGACAGAAAGCCGGTCGGATCGGCGGCGAGTTCGAGGGCGATGGCGGCACCGCGGCTGCCTTCGTCGCGGAGCTGCTGGAGCCGGGCGCGGCGCGAGGAGACCACCGCGAGTTCCGACATCGCGAAGAAGCCGTTGATCAGGACGAGGCCGAGAACGACCGCGATTTCCAGGAGCATGGCGTTAGCCGGAGAGGATCCATTCGTGCACGATCAGGATGGTAGCCTTTACCGCGACCAAAATGA
The DNA here is from genome assembly GCA_964406375.1 of uncultured Mycobacteriaceae bacterium. Classification (GTDB taxonomy): domain Bacteria; phylum Pseudomonadota; class Alphaproteobacteria; order DSM-16000; family Inquilinaceae; genus CAYORM01. The sequence goes on along the minus strand of CAYORM010000014.1, from coordinate 12,683 downwards.
CCGCCCAGACGACAGCGAGACTGACCGCCGCGATCACGGTCGCGAGCAGGGCGGCGATGCCATCCTTCTCGAGCAGTGCGAGGCCGAACACGCAGATGGCCAGGGCGGGCAGCATGTTGCCGAGCGGGATCGGCAGGAAGAGGATGATCGCCAGCGCCAGCGTGATCGCGCCGATGATGCGCTCGCCCGCCCATCCGGTCAGGATCGCCAGCCTGGGGCGCGCCAAGCGCTCAACCCGGGCGATCCAGGGCAACAGCCGGTCGAGCATCGCCTCGAGGTCGCTGCGCCGCAGCGTGCGGTTGCGCATCCAGCCGGGAAACCAGGGCTGCGCGTAGCCGAGCATGAGCTGCCAGGCGATCAAGAGCAGCGGCGCCCCGAGTATGGCGGAGGTGCCGGGCGGCATGGGCAGTGCGTTCGGCGCGGCGAAGAGCAGGAGCAGCGCGCCATAGGCCCGGTCGCCGAGTGCGTCGATGAGGGCGCCGACCGGGATGCGCTCGCCCGGAACATCGCGCAGGGTGCGTCTGAGAAGGGAGCTGAGCGCGTGCTCGGCCTGTGGCGGAGGGCCGTCCTGCGACCGGTCTTGGGCCGGCGCGGTGTCGGGCAGATCGGTCATGAGGAGCGCGGGGGCGGGCTCGCCGAGGATTCGCTGGGAGGGCGGACGATCCGCCGGCCGCCCCTCGGCCGTTCGGACCGCATGATCATGCGCCCGGCGAGGTAGACGAGGAGGACGCCGAAGGCGATCGGCACGAGACCGACGACCAGCAGCAGCTCGCTGCCGAGCGCCGAGGCGCCGCCGACCGATTCGAGGCCGAGCCATCCCGGGGCGTACATCAGCGGCACCCAGATCACCGCCGAGAGCACATTCGCTAGCTGGAAGATGCGCTCGGGCATCCGCATCATGCCGGCGACCAGCGGAACCACCGCACGCAGCGGGCCGAAGAACCGGCCGATCATGATGGAGGCCCAGCCCCAGCGGCGGAAGAACAGCCGGCCCTGGGCGAGAAGATGGGGCTTCTGGCGGAACGGCCAGATGCCGCGCGTGCGCGGCCCCAGCCAGCGGCCGATCCAGAAGGAGACGGCGTCACCGAGGACGGCGCCGAGCGCCGCGCCGACGATCGCCGGGATTGGGTCGACGAGCCCGGCGCCGATCAGCGCGCCGGTCGTGACCAGCAATGCCGTGGACGGGACGACGAGGCTGATTACGGCGAGGGATTCGGCGAAGGCGAGCAGGAAGAGGATCGGCCCGGCCCAGTCGCGGTTCGTCGAAATGAAGGCCGCGACCGTCGCGGTGAGTTCGTCCACGTTGCCATCCGGGCTTGTCCGAGACGACCGGCCGGACCGCCGGTCAGGCGGCCCGGAACCGGGAAGGGGCGAGGCAGCTCCGCCGCGACGACCCCGTCAGAAACCGTCGCCGAAGTCGAAGCCACCGTCGAAGCCAGCATCCTCGAAGCCGCCGCCCGGGTCCAGCCCGGGATCACCGCCGACGGGATCGAGTTCGGCCGCGCCGGCATCGCCGGTCAGCGCGTCGGCGATCATGCTGCCGATGAGGACACCGCCAGCGACGCCGACGGCGGTCTGCATCGCCCCGGCCAGAAAGCCGCCGCCGGCCGGCACGGCGCCGCCACCCATCCGGCCGCCACCCGGCCGCTGGCCGGACCAGCCGCCGGGGGCCGGCCGTGCCGCGCGCGGCGGATGGCGCCGTGTCTCGCGACCACCGCCGAACAGGGCGCCGAGGAAGCCGCCGCCCGAGGCACGCTCGGCCCGGGCTTCCAGCTCCTCGATACGCGCCTGCGCGGCTTCGAGCGCCTGCTCCTGCACCAGGACGGTCTGCGCGAGGTAGTAGGGGGCGGCCGGCTGGCGGGCGACGCGCTCGGCGATGTAGCGCTCAGCCTCGGCATCCCGGACGGGGCCGTCCCGCTCGACGGCGGCGAGCTTGCCGAAGAGCTCGTCGATGATGCGCCGTTCGTCCTGATTCATTCGATTACTCCTCCTGCTGGCCCATCAGGCTGAGCAGGAACTGGAAGAGGTTGATGAAGTTCAGATAGAGCGACAGCGCACCGAGCACCGCGAGCTTGCCGGCGCTCTCGCTGTCGAAATTCTCGGCATAGGTCTCCTTGATCCGCTGCGTGTCCCAGGCGGTGAGGCCGGTGAACACCAGGACGCCGATCACCGAGACGACGAACTGCAGCGTCGACGAGCCGAGGAAGATGTTCACCAGCATCGCGATGACCAGCCCGACAAGGCCCATCATCAGGAAGGAGCCGAAGCGGGAGAGGTCGGTGCGGGTGGTGTAGCCCCACAGCGCCATCGCGCCGAACATCACGGCGGTGATCAGGAAGACCCGGGCGATCGAGGTGCCGGTGAACACCAGGAAGATCGCCGAGAGCGACAGGCCCATCGCGGCGCAGAACGCCCAGAAGACCGCCTGGGCCGTCGCCGCCGAGATGGCATGGATGCGGAAGGACAGGAAGAAGACGAAGCCGAGCGGCGCCAGCATCACCACCCAGCGCAGCGGCGTGCCGAAGATCGGCACGTAGAGCGCCGGCGTGTTGGCGACGATGAAGGCCACGAGGCCGGTCATCACCAGGCCGAGGCCCATATAGGTGAATACGCGCTGCATGTGGCGGCGCAGGCCCTCGTCGAAGGCCGCCGCGTCGATGTGCGTGGCGCCCCACCCGCGGGAGAGGCGCTCATGAGGCATGTTGGATGCCATCTCTCTCAAGTCTCCGTTTCAGATATGGGTTCAGAGCAGGCTGGCCGCGAGGGTGCGGGCGGCGCTGAGCACCGCGGGCGGCTCGGCCTCGGCACACAGCGCGTAGAGCTGGCGGCCGTAGCGCCAGGTTGCGATGCCGGTGCCGCCGATCCGCGCGGCGCTCGGCTCCTCGACCACGAAGCCGTCTTCCGCCACGGCGGCGCGCAGCGTCGCCCGCCCCAGCCCCGGGGCGAGGATCGCGAGCTCGACCGTCGGCCCCTGTGCCTGCGGCGCCATCGCCACCGCCAGGACCTCCCATCCCTCGGGCAGATCCGGCAGGTCGACACCGGCCTCGGCCTCGGCCTCGGCCATCAAGGCCGGGCCGTCGGCGGGATCGGTCGGCATGCCCGTCCACAGCGCATGGGCCGCGACCGCCGCCTCGGCGAAGACGGGCAGGGCGGGCGATGCCGAGACGATGGGGACGCCGGCGCCGACGATCGCCTGATGGGCGACCCAGCCGCCGGCGGCGACGAGCGCCATCGCCGCGACCCGGCGCATGCGCTGCGCCATCGAACGCCAGCGCAGCCGCCGCGCCAGGCGGCGCGCGCCGGCATAGCTCTCCGCCGAGATCGGCGGGACGAGGCTGGTCACCTCGAGCCGCATCTGGTGACGCAGCCGCAGATCGGCCATCACCCGGGCCGCGGCGGCGGGATGAGCCTGCAGCCAAGTCTCGACCTGGATGCGCCGCCTCAGATCGAGCTGGTCGTCGACATAGGCGAGCAGATCGTCCTCGCCGATGGTCCCCGCCCCACCGCCCGGGATCGTTCTCTCCTCCATCACGAACCCTCCACCAGCCGCAGCGCCGGTCCGGGACGCGGATCGGCAGCGGCGTCGAAGCGCGCGCGCAGCGCCGCCCGGCCGCGTGACAGGCGCGACATCAGCGTACCGGCCGGCACGCCCAGCACTGCCGCGGCCTCGGGGTAGCTCAGCCCTTCGACGGCGACGAGCAGCAACGCTTCCCGCTGCTCCTCCGGCAGGTCCATCAGCGCCCGTCCCACCTGACCGAGCAGCACCAGCTCCTCCTGGCGCGGCTCGGCGCGGACGGGGGCGAGTTCGCCCGCCGCGGCCTCCCGGCGGAGTGCCGACTCGGCCCGGCGCCGCCGCGACACATGAGTGTTGTGCAGGATCGCCATCAGCCATGGCCGCAGTGCCGTGCCGGGGCGCCAGGTGTCACGCCGGTCCTCGGCGCGCAGCAGCGCGTCCTGGAGGAGGTCCTCGGCCTCGGCACCATCCCGCGTCAGGACGAGCGCATAGCGCCGGAGCGCCGGAAGCTCGGCCGTCACGTCGAGGGGCGGTCTGCGCGCGATCATGCCCTGTATACGCCTGCCGGCCCTGAACCCTTCCCGCGCGATCGGCGGCGGGCGCGATTTTTCAGTCCTCGCCGCTCGGGGCCGGTCGGGCTTCGGCGGCCAGCCGGGCGAGCGGTGCTTCGGCGGCACGTGCCGCGCGGCGTTCGGTGCTGCGATAGAGGGCGATGAGCTCGCGCCCCCAGCCGGTCAGCGATGCGCCGCCATGCCGCCCGCCGGGACGGGTCAGGACGGCGGGCTGGGCGAAGCTGGCATTGATCGCGTCGACGAGCAGCCAAGCACGCCTGTAGGACATGCCGAGAGCCCGTCCTCCGCCGCTGATCGAGCCCTCGCGGTCGATAGCCTCGAGCAGGGCGATCTTGCCGGGGCCGATCCGCCGCCCGGCGACCTCGATGCGCAGCGAGAGGCTCGGTCTCATGCGCCGCCATCCCCGGACCCGTCGCCGTCGCCGTGCCACGGCCCTTCGGTCGCGGCCCCGAGGGTCACGCTCTTCACGACGGCGGTGACCGCGAGCCCCGGGCGCAGGCCGAGCCGCTCGACCGACAGGGCGGTGACGGCGGCGAGCAACGCGGCGCCGGGCGCGAGCTCGATCGTCGCCGTGACGCGCCCCGGCGCCGTGGCGTCGAGCGCGACGATTGTCCCGCGCAGCCGGTTCAGCGCCGTGTAGCCCGGCAGCGGCCCGGTCGCCAGCGCGACATCGCGGGCGCGGATGCGGATGCGAACCGTCTCGCCCGGCGGACGTGGCAGACGCGGCACGAAGACATCCCCGCCGGGAAGGGCGATCCGGCTCAGCGCATGGGTCTCGTCATGGCCCGCGACACGGCCCGCGACGACGGCGCTCGCCTCCTCGGCGCCGAGCAGGCGCGCGGCCGCGGGGCGGCGCGACACGGCCTCGATCGGTCCTGCCTCGATCACCCGTCCCCCCTCGACCAGCACGAGATGGTCGGCAAGGCGCACGATCTCGTCGAAGGCGTGCGAGACATAGAGGATCGGCACCCGATGCAGCGCCCGCACCGTCTCGATGTGGCGCAGGATCTCCGCCTTGCGCGGGCCGTCCAGGGCGGCGAGCGGCTCGTCCATCAACAGGAGGTCGGGGGCGGCGAGCAGCGCCCGGCCGAGCGCCACACGCTGCCGCTCGCCGCCCGAGAGCGCATGCGGCCGCCGCTCGAGCAGGCCGCCCAGGCCGATCGCGGCGATGGCCGCCTCGGGATCGACGCGGTCGCGGCGCGGCGAGCGGCGATGACCGTAGAAGAGGTTCCGGCGGACCGACAGATGCGGAAACAGGCGACCGTCCTGGAAGACGAGCCCGCAGCGCCGGGCGCGGGGCGGCAGGTCGATCCGGCGGTCGGTGTCGAGGAAGGCCGTGCCGTTGACCCGGATGCACCCCCGGTCGGGCCGCATCAGCCCGGCAATGGCGGCAAGGATGGTGCTCTTGCCCGAACCCGAAGGACCGAAGATGCCGGTGACGCCGCCCGGCGTCTCGAAGGCCGCGTCGAGGGTGAAGGCGCCGAGTCGGGCCGATGCGGCGAATGTCACCGACATCGATCAACGTTGACCGAGCATACGCCGGACCGCGCGGCCGGCTTGGTCCGCGAGCACCAGCCCGGCGAGCGCGAGCGCGATCGCCAATACGACGAGACGGGCCGCGGCCTCCGTGCCGCCCGGCGTCTGGATCGCGGTGTAGATCGCCAGCGGCAGGGTGCGGGTCTCGCCGGGGATGTTGGAGGCGAAGGTGATGATCGCGCCGAACTCGCCAAGCGCCGCCGAGAAGGCGGTGACCGCCCCCGCGATGATCCCGGGCAGCATCAGCGGCAGCGTGACGGTGAGGAAGGCATCGACCGGTCCCGCGCCGAGCGAGCGCGCCGCATCCAGAAGGCCGCGATCGACCGCCTCGACCGACAGGCGGATCGCCCGGACCTGGAAGGGGAAGGTCACCACCGCCGCGGCCAGCGCCGCCCCGGTCGAGGTGAAGATCAACTGGATCCCGAAGGTCTCCCACAACCAGGCGCCGAGCGGGGCGCGCCGGCCGAAGGTGACGAGCAGGAGATAGCCGACGACCACCGGCGGCAGGACGAGCGGCAGATGGACGATGCCGTCGATGAGCGTTCGTCCCGGAAAGCGGCCGCGACCGAGCAGCAACGCCGCCAGAACGGCGAAAGGCAGCGACATCGCCACCGCCGTCGCGGCGATCTCAAGGCTGAGGAGGAGCGCCTCGCGCTCGGTCTCACCGATCCACCCGGCCATCCGCCCGCCCGTCAGTCCGTGACGAAGCCGTAGCGCGCGAAGATCGCGGCTGCTTCGTCCCCGGTCAGGAAATCGAGGAAGGCGCCCGCTGCCGCATCGCCCTCCGCCTCGCGGAGGAGGGCGACGGGATAGGTGATCGGCCGATGGCTTTCCGCGGGAAAGATGCCGAGCACGATGACGGCGGGGTCGATCGCCGCATCCGTCGCATAGACGATGCCGAGCGGCGCCTCGCCCTGCGCCACGAGCGCGAGCGCGGCGCGGACATTGTCGGCGGGTGCGAGACGGTTCTCGACCGCGCCCCAGAGATCGAGATGCGCCAGCGCCTCTCGCGCGTAGCGGCCGGCCGGCACATGCGCCGGATCGCCGATCGCCAGCCGTCCGTCCGCGCCGAGCAGCGCCGCAAGGTCGAGCCCGGGACCGATCGTGACGGGTTCCGTCGCCGCATCGGCGGGCGCAACCAGCACCAGCGCATTGCCGAGAAGGTCCGTGCGCGTCTGCGGTACGATGAGATCCTCGGCCGCCAGGGCATCCATCCAGGCCTCGTCCGCCGAGGCGAAAAGGGCGGCGGGTGCCCCGGCCGCGATCTGCCGGGCGAGGAGGGAGGAGGCGGCGAAGGAGAAGACCGGTGGCGGGTGTCCGTCCGCCGCCCAGGCCGCGCCGACCGCTTTGAAGGCATCCGAGAGGCTCGCGGCGGCGAAGACCAGGAGCGGCGCCTCGCCGGCCGGCTCCTGTGCCGGCGCGGCGGCGGCCGCCATCACGCCGATGACCACGGCAGCACGGGCGAGCCGGCGAAGACGCATCATGCCTTCCTGTATCCGAACGGATATAGCATCTTCGTGTATAGACGCATCCGGTACCGTGGTCGACGGCCGAAGCGGCGGAGCGCCCGGCATGCCTCGCGCATCGCCGGCGTTTGACCTACACTTGATCCGTCCGCGGCCCCGGAAGGCGTGATGCTCCGAAGGATCCTGTCGTTCCCGACCCGCAAGCTTGCCGTCGCTATCGCCTGGTGCTGCGCGGCGGCCTTGACGGCGGTCTCGCCGTCAGCCACGGCCGAGACCGTCACCCATGCGGTGACGGAGTTCGGCGAGCCGGGCTATCGGGCTGATTTCGAGCATTTCGCCTATGCCGATCCGAACGCCCCCAAGGGTGGCGTGCTGACCCTGTCGACGGTCGGCACCTTCGACACGCTGAACGCACTCCCGATCGGCGAGCCGCCGCGCTCGCTCGGGCTGCTCCATGACAGCCTGATGGTCCAGAGCCAGGACGAGACGGGCGTCTATTATGGGCTGCTGGCCGAGAGCGTGCGTTATCCGGATGATGCCGCCTGGGCGGAGTTCACGCTGCGCCCCGAGGCGCGGTTCCATGACGGCACGCCGATCACCGCCGCGGATGTGGTCTGGAGCTTCGAGGCGGTGCGCACGCATGGCAACCCGTTCCTGCGCAGCTTCTATGACGATATCGTCGCGGCCAGCGCGGTCGACACCCATCGCGTCCGCTTCGACTTTGCGACGACCGGCACGCTGAAGCCGCTGGTCCAGATCGCCGGTCTGTCCGTCCTGCCGCGGCACTGGTGGGAGGCCGAAGGCCGCGACATCGCGCGGGGCACGCTGGAGCTGCCGTTGGGCAGCGGCCCCTATCGCCTCGTTTCGGCCGAGCAGGGGCGGACGCTGGTCTGGGAGCGGGTCGAGGATTACTGGGGCGCCGATCTGCCGGTGAATCGCGGCCTGTGGAACTTCGACCGCATCCGCTACGACTACTATCGCGACCGCGACGCCGAGTTCGAGGCGTTCAAGGCCGGGGCCTCCGACTTCCGGCAGGAGTTCACCTCGCTGTTCTGGGCAACCGGCTATGACATCCCCGCGGTCGCCGAAGGCCGGCTCGTCAAGCTGACACTGCCGGCGGAAAGCCCGCGCGGCCTGCAGGGCTTCTTCTTCAACACCCGCCGTCCGCCTTTCGACGACATCCGGGTGCGCGAGGCGCTCGGCTGGCTCTATGACTTCGAATGGGTGCAGCGCACGCTGTTCTTCGGCTTCTATGAGCGGATGACGAGCCATTTCAACGCCCGGGGCTACAGCCAGTCCGGCGTCGCGGAAGGGCTGGAGCGGGAGATCCTGGAGCGGTTCCGCGGCCGCATCCCCGATGCGGTGATCGACGAGCCCTTCACCCTGCCGGTGACCGACGGCTCCGGCCAGATGCGCGCACACATCCGACGGGCGATCGACCTCCTCGCAGAGGCGGGATGGGAACAGCGGGACGGGCGGATGGTGAACGCCGAAACGGGCGAGCGGCTCGGCTTCGAGATCCTGCTGTCCTCGATGGTGATGGAGCGGCTGACCCAGCCCTGGGTGGACCGGCTGCGCCAGATCGGCATCGACGCGCGGCTCCGCACCGTCGACACGGCCCAGTTCCAGGCGCGCATGGACACGTTCAATTTCGACGTCGTGTCCTTCGCCTTCACCTTCTTTCCGCCGCCGGGGCAGGAGCTGCGCTCCTATTACGGGTCGGCGGCGGCCTCCGTGCCCGGCTCGGCCAATCTGATGGGCGTCGCCGATCCGGTGGTCGACGCGCTGATTTCGCTGATCGTCGCCGCCCCGGATCTCGAGACCAAGCAGGCCGCGACCCGGGCGCTCGACCGCGTGCTGCTGTGGGGGCGATACGCGGTCCCGCATTGGCGCAACACTGATGTCTGGATCGCCTACTGGAACCGCTTCGGCTTTCCCGAGCGGCAGCCGACGCGCGACTTCGGTTATGGCAATGGCATCGCCTTCCAGCCGACCTGGTGGATCGACCCGGCGCGCGATGTCGCGGCGGGCACCGGCGGCTGACGAAGCAGGGAGTAAGAGGGAATGCGTTTCACGCGGCGCGACCTGACCAAGGCGGCCCTGGCCACCGCAGCCGGGATACCGATCATACGGCATGTGCCCGGCGGCCGGGTCTGGGCACAGGAAGCGGCTGACGCACCGGTGCCCGGCGGCCCGCTGCATGGCATCACCATGTTCGGTGAGGCTCCGAAATACCCCGCCGACATGACGCATTGGGACTATGTGAATCCCGACGCGCCGAAGGGCGGGACGCTGCGGCTCTCCACCGTCGGCACCTTCGACAGCCTGAACTCCTACATCGTGCGCGGCACGCCGGCGGTGGGGGTCGATGCGATCTATGACTCACTGCTGGTTCATTCGGCCGATGAGAGCCTGATCGCCTATTACGCCGAGACCGCCGCGCATTTCGAGCTGGCGCCCGACTGGATGGAGGCGATCTATACGATCCGCGAGGAGGCGCGCTTCCATGACGGCACGCCGATCACGGCGGCCGATGTCGTCTTCACCCACGAGATCCTGCGCGACAAGGGCGCGCCGCGCTTCCCGGCACGCTTCTATGTCGATGTCGACACGATCGAGGCGCTCGACGAGCGCCGGGTGCGGATCCGCCGAAAGCCGGATATCGCCAATCGCGAGATCGTACTGGTGCTCGGAACCTGGCCGATCTTCCCCAAGCATTGGTGGGAGGGGCGGGAATTTGATGAGCCACTGCTCGACCCGCCGCTGGGCAGCGGGCCGTACCGGATCGCCAGTGTCGATGCCGGCCGGTCGATCAGCTATGAGCGGGTCGAGGACTACTGGGGCCGGGACCTGCCGACGATGCGCGGCACCGGAAATTTCGATCGCATCACCTACGACTATTATCGCGACCCGACGGTGGAGATGCAGGCCTTCAAGGCCGGTGCGGTCGACTACACCGACGTCTATTCGAGCCAGGAATGGGCGACGGGATTCGAGGGGCTGCCGGCGGTGGAGGATGGACGGCTCATCCTCGAGGAAATCCCGGACGACGAGCCGGCGGGCTTCGTCGGTTTCCTGTTCAACCTGCGCCGCCCGCAGTTCCGCGACGTGCGGGTGCGCGAGGCGCTGGCGCAGTTCTACGATTTCGAGACGGCGCAGCGGACGATCCATTACGGGCTCTATAAGCGCGTCGACAGCTACTTCCCGAACAGCGAGCTAGCGGCGCGCGGCGTGCCCGAAGGGGCCGAGCGCGAGATCCTCGAGCGCTTCCGTGACCAGATCGATCCGCGGATCTTCGAGGAGCCGTGGCAGCCGCCGACCACCGATGGCTCCGGCAACATCCGGTCCAATCTACGCCGGGCGAACGAGCTCTTCGCCGCCGCCGGCTGGGAGGTCGTGGACGGGGTGCTGACCGAGGCCGCCACCGGGCTGAAGATGGATTTCGAGATCATCTTCGTCTCACCGGCGATCGAGAAGGTGATCAACGGGCTGGTGGCCAATTTCCAGCGTGGCGGCATTCGTGCCCGGCCGCGGCTGCTCGATGTGCCGCAATACATCAACCGGACCGACGAATTCGATTTCGACCTCGTCTATACCGGCTTCAACGTGTTCTACCCGCCGGGCTCGGTGCTGCGCAGCGTCTGGAAGTCCGAGCATGCCGACCAGCGCGGCGACGAGAACATGACCGGAATCAAGGACCCGGTGATCGACGCGCTGGTCGAGACAGTGGTCGCCGCGCGGCGCTGGGAGGAGGTCGTGGCCTCGACCCGGGCGCTCGACCGCTACCTGCTGTGGCAGTGGCTGTCGATCCCGACCTACTACAATGACGCCTACCGCTTGGCCTATTGGGACATGTTCGACCGACCGGCGACCAAGCCGCGCTTCGGTACCGGCTTCCCATCCACCTGGTGGTATGACGACAGCAACACCGCGGCTCTGCCCGGCAACCGGCGAGGCTGAACCGGGGCATGCTCGCCTACATCATCCGGCGTCTCCTGCTGATCATCCCGACGCTGTTCGGCATCATGGTGATCAATTTCGTCGTGGTGCAGTTCGCGCCCGGCGGGCCGGTCGAGCAGGTGATCGCGCAGATCCAGGGGATCGGCGGGTCGGCGACCGACCGGATCAGCGGCGGTGGCGGCGACGTGGCGCCGCAGCTGCAGGATTCATCGATGCTCGGCGGCGGCGGCGAGAGCAGCCGCTACCGCGGCGCCCAGGGGCTCGACCCGCGCTTCATCGCCGAGATCGAGCGGCAGTTCGGTTTCGACAAGCCGCCGGTCGAGCGCTTCCTGCTGATGATGGGGAACTTCCTCACCTTCGATTTCGGGCGCTCCTACTTCCGGGCGGCCAGCGTCTTCGACCTCGTCGTGTCGAAGATGCCGGTCTCGATCTCGCTCGGCCTGTGGACGACGCTGATCACCTATCTGATCTCGATCCCGCTGGGCATCAGGAAGGCGGTCCGCGACGGCTCGCGCTTCGACGTCTGGACCTCCGGCGCCATCGTCGTCGGCTACGCGATCCCCAGCTTCCTGTTCGCGATGCTGCTGATCGTGCTGTTCGCCGGCGGGCGGTATTTCGCTTGGTTCCCGCTGCGCGGGCTGGTCTCGGATGGCTGGGCCTTCATGCCCTGGTGGCAGCAGATCCTCGACTATCTCTGGCATCTCGTGCTGCCGGTAACCGCGATGGTGATCGGCGGCTTCGCGACGCTGACGATGCTGACGAAGAACTCCTTCCTCGACGAGATCGGCAAGATGTACGTGCTGACCGCGCGGGCGAAGGGGCTGTCAGAGCGGCAGGTCCTCTACCGCCACGTCTTCCGCAATGCGATGCTGATCGTGATCGCCGGTTTCCCCGGCGCCTTCGTCGGCGTGCTGTTCACCGGCGCCGTCTTCATCGAGGTGATCTTCTCGCTCGACGGGCTCGGCCTTCTGGGATTCGAGGCGGCTGTGAACCGCGATTACCCGGTCATGTTCGCAACGCTCTACTTCTTCACGCTGCTCGGGCTCGCGATGAAGCTGATCGAGGACATCACCTACACCATCGTCGATCCCCGCATCGACTTCGAGGCGCGCAATGGGTGAGGTGGCAGCCGCCGGGGCGGGTGAGCCCGGGAACGTGCGCGCGCCGGGGGCGGGCTGGTTCCGATTGTCGCCGCTCAACCGGCGGCGGATCGCCAATTTCCGGGCGAACAAGCGCGGCCTGTGGTCGCTGCGCCTCTTCCTCGCGCTCTTCCTGGTCACGCTGTTCGCGGAGTTCATCGCCAACGACAAGCCGCTCGTCGTCCAGTACGGGGGCGAGCTGTACTTCCCGGTCTTCAACGCCTATCCCGAGACGACCTTCGGCGGGGAGTTCGCGACCGAGGCCGATTACCGTGACCCCTATGTCCGGGAGCTGATCGAGGAGGGCGGCTGGGCGATCTGGCCGTTGATCCCCTTCTCCTATCGCACGATCAATTACGATCTGACGGTGCCGGCGCCATCGCCACCCTCGGCGGAGAACTGGCTCGGCACCGACGATCAGGGCCGCGACGTCGTCGCGCGGCTGATCTATGGTTTCCGGATCTCGATCCTGTTCGGACTGACGCTGACCTTCTTC